>CAZARU010000005.1:0-127016 GCA_964487605.1 uncultured Polyangiaceae bacterium
AGGGAGGGCGGGACCGCCGCATCCTGCAGGATCTTGCCGAGGGGTTCCGCGGCGGCCGCGCCCGCCCGGCCCAGCGCTCGAATCGCGTACGCGCGTCCTGGTCCGGTCCCGAGGGCCAGCGGGCTCGCGACCTCGAGCAGGCGCGCCTCCACGCTCGGCGAGAGCGCCGAAATCCGAGTGTAGGCGAAGAGCGCCGAGGCGAGAGGCGGGTCGGCTCCGGCCGCGTCGAGGAGCGCCACGAGAGAGGCGTCGTCGAGCCGCTTCGCCGTGGAGGCGAGGCGACCGAGCGCCAGCGCCGCCGAGTCCGCGCGGGCCCCTCCGAGCCCGAGCCAGGCGCGCAGCGTGCGCTCGGCCTCGCGGGTGCCGCACCTCGCGAGGGCGTCGGCGAGCGCGAACCACGGGTCGTGGAGGGCGGTGGCCAGCGAGCCCGTGGCGGCGGCCGGGGGCGCGCCGGCGTGAGCGAGCGAGGCGGCGCGGGCCACGAGCGCGCGGACGTTCTCCGACTCGTTCCCCTTGCACCCCCAGCCGAGCCCGTACGCCGCCCACGCGACCACGGCACCATCTTCGTCGGCCAGGGATTCGCGAAGCTCCTTCACGCGCCGGGTGTCGGCGATGCGCGCGAGCGCGCGCGCAGCCAGGCGGCGCCGCGTCACATCCCTGCTCGTCCGATCCTCGTCGGTGATGGCGTCCGAAGCGCGGCGGTGCTCCGCGGACAGGAGCCGTCCCTCGTGAGCGGTCGCGGAGCCCGGCGGTGACGCGCTCGCGGACGTGGGCGCGGACGACGCGGCTCCCGCCGGATCCGGCCCTTTCTCGCAGCCCACTGCGGCGAGCAGGACGACGACGGCAGGCCACGCGCGCATCAGGCGGTCAGCCGATCGAGCGCGGCGCTCGCGAGCTCCCTCGCGGCGCGCGTCGCCCGTCGAAGGACGCTCGCGCGTGGGGAAGCCGCCGGGAGCGGAATGCACGCCACACCATACCGCTCGAACGCTCGGAGGGCGCGAGGCATGTGCCAGTCGCAGGTGACGAGGCCCACGAGCGTCACGCCGCGCTGGGCGAGGAGCACCGACGTGTACCGGGCGTTGTCCTTCGTGGACAACGAGCAGTACTCCGGCACGATGGCCGCGCGGGGCACTCCCCGCCTGCAGAGCGCCTCGGCCATGACGGCGGCCTCGGCTCGTCCCGCCCAGCGCCGGCCGCCGGTCACCACCACGACGTGCGCGGCGCGCTCGTCGAAGGCCATGGACGCGCGCTCGACGCGCCGCAGCGCCGGACCGCGGAGTCGCCCCCCGGGGCCGACGCGACACCCGAGCACGACGAGGGTCCCGGCAGACACGTGGTCACTCTAGTCCGTCGCGCCGAGCCCGACGAAATGGCGTGACTCGGCTGCGTGCGCGAGCGGCCTCAGCCCGGCGCTTCGGCGATGCAGAGCTGCCGGACGCCCGCGATGAGCTTCTCGCGCTCCCAGGGCTTGGGAACCACCACGTCCGCGCCGACGTTGCCCGCGCCCTGCGCGGCGGACACGACCAGGCACCGCGACGCGGGGCTCGCCGCGCGCAGGCTCGCCAGCACTTCCGCCCCCTCGGCGTCGGCGAGGCGTACGTCCGTCACGACGACGCGGATCGGCTGCTGCGCCAGGATCTTCAGGGCGTCCGAGAGCTGCCGCGCGGTGGAGACCGTGAAGCGCTCGCGGCGGAGCTCCGTCGCCAGTGCGCGGCGCACCGCCGGGTCGTCGTCCACCACGAGGATGTGGTGGGCGCTCACGTCGAAGTTGGGGATGGTGAGCTCTGCCCGGGTGCCCCTGTCGCGTGCCGCGAGCGTCACCTCTCCGCCGTGGTCCTGCAGAATCTGCCGGGTGATGGCGAGCCCGAGCCCGGTGCCCTGCCCGGGAGCCTTCGTCGTCGCGAACGGCTCGAAGAGCTGAGTGCGGATGTCGGGAGCGATGCCGGGTCCGTCGTCGTCCACCTGGATCCGCACCCACTGCGGATCCGAGACCACGCGCAGCTCCACGCGGCGCCCGCCCTCCGCGGCGGCGTCCACGGCGTTGGAGAGGACGTTCATCACCGCCTGGGCGACGCGCGGCGGATCGTGCGGCACGACCACGTCGCCTGTCGGGTCCACCTTCATCTCCACGCCGCGGTCGCTGGCTCGCGGGCGGATCATCCTCACGGCGATGTCCAGGGTGCTGGCGATGTTCGCGTCCGTCAGGTGGGGTCGCTCTCGACGTGCGAAACCGCACACGTGCTGCACGAAGCTCCCGATCCTCTCCGTCGCGTACTCCATGTCGCTGACGGACTCCCGGAGCTCGGGGTCGGGGTGTGTCGCGGCGAGCGCGCCGATGTAGGACACCGACGCCCGGATCACCGACAGCGGGTTGTTGATCTCGTGGGCCATGCTCGCGGCGATGCGGCCGATGGCGGCCAGGCGCTCTGCGTGCTCGAGCTCTCGCTCGAGCTTGCGGCGCGCAGTGATGTCGAGCGACACCTCCGCGTACCCCAGCGCCGAACCGGCGTGGCCGACGGGAGACAGCGACAGCAGCACGTGCACGTGAGTGCCGTCCTTCCTGCGGCGAGTCACCTCCACCACCTCACGCGTCGGCGACTGGAGGCGCTCGTGGGCGGCGCTCGCGTCGAGCTCGAGCAGGTCGATCGAGCGACCGATGATCTCGCCCGCGGTGTACCCGTACGTCGCCGCAGCGCCAGGGTTCCACGAGACCACTCTCGCGTCGGGTCCGAGGCCGATGATCGCCTCGAAGCTGGCCTCGACCAGCTGGGCCAGGGCGTCCGCCTGCACCTGGAGCGTGCGTCGCTTGCGCTCGAGCTCCGCCAGCTCCTTCTCCCGCGCGAGCAGCGCTGCGAACTCGGCCGCGTCGAAGGGCTTCTGCACCACCGGGGCCAGCGCTTGCGGAAACGAGATGGCCGGATCCGCCATCAGGTAGATTCGCGCCCAGGGGATGCTGTCGCGCACGTGGTCGATGAGCGCCTCGTACTGCGGCACCGACGTGTCGAGGACCAGCACCGAGGGTGCCTCGTTGTCGGCGAAGCTTCGGCCGCTCTCCAGAGTTCGTTCCCAGCGGCCGAGTTCGCCGGAGCGCGTCAGGGCAGAGCAGAGGGACCGCGCCGCGTCGTCATCCGCGGAAACGACCAGGATGCTCACGACAGCTTCTCGAGGAGCGCGAGGGTCTCGCGGCGCCAGTCGTCGTGCTCCCCGTCGGGTGTCCACGACGAGATCTTCTCGACGATGGCGGCGATGCGAGTCACCTCCGCCGGGGCCAGAGCGATGGAGCGCCGCCGCAGGGAAGTGAGCATCTCGGCGATGGCCTTCTCCAGCGTCGGCACCACCTGGGTGGGAGACGGGCTCTCACTCGCGCTCGCCACCAGGCGTTCCACCAGGTCGAGCGTGCCGCGGTACGTCTGGGTGTCCGCATCGTCGTCCTGGGCCTCGGCGTCCTCGGGGCGTCGCCTCCGAGTCGAGTCGCTGGCTCGGCGCGAAGCGGGGTCGACGACCACGACCTCGAGAGCATCGGCGCCGACGCCGATCACGTCGCCATCGCCGAGTCTCGTCGGCTCCGAGATGAGCGCGCCATTCACCTTCGTTCCGTTCGTGCTCCCGAGGTCGCTGATGGTCAGCCCCTCCGACGTCAGCCGCAGCGCGCAGTGCTCTCGCGAGACCAGGCCGTTGCTCACCACGATCGTCGAATAGGGACTCCGACCCAAGATGGTTTCGCCGCGGCGGACCGGGAACCGGGTGCCCCGATACTTGATCCAGTAGACGCTCAAGACGAATGGCCTCCATGCCGGACCCGAGCGGAATCATTGACGTCACCGGGTCGACCGCCTTCGTGGCGCTGGTCCCGGCGCTGCATGCCTGGTATGAGCGTACCCCGCCAGGGCCGGTTGCGGACAGTCGGGTTGCTCCCTCCGTCGGACGCAGGCGACGCGATCGACCCGTTCCTCGACCTGGACCCCGTAGCCTCGGCCTGAACATGCGGACCCCCGGACCCGACACCCGCGCGGCGGTCCTGTCGTGAAGAGCGATCGACCGACCGACGGCGCCCCACCTCCGCGACGCCCCGCGCGACGCCGTCGAGCGCCCGCGGGCGCGAAGCCATCCACTGCCGAGCCGGCTCGCGAGCCCGCCCCCGAACGGCAGCGGGCGCGCGCGCGAGACGAACGTCGGTCACCCGCCCCCCCGCGCAAGCGCGCGGACCCGGTCGCGGCCGGTCCGGGACCCGTGCGTCACGACATCGATCTCGACGACGGCCGCATCGATCCCGACGCCTCCAAGGTCGTGCGCCGACTGACACGCCACGGCTTCGAAGCGTACCTCGTCGGCGGATGCGTTCGCGACCTGCTCCTCGGCCATGCTCCGAAGGACTTCGACGTCGCGACGAACGCCCGCCCGGACGACCTTCGCGATCTCTTCAGGAATTCACGCGTCATCGGGCGTCGTTTTCGCCTCGTCCACGTTCTGTTCGGGCGCGGCAAGGTCATCGAGACGGCCACGTTTCGTCGAGCTCCGCCGGCCTCCGCCGCCGAGGGCGAGGACCTCCTCATCCGGAACGACAACGTGTTCGGGGAGGCTCACGAGGACGCGCAGAGGCGCGACTTCACCATCAACGGGCTCTTCTACGACGTGGAGCACAAGCAGGTCATCGACTGGGTCGAGGGCATGCCCGACATCGAGCGGCGGGTCGTCCGGACGATTCGTGAGCCGGTGGTCCGGTTTCTCGAGGATCCCGTTCGAATCCTCCGAGCGATCAAGTTCTCCGCACGGCTCGATCTCGGGATCGCGCCGGACGTGTACGACGCCATGGTGCAGTGCAGGAGCTCGCTCGCCCTGGCGGCGAAGCCTCGCCTGTTCGAGGAGGTGCTGCGGCTCATGAGGAGCGGCGCATCGCACCGCTCGATCTGGATCGCGTGGGAGACCGGCATTCTCGACGTCCTGCTCCCCGAGCTCTCCGCGTACCTCGCCGATGCGCCGGACTCCGGCGCCGTCGTCTGGCGCATGCTGACCGAGATCGATCGCGATACGAAGGACCGAAAGGCGCCCGCCGACGACATCGTGCTGCTGACGAGCCTTCTCCTCGAGCCGATGCGCGAAGCCTGCGAGTCCGCTCGGGATCGCGTGCAGGCGGCGACGGCGTTCCTCGAGGACGCCATCGATCGGCTCAACGTGCCGCGGCGAATGGCCGACGGGATGCGGCGCATCGTCGCCCTCATGCCGAGGCTCGAGGCGAATCGAGGCGGACGCTTCAGTCGCACGTCGCTGTATCCCGCGGCGGTCGCGGTGGTCTCCTTGCGGGAGCGCGCCGTGGCCTCGGTGGCTGCCGAGCGCTCCGCGGCGCGGGCCCACAAGAAGAGCCTCGCGCGACGGGACGAAGAGCCCGGGACTCCGGCGGCGAGGCCAGCATGACCCGTGGACCCGCCGATCGAGTGAAGGCCGCCCGCAAGGCGCTCCTCGAGGGCGTCGGCGCCGAGGTCGCGCAGTCCTTCCCCGGCATCACGCGCCTGGGCGGACAGATCGTGGCGGCGCTCTACCTCGCGGACGGCCCGCTCTCGATGGATCAGCTCTCCGAGGACCTCGGTCGGTCCAAGAGCAACGTGTTCGGGAATCTCCGCGCGCTCGACGCGGCCAAGATCGTGGAGCGTCGCCGCGAGCCGGGTGCTCGCTTCGATACGTTCGCGCTGCGCGGCGCCTACCCCGACGTCATCGTGGGCGCGTACATCGCGCGACTTCGCACGGTGGTGGACGACAAGCAGCAGCTCGTTGCCCGCGCCCTTTCCCTCCTCGGCGACGCCCAGGGGCGCGACGCCGAAGCCTTGCGGCGCCGCCTCGACGACCTGGGAAGGAAGTACGCGCTGTTCGGCACCGTGTTCGACAAGGTGCTGCCGGGCCTCGACGGACCGATGGATCTCGAGCGCGTCGTGACGAAGATCCCGCCGACGGTCTTCAAGACCATCGGCCAGCTCATCCGGGCGGCCGTGGACGTGAAGCGGCGGTGGTCTTCCCGCGTGGCGTCGTGACCCGGCGCGCCGTCTGCCGCGCAGCCGGTGTCAGTTCACGTTCAGTTCGACGCGCAGCAGCTTGCGGCCGATGAACAGGTAGTCGCCGTGCGTGAGCTCACGCTCCGACTTCAGCCGAACGTACGTTCCGTTGCGGCTGTTGTGGTCGGTGAGGGTGAACTTTCCGTTCGCCTCTTCCACCGAGCAGTGCTTCGCCGACATGTACGCATCGCCCGGGAAGTTCAGATCGCCGTCCTCACGCCCGATCTGCAGCGAGCTGCCTCGCGCGCAGACCGTCATGCCGAGCATGCCTCCCTCGAGCACCTGGTGGATCCGGAACGCGGTCGGATGCTTCGGCGACGAATAGAAGAAGGTGCCCTCGGCGTCGGCCCCGTCCGAAGCCTTCGGCGTCGGATCCAGGCGGAACACCTGCTCGCCGGCCATGAACATGTCCCCGGGCGCGACCTCGACGCCGCCTCGGACGCGGGCGAACACGCCGTTGAGCGAACCCTCGTCGCGAACGACCAGCCTGCCGTTCCGGTAGAAGAAGTTCGCGTGCTTGGGTGAGATGAACGGATCATCCGGAAACTCGAGCTGGCCCGTCCGACCCACGACGTGCTGGTCCGCCTTCAGGTGGTAGCTGAGCCCGTCCATCCCCTCGCCGCGGACCAGGATCAGCCGAGCCTTCTCGGGATTCTGCATCTCGCTGTAGAAGTCGACGCCGAGGTTGAGCATGACCTCCGGCACGGGCGCGCCGCACCGGCCGCAGAACTTGTGGCCGCTCGGCACGGGGGTCATGCACGAGCCGCAAACGTAATACTTTGCCTGATCCATCAGCTCCTCCTCGACCTGTCCTCCCCGGACGGCCGACGCAGCGGGCAGCGTTTTATCAAGTTTCCGCGGCGAGGCGTGAGATTCCGTCGAAGTGCCGGCTCCGCCAGGGGCCGCGGGCGTCTGGCTCGGCAGCAGCGACGGCCGACCCTCGAGCAGCAGGTCGTGCCCGCAGCCGCGGCACGTGACGTCGCCCATCGGGCAAAAGTCCTCGCATTTGCCGCAAACGACGCCGATCTCCCGGGCTGCCGAAAGCATGGGGTCCGAAACGCTATTCAGGCGCACCAGCAGGTCAAGCCGGGGCCGCCGCAGCGAGCGCGCCCGGGCTCGTTTCAGGTCACCCGGTGGGTGAGCACCCGTCCAGGGGGGGCAGCTCGGCCGGGCTCGCACCGTCGGCGACCAGCCGCGCGTGTCCGAACAGCGCGCGCCAGTGGTCCACCCGAGTGAACTCGGACGGGCCCACCGTCGGGGTGCTCCCGTCCATCACGCTGCGCGAGATGACGCCGAGCACCTGGCCCTCCTCGCTCACGGCGGGGCCCCCCGAGTCACCCGGGCAGATCGCGGCGTCGAGCTTGAACCGGTCCACGTCGAGCCGCGCGATGGCGCCGCCCGCCCGCTGCTCTCGTCGAATGCCCTCGCCGCCCAGGGCACACCGCCCGAACCCCACCGGGTCCACGGGCTCGCCCAGCTTGGGCGGTCCGTCGAGCCTCGGGGGGAGCGTCGCCACCCCGACCAGCTTGCGCTCGAGGACGAGGATCGCGATGTCGCCTCGGCTCGCCGCGAAGCCACACGCGGGAGCCAGGACGGCGGTCACCCCCACCTCGCCCCAGGCGAAGTAGTCGCCCCCGACCTCCACCGCGACGTTCGAAGGCGCGACGTTGGCCGTTTCGATGTCGCCGAAGCGGTTGCGCGCGCTCACGCAGTGGTGGGCCGTCAGCACCAGGTCGTCGTCGATCAGCGTCCCGGAGCACGTGACCTCGCCGGCGACGACGCGCACGACGTAGTCGTCGTCCTCGGCGACGGCCATGGGGAGCCCCCGCGGTACCCGGCCGTCGGCGTCGTTCGGCGTCGACGCGAGCACCGCCCGCGGTCCGTCCGCCTTTCGGCCGAGCCCCGCGCAGCCCACGGAAAGCACGACGGGAACGACGAGGGCGTAGGTCGCGCGCATCGCCGCTCCTAGCGAACGTCCAGGCGCACTTCGCGGGACGTCAGTCGGTACGCGAGCATCGCGCCCGCGGGGTCGGCGTGCGCGTCATCGACGCCGAGCTCGGTCATCCGGGTGAGCCAGGCGACGCGCCGCTCGGTGCGGGCGTGGAGCTGGGGCGCGCAGGTCTCGGGCGTCATCTGGCAGGTTCGGAGCAGCGCGCGGCCGACCACGAGCGCCCCGGGGACGTTGCCGAGCGCGGCGAGGGTGTGGGTTCGAAGGCTCGCGACCTCCGGGTCGGAGCGGGTCGCCTCGGGGGCGCGCGCGATGGCGGCTTCCGCCAGGCCCGCCGCGTCGCGCTCGAGGTAGGCCGCGGCGAGCCTCGCCAGCGCGCGAGCGTCCGACGAGTCCTTCGAGGCCGCCGCCTCCAGGGCCGCGACCGGCGGTCCGAGGTCTCGCCCGGCCGCGATGGGGTAGGCGCGCGTGGACGAGCTGAACGTCACCCCGAGGGCCGGTAAGGCGAGCGCGCTCGCCAGCAACGTCCAACTCACGCCTCGCACCATCCCGAACCCGCACCCGACAGCCGCCGCCGGAGGAAGTTCCGACGCCGACTCGCTCGTACGGCTTGGGTACGTTTTCGATCTCGGTCTCATTCCCCCGTGCTCGATGTAGGCGGAGGTGCGAGCCGGTGTTCAGGGCGGGATCACCAGGTCGTCGAGGTGCACCACCACGACGTCGCTGGTGCCGAAGAGGACCTCCAGATCCCCGCCCTTCTGCCCGGCCGCGCGCGCGACGTCGAGCGCCCCGAGGCGAGTGAGCCCGCGACCGACCTCGAGCCCCGTCGCCGTGGCCAGTCGGACCGCGTCTCCCGCATCGAAGCGGCCGCGCACGCCGAGCACCCCCACCGGGAGCACGGAGCTCCGACCGCTCCGCACGGCCTTCGCGGCGCCCTCGTCCAGGAGGATGGTCCCCCGAGGCCTCAAGGTGAAGGCGATCCAGTGCTTGCGAGCGCGCATCGCGGTGCCCGTCGCGACGAAGAGCGTGCCCACGTCGTCGCCCGCCAGGATCGCGCCGAGCGGATCGTCGTGCTGCGCGGGGGCGATCACGACGCTGGCGCCCGACAGGCTGGCGCGCCGCGCTGCTTCGACCTTGCTGGTCATCCCGCCCGAGCCGACGCCCGCCCCGTGCGACGCGACGGCGCCCACGCGGGTGGGATCGTCCATCACGGAGATCCGCGCGCCGGCCGCGTCGAGCACGCCGTCGACGTCCGTCAGGATGACGAGGAGCTCGGCCCCCACCAGCGGGACGACCATCGCCGCGAGCTGATCGTTGTCGCCGAACGCGATCTCCTCCGTGGCGACCGTGTCGTTCTCGTTGATGATGGGGATGGCTCCCGCCTCGATGAGCTCTGCGAGCGCCTGGCGTGCGTTGTTGAGTCGCCGGCGATCCGCAAGATCGGCGTGCGTCAGGAGAACCTGCGCGGCGGTGAGCCCGTGGGCCGCGAATGCCTCGTCGTAGCGCCGCATCAGGACGCTCTGCCCCGCGGCGGCGGCCGCCTGCAGCTTCGGCATCTCCTTCGGTCGGGTCCCGTAGCCGAGCCGCTCCGCTCCCAGCGCGATGGCGCCGCTCGACACGACGACCAGCTCTCGAGGTGCGATGCGCGCGATGCTTCGCGCGATGCGCTGCTGCACCTCCGCCCCCTCGGCCAGCGCGCGCGAGCCCACCTTCACGACGATGCGTCGTGCCTTCGCGAGGGACGTGCGCGCGTCGGACATGGCGCCGCATCCTAGCGGTCGGCCGCGACGCGGACCAGCGGGCGCCGGCCCGGTTCAGGCCGGCTCAGGCCGTCGGGTCCGACGGAACCAGCTCGACCAGCGCCACGTCCGTGGCCTCCGCGATCTCGAGGAGGGTCGTGGCGGACTCGCCCCGCGCGAGCTCCACGACGAGGCGCGCAGCTCCGACGCCCGTCGCATCACCGCCCGCGAGGCTCGCCCGGTGTCCGTGCGTCTCGAGCGCCGCCGCGAAGTCGCTCGCGCGCTCGGCGAGCGTCACGAGCCAGCGTGAGCCAGGGCGCAGGAGGTCCGCAGGCGTGCCGCGCGCGGTGACGCAGCCGCCCCTCACCGAGAGCGCCTCGACGCACCGGTCGGCGACGACGCGCTCGCCGCCCGGCGCGTCTCCCAGAAACGCCAGCCACTCGCGCCCTTCGACGGCGCGGTCGAGCAACGCGAGAATCCACCGGGCCCACGCGTCGTCCAGCCCGGCGAGGGGTGCCTCGAAGGCGACGAAGGCGGGCTCGGCGACGATGGCGCGAGCGATGGAGATCGCCCGGCCTTCGGCGGCGCTCAGGGACGGCACCGTGCGGTCGCGGAACGCGTCGAGCTCGAGCTTCGCCAGGGTCCGAGCCCCCGCGGCCTTCGCCTCGCGCCGACCGTGCCCGGCGAGCAGAGCGCTCGCCGTCAGCAATCCGGAGACGTCGAAGGCGACGCTCGGCGGTGCGCGGAGCGCCACGCCCAGGGAACCGTCGCGCAGACGGGTCTCGACGCCGACGCCTCGGACGTGGACGCGACCCCTGCGCACCGCGCCGCGCCCGGCGAACAGCGACAGCAGCGGGTGCCACGCGCCGAGGAGCGCGATGGGCCCGTCCTGTACCGCGACGCTCACGCCGTCCATCAGCGGCGCGCCGCCGACGTCCACGCGAGCGTCGTCCAGCTCGAGGAGCGGCTTCACGGCGTCGTGAAAGTCTCCTCGAGCCTCGCGATGGGCTTCTCGCCGGAGTGCACGAGGAAGGGCGCGAGCGAGCGCGCCATCTGCACGAGCTGAGGCGGGATGGCGATGGAGTCGTCCGCGTGGATCCCCTCGATGCCCAGGATGCGCCCGAGGATCGTCGTTCCGCTCGGCGGCAGCTCGGTGATGGGCGCGTCGGCCGGGATGCCCGCGCGCTCCGCGGCCAGCGCGATGGCCTGCCGCAGGCCGCCGAGCTCGTCGACGAGCTTGCGAGCCTTCGCCTGCTCGCCGGTCCACACGCGACCCTGGCCCACGGCGTCCACGCCCGCCGTCGTCATGCCACGCCCGAGCGCGACGCGGCCGATGAACACGTCGTAGAACTGGCGGACCTTGCGCTGCAGCTCCGCGCGCTCGTCGGCCGTGAACGGCCGGAACAGGCTCTCGGCATCCGCCCTCGGCGCCGTCTTGTACACCTCCACGTTCACGCCGATCTTGCCGAGCAGCTCGGCGACGTCCGCCTTGCCGTAGAAGATTCCGATGCTGCCGGTGATGGTGAGCGGGTTCGCGAAGACGTGGGCACCCGGTGCCGCGGAGACGTAATAGCCGCCGCTCGCCGCGTATCCGCCCATCGAGACCACCAGGGGCTTCTCCTTCGCGGTGAGCTGCACCTGCCGCCAGATCACGTCCGCCGCCATCGCCGATCCGCCGGGGGTCTCCACGCGCAGCACGACCGCGCCGACTCCGGGATCCTCCCGGGCCTGCTTCAGCGCCTCGGCGATGGTGTACGACCCGGCGATCTTCATGCCCAGGAACGGGATGTTCTGGCTCCGGCCGTCCACCATGTCGCCGTCCACGTACACGATGGCGATCCGGCGCTGCCGGCCGAAGCCCTCCCGCGCCAGGGGCGCCCGCTCGTCCTCCAGGAGCGGCACCTTGCGGCCCAGGAGGGACTGCAGCGCGTCCTCCACCTGGTCGTCGAACGCGTAGCCGTCGACGAAGCCCGCCGCCCTGGCCTCGTGCGCGACGAACGGGCCGGTGGCGATGGCCTTGCGGGTGGCGTCCACGGTGAGCCGCCGCCCGGCAGAGATCCCTTCGACGAGCTGGCGCTCGTGCTGCTGCAAGAGGTCGATCTTGTCCGCGCGGGCGACGTCGCTGGCGCCCTCCCGGGTGAACTGCTCCGGCGCGCTCTTGTGCGCGCCGATACGGACGAAGTCGGCGCGCACGCCCAGCTTCTCGAGGAGGGCCGCGAAGTAGAGGTGCCGCGTCTTCAGCCCCGCGAAGCGCAGTCCCCCCGCGGGATTGAGGAGGATGCGATTCGCCGCCGAGCACAGGTACAGCGCCGAGCCCGTCGCGTCCTCGAGGTGGCAGAGCACGCGCTTGCCGCTCTGACGCAGCAGGTGCAGCGCGTCACGGAGCTCCTGCACGTGGGCCAGCGACTCCGCAGGCGACGTGCGGAGCTCCAGCACGACGCCGTCCACCGTTTCCTCCTTCGCGATGGACCAGAGCTGCCGAAGCAACGCGACGTGACCACGAATGCTCGGCGTCGCTTCGACGCGGATGCGCACGGCGTAGCGGAAGCCCTGGGGTCCGACGTGGTCGCGCCAGTTGCGGAAGGCGACGCCCAGATACGGGTTGTAGGACCCCGACGCGCCCAGGCCATTGCCCGTCAGGACGCCGCCGCCGGCCTCGACCGAGCCGGTCGGACCGTTGAAACGCACGGCGAGTCCGCCCGAGGCCGTCCAGGAGCGCCGCTGCTCGCTCTGCGGCTCCGCCATCGCGAAGTCCGCGTAGAGACGGCCGACCGGTGCGACGTCCAGACCGAGGGTCGCGCGCGGGATCCAGATGTCGGGATCCTCCACGTACTTTCCCTCCAGGCCGACGTCGAGCGCGCTGCTGCCGAGCGGGCGGATCGCGAGGGCGAGATCGTACGACGCGCTCAGGCGGCCGCCCGCGGAGTTTCGCGGTCCGTTGACGTCGTGGGCCACGGCCGAGAAGCCCACGCCGTTCGCGGGGCGTGTCGAGAAGCCGAGGGAGTACGAGCCGAGCTGATCGGCAAAGGGCGCATCCGAGTACGTGCGCTGGATCGAGAAGCCCACGGCCGCGGCTTCGGAGCCGGCGGCGAGCGCCCAGGTGATCCACTGGTAGTTGCCGGCGGCGAACGGCGTGCTCGGGGTGGCGGCGGCGACCGGCGGGCTCACCGCGTCCACGCGCAGGCCGGTCGCCAGCGAGAAGGGCAGGGGGAGCGCCGCGCCGAAGGCGTGGCCTTGATGGGGCACGAGCAGCGTGTCGTCGAGGAAGAGCCCGGTCCACCGAAGCTCGGCCGCGGGAACGAACGCGACGTTCGCCGGGTTGAGCGCCACCGCGTTCGAGTCGTCCGCGGAGGCGACGCTCTGCCCCGGGGATGGGAGGCGCCCCGGCCGGCTGACGACGCGCTGCGCGTCGACCGCAGCCGTCAGGAGGAGCGTGGAGGCGAAGACTGCGGCGGCGCGGAGGGAGCGCGTCATGCGGCGCAGCATACCCGGTCTTCGCCGCCGAGCCTCGGCGGGACGCTCGGCTCGGCAGGCCGGCGAGCTTCGGTCCGGCTCACAGCGTCTTCAGGTACTCGATGACGGCGCGCCGCTCCTCGGAGGTCAGGTGGTCTCCGAAGGTGTGTCCCGCGTTGGACTGGCTCCACAGCGTGGTGTCGTAGACGAACTTCTTCTCCGCCGCGGGCGCGTCCGCCTGGGAGTACGGGACCTCCACGAAGGGCCAGCCCAGCGTGTCCTCGTCCAAATTCGTCCCGTCGTAGTCCACGCGCTTCCAGTACCGTGGACGGGCGCGACTGTTCAGCACGAGCTCGACGTTCGGCACCGATCCGTTGTGCAGGAACGGAGCGGTGGCCCAGACGCCGTCGAGGGGTGGCGGCGTGTAGCCCGGGAAGGGCTCGCCCGGCTCCAGGCGGGTCACCGACCCGTAGAACGACGAGTTGTAGATGTCGAAGATCCCCTTGGCGTGCTTGGTGCCCACCTCCGCGATCACCGGATCCGTTCCGATCACGCTCAGGGGGATCAGCAGGTTCGGGTACGTGTCGGCGTCGTCGTTCGCCGCATCGGGTGCGTAGGTGCCATGGCATCCCGCGCACGACGCTCCGAACACCTTCGCGCCCCGCGCAGCGAGCTCCGCGTCGATGGGGCGAGTGTAGGCCGGCGCCCGCACGCTCTCGACGAACGCCTGGATGTCTCGAAACAGCGCGTCCACGCGCCGCGCTTCCTCCACGTCGTCCACGCAGATGGCGGCGGCTGCCGCCATGGTGCCTCGGTGATCGCCGCGGGTCATGCCGTTGTAGAAGAGCGCGTTCTTCTTGTGCGCGCGCCACCACGGCGGCGGATCGCTCGTGAAGCGGGAGTCCGCGAGGGGCGCGCCGTCGTCGCCGTAGAAGAGGACCTCGACGAGCGGCTCGTCGCTCCACGCGAGCGTGTCGGGGTGACGGTGCTCTGCGAGCACCCGCGCCAGCGAGTCGGCCGGGTTGTTGCCGACCGTCGTCGTCTGCGTTCGCCCGTTGATGGCGTTGAGCAGCCTGAGGAGCTTCGCGAGGTTGTTCTGCTCGGCTTCGGTGAGCCCGAGCAGCGGCGTGAGCTGCCCGACGACGTCGGTGGGCACGCCGCCGACCAGGCCGCCGGTGAAGTCGCGGGTCGCGTCGCCGAGGCCGACGACGAGCTGCCCGTCGAACGTGCCGCCGTGACAGTACAGGCAGTTGAAGTTCATGACCTCCGCCCCGTCCGTCGTCGTGAACACGTTCACCGAGTAGGGCATGTCGGCGTTCTTGCCCTCGCGCCCCTCCATGGGCGGCCGCCCCTGGCCGAGCGCGTCCTGTACCAGCGGACCGGCGCCGGGGAAGGTCCAGAGCTTGTAGGGCACGCCGCAGCTCATGTAGCTGCCGTTCAGCAGCTCCCGTCGCCCGGCCTCCGGGTCGCCGGTGCCGGCGGGCGGTGCGGGCAGCTCGACGCCCTCGTCCCACGGACCCGGCCGCTCCGCGCCGCCGTCGCTTCCGTCCCCACTCGCGCCGCACGCGGGGAGCAGGAGAAGCGTCGAGGCGATCAGAACCTGGCGGTGGAGCACGAGCGCTGGCCGAGTGTTCGCTCTCCGAGTCGGACGGTCAAGTCGCGCCCCGCATTCCACGATCGGCGGCGATGCTCGCGATGTCCGCGCGCCGGCTCACCAGCTCGTCGGGATCCTTCACGGGCAAGAACCGCGACGCCGCGCCGCTGCGAGGCACCCGCACGAACGCCGTGTCGAGGTAGCTGGTCACCTCGCCGAGGAGGCGCTCGAACTGCACGACGCGCTCGCCGCCGGCATCCTTCGTCACGCGGAAGTACGTCAGCGGCGCGTCGAAGTCGAGGAGCGCGCGGGCGTCGAACAGGAACGTGTTCGTGTTGAAGACGCGCACGGTGCTCGGATCGAACTCGGCCGGGAGCCGAAACTCCTCCAGCACGACGGGGCGCCCGTTCCACCGGACCGGGATGCCGCCGCGGTCGGTGCCCACCTTCTCGACCACCTCGCCCGTCACCGAGGCTCCCCGCGCGAGGTGCCACCCGACGAGCAGCGGATCGAGCGTCGCGCCGAGGTTGTCGAGGTTCGCGACCATCACGGCGCGCCCGCCGCGCTCGACGAACGCGTGCAGCAGCCCGCTCGCCCGCAGCGCCTCCGGCAGGTCGCCGTGGCCAGGCGCGTGCAGGTCGGGCGCGCCGTCGCGGAGGAACACGCGTCCGCCTTCGGTGAGGCGCACCGAGAGATGCTGGCGGAACGTCGAGACCCCACCGTCCACGCCGGCGGCGTCGAGCGCACGCTCGATGGGCCCGGCGGTGGTGTGGCTCGTCATGAGCCACAGGGGTGGACGAGCCCCGAAACGGTCGTGGATCGCGCGCCGCTCGGCGAGCCGCAGGTCGAGGAAGGTCGCGTTCGGCAGCGCCTCCACGAGCGCCTTCACGACGCCGCCCATCCGCGTCGCCATGCCGCCGGCGAGCACGCAGAGGGCCACCTCGCCGCGTGCGAGCGACTGGCGACCACGTTCCGTGAGGGCGGCGGCGGAGACGGTGCCGGGGTCCGGCGGGGAGGCGATGTCACCCTCCGCCGGTGCCGTCACGGTCCCCGTGACTCGGTTCGGGTCGTCGCCGCCCGGTCGCTCGGCCAGCGCCACGAGGCGCTCCACCGAGAACCCGTGCGCATCGAGGAGCGCGCGCGTCTCCGCCGGGAGTGCCGCCAGATCGTCCCGCAGCGTCATCGGTGCCGAGAGTAGCCGGATCGGGGCCCCGGGGGCCGGCTCTGTTCGAGAGTCTCGGCGCGTCCGCGCGACCGACTCCAAGGTCTCGGAAGGGCCGGTCTGGCGGCGGAGCCGTGCTACTCGGCGCACCGCGTGTGCGGAACGTGCCCGCCGTCGCCGTCGCAGCGGCGCCAGTGCTCCCTGTCGGGCATGAGCGTACCGGGCAGCACGAACCACGCGCCGTCCTCCACGCGTTCGAGCAAGTCGTGTGCGAGGTTCAGTGGGCGCTGCAGCGTTCGCTGGGCGGCTTGGCCCGCGACAGATCGGCGATCAGCGCAGCAGCAGGGTGAGCCTGACCGGCGCCAACTTGGGCCGAGATCGTGGAGCTTTCGAGATCGACATCGAGACGCACCGAGCCACCCTCTCCGACGACGTCGATGCGCCTGAGCGCCCGGTCGAGCCATACCTCCACGCCGTCGGCGAGCCGCACCCGGGCGCCGCTGGCCGCGACCGGAGTCATGCCGTGCTCCGAATCCCAGCCGCCCCCGTGCTGCCAGCTGTACGTCACGGGTGTCCAGCTGCACATCAGCGTCTCGTTCGAGTCGCTCATCCCCCAGGCCACGGTGACCTCTGCGTTCGTGCCACGCATCCGGCATTCCGTCAGCGCCGCGTGCGCACTCCGAATCGCGGTGCAGTCGAGCATCAACTCACCCACCCGCACGATGGCGCGCTCAGGCCCGGGCGACTCCACGACCGGTGCGGCACCCCGGGCTGGCGGCCCTGGCTCGGCGCGCGCTGGGGCCCTCTCCGTGGACCATTCGCACCGACCCGTTCCGACCCCCTCGATGGTGAGCTCCTGCTCGGCCAAGCGCAGCTCGAGTGAGCGCGGCACGCCTGGCGTCGGAGGCTCCGGCGCGACGTTCACGGTGAGCCACTGCCCTAGCTCGACCGCCGGGCCCGCGCCAGCGAGCACCGCCGTGAGCACTCCGGTTGCGCCGCTCGTCAGCGTGTCCCGCACTTCCGTAATGCGTCCACCCGCGATCACGACGTGCACGTGCCGCGTGAACGCTTCGGCCTCGTTGTCCGCGCTGCCTCCTTCCAAGAACGAGCAGGAGCCCGCGAGCGTTGCGGTGGCGCTGGCGGCGGACGCCGCGCCTGAAGCGGTGGCGGACGCCGCGCCGGAAGCGGCACCGGTGCCGCTCGGAGGAGCTTGCCGCTCTGCTGCGCTGGTCGTGGGCGACGGTCCCCAGTTCGGCTGCGGGGGCGGAGTGCGGCCGGCTCCACAGCCCCATGGAACGCACGCCGAGCACGCCAGGGCGACCTTCCCGAGTCGCCGCGCTGCGGCTTCAAGAGCTCCGGACGCCGGAGCGACGTCGGCGCCGTCGCCAACCACGATGAACGTCGCATGTTCTGCCCCTGGGTCGATCGTCCCTACGCCCCTGCTGCTCATGGGCACGCGGCCGCGGCGTCAAACAGGCAATCGCGCCACACCGCCTCGTCGGTCTGCGCCAGGCAACCGTCGAACACGCTCGGCGCAGGCAGGGTCACCGGCCCGGCGCGATCCGTCCCGCTGACCAGATCACGGCTGTAGCTTCCCTCGACCAGCGCCACCCGCCCGGGGCGAATGTGGATGGTTCGCGAGTTGCTGAAGAACATGGGCATCTCAGTCACGGAGAAGCTCACGTGCCCCTCCGTGCCGTCCCGGAGCGCCGTCAGCGCGCAGCGGACCGCGTCCACGTCCGGTGGCGGGCGCGGCGGCCCGCCGGTCCCGGTCGTGAAGTCGATGTCGCCGCAGAGCGACGCACCAGGGCAGGTCCACTCGCATCCTGTCGTGCCCTGCATCACCGAGCACTCCTTTCGAGTGCACACGCCGCTGGCCGGGCAAGGGTCGAGGGTCCCCGCGTCGCCACCACCCGACCCACCCGAGCCACCCGGGCCGCCCGAGCCGCCGCTCGACGTCGGCGTGCCATCGTCCGTCGCTCCACAGCCGAGGCTGGCCGCGACCGCAAGCCACAGGCAGCCGAGCAGCCTAGCCGTTGCCGCGCTCACGACTCGAAGTTCCGGAGCATTCTTTCCAACCGAACGGTCTCCCATCGCGCCTGAGTCACATGATGAACGCCCTTTCCTCTTCGCACCAGCAGCGTGCGCGGTCCGCGAGTGGGGCCGCCAAGCCGCTCGCGAAATGCGACGCTCCATGCCGGTTCGGTTAGCCGGCCAGGCCTCTGGCATTGTTGCTCGACCGCTGTCCGTCCGACCCGCGCGGTGTGCTGCGCGCCGGAGATGACCGCCGCCATGGCCGCGCTCAACGGAGCCAGAACGACCGCAAGCGAGCCACCGCTCGCGATCGGGGTCGGCGTGCATCGGGTGCTCGCCAAGAAGGTCTGAGTCGGGGCGTTCACGACCAGGTCGCGACGTACAGCGCGCCCGTAGGTGTGCGCCGGCCCTCCACCCGAACGTCGCGCCGACCCGCGAGTCGAAGCACCGTCTCCACGCCGACACGCGTGCCTCGGATCGGCCACGCCGCCGCGTCGGGCCAGTCCACGAGCGCGATCTCGCCGCGACCCGGCGACGGGATGGTCGGAACGATGCGCCCCCGGTTGTAGGACTGGGAGTAGATCACCGGCGTTCGCGAGATCAGCGCCGCGTCCGAGGTGACCCGCAGGAGCAGCCGCCAGAACGTCTTGAGCGTCCGCTCGACGCTCTCGCGCGCCAGCTCCACGTGGAGGTCTTCGACGCCTCGCCCGGCCGCGGTGGCGATGGCCTCGAACGCCCGCTCGACGCTCGAGATCGGCACCCAGCCGACCGGGAGCGCGTTCTCGAAGTCGTCGCGTGTCTCCTGCGGGACGCTCGCCAGCGCCGACGTCACGAGATCCGCCCCGAGCATCTCCTCCGCCGCCAGCCGCAGCTCGCGGACCAGGGCGCCCGACACGCTGGGCGGGAGTTCGGTCCCCATCCGCGCAGCGTATCACCGGCGCGGTGGTAGCGAGGCACCCTACCGGCGAAGTCAGCGGGGGGAACTCCGGAGGCGCTTTCGATGGCAGCTCGTCATCGAGAGGTGCTACGCCATCCTCCGCGCAGTGCCCCGTGGAGAAGCGTGAAGTGCCCGTCGATCATCGTTGGAGCCCCGCCCGGTGTGCGGCTGTTGCGCTGGTTGCGCTCATCGCCGCTTCCGCGGGCTGTGTCTCCGGCGCGGAGCGTCGGCTCTCGGCGCCCGAGCGATCGCTCGGTCCCCCCGTCGCCGCGGAGCAGGTGGGCGCCGTCGGCCTGCTGCACCCGGCGGAGCCGGCGATCACCGCCGAGGCGGCAGAGCCGGGTGCTCGTCGCGGCGATCGCGAGTACGTGGCGGGCGCCTGGCGCTGGGACGGCGTGCGCTGGGTGTGGCGCGACGGCGCGTGGGAAGCTCGCTCCCCCGCCTACGTCTGGCGGCGCTGAGCGGCGTCAGTCCGCGCCCACCTTGATGCCGTGCTTGCGCAGGATGCGCTTGGCGACGACCGCCTTGTGCACCTCGTCCGGTCCGTCGTAGATGCGGGCGCCGCGCTCGTGGGCGTACCAGAAGCCGATGGGGGTCTGGTCGGTCATCCCGAGCGCACCGTGCACCTGCAGCGCTCTGTCGAGCACGCGCTGCATCGTGTTGGCCACGGTGAACTTGATGAGGCTGATCTCCTCGCGCGCCTCGTACATGCCCGCCTGATCGATCTTCCACGCCGCGTGGAGCACCATGAGCCGGGCGGCGTTGATCTCGGCTCGACTCTCGGCGATCCACTCCTGCACGGTCTGCCGCGTGCCGAGCGCCTTGTCCGGCGAGAGCATCCGGGTGGCGGCGCGGCTGCACATCAGGTCGAACGCGCGCTCGCAGATCCCGATCCACCGCATGCAATGGTGAATGCGCCCGGGTCCGAGCCGGCTCTGCGCGATGAGAAACCCGGCGCCTTGCTGCCCCAGGAGGTTCGAAGCCGGAACGCGGCACCCTCGGTAGCGGACCTCTGCGTGGCTGGCGTAGCCCGAGCCCGCGTGTCCCATGACCGAGATGTTCTCGACCAGCTCGAAGCCGGGCGTGTCGGTCGGAACGATGATCTGGCTGGCCCGTGCGTAGGGGCTCTCGGCGTCCGGGTCGGTGACGGCCATGACGATGGCGAAGCGCGCGCCGTCCGCCGAAGACGTGAACCACTTGTGCCCGTCGATGACCCACTCGTCGCCGTCTCTGCGGGCGGTGGTGCTCATCCACACGGGGTTGGACCCGGCGTGCTCGGGCTCCGTCATCGAGAAGCAGCTCCGGATCTCCCCGCGGATCAGCGGGGCGAGCCACTGCTCCTTCTGGGCGTCCGTCCCGTACTCGAGCAGGATCTCCATGTTGCCGATGTCCGGCGCCTGGCAGTTGAACAGGTAGTGACCGAGGGGCGAGCGCCCGAGCTCCTCGCTCACGAACGCGAACTCCATCAGCGACAGGCCCACGCCGCCGTCGTGCTTCGGCAGCGGCGGCGCCCACAGGCCCAGCTCGCGTACCTTCGCGCGCTTCTCGTCCAGGAGCGGTACCAGCTGCACGAAGGACTTGCTCCGCAGCTCCGGCTCGATGGGGTAGACGTGGTCGTCGAAGAACCGCCGGATCGTCTCGAGGATGGGGACGACGCGCTCGGGGATGGAGAAGTCCATGGGTGGCCTCGCTCGTGGGGCCCGCGAGCATAGACGCCACCGACGAGCCGCACGAGGGCGGCCGGCGCCGGACCGTCGAGGCCGTCGCGACGGTCCGGAACTAGCGCCGCCGCCGGCGTCGTGCCGCGCCCATCGCGATGGCGAGCCCCGCGAAGGCGAGCCCCATTCCGGCGGCTCCCGAGCCTCCCGGGGTGGAGCACGCGCAGCCGCCGCCCGGCGAGGCGTCGCCACGCGAGCCGTCGTCGAGCGCCGCCGTGGTTCCCCCCGCGCCGTTCGGCACCCTGGCGGGCCAGCCCTGGGTCGCGTTGTGCTCGGCGAGCGCGACGTCGATGGATTCGCGATGGTCGGCCAGCACGATGGGGTCGCCGGTGAGCGGAAACTCCTCCACGCGATCGATCCAGGGCAGCGCGGCGAAGTCCGGCCACTGCCCGGCCGTCCCGAGCGCCACCTCACGCCCGTCCGGCAGCGTGTACACCTCGTCCGAGTCGCAGAGCACGCGCCGCGTGGCGAGCCCGGGCAGCGCCACCTGCCCGAGGTCCGCTCGCTCGTGGAACATCGGGTCCTCCGTCATCTCCGCCGGAGATATCGTCGTGAACATGCGCGTGAGGTACGGGTGCCGCGCGAGCAGATCGGCCGCGTGCTGCCCGGGCTTCACGATGCGGTCGTCGTAGTCCTTCGCGAAGTCCGCGGCGTTCCACGCCGCGCGGTCGATCTGCGCGGAGTAGCAGGAGAGGCAGTCGTAGAACTCCTCCGGCGTCACGCCCGCGGGACGCGGCAAGTACTCGTCGAGGAGCGCGCCGACCAGCGGGTGCATGAACTGGCACGACCATGCCTCGCACATCGCGATGCCCTGGATCTCCAGCTCGTCGATGACGAGCTCCGGCTGGATGTCCACGAACTTCGACGCGTCCCACTGCGGGTTGAAGACGCCGCCTGCGGCGACGACGTTGCTCGGTCCCGCGTACTCGGTGATGAAGGCGTGCCCGTTGGCGAGGGGGCTGTCGGCCGCGTTCGAGACGGCGTCCCCGTAGTTCGCGACGAAGCTCGGCCAGTCGAGCTTGAGCGGGTTGAGCACCACGTGCTTGTAGTTGGTCGGGACCACCCGCCCCTTGCCGAGGAAGAACGTCCGCACGCCCATGTCCTCGGCCGCGGCGACTGCGGTCAGCTTGATGGGCACGCACGGCTCGCTCCCTTCGTACCGGAACACGACGGGGTGGATCTCGCCGATGCCCGCGCCGCCGGTGAGCTTCAGGGCGACGAAGACGTAGTTCTGCTCGACGTACGGCTGCAGCAGCGCCGGTGCCGACGGGATGTCCTGGTAGCCGTTGGTGGAGAGCCACTGGCTCACCTGGCTGGCCGTGCCACCCTGCAGCACGACGACCTCGAAGGCGCCCACCGTCTGTCGGACGACCACGCTCGGTCCCGAGCCGGCGTCCGCGCTGATGGCACCGCCTGAACCCCCGGTGCCCCCGCCGCCGAAGGACGAGTCTCCGGGCGCCCGCTGACCGCACTGGTCGAACGTGGACGTGAACCCGTAGCTCGGGACGGTGGAGAGCAGGAGCTGGTCGAAGAGCAGCTCCGAGCCGACCTCGACGGAGGGCACCTTGGGCATCGGCACGATCCACGCGAAGCGCTCGGGGTCGCCCGTGTACTGGATCTGCACGTGCGCCTCGACGCGGCCGTTCTCCATGGCGAAGAGCACGTTCTCGCCCGTCTGGTCCACGGGCATGGCCGTGGGCCCGCTGTCGCAGAAGGTCCCGCCGCAGGCCGCCGCGGATCGCGACAGGCTCGTCGTGCCGAGGGCGAGCAGGGGGGCGAGCAGGAGCAGGCTGCGGGGTCTCATGGGTGTGATCTCCGGAGGATACGAGGGTCTGCCCACGACGCACGCTGTGCCACGTGGCACAGGTCGAGGGTGGGTCGAAGCAAAGCAAGGCGCGTGCCCGGGCGCCACATCGCCCCGGCCCCCGGGCTACACTGGCGGCCGATGAAGCGCCTCTGGGGTCTGAAGAACCTGCTCTTCGATGCGGTGGAGGAGACCACGCTGCTCGTCGAGAGGACGCACCAGTCGGTCGCGCAGAAGCCCATGCGGTACCTGCGGCACGTCGAGCCGCTCGCGGCGCCGGCCGAGGTGGTGATCGCGACGCAGAGCGTGATCGCGACCGGCGTGTACGCGACGATTCGCGCCGTCAATCGCGGGCTCTGTCAGCTCACCGACGTCGGCTACGAGGCAGCGCGCGGCGCCAAGCCGCTCGCCGACGCGAGCGCCCCGGAGATCGATCTGCCGCCGACGCCTCTGCGCTCCGACGCCATGGGCACGCCGTCGTGGTCGGCGGACTTCGCCGAGAGCGCGCTGAACGGCTTCGTCGGGGACTACCTCGTCGAGCGGGGTAATCACCTCGACCTCGGGATGGCCCTGCGGCACGAAGGCCGGGTGCTCGAGGCGAGTCGCGAGGCGCTGGCCGACGCCTACCCCGACGCCACGGGGAAGATCGCGGTGTTCGTCCACGGCCTGTCCTGCACGGAGTGGTCGTGGACCTACCTCGCGCACGAGTACTACGGCGACCCCACCGTGACCGTGGGCTCGCAGCTCCGACGCGATCTCGGCATCACTCCGCTCTTCGTCCGCTACAACACCGGCCGCCACGTCTCCGACAACGGCCAGCGGCTCTCGACCCTCGTCGAGGAGATCGTCGGCGCTTGGCCCACGCCGGTCGAGGAGATCACGCTGCTGGGTCACAGCATGGGCGGCCTCGTCGTACGCAGCGCCGCGCACTACGGTGACCGGCTGGGCGCGAGCTGGACGCAGAAGCTGCGCAACGTCTTCTGCATCGGCAGCCCGCACCTCGGCGCGCCGCTGGAGAAGGCCACGAACGTGCTCACGTCGCTCCTGCGCGTCTTCGACACGCCCGGAACGCGCGTTCCGGCGGCCATCCTGGACGCGCGCAGCGTCGGCATCAAGGATCTGCGCTTCGGGTACACCATCGAGGAAGAGTGGAAGGATCGTGATCCGGACACGCTCCTCGAGGACAATCGACACGACATCCCGTTCGTCGGGCACGCCGGCTACTTCTTCGTCGCCGGCTGCATCACCCGCGACGCGAATCACCCCGCGGGCCGCATCCTGGGCGACATGCTGGTCCGCCTGCCGAGCGCCGCCGGACACGACGAGCACCGCGCGAAGCACCTCCCCTTCACGATCGGCAGGGTGTTTCCGCGGATGAACCACTTCCACCTGGCGAATCATCCCGACGTGTACGCGCAGATTCGCGCCTGGTGCGAGATAGGGGGCGGTTCGCCCGAGCCGCTGCTGCTCGCGGCGGAAGCCGCAGCCTCCGAGCTCCTCGGTCCCGCCGAAGGCTAGGGCCTCTCCTTCGCGGTGCTCGCGCGCGCGTCCGGCTTCGGCGAACCGACCGCGGGTTGCGCGTGACGGAGACGCGTCCTACGCTTCGCCATCGTGACCCGCTCTCTGCGCGCGCTGCTCGTCGCCCTGGTGGTGACGACGCTCCTCCCCGGAGCAGCGTTCGCGCGCGTCCTCTATGCGTGCGGGATGACCGGGCGCGTCGCCACCGCCTGCTGCTGCAAGGCCGCGGCCCGGCACGCGGCCGAGGGTGAAAAGCAGCGAGAAACCCCCGCGAAGCTCGAGCGCCCGGGGTGCTGCGAGGCGCTCCCCGCCGAGGTGACCCGGACCGACGCCACGGTCGCGCCCGACGGCCACGTCGTCGCCGCGGCAGGCCTCTCGGCGGTGCTCCCCATTCCCGCGCGGCTGACGCCGCCCGCCGTCACCGCCCTCGCCGAGCTACCGCGCGCGCGTGGCCCCCCGGCCCCGTCCGCACCGCTCTACCTCGAAAACTGCTCGCTCCTGCGCTGAGTCGCGTCGGTTCCGCGTGAACCGCGGGTCGGCGCACCGGTGCGCCGGCTCATCGACGGGTCGACGCTGGCGCAGTGCACGCGCTCGGCCCCGCAGCCTGCCAGGAGCCGAGCATGATCTTCCGCCACTCTCGACGATTCATCGAGCATGCGCTCGTCACCCTCTCGGTGACGGCGTGCGCTGCCAGCGCGGCGCCCGCCGCGCCTCGAGCTCCCGACCCCACCGCGGTGGCTCCTCCAGCGAGCGCGGACGGAGGCGAGCACCCCGCACGGCAAGGCGCCGAGTCGCGCGCCCTGGTGCCCGTGCCGCCGGTTCGTGCGCCCCGGGCCCTCGACCGCGCCGGCCTGGTGCGCGAGGTGCTGGCGAAGAACCCCGAAGTCGCCGTGGCGCGCGCGACCCTCGAGGCCGCGCGCGCCGAGCCGGTCCAGCGAGCTTCCCTGGCGGACCCGATGCTCTCGTGGAGCTTCGCCCCGCTCAGCATCGGCTCGTCGCGCGCGCACTTCGGGCAGACCCTGGAGATCGCGCAGCGCATCCCGTGGCCCGGCAAGCTCGCGAGTCGTGGCGACGTGGCGAGGCACGAGGCACGCGCCGCGCGCCACGACCTGGAGGCGACGCGCCTCGATCTCGCCTTCGAGGCCTCGAGACTCTACGACGACTGGTTCGTCGCGTGGCGCGCCCTCGAGGTGAATGCCGCGCAGCGTGCGCTGGTCGAACACGCCTTTGCCGCCGCGAGAGGGCACTACACGGTCGAGCGCGGGTCACTGCTGGCGATGCTCGACCCCGAGCTCGGCGCGATCGAGCTCGAGCGCGAAGCCGTGGCGGTCCGCGCGCAGCGCGACACGGTCCGGGCGAGGATCAACGCGCTGCTGCATCGTCCGCCCGACGCGCGGCTCGATCCCCCGCCGGCCGAGCTGCCACGACCGTCGGGTTCGAGCCCATCGAGCGTCGCACTGCGGCGCGAAGCGCTGGACCGGCGGCCGGAGCTGTCGAGCGCCCGCGCGCGCGTCGCCGCGGCGGCCTCGGAGCAGCGGGTGACGGAGCGTGACGACTTTCCCGACGTCACGGTCATGGGCGCCTACAGCTCGATGTGGCCCATGGTGGAGCACCAGTTCATGCTGGGCTTCTCGACGGAGCTGCCGCTCGCACGCGCCTCGCGCGCCGGAGCCAAGCGGGGAGCCGCGGCGCGGTCCGTCGAGGCGTCCGCGGAGCAGGCGCGCCTCGCCGTGGCCATCCAGCGCGAGGTGGAGGAGGCGCGCATCGCGGTCGTCGAGGCGGCCGAGCAGCTCGACCTGGTCGAACGGCGCCTCTTGCCCGCAGAGCGCGATCGACTCGCGGTCGCCAAGAGCGCTCTCGTCACCGACGCGACCGACCTCACGACCTTGCTGACCCTCGAGCGAGCGGTGCTCGCCGCAGAGCTCGCCCGCGACGCTGCGCTGGCCGAGATCTACCGCCGACGCGCCCACCTCGATCGCGCCGTCGGCCGGGTGACGGCACTCGAGAACGGACGACCCCGATGACCCCCCGAGCTCGACGGTTCGCGCGCCGCGCGCTCGGCGCCGCGGGTCTGGCGGGCGTGCTCGCCGCCGCCGCCTCGTTCGCGCCGCTCACTGCGTGGTGGGCGAACCTCACCGAAACGTCGCGCGCCGACGCCGGCCGCCCTGCCGCTTCGAGCGCGAGTTCCGCTCACGTTCCTCGCCTGGGCGGCCATGCTACGGACGAGCCGCCGCTCCCCGTCACTCGGTTCCCGGACGAGGTGCTCGCCGCGCTCCGGACGGTGCTGGAGGGCTACGACGACGTCCACGGCCTGCTCGTCGCCGATTCCGTCGAGGGGGTCGGTCCGCCCGCAGAGCGCATCGCCAAGGCCCTGGCGGGCGCACGTGCGGGCGCGACCGGCGCGCCGTCGGCCGAGCTCGAGCGTGGCGAGCGATCGGCCGCCGACCTCGCGACGGCGCGGGACGTCGTCGGGGCTCGGCGCGCCTTCGAGTCCCTCAGCCGCTCGATGATTCGCCTCGCGGCGGCGGACTCCCGGCTCGCGCACGGACGGCACGTCTTCACGTGCCCGATGACCGAGGGGCCAGGTCGATGGCTGCAGACCTCGGACGAGCTGGCCAACCCGTACATGGGTCAGAAGATGCTCCGCTGCGGCTCCTCGACGCCGTGGGTCGAACCGGCGCCGAGCGACCACGCGGCGGCCGAGCCTCACGACGAGACCATCGCCTACTTCACCTGCCCCATGCACCCGTCGGTGAGGCAGGCGACCGCCGGCGCGTGCCCCATCTGCGGCATGGACCTCGTCGGCGTGACGAAGGGCGAGATCGCGAGCGGTACGGTCCGCATCGACGCCGAGCGACGGCAGCTCATCGGAGTGAAGGTGGGCGCCGTGGAGCGACGCACCGTGGACGCGAGGATCCGAACCCTCGGGCGCGTCGTGTACGACGAGTCGCGGATTCACGACGTGACCCTGAAGGTCCGCGGATGGGTCGAGCGCCTGGCCGTGAACGCGACCGGACAGCGAGTGCGGCGGGGTCAGACCCTGATGACCGTCTACAGCCCGGAGGTGTACGGTGCCCAGCTCGATCTCCTGGCGGCGGCGAGGACGCGTCGCGGACCGGTGGAAGAGGGAGTGGGGGGCACCGACGCGATGGTCGAGTCCGCCCGCGCGCGGCTGCGGCTCTGGGACGTCTCTTCGCGCCGCATCGACGAGGTCCTCCGCGCCGGCGTCCCCGACCGGGCCACGGCCGTCACGTCACCCATCAGTGGCTTCGTGGTGGAGAAGGACGTCGTCGAGGGCGGGGCCTTCGAAGCCGGCACGCGGCTCATGCGCCTGGTCGATCTGGAGCGCGTGTGGGTGGAGGCCGACGTCTACGAGTCGGACATGGCCCGCGTCGCCGTGGGCCAGAAGGCGTCCGTCGGCCTGCCCTACGTCCCCGGGCGTCGCTTCGAGGGAACCGTCGCCTTCGTGTACCCGTACCTCGACGGCTCCAGCCGGACCGGTCGGGCTCGCATCGAGATCGCGAATCCCTCGTTCGAGCTCAAGCCCGACATGTTCGCGAACGTCGAGATCGACCTCGGCCCGCGGGAGGTTCTCCAGGTTCCGAGCTCCGCCGTCGTCTACGCGGGACCGCGCCGCATCGTCTTCGTGGACGAAGGCGAAGGCAGGCTCCGCCCGAAGGAAGTGGAGGTCGGCGCGCGCTCCGGTGACGACTACGAGATCACGAGCGGGCTCGCGGCCGGTGACCGGGTCGTCACGAGCGGAAACTTCCTGGTCGCGGCGGAGAGCCGCCTGAAGGCGGCGGAGGCCACGTGGTGACCGAGTCCCCCGGCCTGGTGGCGCGCGTCATCGCCGCCAGCGTGAGGCACAAGGTCGCCACGCTGCTCGCCGTCTTCGGGCTGGCGGTCTGGGGCGTCTTCGGTCTCCGCAACGGACCGCTCGACGCCATCCCGGACCTCTCCGACGTCCAGGTGATCGTCTTCACCGAGTGGCCCGGCCAGAGCCCGGACCTGGTCGAGGACCAGGTGACGTACCCGATCTCGTCGACGCTCCTCGCTGCGCCGGGTGTGCGATCGGTTCGGGGCCAGTCGATGTTCGGGATGAGCTTCATCTACGTCATCTTCGACGACGACACGGATCCGTACTGGGCTCGCTCGCGGGTCCTCGAGTACCTGAACACCGCCGCGCCGAAGCTGCCGGAGGGTGCGCAGCCGCGGCTCGGCCCCGACGCGTCGGGCGTCGGCTGGGTGCTGCAGTACGCGCTGGTGGACGAGTCCGGCCGAAACGACCTGGCCGACCTTCGCACGCTGCAGGACTTCACGCTGCGCTTCGCGCTCGAGAGCGTGCCGGGGGTCGCCGAGGTCGCCCCGGTCGGAGGCTTCGTCAAGCAGTACCAGGTGACGCTCGACCCCACGCGACTGCGAGCGCTCGGCGTCACGACGGACGAGGTCATCCGCGCCGTTCGCCGCGCGAACGACGAGGTCGGCGGACGCGTCATCGAGATTGCCGGGCACGAGCAGATGATCCGCGGCCGCGGATACGTGCGAAGCCTCTCCGATCTCGAGTCCGCGGTCGTGCGCGCTCGAGAAGGCGGAGCGCCCATCTACGTCCGGGACGTCGGGGCCGTGGCATTCGGTCCCGATCAGCGGCGTGGCGTCGCGGAGCTGGACGGCAAGGGCGAAGCCGTCGGCGGCATCGTGGTGATGCGACAGGGAGAGAACGCGCTGACCGTGATCGAGGCGGTGAAGCAACGCCTCGCGGAGCTCGAGCCGTCCCTGCCGGACGGCGTCGAGGTGAAGCTCACGTACGACCGTTCCGGGCTCATCGAGCGGTCCATCGACACGCTTCGCAAGACGCTGATCGAAGAGATGGTCGTCGTCAGCCTCGTCATCTTCTTCTTCCTGTTGCACGCGCGGAGTGCCCTCGTGGCGGTCATCACGCTCCCGGTGGCGGTGCTCCTGGCGTTCATTCCCATGTACTACCAGGGGCTCACCATCAACATCATGTCCCTCGGGGGCATTGCGGTGGCCATAGGGGCGATGGTGGACGCCTCCATCATCATCGTCGAGAACGTGCACCGGCGACTGGCGGAGTGGGACGAGACGGGTCGCACCTCCGATCGGACGGACGTGGTGGTCCGGGCGATGCAGGAGGTCGGGCCCAGCATCTTCTTCTCGCTCCTGGTGATCACCGTCTCGTTCATCCCCGTGTTCACGCTGGAAGCGGCCGAAGGGCGACTCTTCAAGCCGCTGGCGTTCACCAAGACCTATTCGATGGGGTTCGGTGCAGTGCTCGCGGTGACGCTCACACCCGCGCTCGCGGCGCTCCTGGTGCGAGGCAAGATTCGCCGCGAGGAGGACCACGCGGTGGGGCGGTGGCTCGTCGCCGCGTACGAGCACGTCGTGCGGTTCGTCGTCCGACGCGCCCGCGCGGTGGTGGTCGTGGCCATCGCCGTGGTCGCGACGACGGTGCCCGTGTTCCTCCGGCTGGGAACCGAGTTCATGCCCCCCCTGGAGGAGGGCGCGCTGCTCTACATGCCGACCGCGCCGCCCGGCATGTCCGTCGCCGAGGCGACGCGGGTGCTGCAGATCACCGATCGGGAGATCGCGAAGGTTCCGGAGGTGGAGAGCGTGTTCGGCAAGGCGGGGCGCGCGGAGACTCCGACGGACCCCGCGCCGCTCTCCATGTTCGAGACGGTCATCGTGCTGCGACCGAAGGATCAGTGGCGCCCGGGGCTCGAGTGGGACGACCTCGTACGCGAGCTCGACGAGAAGGTGCGCATTCCGGGCATGCCCAACGCCTGGTGGATGCCGATCCAGACGCGGATCGAGATGCTCTCGACGGGCATTCGCAGTCCGCTCGGCATCAAGGTGTACGGGGACGACCTCGCCGCCATCGAGAAGACGGGCCTCGCCATCGAGCGAGCCCTCGGCGACGTACCCGGCACCCGCAGCGTCTTCGCCGATCGCTCCCTGGGCGGCCTGTACGCCGACGTCCGGGTGAACCGCGCCGAGGCGGCCCGTCACGGACTGCACGTCGCCGACGTGAACGACGTCGTCATGACCGCCATCGGCGGAATGAACGTGTCAGAGGCGGTGGAAGGCCGACGGCGATTCCCCATCAACGTGCGCTACGCGCGCGAGTTCCGGGACACGCCGGAGTCGCTGCGCGCCGTGCTCGTCGCCACGCCGGGGGGCGCGCAGATCCCTCTCGAGCAGGTCGCCGAGCTTCGGTTCGAGACCGGACCGCCCATGGTGCGGAGCGAGGGCGGCAAGCTCGTGGGCTTCGTGTTCGTGGACGTCGTAAATCGCCCCATTGCCGAGTACGTGAAGGACGCCCGGCGCGCCGTGGCGGAGCGGGTGCAGCTCGCCGAAGGCCAGCGCCTCGAGTGGGCCGGCCAGTATCGCCACCTCGAGCGGGCGAAGGAGAAGCTGGGCGTGGTGGTCCCGTTGACGCTCGGGCTGATCCTGCTCCTGCTCTATCTCAACACGCGCTCTCTCGTGGAGACGTTCATCGTGCTGCTCGCCGTCCCGTTCTCGCTGGTTGGTGCCGTCTGGCTGCTCCACGTGCTCGGCTACCACGTCAGCGTGGCGGTCTGGGTCGGCATCATCGCGCTCGCGGGGCTGGACGCGGAGACCGGCGTCGTGATGCTCCTCTACCTGAAGCTGGCCCACGCGAAGCGCGAACACGGGGGAAACCTCCGGAGCGCAGCGGACCTGGAGGAGGCCATCGTGGAAGGCGCCGCGCGTCGAATTCGACCCAAGCTCATGACGGTGGTGACGACCATGGTCGGGCTCGTGCCCATCCTCTGGAGCACCGGCACCGGGGCCGACGTCATGAAGCGCATCGCGGCGCCCATGGTCGGTGGGCTGGTGACTTCCTTCCTGCTCGAGCTCACCGTGTACCCCGCAATCTTCGCGCTCTGGAAGCGCCGCTCCCTTTCGGCTATCCCAACAGGAGGATCGACCTCATGAATCGCCTCGTCCCATTCGTACTGTCACTGTTCACGGCCCTGGCCTGCGATCGCGCCAAGACGCCGGAGGCCAAGGCGGAGCCCGCCGTCGCTGCGTCGGCGGGCGCGGCCGGGCAGCCCACGTCGCAGGGCGTGCTCGACGGATACGAAGCCGCCAGGGCCTCGCTCGCCGACGACCGCACGGAAGGTCTCGCCAGGATCGCCAGCCAGCTCGCGGCGTCGGCCAAGGGCGCCGCGGCGAAGGCACCGCCGAAGACGCGATCACACCTGGAGGAGCTGTCGCTCGCCGCCTCGGCGCTCGAGAAGAAGTCCAAGGACGTCGAGAAGGCGAGGGTGGCCTTCGGCGACGTGTCTCGACAGTTCGTCGCGCTGCTCGTCGCGGACCCCAGCCTGCAGAAGGGCCTCTACATCTACGAGTGCCCCATGGCCGAGGGTTACCAGAAGTGGATTCAGCGGACGGCGAGGCTCGCCAATCCCTACATGGGCAAGAAGATGCTGGAGTGCGGCGCCGACAGCGAATGGAAGATCTGATGTGCGCGGGCGTCGGCCGGCGCTCCAGGCGTCGGTGAGTCGCCGAAGCGGTCATGGATTCCGTCGCGCTCTTCCTGCTCTCGGTCGCCGGGATCTTCGTCATCGGTGCCGCCGGCGAGGTGATCTTCCAGCGGACGAACATCCCCGACGTCATCTGGCTCATCCTGGCCGGCATCGTCCTCGGCCCGGTCACCGGAGTGGTGACCACCGAGCGGCTGGCGGCCATCGCCCCCTACTTCGCGGCGATCACGCTCGTCGTCGTGCTCTTCGAGGGCGGCACGGCCCTGCGCCTCTCGGAGCTCTCCCGCGCGGCACCTCGCTCCGGTCTGCTCGCCCTCGCGACGTTCTCCTTCTCCACGATCGCCGTGTGCCTCACGAGCATGCTCGCCGCGCTCGTGGGGTGGCTCCCCGGTTCCTGGACCTGGACGCACGGCCTCATGCTGGGCGCGATCCTGGGCGGTTCGAGCTCGATCATCATCATGCCGGCGATGGCGCAGTCCAAGGTCGAGCCGGACGTGGCGAACCTGATCAACCTGGAGTCGGCATTGACCGACGCCCTGTGCGTCGTGGGCACGACGGCGCTCATCGACGTGATGCTTCGCGGCGCAGACGGCGCGGGGCCTGGTCCGCTCTCCACGCTGCTCAGGTCGTTCGGCATCGGACTGGTGGTCGGCGGGGTCGCCGGCTTCTGCTGGATCCTGTTCCTGCGCTTCCTGAAGGACGACGAGCATGCGTACCCGATCACGCTCTCGGCGCTCCTCGTGCTGTACGTGGTGATCGATCGCATGGGGGGTAGCGCCGCTTTCGGGATCCTCACCATCGCCGTGATCCTCGGCAACGCCCGCCCCCTGTCGAAGAAGATCGGTCTCGTCGAGGAGGTGGAGCTGGACACTTCCGTGCGCGGCTTCCATCGCCAGATGGCCTTCATCATCAAGTCGTTCTTCTTCGTGTTCATCGGCGCCATGCTCGGGCCCCCGTGGTCGCTGATCGTCCTCGGCGTGGTGTTCGGCGGTGTGCTCTTCGCCGCTCGACTGCCGGGCGTCCGGCTCGCCACGCTCGGGAGCTCCCTGAGCGAGCCCCAGAAGCGGCTGGTTGCGGTCGCGATGCCGCGAGGGATGGCCGCCGGTGTTCTCGCGACGCTGCCCGTCGCCCGCGGCGTTCCGGGCACCGAGGGACTGCCCGTCGCGGTGTTCGCCTGCGTGTTCACCACCATCCTCGTCTTCGCCGTGGGGTTCCCCATGGTTCGCCGGCGCGCGCCCGCACCCGAAGCTCCCACGGCTCTCGCCGGCGCGACGGAGCTCTCGAGTGGCGCGGAGGCGGTCTTGGTCGCAGAGGCGCCGCCGGTCGCGACGACGCCCGTCGTCGTGGACTCGCTCGACCTGCCCTCGCCGCTCACCGGGTCTGCCCCTCCCGTTGCGGGGTCCCACGACGGTTCGGGTGGCGACGACACAGCCTGATCCGGCCCCCTCGCGATCAGCGCCGCACGGCCCCCTTCGACAGGTGGGTCACCGCCTCCGACAGCCCTTCGAGGGTGAGGTGGAACATCGGGAACACTTCCTTGATGACGCGGCACGTGCCGCCCGCCCAGTACTGAGGGGGATCGGGGTTGAGCCAGGCTGTCCGCTGGAACTTCGTCGAGAGGAGCGAGAGCCAGTCGAGGCCCGTCAACGTGCTGCCGTCCGCGCTCCGCGGGATGCCCCACGGGCCCGTTCCCAGCAGCTCGCCCGGCGCCATCGCCGCGTCCCCCACCACGACCAGCTTCCAGCGATCCGTCACCTGGTCGAGCAGATCCGTCACCAGCAGCGGCTCCATGAGCGTGTCGCTGGAGAACACGCGGCCGTAGACGGTGTTGTGGAAGAAGTACGTCTTGAGCTCGCGGAAGTTCGAGGCACGCTTCGCCGCCGAGAAGAGCTGCGAGCACGTCTGCGCGAACGGGTCCATCGATCCGCCCACATCCATGAGCAGCAGCACGCGGACGTTCGTCTTTCGAGGTGGCCGCAGCACGATCTCGAGCTCGCCGGCGTTCTTCGCGGTCGCGTCGATGGTCGCGTCGATGTCCAGTTCGTCCTCGGCGCCCTCCCGGATGAACTGGCGGAGCTTTCGCAGCGCGACCTCTATCTGTCGCACGTCGAGCACCAGGTCACTGCGATACGGGCGATACCTGCGAGCATCCGCCATGCCCAGGGCGTTCGAGCCCTTTCCGCCGCGGCTGCCGCTCCCCTTCACGCTCATGCCGCTCGGGTGCTGCCCACCCGTGCCGAAGGGACTCGTCCCGCCGGTACCGATCCACCGGTTGCCGCCCTCGTGACGTCCCTTCTGTTCTCTCAGGCGCTGCTCGAACAGCTCGCGCAGCTCCTCTTCCGAGAGGCTCTCGAGCATGGCCTTCTGGGCCTCGGTCAGGTTCTCGAGGACCTTCGGGTTCTTCAGCCACTCCTCGAGGTCCACGTCGGCGAGGAGCTCCGCGAGGGAGGCCTTGCCCTCCTTCACGATGCCCTTGAAGTGCGCGAGAAAAGCCTCGTCGAAGGGGTCGAGATCGGACTCGCGGTGCACCATCAGTGCCCGAGCCACGTAGTAGAAGCCGTCGAGAGAGCTCTGGTGAAGACCGAGGTCGAGCGCGCGAGCGAGCTGGACGACCTCCTGCGTGCCGATCTTGAGGCGCCGCTTTCGCAGCTCGTACAGGAACGGAACCAGGACGTCGCTCACGGGGACGGGCGTCTACGTAGCGCCTTCCAGCGGTGGTGACCAGCGCGGGCGCGTCACTGCGCAGTTCCCGGCCCGCAGCGCGCGTCGCCCGGGGTGGAGACGACGATGTCGTACTCGCCGACGTCGGCATCGAGTGGGATCACGACCTGGCCGGAGTAGACGCCCTTCGCGTCCGCGGAGAGCGAGCCGATGGGGCGCGCGCGTCGGTTCGGGAGGGAGAGCGCGACGTCGACGCGGGCGTGAGCGCAGGGCGCGCCATCGGCCTCCACTCGGCCGTGCAGCGTCACGGGGTTGCCGCGGAACACGCTCGACGTGGTCCGCAGCTCCAGCGTGAGTGAAGCGGGTGGGCGCTCTGGGTTGCCGACTCCCGCGTCCGCGTCGAGCGGCGGTCCGAGCGGCTCGCCCGACGGTGCTCCGGTGGGTGCACCGCCGTCATCCGCCGCGCCCCTGGGAGGGCCGGTTCCGTTGCCGGAGCCTCCGGGCGGCCGAGCGCCCTCGGCCAGTCCGAGACCCGACTCGCTGCCCTCGGGCCAGGCGTAGGGATCGGTCGGCGTCACGTGGAACGGTCGGCCGTCGTCGGGTGGCGCTTCGAGGCGGCCCGCCGCGCCACCCAGGTCGATCCGGTGCCAGATCTCGGAGTCCCAGACCTCGACCCAGGCGTGCGCCTCGTTGCGCACCATCCGCGCGGGGAGCCCGAGGTGAAGGGCGGTGATCACGAAGGCGTAGCTGCGGTGGCGGCACACGCCCTTCTGCGACGAGGCGAGGTCCCGATACAGCTGCGGCCCGCGCGACGTGGGGCGCGCGTCGCTCGGCTGAAACGCCCGGAAGTAGCCGACCAGTCTGCGAACGACGTCCCCCGGGGTCATGTCCGTCGAGACGCCGATCTGCGCGGCGACGGCGGCGGCTTCCGGCTGGATGTCGGCGGGGAGCGAGGTCGCGCGCGCTCCGAGAGCCGACCAGCTCGTCGTGCCGAACTCGCTGCCGAAGGCGCGGCGATTCACGGCCAGGCGCATGACGAGGCGGACCCGGGCCCGCTGATCCGCCTCGAGGAACCAGTTCTCCGCGCCATCGACGAGCACGCGAAACGTCGAAGGCGGCTCGATGTGCGCGGAGAGCACGCGAGTGCCTGGGCCCACCGTCGGGATGCGTGACGGGACGCCCTTCTCGACGTCCACGAACATGTCCGCGTAGAACGCGTCGTCACCCGGCTTCACGTCCCCGCCCACCGGGAGCGGCGTGAGGGCCTTTCGGTGGACCACCAGCTCGAACGTCGGGCTCACCGCGTCGTACGCGTACAGGCGCTTGAAAGGCGTGATCGCCGGACTGAACGGATCGTCGTAGTGCACGACGTCGGGCTGCCGCGTGTCCGAATCGATCTGGTAGGTGGCGTCGAGGCTGGACGGGCTCGAGCCACCGTAGGCACGCTCGCTGGGGGCTGGCGCGCGCTCCTCCCGGGGCGCCTGGACGATGCCGCTCTCCGTCGTCATGGCCGCCGGCATCGTTCCGTCGGAGGTCGTGGTCTCGAGCGCCAGATCCTCCGCGGCGTCGGGCTCGATGAACTCGTGCAACAGCGGACCTGCCGCGTGGGCCGGCAGTGACGCCGCCACCACGGCGAGAAAGCCCGTGGCGAGTCTGCAGCGGATGCGTCGTGCGGTCGTCGCCGAACTCACGGGCCGAGCGTAGCAGTGACGCTCCACCCGGCTAGTCGGAGGCCTTGCGGAGCTTCTCGCTGCTCGTGATGAGGTGCTGCAGGGCGCCGTCCTGGTCGCGGGCGCAGTCCTCGATGCGGCCCGCGGCGGCGAGCGCCTGCTCGGAACCGCGGGTCTGCTGGCGCTGGGACGCGTTGAGCTGATTGACCATGTTGCTGATGTTCTCGATCGTCTGGGTGATCTGGCGGCCGCCGCGGGCCTGCTCCTGGCTCGACCGCTCCACCTGCTGGCTGATGGCGCGCATCTTCTCGCCGCTCTTCATGATGAGCTCCGAGCCGCGCGCTTGCTGCGCCGTGGCCGCGGCAATCTGCTGCACGGTCTCGGCGATCCGGCCGATGGCGTCGGTCACCTGCTTCGAACCCTTGGCCTGCTCGACGGTCGCACGGGCGATGGCGCGCACCATGTTGGTGCTCTTCTGGGAACTCTCCAGAATCTTCTTCAGCGCACGCTCTGCCTCGTTGGAGACCTCGACGCCGCGATCGACGTTCTGGGCGCCGCGCTCCACGGCCTGGATGGCGTTGCGGCTCTCGGCCTGAATCGTCTTGATGAGATCCGCGATCTCCTTCGTGCTGGCGCCGGCACGCTCCGCAAGATCCTTGATCTCGTCGGCGACCACGGCGAAGCCCTTCCCGTGTTCCCCGGCCTGCGCGGCGATGATGGCGGCGTTGAGCGCCAAGAGATTCGTCTGCTCGGCGACTTCGTCGATGACGTTCAGGATCTGACCGATGGCGTCGATGCGGCTGCCCAGGTTGGAGATCACCGCCACGGCTTCCTGGCTGGACTCCTTGATCCGGTAGATCTCGCCGATGGTCTTCAGGATGGACTCGGCGCCGCGCTCCGCGTCCTGCGCGACCTCCTCCGACAGACGCGCCGTCTCGTTGGCGTTGGACTGCACCTGATCGATGGACACGTCCATCTCGTTCATGCTCGAGCTGGTCTCTTCCGCCGTCAGCGAGAGCGCATCGACGTTCTTCGCCACTTCCTTGATCGAGAAAGCCATCTCCTCGATGGAGGCGACCATTTCCCGGACACTCGAGGCGAGCTCGCCGATGTTGTCGGCGACCTCGTCGTTGGTGGCCGTCATCTCGAGGATGCTCGAGCTCGACTCCTCGGCGCTGGCGGCGAGGACCTCGACGTGCTGGCCGATGTCGTGCAGCGACGACGCCATCTCCTTGACGATGCGCGCCGCTTGCTCGCTCGCCTCGAGCTGGATCGCCACGCCTTCGGTCAAGGAGCGAAGCGAATCCGCCAGCTCGCGACCGGCGCTGTCCACCGCCTCCCGTCGCTCGTCGTCCCGCTCGCGCATCTCGGACACCTGGTCCGCGACCAGTCCCAGCTCGTCGAAGACTCGCGCGACGTCCGGCGTCGCGCCGGGGGGCGCCGCGGGACGATCGCCGCGGACCGCCTTCTTGACGGCCTCGCCGAGGAGACCTGCGCTGGCGGAATCGGAACTCTGGCCCGACCAGACGAGCGCCACGAGGCCGACGATGAGCAGCACCCCGGCGGGAATGCGGTAGTCGGGGTTCGCCATCGCGAGCGCCGCGGCGATCACGACGAGCCCCAGGATGGCGAGCTGCTGGCGCGATGAGAGCTGGGTCAACGGTTCGTCCTGGCGTTCTCACCGGCCGCGACGGGCCTGCCGCGAGCGCGAAGGGACGCCCTCCTCGGCGTCCCGAGGGTATTCCGTCGGCGTCCCCGCGAACAAGCCCCCGAATTCACGGCGCTCGGCTGCCGCGATTCGGGCGCCGCGCTGCTCTCGCCGGCCGAGGGCGGCTCGCCGGCGCGTCGCTATTTCCTGTGGGCGACCTTGCCGCGATGCGGCTTCTTCTCGCCCTCCGGCAGCCGAGTGTCAGCGGTCGGAGTGAGGATGGGCATCAGCGGGTCGCGGGGACGTTCGTCGCTCTTCGCGGCGGGGAGGACCGGTGCCGCGACCACCATGGGCCGTCCGGTCTTCGGCGGCGGGGCATCGGCTCCCGGCGGCGCGGCGACCGCCGTTCCCGGTGATGCGCTGCGCGGGCTGCCCGCTGCCACCGGCTTCGAGGGTCGCCGGGAAGCCGTGGACAGACGCGGTGGACTCGACTGCGTCGGGCGCGGCGGCGACGCGGTCCGGGGCACCGGCTCCTGTGGCTCGGCGCCGACCCGACCGGGCACGGGGATCGGCGCGCTCGGGGCGGAGTGGGCAGCGCGGGCGGGGGGCGTCGGCTCCGGGCTGGTCGCTGGAGCCGGCGACGGCGCGTAGTGCGGTGGGTAGCTCGCCGCGTGGAGGCGACCGTTCGTCGCGGTGTGGTGGTCGTAGACGTGGAGCGTGCACCCTCCGAGAGAACTTCCCAGCGAGACCATGGAGAGCACGATGGAGGGCTTCACGGATCGTCATCCGCCGGGAGCCCACGAAACCTTCCCCGCCGGCCCGCGCGCCAGGGCTCAGGGTTCCGACGCCGGGGCTTCGGGCAGCAGCGCGGGGCCCCCGACCGGCAGCGTCACGGTGAAGACGGCGCCGCCGCCGGGGGCCTCTCCGTGCGTGATCTCGCCGCCGTGCTCGAAGACGATGCGCTCGACGATGGCGAGGCCGAGGCCCGTTCCCGTCGCCTTCGTCGTCGCGTACGGCTCGAAGAGCCGGTCGCGCATTTCCGGCGCCACACCGGGTCCGTTGTCGCGCACGACGATCTGCACGTGGTCCTTGCCCCGCGGGGCCAGCGTGAGGCCCACCCGCGGCTCTCGCGACGTCGCCGCCGCGTCGATGGCGTTCTGCACCAGGTTCGTCAGGACCTGGATGATCTGGTCCCGGTCCGCGCGCACGGTGGGGCACGGCTGCGCGTCGAGGTCGATGCGCACGTCTCCGCGCCCGTGCAGGGAGACGACGTGCTGCACCGCCTCGGCGAGCGCCATCGGCTCCGGATTCGGTGGCGGGAGACGCGCGAATCGGGTGAACTCCGAGACGATGGTGTTGATGCGGGTCACCTCGTCGAGCACGGTCCTCGTCGCTTCGTCGAAGTACTCGTCGAACGCCGGATCACTGCGGGCGCGAAGACGTCGCAGCGTCTCGACGGAGGCGCGAATGGGCGCCAGCGGGTTCTTGATCTCGTGGGCCACGCGGCGGGCTATCTCACGGCGAGCCGCGATGCGCTCCGTGGCCGCGAGGCGCCTGCGCATCGCCGTCAAGTCCGCGATGGCCTGATTGAACGAAGCGGCGAAGAGCTCCAGCTCCTTGCCCCCCGAGCCGCGCACCGGCTTCGGATCGCCCGTGACCACCTCGCGTGCCTGCTCGCTGAGCGCCACGATGGGACGCGCCAGCCCGCGAGAGAGCAGCCCCGCGAGCGCCATCGCGACGGCGAGAACGCCCAGCCCGATGAGCAGGATCGTGAAGTCGAGTCGGCGGATGGCCGCGTGCAGGGGGACGCGGGAGCGCTCGGCGCGGACCTGCAGGCCCGCGAGCTCGAAGGAGTCCGTCAGGGAGTCTTCGGGGTGCCCGGCGGCGCCCAGCGACAGGCTGACGCCGTGGCTCTGGGCCACTTCCCGAAGGAGCGGTTCGACGTGGCGCGCGGCGTAGAACCCCACGGTCACGCGTCCTTCGGTTCGAGCACAGTGGGCTTGAATCGCCAGCGGTGCTGTCGTGCGAACGCCGGCGCCCGGCGCGCGGCCACTCGTCCGACCGGTGATGCGTGCGGCGAGGGCTCGATCGGTCGTGCCCACGAGGGCCTTGTCGCCAGCCCCGAGCACCTCACCCTCCCCGGTCACCAGCACCAGCTCGTCGAGTGGCAGTCCGCGCTTGAGCATCGGTACCCGCTCGGCGAGAGAGAGCCGCTGTCCGGGCCCGAGGCGTCCGGCGCGGAGATCCACCAGGGTCGCGTCCACCAGCGGGTGATCGGCGCAGAGCGGTCCGACGATCTCCGGAAGCTCTCGCGTCTGGCGCTCCACCTCCACGGCGAGTCGCTCCCTGGTTTCGAGGAAACTCTCACGAAAGCGCTCCTCTTCGGTCCTGCGCCACGCCTCCCGCACGCCGAAGGCGAGCATCGTCGCCGTCGTCACCGTCAGCACGGCGATGGCGAGCAGGAGGCGTTGCGCGAGCGTCACGGTCGAATCGTACGGTGTAACGCCCGCGACCACCGATAGGCCGCGGCTCCTGAGCGGATGCGCAGCCGGCCGAGTTGCGTGGCGCGGCGCGCCTTCGTAGCTTCCCGCCGCCGTGCGTGCCGTGGTTTCGTTCGTGGTGGGCCTCGCGTGTTGCGCGTGCTCCTCGCGCACCGTGGACGCAGAGGGGGCGCGCGCTCCGGAGCGAGCGGAGCCGGCGCCGCGCGAGCGCGCCGCCGCGAAGGTCGGCTTGCCGGCGTCGCTGCTCGGCAGCGTGCCAGCCGGTACCTACGGGCCCTACGTCGGTCATCGCGACGGGGGGCGCCTGGTCGTCTGGGCCGCCGCGAGCGGTGCGAACCGGACGTGGTCTGCGCTGGTGACGGGAGGGAAGTCCGTCGCGACTCTGGGCGACGCACCGCCGCAGCTCGGGCTGGTCGTGGTGCGGCCCACGGGTTCGGGTCACCTCCTCGCCTACACGCGTCCTGCGGAAGCGGGCTTCCTCGTCGAGGCCCGCTCGGTCGGGGCGGGCGGAGAGCCGCTGGGAGCGCCCACGGTGGTGGCCGGCCCCGAGCAGGACGTGCTGTGGGTCGAGGCGCTCGCGGTGCGCGGCGGGAGCCTCGTCCTGTGGGCGGTCCGTCGCGCCGATCGCGCGGACGTGTGGGCGGCCTCGCTCGATGCCGCCGGCGCCCGCGCGACCGAGCCGGCCGTCGTCGTGAAGAACGCTCGGGCGTGGCAGGTCGCGCCCGGAGACGACGGAGCGATCGTTGCCACCGTCACCGCCGGGCCGGAGCCGGGCTCGCCGGGCCCACTCGTCGTGACTCCCGTCTCGCCGCAAGGGCGCGCCGAGACCAAGGCCACCGTCGTGAGCGAGACCGTCACGGCCGACTTGGACCTGGACTTCGCGCGCGCGGGAGGCGGATACGTCCTGGCGTGGTCCGATCGCGATCGCATCGATTCCCGCGTGATGCTCGCGGCGCTCGACGCCGGCGGGCGGCCGAGGGGGGCACCTCGAGCCGCGACGCCCGGCCGAGGTGAGCAGGCGCTGGTCGCGGTCGTCCGCCCCCACTCGAAAGCGGGCACCGCGTACCTCGCCTGGGAGAACCTGCTCGACCGCCCCAGCTCCGCGCGCGAGATCCTCGTCGCACCGCTGTCGGCAGAGGGGGCGCTCGGGGCGGAGCGAGCCGTGATCGGCATCGTCGCTTCCGACGGGACGGTGCCCGAGCTCGTCGCGACGCGTGACGGCCTCGCGGCGCTCACGCTGGCGCCGCCGTGCGCCGTGAGCCAGCCGTGCGAGGGCGCGGACGGCGTGCCGACGTTCGTGCGATTCGATCGCCACCTGGCTCCGATCGAGGCCGAGCCGCTTCGTCTCGACGCCCTGGAAGGCGAAGCCGCCGCGATGGCGTGGGGCCTGCACTGCGCCGACGAGTGCGGCGTTCTGGCCGCGGAGGGCTCTGCGCCCGCTCGTGTCTTCTCGGTGACGCTGCGCTCCCTCGGCCGGCACTGGCGCGCGCCAGCGCGACAGGTGCCCTTGGAGCCGGCCCCGCGGCTCGAGTCGCTCGACACGATCGCCGCGCCGCCGCCGCTCTCCGACGTGGCCGCCGATGCGATCGGCGACCGCGTGCTCGCCGCGTGGGTCACGTACTTCGATCCGACGCTCCCGTTCACACGGCTGACGCGCCCCGCGCCCGACGGTAGGTTCGATCCGCTCCGAGCCTTGCTCCAGGTGGGTGCCGTGCGGAACGACGGCGCCGCCACGGTCGTCCAGACGCTGTCGCTGCGCGCGCGGTCCCTGGGCGGCGTCGCGGTCGCGGCCGGGGACCCGAGCCGCGGCGAAGCCCTCGTCGCGTGGAGCGCCCTCGATCACGGCGTTCCGCAGGTCTTTCTGACGCTGGTCGGCAAGGATGGCGAGAAGCTTCAGCAGCGCATGCTCACGCGCGCCAAGGGCGAGGTGAGCGACGTGGCTCTCGCGTACCTCGGGGGCGATTCGTGGGTCGTGGGATGGGTCTCCGAGCGAACGGGTGATCCCGAGGTGTTCACCACGAAGGTGAACCGCCTGCTGATGCGGCTGGTTCCGGAGCATCGGGTCACGACCTCGCCCGGCGCCGCGTCGGACGTCAGCTTGGTGCGCGCCGGCGACGACGCGATCATCGCCTGGGCCGACGCGAGAGACGCCGAGCAACGCGGACGGTCCGACATCTTCGTCCAGAGATTGCGCGGCGCCGACGGAGCACCGTCGGGATCGGCGCACCGGATCCCGACCCGCCTCCACTCGCATTCTCCCGCCCTCTCGCGCATGGGCTCGAAGACCGTGCTGGCCTGGATGGAGGACGAGGCGGATCTGTCACAGGCCGACGACGTGCCCGGCGTGTTCGTGGTTGCGCTCGACGACGAGGGGAAACCCGCGGCCGAACCGCAGGCGCTCGGCTTCGAGGGTGCAGCGTCGGCGGTCGGGCTCGCCTGCGAAGAGCGTGTCTGCCGCCTGGCCGTCACGAGCGGCGTCGGCGGGCGCTCGGTACTTCAAGCGGCGACCTGGCCCGGCGGTTCACCTCGAACGGTGTCGCGCCTGTCGGGGCCTGGCCAGCAGACCGTGCCACTCGCGGTGACCACTTCCGGCGTGCTGTGCGCGGATCAGAAGGGTGATCAGGGACGGATTCGCCGCGCCCTCGTCGCCTTCGGCGACGGGTCGAAGTGACGTCCGCCGCCCCATCGAGCGGCGAGGGCGACCCGTCGCCGCCGGGAGCGACGCAAGCGGCGGACGCGGACGCCGCGCCGGCGGACGCCGCGCCGGCGTTCTCGTCGACCGTGTCCCCAGAAGACGCTGGTGCCACACGTCGAGCAGCGTTCTGGTCGGTGCTCGCCTGGGCGTGGTGGGCAGGGTTCTTCGTGTGGCTCGTGGACGAGGCGGTGCTCGTCGCCGTGGGCGGTGCCAGTCACCCGTCTCGCTTCCTCCACGGTGCGGCGGCGGGCCTGTTCCTCTCGCTGCTCGCCGCGACCGCAGTGGGAGTGGCGGTCGGTGCAGTGTGGGCCATCTCGATAGGAGCGCAGCGCAGCTCGGCCGTCGTCCGGCGTGCCTCGCGATGGCTGTGGGACTTGCTGTGGCAAGGGGCCCCTGGGGATCACGTGCGGCGGGTCGGGGCGGCAACGGGCTGGCTCACGCTCCTGCCGGTGCTCGCGATGGTGTCGATCGTCTCGACCCGCGCGATCGTGCTCGGCGTGGCGCGGCCCGAGAACATCGCGGTCATCGTGCTCGCGGTGCACGTGGGCCTGGTGCTGTCCGCGGCGATGCTCGGCCCGTTCGTCGTTGCCGTCGGTCGCGCCTGGGCCTCCCTGTGGTTTCGTGTGCCCGGCGTCGGGTGGCTCGTCGGCCGAACCGGACGCTTCGCCGTCGTGACGCTCTGCGCGGCCCTGCTCGCGACGGGTGCCGTGGCCTACCGGTCACGGGAGCTGCTCTCGTACCTGCCCTGGGCCAGCATCGGTGCCGTCGGGGGCGGGACGGCGCTCGCGACGTTCGTCGCAGCCCTGCTCGCGCGAATCCGCGCACCGCATCGTGGTTGGCGCATCGCGCGGCGCGCCCTATCGCTGACGGTCGTGATCGGGTGCGGCGTCGCCGGCGCGCTGCTCCCGCTCCGCAGCGGCGTGGCGCACGACGCGATGAGCGGAAGGGTCGTGTCCGGCGCGGCGGGTCACCGACTCGTATCGCTGCTGCTCGACGTGGACGGTGACGGCCAGATCATCGGCTTCGGCGGCGGGGATTGCGCCCCCTTCGACGCGACGCGGCGGTCCGGAGCCGACGACATTCCGGACAACGGTATCGACGAGAACTGCGATGGCTCGGACCTCACGGTCGCCTCGCTCACGGCGGTGGACGGGCGGTGGGATCACCCGGTCCCGGCATCGTGGCCGGAGAAGCCGACCATCGTCCTCGTCACGATCGACGCGTTCGCGGCCCGGATGCTCGAGTCGCTGGGCGGCAAGGGGTCGGTCGTTCCCAATCTCGACGCGCTCGCTGAGAAGAGCGTGCTCTTCGAGCACTGCTTCAGTCAGGGGCCCTCCACCCGGCTCTCGTTCCCCGCGATGTTCACGTCGCAGTTCGACACGATGATCGAGCGCACGCTGCGCGGAAGATGGCCCTTTCCGCTGCCCGACGGGAACCTCATGCTGGCCGAGATCCTGCGCAAGAGCGGGTACGCCACCGTCTCCGTCGCGCCCGACGTCTACTTCACCCACGGCTACTGGAAGGGGATCACCCAGGGTTTCGACAAGGTGGACTCGAGCCCGGTCAAGAGCTTCACCTCGGGCGGGCGGCACACGGCAGCCGAGGTGACCGCGGCCGCAACGGTGGCGCTCTCGGAGCCGCGGGACGATCCTCTGTTCCTGTGGGTTCACTACTACGACGCCCACTCGCCGCATCGGCAGCCCAAGGGGGGCAAGGTCTTCGGCACCGAGCGGATCGACGTGTATCGGTCGGAGCTCGACTTCGTCGATCGCCACGTCGGGGAGCTGCTCGAAGCAATTCGGGAGCATCACCCCGATGCGCTCGTCGTGGTCGCCGCAGACCATGGTGTCGGCTTCGACTCTCCGCGCCACGACAAGGCGGGCTACGGACACGATCTCTCCACCGTCGTGCTGCACGTGCCGCTGCTCTTCAACGCGCCGTTCCTGCAGGCGCGACGGATCTCCGCACCCGTGAGCACGCTCGACATCACTCCGACCCTCGTGAACCTGCTCGGCCTGCGAAAGAGCTACGGCTTCAAGGGGCACAGCCTCGTTCCCGCGCTCGCGACGGGCCTCGCGACGCGTCCGCCGCTGGTCTTCAGCGAATACTACGTTCCGGAGGCGAAGCTCCGAGGTGACGATCCGCTCCGGCTCGTCAGCGTACGAACGCCCCGCCACAACCTCGTTCTCGATCGCACGACGGGGACGGTCGAGGCTTACGACTGGACCGACGACTACGAGGAGCGCGAGAACCTCTGGGACGCCGAGCTCGACCGCCTGGATCGCGAGGAACTGGAGACCCTCAAGACGACACTGGATCTCTTCGTGTACGCCACGTACACGAACCGCCCCCGGTCGGAAGCGGCGCCCCCGCCCGCGCGCAAGCGCAAGGCCAAGGGCGCCCCGTAGCTGCTCACCCGCGAAGCACGCGGTCGAAGGTGGCGCTCCTCGAGGCGTCGATGTCGCGCAGCACGTCGAGCGCCCTCCGGACGATGTGCTCCGCGGAACCGATCACGTCGGTGGCCTCTTCCTGAGCGCTCCTCGCGATCTCGGACTCCGCCTGGGCGGCTGCCACCGACGCCTCGTGCTCCACGGCGGCGGCCTGCGCGAAGCCCGTCGGCAGGTCCGCCACCCGGGTGGACAGGTCGCCCAGGTTGCCGGCTAGCACCGTGGCGGCGTCCCTCGCGGGGTCCTGTCCGCGCTGAAGCAGGTCGCAGCTCCTGCCGAACTGTACCCCGTACGCCACCGCCGACGCGCCGAGCGCGACGGTCGACCACATGGCGCCGCTCCGGAGATCATCGGCCTTGGCACGCAGCTCCTTGGCCTGCTCCTTCATGGCGGCGTGCGCGCGCGTCGCGGCCTCGCGCCGCTGCTCGCGGCCCAGGCTGCGCAGCGCGCGGCCGAGCTCGGCCATGGCGGCGAGCGCTGCCGTAACCGCGTCGCCGCCGGAGAACGAGCCGCTCGGCAGATCGGGCGTGGCCGTCCACATCGGCTCGTTCGGCTCCTTCGCTGGCTCGCCGGTCACCGGGACGGCGCCCGTCGCGGAGTCGATGCGCGTCATGCTCTCACCCCCTGCACCAGGGCCGTCAGGGCTCGCTGCTTGGTTTCGACGTAGTCGCGCAGGGCCTGGCCCGCCCGTTCCCTCACGCCCATCGCCACGCGCATCAGCGCTAAGGCGTCTTCGACGTCGGTCTTCGCGAGCTCCGCCTCGGCTTGCTCGCCCTTGGCGTCGGCGAGGTGCTCGGCCTCGCGCGCCGTCGCTTTACCGGCGTTCAACGTCGCGTAGGCTGCGACTCCGGTGGCGCCAGACTGGACCGCACTCGAGGCCACCGCGGTGACGGTCGCTGCTCGCGTGAGCACGGTGGCGGCCTGCGCGCCAGAGGCGCCGGCACCCGCTGCTGCGCCCACGGCACCGACGCCGCCCAGGCCGACGGCACCGATCGTGAAGGCGTCCGACAGCTTCATGTCGAACCCGCCCTTGCCCACGGGGATGGTCGCCAGGCTGACGTCGTTCCCGGTCTCCTTCATGACCAGACTCGCCGTGCTGAGCGCGACGCTCGCGAGGGCGGCGACGGCGATGAGCGAGGTGCCGCCCGTGGCTCCGGCGGCCGCGACGCCGCCGGCGATCGCCGCCACCGTTCCGACCGTCTTGGCGGTCTTCAGCACCTTGCCCCAAAACCCGGCTTCCTTCTTCTTCACGCTGGCTCTGCGGATCGCTGCGGCCGCCCGCTCGTGCGCCTCGCGGCGCCGAGTCGCTGCGGCCTGCACCATGACCCCGCCTCGGCGATTGAACTGATCCGCCAGATCCAGCAGTCCGGCCATCTCGGCGATCTCACCGTCGAATGCCGGCGGGCTCGTCGCAGCGGTCGCTTCCGTTCGAGCTGCGGGTGTCATCGCACACCTCGCTGCAGCTCGCACACGAGCTGCCTGCGGTGCTCCGCCATGTGCGACGGCAAGGTGGTCTCGGACAGCTCGTCGAGCATCTGCTGCGCACCTTCGAGGTTGCCGCTGGCGAGGTGTGCGCGGGCGCACAGCAGCGCCAGCTCGGGGAGCTCCTCACCGCCGAGGCGGTAACCCGTTTCGTAGAGCGTGGCGGCGACGGGAGCGTCGTCCATTCTCTCGTGGCACGCGGCCAGACCCCACCAGGCATGCGCGGAGGTGGGCGAAGTCAGGGCGACGCAGCGAAAGAGGTCCGCTGCGCGCCTGAAGTCGTCCCGGTCGTAGAGGTCCGCGGCGACGTCGTACAGCGCCGCAGCGTCATCGGTGCTCGGAGCACCCTCGTTCGGAGTCATCGAGGTCGTCATGGGTTCACCGGAGGTTGTTCAGGGTGGCCTTCGCGGCGTCGTCCGCGGCCTTCAACAGGTTCGTGGCCAGCGAGAGCAGGTGGCCGCGCTCGGTGACCAGCTTCTGCACGTTGAGCATCGTGATCTCCGCGCTGCCCGTGAGCTCCTCCATGTTCGCCGTCAACTGTTGCTTGAGCGCCCCGAGGCGCGCATTGCTGAGAGGGGCCTTCTTCTCGAAGGCCTTGGCGATCTCGGTGTAGGCGTCCTTGATGGGTCCATCGGGGGTGGCCGCCTCCAGGTCGCGGAACGTCTTCGCGGCCTTCTTCGGATCCGCATCCTTGCCCTTGAGCGCGAGATCGATTCGGCCCAGTGCCCTCTGGTATTCCGCAGCCTGCTGCTTGCGTTCGTTGACGTCCCCCACCAGCGTCCGAATGCGCCCATCGATGTCGCCGAGGTGCCGGCTCACCCAGTCGATGAGCTCGTCGGGCGAGAGGAACGCCCCCTGGAAGTCGTGCTTCGGCATGGAGAACTCGACGAGGCCGCCTTCCGCCGTCGACTCCTTCGACGGGCTGCCGGTTCGCGGCGAGCCGCTGGGCGGCTGGGTTGCGTTCACGCTCATGGGATCCGTCCTTTCAACCGCGCAGCCCGCAGGGGGGAAGCGCCGTCACGACCGTCGCGGTGGCGCCTCTCTGCTCGAAGGTGACGCCGCGGAGTTCCTCGAGGCGATCCTGCATGGCCGACCACTCCGCGGTCTGGCACGCCAGCTCACGGAGCAAGGCCTCGAGGTTCCGCTCGGTGGCGTCCCAACGTCGTTCTGCGCTCATGGCGTCCGGGTTCGACCCGGGCCGCGCTGCGGTTGCCTGAAAAGGAGTGCGCTTTGCCGCGGGGGCGGTCAGCGGCGCCGCAGACCGGAGGTGCGAACCTGCTGCTCCAGGTCACGGAACCGCTGGGCCAGCGCACGCACCAGGGCGCTGGCCCAGCCGTCCACGCCGAGGCCCTCGGTCATCGTCTGCTTGTCGAGGACCAGGAGCGTGACCTGGTCCACGGCCTCGACGCTGGCCGCACGGGGCTCCTCCAGGAGCAAGGCCATCTCGCCGAACACGTCCCCGACGCCCATCGTGGCCAGGGTTTCCTGCTCCGTTCCCACGGTGCGGAAGGCGCGGCACTTGCCGCTGACGATCATGTAGGCGGCGTCGCCCAGGTCGCCCTCGCGCATGATGAGCTGACCCGGCATGAACACCTTGTTGGGCAGGTGGAGCCCGCCGCGCAGGAACGCGTGCACCTCGTTCTTCAGCTCGACGACCGACGGGTAGCGGTCCTCCGGTCGTGGCGCCACGGCTCGATCCACGATCTGACGCAGGCGCTTCGAGATCCCGACGCCGAACGTCACGGCGTCGATGGGGATGACCTTTCCGGCTCTGGCCTTCGCGAGCATGTCGTCCATTCCGAGCCACTCGCCGTAGGGTGTGCTCCCGCTCACGATCTCGTAGAGCACGGCACCGAGTCCGAAGACGTCGCTGCGCTCATCCATCTCCGAGGGGACCCCGCGCGCCTGCTCCGGCGCCATGTGGGTCGGCGTTCCCACCGGTCCTGGTGCCTCCATCTGCGAGGCGGATCCCGACGCCGGGCGGGTCTTGGTCAGCCGCGCGAGGCCCCAGTCCATGACGTAGACCTGGCCGAAGTCCCCGATCATGATGTTCTCGGGCTTGAGGTCTCGGTGGACGACGCCGCGATGGTGGGCGTAGGCGACGGCGTCACAGACCTTCACGAAGATCTCGAGGCCCTCCTCGATCCGATCCGTCGAGCCGACGGCGCGGGAGGGGTCGCGCATCCACTCGTCGAGCCCCATCCCGGTCACGAGCTTCATGGTGAAGTAGGGGACGCCGTTCTTCCCGACGTCGAGCTCGTGAACGGGGACGATGTTGGGGTGCTCGAGCTGCCCGGTCATCTGCGCTTCGGCGACGAACCCGTCGCGGTACATCGGGACCTTCGAGAGTTCGCGGTCGAGGCGCTTGAGGGCGACGTGACGCAGGAGGTTCCGGTCCGTGGCCGGATGGATCCGCCCCATGGCGCCTCGGCCGAGCTCCTCGAAGATGCGGAGGTGGTCGGGGGTCGGCACCCCTTCCGCCTCGATCACCGCCTTGGACACTCCGTGCGCGCCGCCCGCGGGGATGGTCTCGATCACCCGTACGGGATCGGCCTCCATCTCGTCCTGCTGGCTCACGGCTCGGGCTCCTTTCGGGACGCGCCCACGGCGAGTGTTCGATCCCTCGTGTTCAGCGACGCTCAGTGGGCCATTCAGGACTTGAACCTGAAGCCAACGGATTAAGAGTCCGCTGCTCTACCAATTGAGCTAATGGCCCGTGTCCCGTGTCCCGTGGCGGGCGTGACGGAGGGCCGCTCATACGGCTCGGCCGCCGTGCCGTCAAGCGCGCCGACCCGGACGCGTCGGCCCGGCGAATTTCGGCGCGCGCCGCCGCGCTTGCCGAGGCGGGCAGCTCGCGCCGCTCGCAGTGGGCTACGCTCGCCGGGCTCGCGTGCGCCGCCATCTCGAGTTCGCCGTTTTCGTCGTGTGGCCGGCGTGCGCCGTGGCGCACGGGGTGGAGGCGGTCGTCACGGCGGGTCGCGCCGCCAATGGCGTCGTCGGAACGACCGTTCTCGCCGCGGAGCTCGTCCTCGCGGTCGGGCTCTTCCCCGCGCTCGCCGCGACGGGCGGTGCGCTGCTGCTCGGCGGGGCGCTCTGGGCCATGGCGCATCGCCGGGCCGCGCTCGTCGAGCCGCCGATCGGTGACGGCGTCGCGAATCTGGCCGCGGCGCTCGTCCTCGTGCCCATCACCGTGGCGCTCCTCTACGGCACTTCCCTGTGGTCGATGCGATCGTTCCACAATCACGAGCTGGCCTCTCTGCAGCTCGCGCTCGTCCAGCTGGGCATCGTCTGCGTCGCGTCCGTCGCGTTCGTCGCGCTGAAGCAGTTCGCTCTCGCCGCTCATCGTCTCGTCGCGCATCGCGCCCTCGCAGGAGCGCTCGTCCTGGTCCCCGGTACGCTGGCGGTGGTCGCGGTAGGTGCGACCCTGGTCGCGAAGAACGTGACCGGATTGCGCCAGCTCGATACGCGGCTCTGGTGGATCGCCGCGGCCGCCTCGGCGACGCTCGTGTCGAGCCTCGTCGCGGCCCGGTTCGTCCAGCGCTGGCGTCGCGTGGCGTCGTGGGGGCTGGTGGCGCACGTCCTCGTGAGTGGGGTGGCCCTCTTCGCCTTCTCGGACGGTCGGGTCATGAGCGTCGCCGCCCGGCATGGGGTGATGTCCAGGACGGCGGTGCGCGCTCTGCGCGCGATGACGGACGTGGACCGGGACGGCTACTCGGCGTGGTTCGGAGGTGGAGACTGCGCGCCGCGCGACCCGAAGGTGCACCCCGGCGCACTCGAGGTGCCTGGAGACGGGCTCGACAACAACTGCATCGGGGGCGACGCGAACGCGCTGCTCGCCGTGAAGAAGCCGAGGTGGGAGAAGCTCCCGTCGTCCGTGCCGAGGGGCCTCGATGTCGTGCTCGTCACCGTCGAGACGCTTCGCGCGGACCGCGTGTCGTTCCTGGGTCATCCGCGGCCCACGACCCCCGTGCTGGACGACCTGGCGAAGACGAGCTTCGTCTTCGAGCGGGCGTACTCCGCGTCCACGATCACCCGACTGGCACTGCCGGCCCTGCTGAGCTCGTTCGGTCCGTCCGAGATCGACTGGAGGCCGCAGGCGAGGCACAAGCAGATGCAGGCGATCGGGTCCTCGACGCCGTGGTTGCCGCAGGAGCTTCAGCGCATCGGGTACACCACCGTGGCCGTCCACACCGCGTTTCGAGCCTTCACGCAGGAGGAGAGCGCGGGCTTCGACCGGGGATTCACGCACTACGACGCCTCGACGCGCCTGTCGTACGTGGGGGGCACGATGACGGGCTTTCCCGGGGCGGAGCAGGTGGACAAAGCGAAGAGCTACCTGGACAAGGTCGGAGATGCTCCCGTCTTCCTGTGGATCCACTTCGTGGAACCCCACTACCGGTACGAGGCGCCCGATGGCGCGCCGGACTTCGGGACCGAGGAGCTCGACCGCTACGACGCCGAGATCTGGGGTGTGGACCGGCAAATCGGGCGGCTCATCGACCACCTGAAGGAGAGGGGATCCCATGACCGCACGATCTTCTTCGTCGTCGGCGACCACGGGGAGGAGTTTCTCGAGCACGGCGAGCGATTTCACGGTTCGAACCTGTTCGAGCCCCAGCTCCGAACGGCGGCGCTCCTGCGCGTGCCGGGTCTGCCCGGGGCGCGGGTGAAAGACCCCGTGGTGCTGCAGGACTTCGCGCCGACCCTCCTGAACCTCCTGCGCCAGAGCAAGCCGTTCAAGAAGATGCGCGGCCGGAACCTGCTCCCCGCGCTCCTCGGGGGTGAACTCGCGGAGAAGCACTTCATCGTCGAGCTCTTCCGGGTGGACAACCACCGGGAGTACCGCGCCGCCGTCATCCAGTGGCCTCACAAGCTCGTCTACGTCGAGGACGGCCAGACGTTCGCCCTCTACGACGTCTCGGCCGACCCCTTCGAGCGGACCCAGCTCGACCCGGCGGCCACGGAGATAGGCAGCTCGCTCCAGGCCGTCCTCCACGAGTATCTGGATGCCGTGGCCAAGCGAACGGTGATCCGATGACCGTCATCCCTCTTGGATTCGCCCGACCGCTCTGCGATCCTGAAGGGAAGTGAAGGTTCTCGTCGTCACGACGGACGCCCAGCTCGACCGGGACGTGCGGGAGTTCGCTTCCCGGTGCGGTGCCGAGATCACCGCCTGCCCATCGTTCGACGCCGCGCGCCGGGCCATGCTGACGACCTGGTACCCAGTGGTCGTGTTGGACGCCGCCGTGGAGCGGGCGTCGCTCGCATCGTTCGGCGCGGAGCTACGTGACGCCACGGCGCCCATGGAAGTGCTCCTCGCGGACGCGGTGGAGGAAGGGGCCACCCCGCCCGACTGGGCTGCGGACGTCCTGCCTCGGCCGTACCGCCGGGCGGAGCTGGCGCTGCGGTTGACGTTCGCGATGCGCCGAGCCGAGCTCGGCGGCACGGTGGGGCAGGTGGCGCTGAACACCGCCGTGGAGGCGGCGGGCGACATCATCGAGATCACCGACCCGCGCGCGGTCCTGATGTACGTGAACCCGGCGTTCGAGCGCACCCTGGGCTTTCGGCGCGACGAAGCGGTGGGGAGCACGCCCGCGAAGCTGATTCGAAGCGACATGCACCCGCCCGAGTTCTTCAGGGAGCTCGAGCGCACGCTGGCCGAGGGGCGGGTGTGGAAGGGGATGCTGATCTCCCGCTCCCGCTCGGGAGATCTGGTCTACCTCGACTCGACGATTTCCCCGGTGAAGGACGCGAGCGGCAAGGTCACCCATCACGTCGGGGTCAAGCGTGACGTGACGGCCCGCGTTCGCGAAGAACAGGAGATGCGACAGCGCAACCGCGAGCTCGCGGAGGCGCGAGACGCCGCACTCGCGGCCAACCAGGCGAAGAGCGACTTCCTGGCGAACATGAGCCACGAGCTCCGCACGCCCCTCAACGCCATCATCGGCTACAGCGAAATGCTGGCAGAGGACGTTCCGTCGGACGAGAGCCCCGAGCTGCTGGCAGATCTGGGCAAGATCACCCGGGCGGGTCGGCACCTCCTGGCGCTCATCAACGACGTCCTCGACATCGCCAAGCTCGAGGCCGGAAAGATGAAGCTCTTCGTCGAGGAGATCAGAGTCGCGGACATCTTGATCGACATCGTCGGCGTCGCCAAGCCGCTGTTCTCCGAGCGAGGCAATCGCCTGACCCTGGACACGGCCGACGACCTCGGCTCCTTTCGGATCGACGCGACGAAGGTGCGTCAGGTTCTGCTGAACCTCATCGGGAACGCGAACAAGTTCACCGAGGCCGGGGAAGTGACGCTGGTCGTGCGTCGCCTGGGTGAGGACGGCGCGGAGTGGATCCGCTTCGACATCTCCGACACGGGGATCGGAATGTCGGCGGAGAAGCTCGCGGTGGTGTTCGAGCCGTTCCAGCAGGGAGACGACAAGCCGACGCGAAAGTACGGGGGTACCGGTCTGGGTCTCGCCATCAGCCGCCGTCTGTGCCAGATGATGGGCGGACGCATCGAAGTGGTGAGCGAGGAGGGGAGGGGTTCGACCTTCACGGTGCACCTGCCCGCGTCGGTCTCCGACGTCGGTCCACCCTCGAGCGTGGAGTGAACGATCGCGCCAGCCCGCCGCCGTGGCGCGTGCCTCTGGTGGACGTCCGGGCGCAGAATGCCGTCGTCGCGGACCGACTTCAGGCGGCGTTCGACGCCGTCCGGGAGTCCGGGCGGTTCGTCCTCGGGCCCCACGTGAGCCTGCTCGAGTCACGGCTGGCAGAGCGCGTCGGAGTGCGCGCCGCCGTGGGTGTCGCGAGCGGCAGCGACGCGCTGCTTCTCGCTCTCCGCGCTCTCGGCGTCGGTCCGGGGCACGAGGTGGTGACCACGCCCCTCACTTTCGTGGCCACGGCCGGGGCGGTCGTTCGGGCGGGTGCGACCGTCGTGTTCGCCGACGTCGACTCGAAGACGCTCTGCCTCGATCCCGGCGCCACCGAGCGGATGATCGGCCCTCGAACTCGCGCGATCCTGCCCGTTCATCTCTTCGGCCACGCCGCGCCCATGGATGACCTGACCGCTCTCGCGCGCCGGCATGGGCTGGCGCTGGTGGAGGACGCGGCGCAGGCGTTCGGCGGCTCGTACCGGGACGCGCAGCTCGGATCCTTCGGGGACGCTGCGGTCACGAGCTTCTTCCCGGCCAAGCCGCTCGGGGCCCTGGGCGACGGCGGCATGATCTTCACGGATGACGTGGCCGTGGCCGAGCGGTGCCGGCGCCTGCGCGTGCACGGCGCGCGCACCCGGGAGTCGTTCGACGAGGTGAGCGGCAACCACCGACTCGACGAGCTGCAGGCGGCGCTGCTGCTCGCCAAGGTGGACTTCGTAGGAGCGTGGCGCGACGCGCGAGCACGCCATGCGGCCAGGTATGCGGAGCTGCTCGCGAACGTCGCCGACCTGACGGTCCCGGGCGAGGCGCCCTGGGCGCGGTCCGCGTGGCCCTGCTACGTCGTTCGTGTGGGGCGCGGGCGACGTGACGCGGTGGCCGGGCGGGTCCGCGCGCGAGGCATCGAGGTCACCGCGTACTACCGGGCGCCCTTGAACCGGCAGCCGGCCTTCACGGGGCCGTTGTCGCGGAGCGGCGCGACCCCCGTCACGGACCAGGTGTCGCAGGAGCTCCTGGCGTTGCCGCTCTACGCCGAAATGACCGACGATGCCGTGGACTTGGTCGTGGCGGCGCTTCGGGACGCGCTCGCGGGTTGAGCGCCTCTGGGCGCGCGCGGTGTCCCAGCCTGGGACACGCCGGTGGCGGTCGAGTGCCACGACGCTTCAGGCACACACGCGGGGTGCCGTATGGCCGTGGGCGTGCAGAGTCGTTCGATGCGAGCCGTGGACTACTTCGTCCCCGAGGCGCTCCGGGCCGACCCGGTGGCCGGCCCTCGCGTCCGGGTGCTGGTCCTGACCATCGGCGTCATCGTCCCGCCCGCGTTGATCCTCGCGCTGAACCACCTTGCGCTCGGCTCGTCGCTTCAGGGGGCCTTCATCCTGGGGGGGATCCTCGTCGCCCTCGGCCTCTTGCCCCTCATTCGTCGAACCGGTCGGGTGACCGTCGCCGCGCACGTTCTACTCGCGGTGATGTTCGCCGTGATCACGTCCGCCGTCGTGCTTCGCGGTGGAACGACGGCCCAGCCTGCCGTGACGCTCGCCCTGATCCCGCTCCTCGCGACGTTCGTGGTCGGGTGGCGCGCGGGTGTCGCGTGGGCGTCGATGGTCGTTCTGGCCGTGGCGATCATGGTCGTGCTCGAGAGCGCTGGCATGCGCTTCACGGATCAGCTCAGGCCGGAGGGTCGCCCCATCATCGGCTTCGTGCTGCCGTTGCTCTTCACGCTGGTGCTCACTTCGGCGGCCGCGATGTTCGTGCGCGCCACCGTCGTCGCCGTCGATGCGGCGCGGACGGCAGAGCAGCGCCGTCAGCGGGCGCTCGAGGAGACCCGTCGCGTCCACTCCGACCGCATGGCGGCGGTGGGACAGCTCGCCGCCGGTGTCGCGCACGAGATCAACAACCCGCTCGCCTACGTCGTGGCGAATCTCTCCTACGTGGAGGGTCGCATCGGCGAGCTGCCCCCGGGGATGCAGGAGTCCATGGCGGACGCCGCGGAGGCGCTCCGCGAAGCCCGGCTCGGTGCCGGAAGGATCCGACGCATCGTGGGGGACCTGAAGAGCTTCGCGCGCGCCGACGAGGAGCACCTGCGACCGGTCCTTCTCGGGCGAGTCATCGACGGTGCTGCGAAGATGGCGCGCACCGAGATCGAGCACCGCGCCACGCTGGAGCGGGAGATCGACGTGAGCCTCGCCGTCGAAGGGGACGAGCTGCGCCTCACACAGGTCTTCCTGAACCTCCTGGTGAACGCGGCCCAGGCCATCCCCGAGGGCCGCGCCGAGCAGAACACCATCGTCGTGAGCGCCCACCGCGACGGCTCTCGGGCGATCGTCACCGTTGCCGACACCGGATCGGGAATCGCCGCGGAAGCGCTGCCGAAGGTCTTCGATGCCTTCTACACGAGCAAGCCGGCGGGGATCGGCACGGGGCTCGGCCTCGCGGTCTGCAAGTCCATCGTCGAAGGTTACGGCGGCACCGTCGGCGTCGAGAGTCGCATCGGCGAGGGAACGACCGTCACGGTGGCGTTTCCGGCCATCGCCGCGGCCATCGAGCCCGAGGAGCACGTGTCGTCCACGCAGATGCGTCTTCGCGCGTCCCAGCGTCGCAAGGTGCTGGTGGTGGACGACGACCTGCTGGTGCGGCGGTCGCTCGAGCGGACGCTCCGGGCCCACGACGTGACCTCCGTGGCGACCGGTCGCGAAGCGCTGACGCACCTCGAGGGCGACGGAACCTTCGACGTCGTGCTCTGCGACCTCATGATGCCGAACCTCACCGGCATGGACGTCTACGAACGGTGTCGCGCGCGCGATCCCGACCTCGCGGACCGGTTCGTCTTCATCTCCGGAGGCGCCTTCACGGATCGCGCCCGAGAGTTCCTCGAGCGCGTCGAGAACCCCAGGATCGACAAGCCGTTCGACCCCGCACGGGTCGTCGAGGCCGTGGTGGGCTCGCGCCGCAACGAACGTCGATTCGCCTGACGGAGACTCAGAACGTCGCGTCGGCAGAGAGCAAGAACGTCCGGCCGTTCTGCTCGATCGTACGCTGTCGGAGCGCCGTGCCCACGGGCGAAAACCACTGCCAGTCGAACGCGTTGTAGACGCCGGCGGCGTAGCCGAGGCCCCATCGTTCCTCACGTCCGCTCAGCACGACGTCCCACAGTACCGCGGCGTCCGTGCTGCGCTGCTCCGGGTCGCCGGCGTTCTCGAACCGATCGAACCGCTCGCCCTCCAGGGTGACGCGAGTGCCGAAGGTGACGGCACGGCCGACGATCGGCGCGGCGGCCTTGACCGACGCCAGGTGCGCCGGCGCGTTGGGCACCTGGCGCCTGGTCACGTCGCGCTCGAAGGCGAGCAGATCGCCCAGCGACGAGCTGGCCAGATACCGCGCGTAGGTGTACCCGTAGGAGGCGGACACCATCCAGCCCTGCCTCCAGTCGCGTCGTAGCGCCAGCTCGCCGCCAACCGTCGCCAGCGGTGCCGAGGAGTTCGTGAGCGAGAGAGGATCCGTCGAATCTCCGGTGCCTCGTTCGACGATGATATCCTTCGCGTGGTTCGCGTAGAGCGATGCGACGGCGCTCACCGTCGGTGTGAAGCGATGCGCATGCTCGAGCTCCACGGACACGATCCGCTCGGGTTGCAGATCCGGGCTCGCCACCTGCGTGGCCCCGGCGTCGTTGTAGAACAGCTCGTACACACTGGGCGCACGGAAGGCCGTTCCGGCGACGAGCTTCGTGTTGCCGCCGTCGTAGGGCGCCAGGAGCACCGCGCCGCGGGGGTTGAGCGCCTCTCCGAACGTGGAGTAAGCGTCCAGACGCGCGCCGGCCGAGAGCTTGACGCGCTTCGAGGCCTCGACGTCTGCCGTCAAATAGGCGGCGCCGATCTCGAAGGGACGGCGCTCGTCCAGGAACGTCCCGGTGCGGTCACCCGCGAACTGGTGCACCTGGCGGTGCAGCTGCGCCTCGCCACCGACCGTGACACGCAGCCACCCGGTGGGTGAGACGAGGAACCGCTGCTCCAACCCGAACCACGTACCGCGATAGCCGTCGAAGACGGGACCGCCGTCGGCTTCGGAGTACGGGTAGGTGCCGTCGAAGCGGTAGTGATTGACGTGGATCCGGCTCAGGCTCGTCACGGTTTCGGAGAGCACGGGCTCGAACCGCGCTTCGATGAAGCCGCGGGTGTCGGTCTGTCGAAGGCGCGGATCGCCGAAGACGGTCTCGTAGGCGGCCGTCGGGAGGCGTTTCGAGTGTGATCCGGCGAACCACTGGACGGTTGCGCTCTTCCACCACACTCGACCGCGGAGCGTGCCGGCCTGAAACCCGTCCAGTCCCCGGGCCACGCCGGGGGACTCGGCGGGCCCCTCCGAGACGAGCTCGGGAAAGAAGTAGTCCCGGCCGGGTCCTCGGGCGATGCCGACGGACGCCCAGGCGCCCCCGTCGGCGAAGCGCGCCGTGGAGCGTGCGCGCAGCCTCGCGACGCCGTTGTCCGCCGTCGATACGCCCACCTCGGAGCCCGCCGGCACGTCGCGGTATCGGGAGACGACGTCCACCACGCCGCTGAAGGCGTTGGTTCCGTACAGGACGGACCCCGGGCCTCGGACGACCTCGATGTGGCTCACGTCGCCGAGATCGACCAGCGCGTCGTAGCCCACGTAGCTCGAGCCGATCCAGTCGTCGTTCACCGGGTGGCCGTCGTAGAGCACGAGGAGCCGGTTGCCGTAGTTCCCCAGCAGCCCGACGCCGCGGACGCCGACGCTCGCGTAGGCGCGGTCCTCCCAGACGTACAGTCCGCGGACGCCCCGGACGGCCTCGGCGATCGTCGGGTAGGCGAGGGCCACCAGCTCCTGTCGTGGGACGATGGTCACCGAGCTCGGCGCGTCCTCGACGAGCTGGACGGTCCGTGACGCCGCGGCGACCTGCTCGGTCTGGGTGAGCTGTATCTCGACGCGTGTCTCGCGCTCCGCCGGGACGATCACCCGTCGCGACGTCGTCTGAAATCCCTCGAGGGAGACGCTGACGTCGTGGGCCCCCTCGGTGACCCGCAGGATCACCGGCGCGAACCCCGCTGCGCGGCCGTCTATTGAGACGAGCGCGCCGGGCACGTCCGTGCCGACGACCAGCGTCCCGGACAAGCGGTCGAGCTGCGGTTCGACCAGGGCCGTGCCGCCGGCAGGCACCGTGGCGCGCAACGTGGCGTCGCGAAACCCCTGCAGGGCGACGTGGAGCACGTGCTCCCCCGGAGGCAGGCTGAGGCGACACGGGATCTTGCAGCGCGCGTCTCCCGTGGGCGTGCCCAGCCGCACCTCCGCGCCGCGCGTCGGCCCGCCGACGCTCAGGGTGCCGAGGACGGGTGCCAGGCGCAGCTCGACGCGGAGCGCCTGGCCGACGGCGCCCGGGCCCACCTCCGCTTGTGCCGGGTGGTGGCCGTCGAGTTCGGCGATGACGCGGTAGCGCCCTGGTGCGAACGCCAGGGACCTCGGCGTCTCGCCGCGCGGGCCCAGGTCCTTGCGCTCGATGTAGATCGTGGCGCCCGGTGGCTCGCTCCGCACGTCCAGAAGGAGCACGTTCGCGCGGATCCTGCCGAGCGCGTCTTCGATGCGCGCGCGCGCGGCCGGGTCGGCCTCCCCCGACAGCGACTGGTCGTAGTAGCGGTAGCTCTCGGGGAACTTTCCGAGCTTTTCGTAAGCCCTGCCGACGTTGAACAGGACGTTCTTGTTGGGCACCAGGCGGTTCGATGCGAGGAAGTGCTGCAGGGCGCCGGTGAAGTCGCCGCGCTGGTACGCCTCGGCACCGAGCTGAAAACGCAGATCCGCCTCGTCCGCCAGATCGTCGCCTCGGGCTGCCGTGGTAGACAGAGCCGCGGCGAGGAGTGCGAGGGCGCCGAGCCTCGGGGGACTGAGCATCACCGATGCATCCGGATGTCATCCGGGGGCGCGGCGGGGCTGGCTGCGGGGCCGGTCCGGGGCTGCGCCGGCGCCGGCGTGCGCTGCGGCAGCTTCCTCGGCGCGGTCGGGTCCGGCGCAGCGGGTGCTTCGACCGGCGCGATGGGCTCGATCGGAGGTTGAGGCGCGAGCGGTCGCGCGACGAGCGGGGTCGTGACGTGGACGTCGTGCGCCGAGTCCGCCTGGACGATCGACCGCGCTTCGTAGCCGTCGAGGCTCAACTCGAACGTCCGCGGCGTCGTCGAACGGAGGATCTCCACGACCATCGGCGCCGTGCCAAGGCGCTTGGTCCCGTCGAAGACCGCGGCGCCGGTCGGACTGGACTCGATGTGCAATCGGAACGACGTGGCGGCGCTCGGGGCCGCCGCAGCCCGAGGCCCCTGCTCGTCGGGGCGGCCTCTCATCACCATGACCGCGACGGCGATGGCTGCGCCGACACCGATGGCGGCGGCGAGCCGCCATCGCCGGGGGGCGGGTGCGGTCGCGGTTGCCGGCGAATCCGTGGTGGACACCGGCGCGTCGGAGGAGGTGATGTCCGACGGGATGCGAGGCGCCCGGGGTACGAGCATCGTGGGGGCCTCCGCCGCGAGCTTTCGCGCCGCGTCCGGAGGCGCGGGCATCGTCGAAACGGTCGACCCGCGGCCCCTGACGAGCTTGCGGAGCTCGGTCGCCAGCTCGGTCACGCTCGCGTACCTGGCGGCCGGATCCTTCTCCAGGCATCTGGTCACGACCGCCTCGAGCTCCACCGACACGTCCGGCCTGGTCGCGCGGATGGGCTTCGGCGGATCGGCGGCGATGGACGCGCACACCGCCGGCAACGTGTCACCGGCGAAGGCGGCGCCGCCGGTGAGCGCTTCGTGCAGGATGACGCCGAGGGACCAGATGTCCGATCGAGCGTCGACGCTTCGGGCGTCGCGGAGCTGCTCCGGGGACATGTACAGCGGCGAGCCCATGGCGGTGCTCGACGAGGTGAGCACGAGCGACGCTCCGGGCACGTCGTGCGCTCCCTTGGAGATGCCGAAATCCAGCACCTTCACGAGGGGCTGACCGTCGCTGCGCCTCGACACGAACAGGTTCGCGGGCTTCAGGTCTCGGTGGACGATGCCCTTCGCGTGGGCCTCCTCCAGTGCGGAGCACGCCTGAAGCACGTAGGTGATCGCCGCGTCGACGTGGAGGTGCTGCTCCTCCTCGAGAACCTGCGACAGGTCCCTGCCTCGCAGCATCTCCATGACCATGAACGGACGCCCGTCCTCCGTCGTGCTCACGTCGTGGATCTTCACGACGTGATCGCTCGTCAGCCCCGCCGCTGCCCGCGCCTCGCGGAGGAACCGAGCGGCGGCGTCCTGCGCACCGGTCTCGCTCGGCAAGAGCATCTTCACGGCCACCGTTTGTCCGAGCTGCTCGTGCCTGGCGGCCAGCACGACGCCCATTCCGCCGCGACCCAGCACGCCCTCCACTCGATACTTCCCCGCGATGAGCGCCCCTTCGGTGGGCCAGCTGACCGGCGCCTCTCGAACCGACACGTCCACGACGGGCGACGCGGGCGCCGAAAGGCCCCCGTCCGCGCTCTTCACGGTCACGTCCTTGCCGCGCGACCCGCCGCTCGTCATCCTGCCGCGAGCGTACGGTGGCCCTCACCCGCCTTCAAGCACGGGGAGACCATGTCACCGCGTGGGGGCGACAGAACGTGCCTTTGGGCCTCCGATGTCCGGCCGGTGGCGGCCGGCTCGAGCACCGGCGCTCAGCGAGGACGGCACGTCCGCCACGTCCTCGTGGGGGCGCAGCTCCGTCGCGCGGACGCGAGCAGAGTCTATTCGGAGACGACCCTCATCCAGCCGTGGCGGTCCTCGGCAAGGCCGAACTGGATGGCGGTGATGGCCTCGTAGATGCGGCGCGTCTGTGTGCCGGGCTGCCCGTCGCCCACCGTGAGCTTCGCGCCCGAGTGTCCGAGAGAGCCGATGGGCGTCACGACCGCCGCGGTGCCGACCGCGAAGAGCTCCGTCACGCTGCCCGACGCTATCCCGTCTGCCACCTCGGTGATCGTGATCGGCCGTTCCACCGGAGCAAGCCCCAGATCCGGCGCGAGCTCGAGCACCGAGCGCCGCGTGACGCCGGCGAGGATCGTGTCCGTGAGCGGCGGCGTGACGAGGTTCTTGCCCTGTACGACCATGACGTTCATCGCGTTGAGCTCCTCCAGGCGCTCGTGGCGAACCGAGTCGAGCCAGAGCACCTGATCGAACCCGGCGCGGATGGCGCGCTCTTGACCCAGCAGACCGGCCGCGTAGTTGCCGCCCGTCTTCGCCGCGCCGATACCTCCGACCGAAGCGCGCACCAGCTCCGGCTCGACGAGCACGCTGATGGGCTTGAAGCCTCCCTTGAAGTAGGGCCCGACGGGCGAGACGATGACGTAGTAGAGGTGCTCGCTCGCCGGCCTCACCCCCAGCGAGGGCTCGGTGGCAATCAGCGTGGGGCGCACGTACGCCGAGCTTCCCTCGCTCTGGGGCACCCAGTCGCGCACGGCGTGAATCAGCGCGTCGGTCCACGCGAGCTGATGCTCGACGGGAACCTCCGGTAGGCACAGTCGGCGCGCCGAGGCGTTCAGCCGCTGCGCGTTCGCCTCGGGGCGAAAGAGTGCCACGTCACCGCTCGGCCACTTGTAGGCCTTGTGCCCTTCGAAGATCTCGAGCCCGTAGTGCAGCACCTTGGCGGCCGGCGACAGCGACAGCGGTCCGTAAGGAACGATCCGCACCTCGTGCCAGCCACGTTCCGCGGTGTGCCGGGCGGTCAGCATGAGATCGGCAAAGAGGCGCCCGAATCCGAGGTCGGACTTCAGCGCCTCACGGGCGGCGTCGGAGCTGGCGGTGGCTTCGATCGTGACGAGGGACATGGCGTGTCGGTCGCGACCATAGCAGCGCGCACGGGCGCCGGGTACCTGCTCGCGTCCACCGCTCCCGCAGGCCCGCGCCGCCTTGCGGGCAGGATGAGCCGTGGTACGGAGTGCCGGGGTGCGGTACTTCGTCACCGGGGCGACGGGGTTCATCGGGAGGCACCTGTGTCGTCGGCTCGTCGCGGACGGTCATGAAGTCGTCGCGCTCGTGCGCGATCCAGAGAAGGCGGTGAGGGTCCTCGGAGCGATCGAAACGCTGACTGGCGATCTGTCGATCTTCCGTGCCCGGGACATCGAGCTCCCCGCCTTCGACGTCGTCGTCCATCTCGCGGCGGTCGTGGCGGGGAAGAACGAGGCCGAGTACCACGAAGTGAACCACCAGGCCGTCGTCGATCTCGTGGACGCGCTCGAGCGTCAGGCCTGGGAGCCGCGTCGATTCCTCTTCGCGTCGTCGCTCGCCGCCGGCGGTCCGACCGTCGCCACTCGGCCGCTCCGCGAGGACGATCCGTCGGGCCCCATCGACGCGTACGGTATCGCCAAGCTCCGCGCCGAGCGGAGGGTCGCCGAGGCGAGCTTCCCGACCACGTCGTTTCGTCCGTCGATCGTCCTCGGCCCGGGCGACGACGCGACGCTCACGCTTTATCGCATGGCGCGTTCAGGTTGGGTCGTCCGCGTGGCGGGAGTCGATCAGGTCGTCAGCTTCGTGGACGTGGACGATCTCGTGGAAGCCATCGTGCTGATGGCGGAGGAGGCTACGCCCGAGCACCGCGTCTACTACGTTGCCCACGACGAGGCGGTTCGGACGTCGGACCTCCTGGCCACGATGGGCCGCGCGCTCGGCAAGCGGGTGACCCCGGTGCCAGTGCCCAAGGCGGTGCTTCGCTGCGCCTCCTTCGTCGCGACCGCTGCCTCCAAGGTCCTCGGCTTCCAGAATCAGCTCGACGAGAAGCAGTACCGACAGATGACGGCACCGGCGTTCGTCTGCAGCACCGAGCGCCTGCAACGGTCGCTCGGCTGGCGCGCGCGGATCGGGCTCGAGCCGAGCATCGCCAAAGCGGTCGCGGGGTATCGGGCCGAGGGTAGGTTGTAGCCAGCGCCCGGTTCGGGCCGATGCGACGGGTGCGGGCACCGGCCTTCACCACGCGTCCTTCCTGGACATCGAAAGCGTGAACGTCTGGTCGGCCGCCGTCGCCAGACCGCCTGCTCCCCGCTGCCAGAGGTACGGAGAGAACGTCTGGACCGTGACCGTGTCGTCGTCGGCGTGGAAGCCGAGCAGCCGGAGGTAGCCGATGCCCTTCGCGCTCCCGGCGACCTCGTTCTGGTAGTTCGCTGCGAGCTGGTGCACCACGTTGCCGTGCGCGCCGACGCTCGCGAGGTGTGCGGTGCCGTCGCCCAGGATGTGTCCCGAGAGGACGAACCTGAAGCCCTCGTGCCTCGAGACGAGACGGCTCCACAGGGCTTCGCCGTCCGCTGCGCCTTCGTCGGAGTACGCGACTCGGTACGCCATGGGACTCCACGCTTGCAGTGTCCCGTGGCGAGAGAAGTCGTAGCGTGCGTCGTCCACGTAGAGGTACGCGTGGGTGACGAGAATCACGCGATGCGCGGGGTGCGCCTCCACGACGCGATTCGCCCAGTCGACCACGGCGTCTCGCGGCGCGAACTCCAGCGACAGGACCAGCCAGGGCCCGTGGTCCGTATCGAAGCTGTGCCACGTGTTCTCGGTTCCTCCGCGCCCATCGTCGAAGAAGCCACCGACCGTGCGCTGCGCGGCGTAGGCCGAGCTCGAGCCGAAGAACTCGTCCGCGGTGAACCAGGTCCTGCGACTTTCACCCTGCCCGGTTTCGCCCAGGTCGTGGTTGCCAACGGTCAGCGCGTACGGGACCGCGGCTTCCTCCAGCCAGCGCATCGCATGGGCGGCGACCTGCCACTCCGCGTAGGTGTTCCGGTGCACGATGTCTCCCTCGTGGACCACGAAGCGGATGTCGTGAGCCCCCCGGTTGGCGGCGATCCATCGCGTCTGGGCCTCGAAGACGTCGCGACGCTCGAGGGACAGGTACTGCGTATCGGGCAGCGCCACGAGCGTCCAGGGGCGCCCTCCGCGAGGCGCGGACGGAGGTGGTTCGAGCACCGGTACCGGCAGCTCGGTCGAGAGCTCGCCGTCGACGCTCTCGCCGCTGCACGCCGGAAGCAGGAGCGTCGCCATGGCCAGGTGCGTGAAGCGTCGAGGCGACACGGGGTGCTCTGCAGCAACCCTCGTGCCGCAGGCGCGGACTTGGCGCGTCGCTCGCCGGTGCCGCCAGATTCCGGGACGCGGCCTGCCTCGCCGCAGCTCGGGTGACGCGAAAAGCGCCACCCTGAGACACGGCGCCTCAGGTCAAGCGGTCATGCCATCGCCCCAGAGCGAAATCCGCGAGCGGTCTACGCGGCATGGAGCTTGCGTACATCGTCCTACATCCACCATGCCTGACTTCATCGTTGCCTCCGACAGCGAGCCCCCAGATTCGGCGCGGCTCACGCGCCACGGAATACTTGGCCCGCTCTTTCTGCTGGCGCGGACGTCGTGCTCGAGCGGCGCGTCCGTGGACACCTCGGACTCCTCCCCGCCCACGACGGCGGGGACCTTCGGGACGGGTGGCGGGACGGGCGGCGAAGCGCTGCCGCCCGACGCCGGGAGCCGGATCCGGGCGGAACACGTGCCCGGCGAACACCCGGCCGCGCCCTTCGACGACGAGCAGGAGCGGGCACTGAACCCGGAGGCTGGAAGCGACGCCGACGCGGGGGCCGACACGACCGCCGAGCGCTGTCCCGACGGCATGGCCCACGTCGTCGGCGAATTCTGCACGGAGACGACCGACATGGACCACGTCTGCGAGAAGTGGATCGATCCCGAGAACGCCATCGCCCGTCGGTGCGCCGTGTACCGGCCGGGGACGAAGTGTCGCGGCGGTCGCACCGCGCACCTCGACTTCTGCATCGATCGCCGCGAGTTCGCGGAGCCGGATGGGCGTCTCCCCCTGTCGAACGTCTCGTTCACGCGCGGGCGCGCGCTCTGCGCGGAGGCAGGAAAGCGCCTCTGCACGACGGACGAGTGGACCTACGCGTGCGAAGGGCCCGAGCGGCTTCCATACCCCTACGGCTACGAGCGCCGCGCCGACAAGTGCAACATCGACCGCTACGCCCTGGTACAGGGGAAGGAGCTGGTCGACCAGCGCCAGCCCGTGGACGCCAACCTCGCCTGCGCGAGTCCGTTCGGCGTGATGGACATGACCGGCAACGTCGGGGAGTGGACCTTCGACACGCGCGCGGCACCGCCATTCCGCTCTGCCGGCAAGGGCGGCTGGTGGGGACCGCTGCGCAACCGGTGTCGCGCCACTACCGTCGGGCACGACGAGTACTTCGCGCAAGTACAGATCGGGTTTCGGTGCTGTCGGTGATGCGACGCTTTGGCGCGCTCACTGCGGGCGTCGGCGAATCGACAGTTCCACGCCGCCCTCACCTTCCGACGGAGGGCTGTCGGTGCCGCGCGAGATCCGGTCGGCCGCGAGCCCGGTGGACGCGAGCGCCTTGGCCACGGCGTCCGCGCGCGCGCCGTCTACCGCACCGGGACCTGCCGGAGCGACGATGACGAGCCGCGACTTCGACGGCTCCACGACGCCGACGACGTCTCGCACCGCCCGTGTTCCCGCGAACGTCAGCTGCTCGCCCGAGAATGCGCCGCGAGGCAGCAGTCGGACCATCGGGCGCCCGCCGACGATGTCCAGCGCCACGACGCCGGCGCGCGCGTCGTCGCGAAGTGCGATGGCCAGATCGGCCATCATCTTCGCGCGCTCGTCGGCCTCGTCCTGCAGGGCGGTGAGGCGATCGGCGCGATCCTTCATGTCGTCGAGCTCGCGGGCGAGCGCCTTGTTGCGCTCCCCGAAGGCGCGCAGGTGACGCGCCACGCGCTCCAGCTCCGCGCGAAGCTGGTCCACGACCTCCATCGCGTCGTCGCGCTCGCGGCGTGCTGCGGCCAGGTCGTAGTCGTCCTGCGCCTGCTGCTTGCGCGCCTCCTCGATGGCGGCCGTGGCCGCGGAGAGCCGTCTCTGAAGCTCAGCGAGCTGCTCGCGGAGCGCGCGAAGCTCGATCTCGCCGGCCTCGCGCCGTGCGCGCTCGGCGTCTGCGGTGGCCACCGCGTTGTCCCGCTGGGATGCCGGGACGAGGCATCCGGCGGCCCACGGCGCGAGGATGGCGAGCACGATGAGCGGGGTCCTCATGGCGCACGAGGCTCTAGCACGGTTCCGAGTTGCCGCCGCGGGGCGGCAGTGAGAGGCGACGCCCCGTGATGGCGCGCCGAGCACGGGCATGGCGAGCGATCGACCACCGTCTCCGCGTGCCGCGCGTCCTCGTCGGAGTGGCGGTGAGCGCCTGTGCCGGCGCGCCGCCGGCACCAGCGCCCGGGCCGGCCGCGGAAGCGAGCGCGGAGGTCCGCCCTGGGGGACCACCCGCCACGCCTCGCCGACCCGTGTCGCCGCCTCCGCTCCGAGAGGACGAGCGTGGCATCGTGGGCGGCCCCATCGACGAGACCGCGTTCGAGTACGACATCGAGGTCGGCGACGATCCGGTCCCGGTCCTCGACGGGATCCCACCGCTGCCGCCGCGGGCACGAAAGCGCCTCGAGCCCTATCTGGACGTGCGGCGAGCGCGGCTCGGCGGGGCAACGTCCGATGGCGCGACGCTGCTCGTGCTCACGAGGCTCGGAGAAGCGACGCACGCCCATCGGGTGCGCACCCCGGGCGGTGACCGCCAGCAGATCACGTTCGGTGCGAACCCCATCCAGCAGGTCGCGTTCGTACCCTCCAAGCCGTCGGAAATCCTCTTTCGCTCGGATGTGGGAGGCACGGAAGACTTCCAGATGTTCCACCTTCACCTCGACACGCGGGCCACCACGCTCCTGACCGACGGTAGGTCTCGATGGGGTGCGTTTCGCTGGGCGCCCACGAAGGATCGCATCGCGTTCACGGGGACCGAGCGCAACGGACGCGACATGGACCTGTACGTGTCCAACGGTGCTACGCCCGCGCGGCGGCGCGTGGCCGAGCTGAGCGGACACTGGGGCGTCCTCGGCTGGTCCCGCGACGCCACCAGGGTCGCCGTTCAACAGTGGAAGTCGGTGCACGAGTCTGCCGTGTTCATCGCCGACGCGACGACCGGCAACCTCGAGGCGGTCCACGCGCCGGCTCCGGGCACGAGCACGCGCGCGGTGATCTTCACGGAGAACCCCGACGTGCTCTACGTGACGTCGAATCGTGGCGAGGATTTCGTCTCACCGTGGTCCGTCGACCTCCGCACCAAGGTCTGGAAGCGGCTCGGTACGCGTGTGGCGTGGGACGTTGAGGAAATTGCCGTGACCGGTGACGCACGGACCGTGGCGTTCACGACGAACGAAGACGGGTTCAGCGTCGTCAGGGTCTGGCAGGCCGGCAGCGGGAAGCATCGCGTCGCGAAGGGCATTCCGCGCGGTGTGATCTCGGACATGCGCTTCATCGGGGCGAAGAAGACGCTCGCTTTCACGATGACGACACCGACCGCACCGGCGGACGTGTTCACGTACGACGTCGACCTGGAGAAGCTCGTCCGCTGGACGGAAAGTGAAGTCGGTGGCCTTCCGCGGAATCGCTTCGTCGGCGTCTCCATCGAGCGCCTACCGAGCTTCGATGGGCTCGAGATCCCAGCGCTCTACTATCGGCCCCGGGGCCCGGGTCCTTTCCCGGTGGTCCTGTGGATTCACGGAGGCCCGGAGGATCAGTCCCGACCAGCGTTCGAGCCGCTGATCCAGTATCTCGTTTCGGAGCGGAAGATTGCGGTCGTCGCCCCCAATCTGCGGGGGTCGGATGGGTACGGGCAGCGCTACCTCTCGCTGGACGATCGAACCCGACGCCACGACGTGATCCGAGACGTGGGCGCCGTCCTCGACTGGATCGGCCGTCGTGGTGAACTCGACGAGCAGCGGGTCGGGATTCATGGCGCCTCCTACGGCGGTTACGTGGTCCTCGCTTCGCTCGTCGAGTACGGCAAGCGCCTGGCCGCTGGTTCGAACGTCGTGGGCATCTCGAACTTCGTGTCGTTCCTCGAGAACACTCGCGACTACCGTCGCGATCTGCGCCGGGTCGAGTATGGAGACGAGAGCGATCCCGAGACGCGCGCGTACCTCGAGTCGATCTCTCCGCTGGCCCGCGCCGACCGCATCGAGAGCCCCTTGCTGATCGCCCACGGCGCGAACGACCCGCGCGTTCCCGTGGAGGAGGCCGAGGAGATGGTTCGCGCGGTTCGGGCCGGCGGCAGCGAGGTCTGGTACTTCCTAGCCCAGGGCGAGGGTCACAGCTTCCGTCGCCGACGGACGCGGGACGCCTTCTACGCGGTGCTCGCTTCGTTCTATGGACGGTACCTGAGCGGTGACGCCGTTCCCGCGTCGGACTCGGGTCCGGGCGATACCGTCTCCGAAGGCGACGCGGGCGCGAGCGTCGCCGATGCGGGGCGTGTGCAACCGTCGGAGTCCGACTGACGCCGCCCAGGAGGGCAGGGCGCCCGCGCCGGGACCTGCACCGTCCGCTCGTGATCACCGACCCAGACGATGACCTCCGCGCAGCCCGCCTCGGGGGGTAGTATGCCATGAGGTCGAACGGCCGCTCTGGCCGCCCTCACCGAAGGAGGAGGTTCCGTACGATGACCGGCCACCGCGCCATGGTTCTTTTCGCCGCGCTCGGCTCGCTCTGCTTGCTGGCCGCGGGATGTTCGTCCGAGGACGCACGGTCTCGTGGCGGCGAGCCCGATTCCGGGACCGATGGGGCAGAGGCGGGGCCGTCGGTGGTCATGGGCTGCGGCGTTCCGCTGCTGCAGGTGCCCGAGGACCCCGGTGCGCGGGGGCCGTGGCCCGTCGGAAACCGCGCGGTGACGCTCGCAGGACTGCCGACGGAGATATGGTATCCGGCACGGCCGGGCAGTGACCGCGACGCGGCGGCGACTTCGTACGACCTCCGCGACTACCTCCCGCCGGCGGAGGCCGCGAAGATCCCCGACGCCGACGCGCCGCCTCAGGAGTGCGAGTGCTTCGCGGATCTGCCTATCGACGACGACCGCGGTCCCTATCCCGTCGTCGTGTTCGTCCACGGGACCGCGTCTTTCCGGACGCAGTCGCTCTCGCAGATGCACCACTGGGCGAGTCGCGGGTTCGTCGTCGTCGCGTCGGACATTCCGAAGCTCAAGCTCGCGGACTTTCTCGTCTTCGACATCGGGGCGGATGCGGCGGGCGACACTGGTCGGGCGCTCGACGCCCTGAGCGATCCCACGGGAGACGTCGCGTTCCTCGCCGGGCGCATCGACATGGACCGCGTCGGCCTCGTCGGGCACAGTGCCGGCGGCGGCGCGATCGCGCGCCACGGAGACCGCGCCGGCGTTCGCGTCATCGCACCGCTCGCGTCGGGGGGCGTCGCCCCGGGCGCGCACGTGGAGTCCACGCTGATCATGGGCGGCCTGGCCGATTCCGTGGTCGCCTACACGCGGCAGGTCGATGGCTACGCCACGTCGCCGCGCGCCAAGCGGCTCGTCGGCATCGACACCGCGGGGCATCTCGCCTTCTCGGACATCTGCGCCCTGCGCAACGCCGAGGGTCAGAACATCCTGGAGATCGCCGCGGAGCACGCCGTGACCAACGCGCAGCTCGCGGGCGTACTCTTCGACGGCTGCGGTGCGGGGTTCATCGATCCGCTCGTCGCGCGCGCGATCGTCAACCACGCGACCACGATCGCGCTCGAGGAGCGCCTCAAGTGCACGGCCGCGGGCGACGCCCTGGCCGGGATCGCCGGGACGTTTCCGCTCGTCACCGATTACCGCGCGGAGCTCTGAGCGCGCTGCGCGACCCGGAGTGGTGCCGTCACCTGCGACGCACGAGCGTGCCGCCTACGAAGTCGTAGGCGCCACGGGCCGCACAAACCTTCTTCACGAGCTTCACGAGGGGCCCGGTCGTGCCCGGCGCGGACTCGGCTTCCTCTGCGAGTGCCGCGAGCGCCGAGTCGCAAGTGAGCCCGTCGCTCTCGGAGAAGTCGACCCGGGTGCCGCCGGCGACAGGCCGGAGCTCGACGACGAGCCTCGGCGGTCCCTCCTGGAGCACGCCGGCAGCGACGGGGATCTCGAAGAGTTTCACCAGGCGCGCTCCACGAGCCGCGTGAAGTGTGCGGACGACGCTCACGGTGCCGTCGTTCCCCTCGACGCGGCGCGTGCACCACAGGGTTGCGCCCGGATCCGGCCCGAGGTTCGCGGCCTCGCAGTGATCGACGCCCGCGAGCTCCACCGTCACGCCGCGCGCCACCGCCCACGAGTCGAGGTCGAAGTCCTGCGTCGACTCCGGAGCCTGCACGGCGACCAGGTCGTCGGACAAGGGGCGGCGCTCGTCGGCAGATGGTGTCGCTTCGATCGTCTCTCCGTCCTGCGGTTGCGGCTCGGTGCCCACCGCCGCCGGCTCCGGGGCGGGCGCTGCCGCCGGCTGGCCGCCAGCGCACGCACCGAGGATCCCGCACGCGAGGGTGAAGCGTCGCACGGGCGCGAGGATCGCCGACCCGGCGGCGGTCGCCAAGGGCGACCCGCCGGGACCTGCGGGCCCGTCTCCGTCTGCCGTTCGGCGTCCCGGGGTCACACGCGGGAGCCGACCGGGATCACGACCGTGAAGCGACTGCCCTTTCCGAGCTCGCTGCTGACGCGAATCACTCCCGCGTGGTCGTGGACGATGCGGTAGCAGATGGACAGTCCGAGACCGGTTCCGACGCCCACTCCCTTGGTCGTGAACCCGGGGTCGAAGACCCGGTCCAGGTACTCCGGCGCGATGCCCGCACCGTCGTCCTCCACCGCGACGTGAACCTCGTCACTCTCGAGCGCCGTGGTCACCGTGACCGTCCCGGTGCCTTCGATCGCCTGTATCGCGTTCACGATCAGGTTCAGGAAGACCTGGTTGAGACGCCGAGCCTGGCAGCGCACGAGCGGCAGCTCCGCGAAGTTCGTCTCGATCTCGATGCGTCCCTCGAGCTGGTGTTGCACCAGCGCGAGGGTCTGACGAACGGCATCGTTGAGGTCCGCATCTTGCAGCTCGGCCTCGTCGAGACGGGCGAAGCTGCGCAAGCCCCTCACCACGTGGGCGACCCGGTCGGCGGCGATGCCGATGACCGAGCTGGCGCTGCCCATGGCGCGCATGATCCGCTCCAGGTCCTTCGCCTGCGCAGTGGGTCCCAGCCGACCGATGGCGGCATCGAGGCGCTCGAGACCGCGCGCCAGCGTGTCGGCCGAGCTCACGACGGACGCGATGGGCGTGTTGAGTTCGTGCGCGACCCCGGCGACGAGACTGCCGAGCGAGGCCATCTTTCCCGCCTGAACGAGCTGCGCCTGCGTGTCGCGCAACTCGCGGTTCGTCGCCTCGAGCTCGGCCGTGCGCGTTCGGACCTTGTCCTCCAGAGTGGCGATCAGGCGCGCGCTCTGAATCGCGCTCGCAGCCTGGTTGGCCACGGTCGCGACGAGTCGCTCGTCCTCGGGAGAGAAGACGTTCGATTCGGTGCTCTCCACGGCGAAGACCCCGATCAGGTCGTCTTCGATCACGAGCGGGATCGCGATCTGGCTTTCGACGTCCGGGAGACCCGGCGGCGGTGCGCCCGCGCCGACGGCGCCGACCAGGCCTTCCGCCTCGACGCGCTGACGCACCGCTGCCACGTAGCTTCGGCGCGCCCGAAGCCCGGTGACGCGCATGATGCGGCGCTTCTTCGCCACCATCCCGATGACCCCCGTGCCCACCTGCACCTCGGCGCCCACGCCCGCTCCCTCGTAGCCTCTCCCCGCCACGACCCTGAGGACGTCGGTCCCCTCCGCCAGCAGCACCAGTGAATGACGGAACCCGAAGAGTTCGTCCATCGTGCGGAGGACCAGTTCGAGCAGTCGATCGAGGTCGAGCGTGGAGTTCAGCTCTCGGGTGACCTGCTGAAGCACTCGAGCTTCGTACTCGCGGCGCTCGAGCGCCTTCGCGAGCTCGGCGACCGTCGCGTCAGGCATGGGAGATCAGCCAGAGGGCCAGCGCTGGCGCTCCCAGCTCCGGACGCGAAAGACGTCCGCAGCGCGCAGCTTGAACACGCCGGACATCCCGGTCTGCGATGCGATGGCCTCGATGTGCATCTCCATGTCGTCGAAGATCGGCCCGTCGGTTTCCGAATGGTCGAACTCGAGCTGCAACAGCCAGTGCGATGCACCGGCGATGTCGGTCAGCGACACGGAGGCGAAGCCGGACTCGGAGACGTTGCGCTTCGTCTTGTTGAAGAACTGGTGGGACAGTGCGACGTGCGACTCGTCGACGTAGAACGTCTCGGAGATCGCCGTCGTGTTCGGCGCTCCGTCCTTCGAGCACGTCACCACCCAGCAGGGAATGCCGTTTCGCATCACCTCGCGGATCTCCGGGGGCAGCGCCGTCACGGTGTAGTCTCCACGTACGGCGCGCCGGCGCCTGGCCCGGGCGTCTGAGAGAACAGCTCGCGGACGTCGAACGTCACCGCTGCCGAAGGCTGTGCCAGCATCGCTCGCAAGGACGCCTCCGGGACTCCGAACGGGGACAGCAGCGCCACCATGCCCGCCGCCCTCGCCGCGCAGTACTCGCGATCCGCCGCGGAGCACGGCCCGTAGCGCTTGACCACACCCTTGATCTGGTAGGACTCGTGTGTCGCCGGGTCGGTGACGGTCAGCGCGACGGGCGCGACCGCGTCCAGATCCGCGTCCAGGCCCGAGCCGTGCCCGGGCGCGATGAACACCGTGACTTCCTCCTGCCCCGGTTCCACCCGCAGGGTTGCGACGAATCGCGCACTCGGAATGCCGTCGGCGTTGCGGGTGCCCAGGTACTGGACGCGTGCGGGCTCGAGAAAGCGCGTCAGTGCGTCGGAGATGCGCATCACGGCGATGATAAGGGAGGCCACCGCACCGAAGCAAACGTCTGCGACCGGCGCTGGCGACCTCCCGACGGATCATCCGACGGGCAGGCGGATCGTGAACGTCGTGCCGCGGCCGACCTCGCTGTCCACGGCGATGGTTCCCCCGTGGTCGCTCACGATGCGGTAGCAGATCGACAGCCCGAGCCCAGTGCCGACGCCGACTCCCTTGGTGGTGAAACCTGGGTCGAAGATCCGTCCGATGTGCTCCTTCGATATCCCCTTCCCCGTGTCGGTGAACCCCAGGACGACCTCCTCGCCCTCGTGGCGCGTCGTGACGGTGATGGTTCCCTCGCCCTCGATCGCTTGCAGCCCGTTGACGAGCAGGTTCATGAAGACCTGATTGATCTGGTTGGGGAAGCAGCCCACCTGGGGAAGCTGGCCGAAATCCCGGACGATCTCGATCCGATCCTTCGTCTGGTGGCGCACTAGGGCCAGAGTGCTCTCGATCCCTTCGTGCAGGTCGGCGTGCTGGTGCTCGGCCTCGTCCAGGCGAGCGAAGTTCCTGAGCGACCGCACGATGACCGCGATGCGCTCGCTCGCGGTGCGGTTGGTCGCGTTGAGCTGCTCGACGATGCTGAGAAGCCTCTGGAACTTCGGGTGGCTCGCGAGCGCCGCTCCCTCGGGAACCTCGTCCAGGATGGCGCGAAGCTGTCCCAGGGCCTTGCCGGTCACGTCCACGTTCGAATGAATCGCGCCGATGGGAGTGTTGATCTCGTGCGCCACACCGGCCGCCAGACTCCCCAGCGAGGCCATCTTCTCCGCCTGAACGAGCTGTAGCTGGGCGCCCCTCAGCTCCTGGTTCGTGGCTTCGAGCTCACGAGCGTACGCCTGAATCTCCCGCTCGTGCTCCCGCCGAGCGCGGATGTCGCGGGCGAAGATCAGGATCGTCGGCCGCGACAGATGGTCGGCCACGTTCGCGCTCACCTCGACGTCGATCTTCTCCCCGTCGCCACGTACGAACGGCAGATCCGAGTAGACGAGTCCTTTCGTCTCCCACACGTCCGCGACGATCTCGGCGCTGCGCGAGCGCATCTCGGGAGGGTGGAGGTCGGGAAGCGTCAGCTCGAGGAGGTCGGCCTCACTCTCGCGGCCGAGCAGCCTCCGGGCGGCCGGGTTGGCCTGCACGATGCGACCGGTCGAGATGTCCGCGAGCAACACGGCGTCGTTCGCGAGATCGATGATCAGACGAACGGCCTCCACCTCGCGCCGCGCTCGCTCAAGGCGGCGCGCGAACACCGTCGCGAGCACCGCGAGCAGGCCAGCGGCGACCCACCCGGCGAGGAGCGCCCACGCGGTCACCGACGACGCCCTCGCGCGGCGCGGCCGGTGGGCGATGGCGAACGGCCCATGACGACTAGACGAACGTCTTGAGGATCTCTTCGTGCAGAGACTGCAGCTCGCCGTGAGCGAGGTTCACCTCTCCGATCTTGTCGTGAAGGCGCTTCAGCAGGTTCTTTCGCTCGAGGCCGTTCCGGATGACGATCTTCAGGTCGTCGTTGCTCCACGGCTTCTCGACGTACTGGTAGAGGCCGAGTTCGTTGATGGCCTTGATGGCGTTCTCCTTGTCCGCATAGCCCGTGAGGATGATGCGGGGCACTTCCGGCCGCAGTTCCCGGATCTTCAACAGGAAGCTGAGCCCGTCCATCTCGGGCATGAGGTAGTCGCTGATGACGAGGTCGACCTCGTTCTTCGACGCGAACTCGAGCGCTGCGCTGGGCGACGTGAAGGTCACCGGTCGGTAGGGAGTGTCGAGCTCGAGGAACGCGCTCAAGCTCGTGACGACCATCTCTTCGTCGTCCACGATCAGTATGACTCCGTCTTCGGGCATCGCGATGGCTTCTCCAGTCGTCGCGCATCATCGTGTGTCGCCGCAGGTGTGGTCAAGCGGGGCGAGTTCGGCTCACTCTGTCGCGCCACCACGTCCACCCGTGACGCGTGTCGCCAGGGCACGCAGCCGACGTGCCATCGCCTTGATGATGCCACGAGCGATGTCGACGTTGTCGGCGAGCACGTCCAGGAACGCGTCCTTGTCTATCCGCAGCACTTCGGCCGCGTCCGCGGCGATGGCGCTGACGACGCGTGGCTCGTCGTCGAAGAGCGCCCAGGTCCCGAACGCCTGGCCCTGAGTCGCCTGGGTGACGTCGCGGCCAGCGCGCTGGAGCCGGACGCGGCCGGTGAGTACCACGTACATGGAGTCTGGCGGATCGGCCTCGCGGTACACCACCTGCCCGGGTTCGAGCGCTTCCTCTTCGGCAATTGCTGCGACGTACGCGAGGGCGTGGGTCGGAACCTCGGTGAACACATCGACGGCCTGCAGCAGGATCACCTTCTCGACGACCGTGAGCATCAGCCGCGTTCCCCCAGGAGACCCGAAGCGACCTCGCGGACACGCCGATCCGGGTCTTGCGCCCAGAGCGCGGTGTCGACGACGTTGCCGGAGCGCACCTGGGCGAGCAGCGAGCACGCTCGAAGCCAGCCGTCCGGGCACCCAGAGAGGTGCTGGAACGCGTCCGAGGGTTCCGTGATCTCCCGGTGCGAATGCTGCAGCGCGTGTCGAACGCCCTCGTCGCGGTCGCGGTGCTCGATGAAGGGCAGGAGTAGCCCCTTCAACCGCTTGTCCAGCGTGTTGTCGAGGAACTCGACGGCGCCTGCGCGAAGGGCCGGCGAGCCGCTCTCGATGCGATGGTGCGCCGCGTGCATGTCTCGCGGGGAGTGCACGAGACCGAGCAGCCGGAAGATCCTCTCCGAGCCGGCGTCGAGGCGCTCCCGGAGCGCCCGCTTCACCAGGCGCGTCTCGGGATCCGGAGGATCGGCCCCGAACGCGCGCAGCGCGAGGACGTCCGCGTACGCATCTCGTGCCTCCCGTTCGAGCAGCGCGAGGACACGCCTGCGAGGGAAGCGGAGGTGGCCGTCGCTCGCGCGAATCTTGCTGAGCGCACGGACCGCTCCATCGAAGGACCTGGCGTCTCGTTCGGCACCTTCGAGCACGCCGAGCAGCAAGTCGATCGCGTCGGCGTGGGGTATCCGGCCGAGTGCTCGCAGCGCCTCACGCCGTTCGGCGGAGGACTCGCTTTCGAGGCGTGGTCGCAGGAAGGGCAGTGCGGCGATGCCGAACTGCGCCAGGGCCATGCCCGCGGCGAAGCGAACGTCTCGATGCGTGAGCCGTGCCACCAGCCACGGCATGCGGTCGGCGTCGCGCAGCCGACCCACGGTCTCGATCGCAGCAGCCACGACCTCGGGTGAAGCGTCCGCCAGCAGCTCGGATAGGACGCCAGGGAAGCGCTCGGTGCCGAGCGTCGCCAGCGCGCGTGCGACCAGGACCCGCCCGGACAGACCGCCGGGGCCCTCCCCGCTCGTGCACGCGCGCAGCGTCGCCTCGTCGACGACGGCGTGCGCGAGCTCGTCGCCGTGCTTCACGATGCTGCCGAGCGCGGCGGTGCGCAGGAGAGGGTCCTTCGATCGGAGAAAGCCAGAGATTCGCTCCACCGGGTCGTCGGCACCGAAGCGGCAGACGTAGCCGACGGCCTCGCATCGCACGTCCTCGTCGCCGTCGCTCACGAGCTCCTCCACGCGCGTCAGACACGACGGATCCTCCTGCACGGCGAGCGCGGCGATGGCTCCCGCGCGAACCTTCGGGCTCGCGTGCCCGAGAAGGTCCCGCAGCATCTGTCGCGCGTCTTCGTCCCGGACGGAGGCGAAGACGTCGAGCGCGTAGAGGAGCTGTTTCTCGTTGTCGCTCGCGAGAGCCTGGCGAAGCGCCCCCAGCGACGACGCGGCGCGCAGGCCTGCCTGAAGCTCTTCGGGGTCGATCTCGCGACGCTCGATCGCCCGCCTGAAGGCCTCGACGTACGCCGCGCGCTCTCGCCACGAGATCAACAGCCAGAGCAGGCAGAGGAAGGCGGAAACGACGCCGAGCTGCGCGTAGGAGATGCCGAATCGGCTCGTGACGACGAGCACGAAGAGCGCTGCGGCACCGGTCGCGAGCGCATCCACGGTGCCGTCGATGAACAGCTTCACCCCGCCTCGGGCCGAAGCGGGGATGGGCAGGAGCAAGACCTCGGAGGCTGCCTTGTGGACGGAGTGACGCAGGCCGCCGTCGGCGCTCTTCGCGGCGATGGCGGTGAGCAGCGTGGGAGCCAGCACGAACGCGACCGAGCCCGTCAGCAGCGCCAGCGGCAGCAGCGTCAGCGTCCCGCCGACACCGAGCGTCGCGATCGCACGGCGCGTCACCAGGAGCTGCACGACGAGCATCGCGGCGTTGAGCAACGCGAAGAACGTCCCGAAGAACGCGGCCTTGTCGTCCCTCGATGCGTAGGCTCTGTCGACGACGTCGTTGAACTGGATGTCCACGATCACGGCGACTGCGGCGGCAAGGGCGGCGGCGATGGCGACGCTGCCGACGAGGACCGACGTCGGCCCAGACGACGTCACCGCCCGCGATGTGCGCTTCGCGCGTGACGGCGGCCCCGCCGGAACGGTCCCGAAGAGCAGGGCCGCCCCGAAGACCAGGGCCGCGGCGACGAGCAGCAGGTTCTCGGTCCCGATCGTCCGTGCCACTGAACTCGCGCACAGGCCACCGGAGACGGCTCCGAGTGTCGCGCCGCCGCCGAGCACACCGAAGAGGCGACGCGCCTGTCTGGCGTCGAACGCGAGCCCGGCCACGAGCCAGACGAGCGAAGCACCCACGAGTCCGTAGAGACCCACCCAGGCGTAGAAAGCGTACGCGAGCCAAGGTGTGCCGTGTGGGAGGGCGATGCGGAACGCGACCAGCACGACGATGGACGCGAAGAATGCATGACGCACCAGGCGATCTGGCCTCAGGCTGCCCGCCAGCCGCGCGAACGAGAGGGCGGACACTGCTCCGGTGGCGGCGACGAGCATCAGCACGTACGGGAGCTGGGCCACGCCCGCGACCTCGAGAAAGATGGCGCTTCGCGCGGGCTTGAGCACGTATAGGGCGGCCATGGCCAGTGCAGCGGCGCCCACGACGCGCGCCAGGATCTCGCCCTCGCCCGGGCGGACATCGAGGGCGCGGCTCAGCGTCCGAGCCAGCGCTGGCGTCATTCGCCGCCGGGTCGAGGACCGGGCGATCCGGCCAGCGGGCTTTCGCGTACCACGGGTGGTTGATACCATGCTGGCCGCGAGCCATGAACCGCCTGCGCTCCCGATGGGCGTCGACGAACGGCGAGCCGGGAGATGGGTAGTGTCGAAGATTGGCAGGGTTTGGCTGGTGGCCGTCCTGGCGCTCGGTGGCGCCGGCCTGGTGCCGCTGCAGCCGGTGGCGGGCGTCGCCGTCGGTGTGGTCGGGGCCGTGCTCTCGACGTTCATGGCCATCGCGCTCAACGTCCCGCTGAGCCGGCACGCCCAGCGGGTTGCGGCCGTTGGGGCCGCCGCCGCCGTCTACCTTGCGACCGAATCGCCGCTGCTCGCGGCCGCGACGGCGGTCCCGTTCGTCGTGCTCATGCCGAACGAGCCGGTCATGTCGACCTCCGCCGCGCTGGTCGTGCCTCAGCTTCTGTTCGGATCGCTGTCGGGTGCCGTGCTCGTGGCGGCTGCGTGGCCGACGGGCCTCTGGGGGCTCGCGGCGGTGCCGGGCATTCTGCTCAACGCGATGTTCCTCAAGGGCAACCTCGATGGCCGAAAGCACGCGAACGTCGTCCTGAAGAACACCAAGCTCCGTGTCGGGGAACGCTTGCCGGACATCCGGCTCCCCTATCGCGACGGTGATGGGGAGTTCGTCCTGGCCGACGAGCGAGGTGGCGCGCTGCTCCTGGTGTTCGTTCGCGGTGACTGGTGCCCGATGTGTCACGTCATGATGCGGCTCATCAGCCGCGAGGCCAAGACGCTCGCGCGGCACGCGGTCAAGCTCGTCATCATCACGCCGACCGAGGGACCCGTGGACGGCGAGTTCGCGCAGCAGCTCGGGCTCGAGACCCGGCTGGTGCTGGACAAGGGATCGGCTACCGCGCTCTCGTTCTCCATGCAGGACGCCGGGGAGCGTGACGGCCAGCCCATTCCCCTCCCGGTGGCGCTGCTCGTGGACCGCGACGGCGTCTTGCGCGACGTGACCAGGCCCGACGACGTGAGCCGCTTCGCCGGCGAGAAGAAGATCATCGAGTCGCTCGCTCGCGCGCTCCCTGCCGCGGCGTGAGCGGGAACCCGCGGGTAGCGCGACGCGTCCCGACCTCGGCGCCCCGACAGCAGCGTGGTGGGCATTCGCCCGCTGCAGCGCGCCGCCAGGTACTGAGCTATCATCGGCGCATCGTGTGGACGGGGCGAGGGTGGGTGTCGTGGATCGGCCTGGGCGTCGCGGTGGCCTGCTCTTCGTCCACGAAGAGCACCGCGCGGACGGAGCCCTGCGCTCCGGGCGAAGCGGTGACGTGCGTGACCGCGCAGGGTTGTCCCGGGCTCAAGCTCTGCAAGAGCGACGGGCTCGGCTTCGATGCGTGCGCATGTCGTGATGCCGGAGTCGGAGGGATGGGTGGGAGCGGTGCGTCCGGCGCTGCCGGAGCGAGCGCGGGCGCTGCGGGTGGCGGCGGAGGCCCGGATGCCTCCGTGGGCGATGCCGCCGGGGGAGCCGGTGGGGTGGCAGGTTCCTCCGGCGCGGGCGCCTCGGCGGGTTTGGCTGGCGCGGGCGCCTCGGCGGGTTTGGCTGGCGCGGGCGCCTCGGCGGGCTCGGCCGGCACTGGCGCCTCGGCGGGTTCGGCCGGCGTGGGCGGTCAGTCGGGGGCTTCGGGAGCCGGCACCGCGGGCGCTGGCGGATCGGCGTGCACTCCCACGTCGTGCGTCGCAGAGACCAAGGACTGCGGGTTCATCGACGACGGTTGCGGAGCCCTCCTCGACTGCGGGACCTGCGCCGCGCCACAGAGCTGTGGGCAAGGGGCGAAGGCGAACGTTTGCTGCACGCCCGTGGCCGTGAGCTGCACCGGGGTCGAGTGCGGGAGCTTCGACGATGGTTGCGGCGGCCAGGTGACGTGTGGTTCCTGTGCGGCGCCGAGGAGCTGCGGTGGCGACGGCGTGCCGAACGCGTGCGGAGGGTGCACGACGTACGGGGTCATCGCCGGCCCACAGCCGGGAACTGCGGGGGGCATGCGGGTCTTCGACTCGCTCGGGCGGCTGTACGCGATGACGTGGGACGGCGGTCTGATCCGCGTGCCCGCCGGCGGGGGCACCTCGGTGCCCGTCGTGGGGAAGGCGTCCACGGGCCTTCAGGGTCATGCGGGGACGCCCTTCGTGGACGCCGACGACACCGTGCTGTTCCAGGCCGCGGGCAGGGTGCTCCGCTACGCGCCTTCGTCCGGGATGTTCACCACCTTCGCCAACGCGTCGGTCACCAGCGACTTTTTCGGCTTCGGCGTCCTCATGGACTCGCGGGACCAGGTCATCGCGCTACGCAAGGGGATGGTGTTCGACTCCGCAGGCGCGAGCGTGGGTTCCATCTCCGCCATCGACTACCTCGTGCTCACCGATGCCTGGGTGTTCATGCAGGCCCCCACGCGGAACTTCCTGCACCGACTGTGCTGGGATGGGTCGCTGTTGACGCAGTACGCCGGCGTCTTCAGCGACGGGTACGGCCTCGCACTCGGACCCGACGGTGCACTCTACTTCGGGCAGGGAAACACGAACCCCTCCGCGATCTATCGCGTGGCGCCCGGCGGCGGGGCGCCCACCGAGATCGCCCGGGTCCCCATGGCAGTGTTCGGCGTGGGGATCGACGTCGCTGGCGCGTACCTCTACGTGTCCGGCAGCGACTTCGACACCGTCTGGCAGATACGCACGACGAACGGAGCGAAGCTCGTCTACGGGTGCGATTCGCGGTCCGCGTATTCGTGCGGCGCCACGGGCTGACTGGCGAGTTCGGCCGAACCCTCCGGCGCGCGCCGTGGTACCCTGAGCCAATGGATCGTGGGAGCGGTCTGTGGGTGTCCTGCGGACTGCTGCTCGTCGCCGCCTGCTCGCCGGGGCCAGCGCCGCTCGCGAGCACGGAGGAGTCTCGCGCGACGCGTGTGGGGCTCTCCTGGTCTGCCACGGACACCATGGGGTCCGGCCGAGCCTGGCACGGCGCGGCCGTGCTCACCGATGGCCGCGTCCTCGTCTCGGGCGGCGAGGTCGGGAGCCAGACGATCTCGAGCGCCGAGATCTACGACCCGTCGCTCGAGACCTGGACGCCCACCGCGGGCATGGCGGTTCCTCGAAAACGTCACCGGCTCACGCGCCTCGGGGACGGTCGTGTCGTCGCGACCGGAGGCGCCGGGTCCGCGGCCACTTCCGTCGAGGTGTACGATCCGACGGCGGGTTCGTGGTCAGGACTTCCCGATGGCCCGTTCCCGTTCGCGGAGGGGCACGCCGCGGTGCTCCTGGGCGACGGGCGCCTGCTCGTGTCGGCGGACGCGGCGAGGCTGGCGCTGCTCGACCCGTCGGGGCCCGGCGTCTGGGCGTCCGTCCCCGTCAGCCTGTCGCCCGGAACGCCGGTGACCGCGACGCTGCTGTCCGATGGCCGTGTGCTGATCGCCGGCTCGGTGGGACACGGGTTCTTCGACCCGACGACGGACACGCTCACGACGATCACCGATGCTTCGACGGCGCTCGTCGCGGCCGGGCACACGGCCACGACGCTTCCCGGCGGTGACGTGCTGGTCGTGGGCGGCGCCGTGACGGGTGCGCCCACCCTGCAGGCCGCGATCTTCCAGCCTTCGCTGGCCAGGTACGTCGCGGTCGCGGGGCTCGCCGTGGCGCGCGAACGTCATGCGGCGGCCGTCCTCGGCCCCGGGCACGCGCTCGTCGTCGGCGGGCGCGACGCCAGCGGCGTCGCCCTCGCGAGCGCCGAGCTCTTCGACGTCGGCTCGCAGTCGTGGCTCGCCGCGGGCGACCTCGATCAAGGACGCTGGGCCATGACGGCGAGCTCACTCGGGGACGGACGCGTCCTCGTCGCGGGGGGGACCGTCAACGACGGCGGGGGCTTCAACCGCGCCGAGCTGTTCGACGCTCCGCGGGCCGTCGGTGCGGCGTGCGATGGCGACTCCGAGTGCGAGACGTTCTTCTGCGCCGACGGCGTGTGTTGCGACTCCCGGTGCAATGGCCCATGCGACGCGTGCTCCAGCGCGGCGAAGGGCACCGGCACGGATGGAACCTGCGGCCTGCGCCCCGAAGGAACGGTCTGTCGTGACGCCGTCTGCCAGAGCGCGAGCGTGATCGCCCTCGCGGGGCGGTGCGACGCGGCGGGGACGTGCCTGGACGGCGGCACACAGACGTGCGCAGGCGACTTCGCCTGCGTGGGGGACGCTTGCCTCACTCGATGCATCGGGGCGGAGGACTGCGCACCCGGCTTCCACTGCCCCGGGGAAATCTGCGTTCCGACGCGCGAGAACGGACACCCTTGCACGGAGGCTCGCGAGTGCCAGAGCGGATTCTGCGTCGACGGAGCATGCTGCGATTCGGCGTGCGACGGCCAGTGCGAAGCGTGCAGCGGGCCGGGCGCCGACCCAGGGCGGTGCATCGCGATCGTCGGCGCGCCGCGGGGATCGCGCACGGCGTGCGCGGGAACCGGGACCTGCGCCGGAACGTGCGACGGCCTGGAAGCGGACGCGTGCGCCTACCCCGCCGCGGGCTTGCCTTGCGGTAACCACCGCTGCGAGGGAAGCGTGGCATGGCCGGAAACGTGTGACGGACGCGGCGCCTGCGTCGCGGAGCCGAACGAGCCATGTCACCCTCACGCATGCGCCGACGGCGCGTGCCTGACACCCTGCTCGAAGGGCGCGGACTGCGCCAGCGGGTTCGCCTGCGCCGCAGGGGAGTGTGTTCCGGCGCTCGGCCGCTGCGTGGACGACGAAATCTGGGAGTCCCCGGAAGGGATCCGCTCGACGTGTTCGCCCTATCGCTGCGACGCGAACGCCTGTCCGCAGACGTGCGACAAGACTCAGGACTGTCTCGCGGGCTTCGTGTGTGATCCCGGTGCGCGCGGGTGCGTCGAGATCGACCGTTCGGCGGGGTCGTCCGACGACGGGGGATGCGGCTGCAGGGCCGGCGGGCGCGGCGCGGGCCCGAATGGGGCGCTCTGCGTGCTCCTGGCCGGAGGGCTTCTCGCGGGCCGCCGGCGCCGGCTGCGCGGTGGAACGGCAAAGGGCGCGGCGGGCAGACCCACCATCATCGCGCGCGCGTTCATCCTGCGGCGTGCGGCCCTCACGCTGGTGCTCTGGGCGATGCTCGGCTGCTCGGGCGAACGCTCGGCGGGTCCTGGCGGCACCGAACCCGACGCGGCGTCCGATTCGGGCGCGCGCGACGCGAGCCTGCCCGATGCGAGCCCGCCCGACGGGAGCGCAACCGACGTCGCACCCGGCGGGCTGCGTACCGAGTCGGTCCACAACCTTTCGCTCGTCGAGGGGTTCGCCGTGACGCTCGTCGGCGCGGACGTCGTCGTGGGCGGCGCGAAGCAGGGCGTCGAGATCGAGCCGTGCATCGAGCGACGCGACACCTCGGGCGATCGCGTCTGGGAGCACTGCTTCGCGCTCGCGGGCGCCGTGGTGGTGTCGCTCGGCTCCGACGCTGCGGGCAACGTGTACGCCGCCGGGCGCGACGACGTGAGCCCTGCTGCCGGCCTCCGCGGCTCATCTCGCATCGGCGCTCGCGGTTTCCTCGCCAGCGTCGACGGCGACGGCATCCCACGCTGGTACCAGGAGACGAGCGAGTCGATCTCCGCGCTGGCGATCGACTCCGCGGGGCGTGTCGTCGCGACGGGCTCCACGGGCGACGCCACGGCGCGCCAGGCGTTCGTGCTGGTCACCGACCTCGACGGCAACGAGGAGTTTCGTGCCGCGCTGGGTGCACCGATCACGCCGCTCGCCTCCGGGAACTCGGTCGCTGTCGCCGCTGACGGCTCCATCTTCGTGGTGGGCAACGAGCACCAGGACGGCTTTCTCGTGAAACTCTCGACGACGGGGAGCGAGCAGTTCCGGGTCTCGTTCCGCGGCGACGGGTACGACCAGCTCCGCGCGGTGGCGCTCGACACCGAGGGTCACGTGGTGGTGGGCGGCGTCGCTTCCAGCGGCATCGATCTGGGCGGTGGCCCCGTGACACTCCCGAGCAGCGCCGCTTTCGTCGCGAGCTTCGACGCGGCCGACGCTGCTCCCCACGCGAACTTCGTCCACGACGCCAGCGACGTGTGGTCGCTGGCGCAGGGGGGCGGCACGCTGTTCGCGGTCGGCGCATGGGGTTCGGACGCCTTCGTTCTCGCGCTCGACGCCGATCTCGCCGTCCACGGCGAGCTGACGTTCGGCGCTCAGAGCAGCGGATCCACCAGCGACGACGCGAGCGCCGTCGCTGCCTCGCCCGACGGAAGGGTCGCGGTGACCGGGACCTTCGAGCGCGGAGCCGCGCAGCGCGCGTACCTCGCGAGAATCGGCCGGTAGCGCGACGCGGCAGAGCGTCGGCGTCGCGGGCCGTGCCATGATCCCGGCGCCTCGAATCGACACCCATGCCCCAAGTCGTCCAGTGAACCGCTCTGCTTCCTTGCCGTTCGCCGCCAGGGGCACGGTCCGCGCTCCGAGCCGCATCCTCCTTCGAGTCGCCTCGTCCTTGTCGGTGATGTTGCTCGCGTGCGGCGGGAGCGCTTCGGGCGACGGCACCGGGGAGGCCTCGGCTGGCGCTGCAGGCTCCCTGAGCGGTGGCGGCTCCGGCGGTTCGGCGGGTGGCGCCGGCGGTTCGTCGAGCGGCGCGGGCGGATCGGCGGGCGATGCGGGCGTGGCAGGGTCCGCCGCGGCGGGCGGCGGGCAGGACGCCGGCGTCGCTTGCGCTGGGGATGCGTTCCCTTGCGCGGCAGGGTGCGGCTCGGACTGGTTCCCCGAGCAAGCGACGTGCGAGCGTGGCCGATGGACCTGTCCGCCCGGAACGGTGGATCCACGAAGCTGCCCCACCGGTACGTGCTGGGGTCCGCCGCTGCCCGGGGAGACCTGCGGCCCGAACGGCTGGGAGTGCCGCCCATCCGTCGATGACGTTCGGGCGTGCCCCGAGCTGCTCTGCGCGACGTGCGAGGGCTTCGATCGCGCCGTGAGCACGACGAGCTGCACGTGCACGTGTGAGGGCAGCGAGGTCCGCTGCCTACCTGCGGCGAACGCGCCGTGCGAGCAGGTACCGTCGCCGTGCGCCTGCTTCGTGCGACCGGACTGCAGCGCGCTCACCGACACGTGCCTGTGTAGCTGCGACTACCTGTGCCCGGGCGAGCCGCCGTGCGACTGTGACTGCGGGGGAGGACAGTACCTGGGGTGCGCAGCCAACACGGACGGGGGCGGCTGAACTCCCCGGGGTAGGGTCGTTCAGTCGCTCGGCGAGCCGCCCGCGGTCATCGAGCAGCCACCAGCGCGCCTTGCGCCCCTTCACCAGCGCGACGCGCGCGTATCCGCCGTGCATCGGCGTGGCGATGTCCCACGCCGGTTCGATCGCCCACGCTCCGCGTTCGTCGAGGTAGCCGCCCTTCTGGTTCTCGTAGGCGATCGCGAACCCCTCGGACGACGGCGCCAGTTCGACCTTGGTGAACCGAGGCGGGACCACCACGTGGCCGGAGCGGTCCATGAAGCCGAACCGCGTGCCGCGACGAAAAGGAAACAACGCCACGCCCCAGATTCGCGCGGTGCTCGATGGTCGGCAACTGGCGATGGTGTTCGCAGACGCCCGGCGGCGCGCGTCCGCGGCCACCTCCGCCGCGCTCACCGGCGGCCGGCATCGGTATCGTGCTCGACGTGACCGCGCCCGGCGGCTTCCGTACCGGATGTAGCCTGTCACGCGCGGAGGGGACCGGTGGCATCGCGCTTTCGCTCTTCCACTCCGCGCGGCGGCTCGCGAGGGCGGACGAGGCGAGGCAGCACTCAGCGCGCCCCGTAGGATTCGAACCTACGACATCCGGATCCGAAGTCCGACGCTCTATCCAGCTGAGCTAGGGGCGCGTTCGCCCGAGGGCGAAGGCCGACGGTCATAGAAGGGCTCGGCGACTCGGTCAAGGCGCGCCGTTGCTTCCGTCGGTGACGGCGTGGGGGCCAAGAGCCGGGCTCGTCGGCGCGTTCGTTTTCGGGCGCGCGTCGAGGCGGTATGAGGGACTCGTCGTGACGGACAGTGTCATTCCTGCGGCGCCGCGCGCGCTCCACGTGGAGGGGGCCTTCGACGCGGACGCGTGGTTGCGACGTGTTGCGTGGCTCGTCGTGCTGTTCTCGTGCGTGCAGATCCTCCTCTTCTCCTTCGGACGGGACCAGGGGATCTACGCCGTGGTCGCCGACGTGATGGCGCGCGGGGGCATGCCGTATCGAGACGTGTGGGACTTCAAGCCGCCCGGCATCTTCCACGTGTACCAGCTCGCGCAGGGCCTGTTCGGCCGGAACATGGTCGCGCCGCGGATCCTGGAGGTGGCCGGACTGCTCGCGACGGTCGTCGCCCTCCGGTGGCTCTCCCACGTGTGGTTCGGCGAGCGGACCATCGGCGTCGTGGCCGGCGCGGTGGCCGCGCTGCTCCACGCGCAGCTCGAGTTCTGGCACACGGCGCAGCCCGAGACGTTCGGCGGCTACCTCACGATCCTCGCGATGCTCCTCACCGTCTGGGATCCGTCCAGGCGCCGGCTGGTCGCGTGGGCCGCCGTGGGGGTGTCGTTCGGCCTGTGCTTCCTGCTGAAGCCGCCCATGGCGGGCGGGGCGCTGGTGTGCGCGGCGTACCTCGCGCGGCGGGAGGCGTGGCGCGGCGCGGCGGGCGTGCGCGTCGCGCTGCCGTTCTTGGTGGTCGCCGCGGCGAGCGCCGTGCCCATCGCGCTGTGCGCGGCGTGGTTCCGTGCGCGCGGAGCCTGGCCGGCGCTCCACCAGACCCTGTTCGAGTTCACGCCGCACTACACGGCGATAGGGTGGGTCGACAGGAGCACGCCCGCCATGCTCTACGTCGGCATTCAGGAGGGGCTCACGAAGTACTCGGCGCTGTTGCCTGCGGCGCTGGTCGCCGCGGTGGCGCTGCCGGCGCTGCACTCGCGAGAACGCGAGGCGAAGCTCATGGTGCTCGGCGTTTCCGTGATGCACTTCGTCGGCATCGCGATGCAGGGCAAGTTCTTCCCGTACCACTTCGGCGCGACGTTTCCCGTGCTCGCCATCGTCGCGGGTCTCGGCATCTACAAGGTCTGGCGGCGCGCGCTCGGCGTCGGCGCGCCGGGGGTCGTCGCTCTGGCCGTCGCCCTGGTGCTCCTGGTCCTCATGCGCGACGCCTCGCGTGACGTGCCGCACGGCTTCTGGAAGCGCTCGTGGGTACGGCTCGCGTACGCACTGCGCAGCGGTGGTCCGTCCACCCGCGCCGAGCTGGACGCCGAACTCTACTACGTCGCCGACTACGATCTGGCCGCCGATCGGCGGGTCGCCGATGCGCTCGTCCGCCTGGCGCCGCCCGACGCCCCCGTCTTCGTGTGGGGCTTCGAGCCGGTGGTGTACTGGCTGTCGGATCGCCACCCGCCGACGCGGTTCATCTACAACGTGGCCCAGCGGGTGGAGTGGAGCCGAGACTGGTCACAGGCCGAGCTCGCGAGGGACCTTCGGCGAGCGCCGCCCGCGGTCATCGTCGTGGAGCACCACGACGTCTTCCCCATGGTGACCGGCGACGCCTACGACTCTCACCGCTCGCTCGAGCGCTTCCCGGAGCTGGCCGACATGCTCTCCACCGAGTACGAGCACGCGGAGCGCATCCAGGACTTCGACCTCTACGTGCGCACCGCGGACCGCGCACCCTGAGCGTCCATCACGGGGACCGGCCGAAGACCGAGTCGAAGCGCAGCCTCCAGACGATGCCGATGGCCTCGCGGAAGATCCGGCGGTTCATCTTGCTGTGGCCGACGCGCCGATCCACGAACACGATGGGCACCTCGATCACGCGGAGGCCTCGGCGGAGCGCGCGAAAGGTCGTCTCGATCTGGAACGAGTAGCCGTTGGACTGCACGGTCGGCAGATCGATGCGCTCGAGAGCGCGACGGGTGTACGCCTTGTAGCCCGTCGTGAGGTCGCGGACGCCGACCCCGAGAACCCACCGCGAGTAGAGCGAGCCGCCCTTGCTGAGCAGGTGGCGGCCCAGGCCCCAGCCTTCGACGCCGCCGCCCGCCACGTTGCGCGATCCGACGACGACGTCCGCGCCGCTCTCGAACGCTTCGAGGAAGCGCGGCAGGTACTTCGGGTCGTGGGAGAGATCCGTGTCCATCTCGACGAACACGTCGTAGCGCGGGTCGCTGAGGCCCAGGGAGAACCCCTCGACGTAGGCGGTGCCGAGCCCGAGCTTCCCGCTTCGATGAAGGACTCGGACGCGCTCATCGCGTGCCGCCAGCTCGTCGGCCAGGTCGCCCGTTCCGTCGGGGGACGCGTCGTCCACGACGAGCACGTGGGCGTCCGGAGCCACCGCGTGCAGCTGCCCGATGAACGCCCGAAGGTTGTCGCGCTCCTCGTAGGTCGGCGTCACGACCAGCACTCCGCGGCCCAGGGCCTCGCTACGCGGAGTCGCGGCGTCTCGGGAGGGCGGTGCCATCGGTCGGCCGGAGCCTATAGCGCAAACGGAAGCGGGCTGCGCGTGCGGGCTGCTACGCTCGGCCGTGGTGCAGGCGCTTCGCGAACGGCTCGCCGGCAGAGCGTCCATCCCGATCGCGGTGGGGCTGGGGCTCGTGCTGGCGCTGCCGGCGCTCGGTGGCGGCTTGGCCACCGAGGACCACGTCCACGCCGACGCCATCCGCCGGGGCGTGGTCTCCTGGCCGTGGAACGTCAACCTGTTCGCCTACAGCGACGGTGACGTCCGCACCATCTACGCGCTCAAGGACCTGGGAACCATCCCGTGGATTGCCCACGAGGCGTACGAGGTTTCGTTCTGGCGCCCGCTGGCCTCGTGGACGCACTTCTTCGACCATGCGTATCTCGCCGCGTCACCGTGGGCGATGCACGCGCACTCCCTCGCGTGGTTCGCCGCGGTCGTCGTTGCGGCCGGCATGGTGTTGAGGCGCCTCGCGACGCCCGCGTGGGCCGCGGGGATCGCCCTCGTGGCGTTCGCGGTGGACGACGCGCACGGCCACGCCATCGGGTGGCTTGCGAATCGCAATGCGCTCCTCGCGACGTTCTTCGCGGTTCTCTCGCTCCACGAGCACGACAGATGGCGGAGGGACGGCCGTCGCGCGGGTGCGGTGCTCGCGCCGATCCTGCTCGCCCTGGGCCTGCTCTCAGGGGAGCTGGCCGCCGGGATCCTCGGGTACTTCGTGGCGCACGCGGCGTTCGTCGATCGGGGCGCTCTGCGCGCGCGGCTGCTCGCGCTCCTTCCGTGCTTCGGCGTCGTCCTGACGTGGGCCGTCACCTACCGCGCGCTCGGTCACGGCACCGAGGGATCCGGCCTCTACATCGATCCGCTCCGGGAGCCCCGTGCGTTCCTCGGCGAAGCCCTCTGGCGCGCGCCGGCGCTCGGCACGGGACTGCTCGGGTGGCCGCCTTCGGACGCGTGGAACGCGTTCGATGCGGGCGCGAAGCGATGGGCGGCCGCTGGGTTCGTCGGTGCGGTGACCGTCGTCGCCGCCGTCACGGCGCCGCTCGTTCGAGGCGACGCCCGGCTGCGGTTCTGGATCGCCGGCGCCGTCCTCTCGGCGCTGCCGGCGCTCGCGACGTTCCCGTCGGACCGTCTCCTGTTTCTCCCCGGCCTGGGCGTCGCCGCGTTCATCGGCGCTGTCGTGGCCGCGGCGCTCGACGGCCGCATGGCTTCCCCCGTGCGTCGTGCCGCCGTCGCCGTGACGGCCATGGGCCTGGTGGGGGCGAACGTCGTTCTCGGCGGCGTGGCGCTGCCCTCGCGGGTCCGCACCATGGAGAACGTGGCGCGCGGCGTGGAGCGCGCAGTGGCCTCGGCGATGACGGGACACGCCGCGGCGGACCAGCTCCTGGTGCTCGTGAACGCGCCGAGCTTCTACGTGGGCGCGCTCGTCGTGGGCGTGCCCTCGTCCCGCGGTGAGCCGGTGCCGCGGCACACCCGCGTGCTGTTCGGCGGCAGCGTCCCCGTGGCCGTGGCGCGGCTGGACGACCGCACCCTGCTGGTCCGGGCGCAGGAGGGCTTCTTCACCGATCCCATCGACCGTGTGTACCGTGGCCGTCGCCACGCCCTTCGACCCGGCGACGGCCTCATGCTCACGTCCACCCTCGCCATCGTCCAGGAAGTGACCGCCGAAGGCGATCCGTCGGCCGTGACGTACCGATTCGCCGCGCCGCTCGAGGATCCGAGCCAGCGCTTCCTCGAGTGGAGCGACGGCGCCTACCGCCCCTTCTCGCCTCCCGCGGTCGGCGAGACGCGCATGCTCGCGCCGGCGTGGCTCGCTCCATGACCGGCGCGTTCCGACGATTCGCCGCAAGGGTCACCGCCGATCCGGGCAGCTCGCTCCTCGTCCTCGCCGTGCTCGTCGTGGGCGCATGGATCGTGGCGCGTCCGTTCGCCGTCACCGAGTACCCGCCCATCACCGATCTGCCGTTTCACGCCGCGAACGCGTCCATCCTTCGCCACCACTCGGATCCGGCGTTCCACTTCGCCGAGCAGTTCATCGTCCGCCCGCTCGAAGCGCCGTACTTCCTCATGTACCTCGTGGGCGCTGGCGCCGCCTTCCTCTTCTCCATCCCCACGGCGGCGAAGCTGATGGCCATCCTGATGCTCGCGCTCCTGCCCATCGGGCTCGCGGTGCTCTTGCGGGGCATGCGGAAGGACCCGCTGTGGGGCGTGCTCGGGCTCGGGCTCGTCTGGAACACCCTGACCCACTGGGGCTTCCTGAGCTTTCTCGGAGCGCTCGGGCTCTTCGCGATGTCCCTCGGGTTCACGCTGCTGGTGCTGGAGCGGCCGACGCGTGGCCGCCGGGTCGGGCTCGGTCTCACCCTGGGCGCCGTGCTGTTCTGCCACGTGTACCGGTTCCCCTTCGCCCTGGCGGCGCTGGTGCTCGCCGGCGCGGTGCTGGGCCGGGGCGATGCGCGCTGGCGGGCTCTGGTCGTGCCCGCGCTCCCGGCGGTCTCGCTCTTCGGCGCGTGGACGGTGGCTCGCTCGCACGTCTTCGCGCCCTCGCTCGGCGGCGTTGCTCCCGACTTCGGGCGCCTCGCCGAGATCCCCGGGCACGTGTACGGAGGATTTCGCGGCGAGGTGGGCGTGCTGGAGCGCACGAGTGGGCTCGTGTTCGTGGGTGCGACGCTGGCGCTGGCCGCCGTGGCCACGGTGGTGCGCCGTCGCGAGCTCCGCGAGGTACCCCGCGAGGCCGGCGACGAGCCATGGATTCGACGGAGCGCGCTGGTCGTCGCGGCCGTCGTGGTCGCGCTCGTGGGTGCGTACCTCACGCTGCCGCTCATGGCCAAGAGCTGGTTCTTCGTCTATCCGCGAGAGATCACGGCGGCGGCGTACGTGAGTCTCGCGCTCGTCGGTGATCTGCCGCGGGCGCTCGCGTGGCGCGGGTCCCTCGTGGGCATCGTCCTGGCTGCTGCCCTGCGGCTGACGAGCGTCGTCACCGACGAGTGGCGCCGGTTCGACGTCGCCACCGAGGACTTCCGGAGCATCGTCCGCGCCGTGCCACGGGCGCCACGGTTGCTCTACCTGGTGTTCGATCACGGCGACACGAACCGCAGCACCACCCCGTGGATTCATCTGCCGGCGTGGATTCAGGCCGAGAAGGGGGGGTGGCTCTACTTCCACTTCGTGCGGTGGGGCCTCTACCCGATTCGCTACGACTTCGACGGCGTGGTCCCGCCCACGCTGCCCCACATGCTGGAGTGGGAGCCGCAGAACTTCCGCGTCAGGGAGCACGCACCGTGGTTCGACACGTTCCTGGTGCGGCATTCGGTCGATCCGGGCGTCATCTTCGCGGAGGATCCCGCCATCGGCCTGGTCGAGCGTCGAGGCAAGTGGTGGCTCTACCGCAGAGCGCCCTGACCACGGCCGCTGCCCGTTCGAATCGAGACAGCGCTGCCTGGGCCTGCGCGCTTGCGATGGCGGTCCCGTCCCCGTACCGTCCGGCCCCCTCGCGCCAGGCGCGATCGCACGGAGCCTACTGTCATGACCACCCAGAACGGCGGAGCCATCATCGGCGAGATCCTCGCGCGGCGCGGCGTGAAGTTCCTGTTCACCCTCTGCGGCGGGCACATCTCTCCTCTCCTGGTTGGCGCGAAGGCGCGGGGCGTCCGGGTCGTGGACGTGCGGGACGAGAAGAACGCGGTCTTCGCCGCGGATGCCGTCGCGCGGATGACCGGAACGACGGGCGTGGCCGCCGTCACCGCGGGCCCCGGCGTGACGAACACCGTGACGGCCGTGAAGAACGCCCAGATGGCGCAGTCGCCCATCGTCGTCTTCGGCGGAGCCACCGCCACGCTGCTCCGGGGGCGCGGCTCGCTGCAGGACATCGACCAGCTCTCCCTCATGAAGCCGATCACCAAGTTCGCGACGGGCGTCCGCACGTTCTCCGCCCTCGGCCCCACCGTCGAGAAGGCGTTCGACGTGGCCGCGAGCGGGATCCCGGGGCCGGTCTTCGTGGAGGTTCCGGTCGATCTGCTCTACCCCGAGGCCATGGTGCGCGAGATCTTCCTGAAGGAAGCTGGGGTGAAGAACGCGGACAGCGTGGGCGCCAAGGCCCTCGAGCTCGTCATCAAGGCGTACCTCTTCCGGCAGTTCCACACGCCGCGGCTCTCGCTGGACTTGCCGTTCTCGGTGCCCTCGGAGCGGCCGAAGGACGCCTCGAGCGACGCACGAAAGGTCGCGGACCTGCTGTCCAAGGCGAAGCGGCCGGTGCTCATCGTGGGCAGCCAGGCGCTGGTGAACACCCGTGAGCCCGAGCGCATCGCCGACGCCATCCGCGCGCTGGGCGTGCCCACGTTCCTGGCGGGCATGTCGCGCGGGTTGCTCGGCCGGCAGAGCGACCTTCAGTTCCGGCACAAGCGAGGCAACGCGCTCAAGGAGGCCGACGTCGTGCTGGTCGCCGGGTTCCCCTTCGACTTTCGCCTGGGCTATGGCCGCGCCATCCCGTCGAAGGCCACCGTCGTCGCCGCGAACCTGAGCACGGAGGAGCTGAAGAAGAACCGGCGCCCCGAGATTGCCGTGCAGTGCCACGCGGGGGAGTTCCTGGTGGCGCTGTCGAAGGTGGCCAGCGCGCCGGGCGACCGGTGGGACGACTGGAAGGCGAAGCTCCGCGAACGCGAGGAGGATCGCGACGCGCAGATCGAGGAGCAGGCCGAGCCCGGCACGGAGCGCGTCAACCCGCTGCATTTCTTCCGCCGCCTGGAGGAGAAGATGGCCGACGACGCGGTCCTGGTGGTCGACGGGGGCGACTTCGTCGCGACGGCCTCCTACATCGTCCGTCCGCGGTCGCCGCTGTCGTGGCTGGATCCTGGCGCCTTCGGGACGCTCGGCGTCGGTGGCGGCTTCGCGGTGGGCGCGTCGCTCTGCCGTCCGGGGAGCGAGGTCTGGCTGATCTACGGCGACGGATCGTGCGCCTACAGCCTGAGCGAGTTCGACACGTGCGTTCGTCACGGGCTCGCGCCCATCGCGCTCGTCGGCACCGACGGCGCCTGGGCGCAGATCGCGCGGGAGCAGGTGGAAATGCTCGGCGACGACGTGGGCACGGTGCTGCTGCGCTCGCCGTACGAGCGGGTTGCCGAGGGCTACGGCGGAGTGGGCCTGCTGCTCGACGACCCGTCGCGGGTGGACGAGACGCTCGATGAAGCGAAGCGCGTCGCCAAGAGCGGCAAGCCCGTCTGCGTCAACGTGCACCTCGCCAGCACGGACTTCAGGAAGGGCTCCATCTCCATGTGACGCGGGCCGGCCTCAGCGCGGCACGCACAGAAAGCAGGCGCGGATCGGGACGGCGCCGAGAGGCGCCGCGGCGTAGCGCTTCACGACGAACCATCTGGAGAGCACCCGCCGGAACTCGTCGGGCACCCACTCGTGCAGGTGGTAGCGGTCTCCTCCCCACTCGATGCGATCGCGGAGCGCCCAGCCCAGGGGCGTGCGCCGCACGGCGCCCTTGACCCTCGCGATGAGCGGGTCGTTGGGCACGGTGATGACGGCGCGACCGCCCGGCGACAGCAGCCGCGCGATCTCCATCATGATCGCCTCGGGGTCCTTCGTGTGCTCGAGCACCTCGGTGCACACGATGCGATCGAAGCTCGCCGCGGGCAGCGCCAGACGGTCGATCTCGCCCTTGAGAAACGTCACGTCGTAGCCGGCCAGGTTCTTCCGCGCGGTGGACAGGAACTCGTCGGAGACGTCGTTGGCCACGAGCTTGGCCGCGCGGAACATCGAGAGGACGTGCCCACCGCCCGACCCTATCTCGAGGAGCCGGAGCCCCCGGTGCTCGCCGACCATGTCGGCGATGATCTGCAGGCGCCGACGCTCGATCCACCGCACCGGCAGGGGCGAGCGCGCGTAGTAGTCGTCGATGGAGTGCTCGCGCGCGAGGCGGTCGTTCGTCGCCTCGACGTCCGGTGAGACGACGGGCGCCGTCACTTCCCGCGATTCTTCCAGGCGTCGTTGAACTCGCGAATCGTCTCGTCGGTGCGGGGGTTCCAGAGCATCTTCCGGAGGATGGCCGGAGGCACCGTCACGATGTGCGCGCCTGCCTGCAGCGCCTCGTTCACGTCCAGGAGGTGCCGGATCGACCCGACGATGATCCTGGAGGCGAGCCCCTCGCGGTCCAGGATGGCGCGCGTCTCGACGACGATGGGGGTGGGATCGTAGCCCATGTCGCGCACACGCCCGCTGAACAGGCTGATGTACGTCGCGCCGGAGAGCGCGGCCAGGTACATCTGGTTGAAGCTCATCATGCACGTGACGTTCGTGGCGACCTTCCGCTGCGCGAGCTGATGCAGCACCACGAGCCCCGCCTCGCAGAAGGGGACCTTCACGCAGATGCGCTCGGGGTTCCACGCGTGGTACGCGAGCGCCTCCGCGAGCATCGCCTCCTCGGTCTCGGTCGTCAGCTCGACCGACACGTGTCCCGTGGACACCGCGATGACCTCCTTGATGCGCTGCTCGAGGTCCACGTTGCCCGCCTCGCGAGCGATGATGAGCGGGTTGGTCGTGATCCCGGAGATGCAGCCCCAGGAGCTGATCTCACGGATTTCTTGCGGGTCCGAGCTGTCGAGAAAGAGCACTGACGAGCGCCTCGGTCTGTTGGGGGGCGGCAGCATACCGCGGAACGGCATCCGGGCGAGGGGCCCGTCAGAGGCGCAAATCTGGGACGTTCGTGGGCGAAGCGTCCATCCGCAGGCCGAGGCGCGCGCCGTCCCGGACGAGTTCGATCGGCGCCCCGAACGCCCGGGTCAGCGTGGCGCTGGTCAGCGCGTCGGCGAGTGGACCATGGGCGACGACGCGTCCGGCGCCGAGCAGCAGACCGTGCGTGAACCCCGGGACGATCTCCTCGACGTGGTGCGTGACGAGCACGATGGCCGGTCGCGTTTCGTGGCCCTGCGGCGCGGCCCCGACCAGCGCCTCCAGGGTCCCGAGGAAGCGCGTCCGAGCCACGGGATCCAGGCCCGCGCAAGGCTCGTCGAGCACCAGGAGCGCCGGGCGCGCCATCAGCGCGCGCGCGATGAGCAGCCGCTGGCGCTCGCCGGCCGAGAGCACGCGCCAGGGTCGCTTCTCCAGGTGCTCGCACCCTACGCGCGCCAGGAGCTCGCGGGCGCGCGCCCGGGCGTCCTCGGCGACCGCTCCGAGCCGTCCGAGCGTCGCGTCCCGACCGCTGAGCACGACGTCCAGTCCCGGTTCGCTCGACGGCATGAGGGACGGCAGCGCGCTCGACACGACCCCGATCCGGCTGCGGAGCACGCGCCAGTCGGACGCGCCGTACCGCTCGCCCAGCACCGAGAACGTCCCGCGCGTCGCCGGCAGGTACGCGGCGAGCACCGCGAGGAGCGACGTCTTGCCCGAGCCGTTCGGTCCGAGCAGGACCCAGTGCTCCCCCGGCTCCACACGCCACGAGACGTCGTCGAGGATGGGCACGCCGTCGCGGATGACCGAGACGTGCTCGACGGCGAGGATGGGCGTCACCGGGAGTCCGCCGCGAGCACCTCGCGGACGACCTCGTCGAAGCGTGGCGCCACGACCTCCGGGGCGGAGTCCGGCCCGTCGCGAAGCGGGCACAGCTGGCAGCGGTTCGTCGGGAACACCAGCGCGGCACGCACTCCCGCCGCGTGGGCGGCGGCCACGTCGTCCCGGGAGTCGCCGATCATCCACGCTCGCCCCGGGTCCACCTCGAGGGCCGCCAGGGTGGCCGTCAGCATCCCGGGCTTCGGCTTCCTGCAGCCGCATGGCCCCACCAGGCTCGCGTCGCCGCCCGGTCCCCCGTCGGGATGGTGCAGGCACACCGCGACGTGGGCCATGACGATGCCGTGGCCGGAGAGCAACTCCAGCAGCGCGGCGTTGGTGGCGTGGACGGCGCGCGACGACATCTGTCCCTTGGCGGGTCCGGGCTGGTTGGTCGCGATGGCCAGCAGGTACCCCGCGTCGCGGAGCGCGGCGAGGCCGTGCAGCACTCCAGGCAGCAGCACGAGGTGAGACGGGTGGAACGCGACGGACAGGGTTCCCGTGTCTTCGTCGCGCACGACGTCGATGAGCGTGGCGTCGCGATCGAGGATGGCGAGCCGCTTCACGGCTTGCTCGCCACGGCGACGATCTGCTCGCCCCATCGATCGAGGTTCAGGTAGAAGAGCGGCTTGAGCGCGCCGCCGAAGACGCCATACGCGCGGCCGAGCAGTCCCTCGCCGGTCGAACCGGCGTCTTTTCGCGAGCTCTCCGAGGGGAGCGCGACCTTCGACGCGACGCGCACCGCGGACCGATACAGGGAGTGGAAGGGAAAGCCCCACGCGAGCACGTCGTGGACCCGCAGGTCGGCGCTTCGGAGCAGCGCCCTCACGTCCCGCGGCCGGTAGTGGCGAACGTGCCCGATCGCCACGTCGAAGGCGCTCATGGTGCCCCCCGGAACGGTCAACACGAGGGCGCCGCCGCGCCCGAGCAGGCTCGCGAGGCGCGCCACGGCTCGGCGGTCGTCGGTCAGGTGCTCGACCACCTCGCTGCAGACGACGACATCGAACGTTCCGAGGCGGGTCCGGTGCTCCTCTTCGAAGCTCTCGGCGAGCAGATCGATCTCGAACAATTCCGCACCGGGGTGGCGCTCGCGGGCCTGCCGCAGCGAAGTCTCGGACACGTCCGACCCGGCGATGCGAGCGCCGGGGAACGCCGTCGCGAGCTCGGCGAGCAGCACGCCCTGACCGCATCCCACGTCCAGGATCGAGCCCGGCGCCCGCGACGCGGCGCGGGCGGCTCGCACGACCAGCCGTCGGCGGTGAAAGCCCGCAGGGCTCACCGCGTCCAGGTGAGCGTAGCGCCGCCACATGTCGTCGTAGAACGCCTTCGATCCGGCGGGGCTCGACGCGGTCGGGCTCACGCGGGAGACGTTAGAGCCGAACGCGGGCCGCCGCCAGAAGTCGTGGCGGCCAAGCGCGGTGGCGCCCGGCGTGTTGCCTGCCCGCGCGGTGGTGTACCGTGCTCGACGCATGCTCGCGATCACCGCGCCGAGCGTCTGGCTGGCTTCGCTCTGGGACTCGAGCGCGCTGCGTCGCGCCCTCTCCTACGGCGAGGTTCGCGGCGAGAGGGTTCGAGCCCTCTCGCGCGCCGCGGACGTCCGGGTCGCCGCCGCCATCGAGCTCGGCGCCGACCACGACGTTCCGGCGCTCGCGCTGCTTCGAGACGCGCTCGTGCTGCGAGTGGCCGCGGCGCTCGCGGCGACGGACGCGACGGCCGACGTCCACGACCTGACGCCCGAGAGCGCCTGGGACGCGCTCGACGCGCTCGGAGCCGACGCGACCGGCGCCCCGATGCCACCCGCGACCCGGGCGCGGGCGGCGCTGTCCTCGTCGTCGCTCGTCTCACTGGACGACCTCGCCGAAGCGGACCGTCGCGTCACCCGCGCGCAGGCCGAGGCGATCGACCTCTGGCTGCGCGGCTTCGTGGAGCCGCGCGCGCCCGCGGTGATCCGCGCGGATCGCGCGTCCCGCGTGGCGGTCCTGGTCGTGGTCGTCGCCGCGGTGGCCCTGCTGATCGTGCGCTCGCTGTCCACGGAGGCGAACGTCGCGCTCGGCCGCAGCGTCGAGGCGTCCAGCAGGTATCCGGGGACGTCGGAGCCGAGTGGTCTCACGGACGGTGTACGGACCGGCGCTCATGGCGCGCACACGAATCGCGAGCGCAGCGCCTGGCTCGCCATAGACCTGGGCACGACCCGACGCGTGCGGCGCGTCGCCATCTACAACCGCGGTGACGGATACGAGTCGGAGGTGGTTCCGCTCGTGCTCGAGGTGTCCGTGGACGGCTCTCGCTACCATCGACTCGGCGAACGCAAGGAGCCGTTCACCCAGGCCGAGCCGTGGGTCGTGGAGGTGACGGCGACCGAGGCACGGTGGGTCCGGGTGCGTCGGCCCAAAGCCGGGTACATCGCGCTCAGCGAGATCGAGGTGTTCGAGTGACGCCGTCGGGCCGCGCGTGATACACCGGGCGCCCCGTGACGGACCCGGCGCGCCCCAAATACGTCGTGGAAGAGGTCAATGTGGCCCTGGCGCGCGCCGTCGGCCGGCCGCGCACCGTCCTCGACGTGGGCTGCGGCATCGGGTTGAACGGCGCCGTCGCCCGGGTGAAGGGCGCCCGCGTCACGGGCATCGAGCTCGATCCGGAGCGCGCGGCGCGCGCCCGCGAGCGCGTGGACGAGGTGCTCACCGCCGACCTCGAGGGCGAACGGCTCGCGGAGGTCCTCGGTGACCGTCGGTTCGACCTGATCCTGTTCGGCGACGTTCTGGAGCACCTGACCGATCCCGGCGCGGTCCTGCGACGCGTCACGCCGTACCTCGAGGACGGTGGTCACGTCATCGTGTCGTTGCCCAACGTGGCGGCGTGGACCGTGCGGCTCGGCCTGCTGGCGGGTCGGTTCGACTACGAGCCGAGCGGGATCCTCGACGACACGCATCTCCGGTTCTTCACGCGAAGGACTGCCATCGAGCTCGTCGAGGGTGCGGGGCTCGAGGTGCTCCACGTCGATCAGAACCCGATGCTCGTCCGCGCGGCGCGCAAGCTCATTGCGCGTACGCTGGTGCCGACCGACGGTGCGGCCAGCCACGACGCGACCGCCTTCATGGAGTCGAGCGCGTACCGAGCCTACTCGACCGTCGTGCGGCCCGTGGAGGACGCCGTCGCCCGGCTGGCGCCCGGGCTGTTGAGCTTTCAGACGGTGGTGGTGGCTCGAAAGCGCCCACGTCCCGGCCCGCTATCGCTCACGGTCGGCATGCTCACCATGGACGAGAAGGACTCCATCGAGCCCATGATGAACGAGATTCGCACGTACGCGCCGGACGCGAGCATCGTCTGCGTGGACAGCTCGCGCGACGAGACACCGGCCATCGCCAGGCGGATGGGCGCCCACGTCATCACGCAGTTTCCGCCACGCGGCCACGGTCCGGCCATGGAGCTGCTGATGTACGCGGCGGCAGAGCGGACGGACGCGCTGGTGTACCTCGACTGCGACTTCACGTACCCGCCGGCGTTCATCCCGAAGATTCGCGCACTGCTCGAGAGCGGTGTGGACGTCGTCAACGCGTGCCGCACCCGCCACCGGCAGTCGGCCATGCCCGTGCCGAACTACCTGGCCAACCGAGTCTTCGCCCTCGCAGCCCACGCTTCGAGCGGAGTCCCCACCGTGGACGTCCACAGCGGAATGCGCGGGTACCGCTCGAGCGTGATCCGCGCCTTCGACTTCGACGGGGAGGGCGACGCGCTGCCCATCGACACCTTGCTCTTCCCGGCGAAGTGCGGCTACCGAGTCGTCGAGGCGCCGATCCCCTACGACGAGCGCGTGGGACCGAGCAAGCTCCGGAAGCTGGCGGGAACGGTGTGGACGTTCATCCGTCTCGCGAAGGCGCTCCCCGTGGGTCACCGCCGCGGCGCCCGCTACGAAGTTCGCGACGACCTGTGAGCGTCACCGGTCACGGCGCGAGCTCTGCTTCACAGTTGGAGAGCGCCGCGCCGAGTGCCGGATCGGCGTCGGCGGGGAGCCGTGCGCCGGCACCGACGACGGTACCCTCCACGTCACCGACGGCCACGCCGCGACCGATTCCGTCGTTCCACAATCGGGAGTCCAGGCTGTCGTTTCGGTTGTCGCCCGCGACCCAGAGCTGGCCTTCCGGTACCTGCCACGGGCCGAGATTCCCCGGGATCCCCGCGCCCTCGCGGTAGAACACCGCGTACGTTCGGGCCCCGACGCGTTCGAGGAAGATCTCGCCTCGGTGCCGGACGCCGCTCTCGGCGTGCAGGAGGGCGTACTCGCCGACGCGACACTCCCTGGCGCGCTCGCCCGCCACGACCAGGTGACCGTCCTCGAAACCCACCACGTCGCCAGCGACGCCGACGACCCGCTTCGCGAAGCGACTCCCACTGCCGTCGGGGTCGAGAAATACGACGACGTCACCGCGCTGCGGCGAGCGCGACAGGGCGTTGGCGACGAAGAGGTCGCGCGGTTCGAACGTGGGGAACATCGAAACGGAGGGAGTCCGGTGAACGTCGAAGGCGAAGCGAAGGAACGCGAGCACCGCGACGACCATCACCACGACGAAGAGGACTCGCGAGGTGAGCCTCGACCGCTCGGCGGCCCTCGCCGCACCGCTTTCAGGCTCCAGCGTCATGCCCGCCAGCGTACCGGGCCGTTCGGGATTTCCTAACCCGAAAACCGCGTCTGACGAGGGGAGCGGACCCCTCGTGGGTCGGGTCAATCGATCGCGGCGCGGCGCGGTGCAGCGCACGGGTGTCGCCCGTGTGCTAACTCTCGGCGCGCCATGGCCACCGCGGCGGCGCCACGTCTCGAGCGGCTCGCCGCCGCGTGGCGCATCGCGACGGGCACGCGGGAGGCGCGCTGGCGGTCGGGGACCACCCTGGCCGCGGTCGTCCTCCTGGTCTCGCTCCTGGGCGCCGTGCTCGGCCCGATGCTGCGTGACTTCCGCACCTACGGCTTTCACGACTGGGACGTTCAGACGGCCCATCGTTACCTGACCGTCGTCGCGGCCCGCCACTTCGAGGGGCCCTGGTGGAACCCGTGGTTCTGCGGCGGCTTCCCCGAGTTCGCACACCCGGAGGGCGGCGTGAACTTCGTCTCGCCGTACCTGCCCGTGTACCTGCTCTTCGACGTGCGGACCGCGCTCCGGGTCGAGGTGCTCGGGAGCGCGCTCACCGGCCTTGCCGGCGCGTACGCGCTGACCGCCTGCTTCACCCGGAGCGTCGCGCTCCGTGCCCTCGTGGCGGTGCTGTACGTGCTGAACAGCCGGTGGGCCCTGCAGGCGGCGGTCGGGCACACCTGGCACCTGCAGTACGGATTCCTCCCGTGGGTCTTCTGGTTCTTCGAGAAGTACCTGCAGACCGGCGAGTACCGTCGTGTCGTGCATGCGGGTGGCGTGCTGGCGCTCATGGCGTACGTCGGCGGCATCTACCCGCTGCCCCACGCCGCGCTCGGCCTGGCACTCTACGCGCTCGCCCTCGCGGCGCTGCAGGGGAGCTTCCGACCCGTCGCGGGCCTCGCGATCGCCGGCTTCTCGTCGCTCGCGCTCGCGCTGCCGAAGCTCGCCGCCATCGTGGACACGATGGGCAAGGCTCCGCGGCTCATCGAGTCCAAGGAGACGATCGATCTCGGGCAGCTCCTCGTCATGATGACGTCACCCGATCAGGGCTATGGAGCGCGGCCCGTTCGCACGCCAGCCTACAACTGGCACGAGTGGGGCATCTACGTCGGCTGGACGGGTGTGGCCCTACTGACGCTCGCGGTGCTCTTCGGGCGCGGCCGGCGCGAGCACGCGCTCAAGGTCTGCGGCGTGGCGTTCTTCTTCCTCGGTCTCGGCGCCTTCCACGAGAAGGCGCCGTGGGCGCTCCTCCACGAGCTTCCGATGTTCTCGTCCCAGCACGTCCCCTCCCGTTTCCACTACACGATGCTCCTCTTCCTGGGTGTCGTGTTCGCCTCCGTCGTGGCGCGGCTCATCGACCGCCACCTGTCCGGGCGTCCGTGGATCGACGCCCTCTTGCTGCTCGCGGTGGGCGCCTACGGAGCAGACCTCGCCGTGCAGTCGAACAAGTCGTTTCGTGCGGCGTTCTGGATGGAGCAGCCCGCCGAGATCTCGCCGTCCCCCGACTTCGAACACCAGGCGCACTCGCCGGTGTCTTACGTCAAGCGCGACTGGGCCGAGCCGATGCTCATGGCCATGTACGCGAACACGGGCGTCATCGAGTGTTACGGCATCGATCCGGGGTTCAAGGACATGGGGGCGAAGGCATCGGACCGTCCGGGGTATCGCGGAAGAGCATGGATGCTCGAGGGCGGTGGCGAGGCTCGTGTCGTGGACTGGTCGCCGAATCGAGCCGTGGTGCGCGTGTCGGACGCGAAGGTGGGCTCCCGCGTCGTCTACAACATGAACTACGACCCGAGCTGGCGCGCGAACGGCGAGCCCGCGCTCGATCACGAGCACACCCTGGCCGCGCGCGTGCATGCGCCCGACGCCGAGATCGTGTTCTCGTACTTTCCCCGGACCCTGCGCTGGTCGCTCCCGGTGTCGCTGCTCTTCGGCGCGCTGGTCCTGGCCGGGCCGAGGGTGCTCGGCCGGTGGCGCCGTCGTCGGGGACCGCCCTCAGCTCCGGTGCAGGTTCGCGACGATGCGCGCGCCGTCCATGTCGAACCGGAAGCGAAGGGGCCGTAGGCCGCGCGCCACCAGCGACTCGTGGACGCGTCGCTTGTCGCCGGGTCGCGCGTAGAACATGAAAAATCCACCGCCTCCGGCGCCCATGAGCTTTCCGCCGAGGGCTCCGGCCTTGCGCGCGGCCTCGTAGTGCTCGTCGATGCGCGGATCGCTGACCTTGCTGGCGAGGCGTCGCTTGTGGGTCCAGTGCTCGTGAAGCAGCTCGCCGAAGCGGTCGACGTCGCCCTTCACGAGCAGGTCGTACACCTCCCGTCCGAGGGCCTTGATCCGGTGCATGCCTTCGACGGCGGGGTCGTCGGGCTTCTGGAAGCGCTCCCCCTGCTCACGCAGCACCACCTTCGCGGGTCGCTCGATGCCCGAGTAGAGGATCACCAGGTTGTTCTGCAGTTCGTCGAGCACGCCGTGGCTGGCGGGTACCGGCTCCACGTGGACGGTCCCGTCCTTCTCGATGGTCAGCGCGGTCACGTTGCCGAAGGCCGCGATGTACTGATCCTGCTTCCCGATGGGTTCGGCGAGGCGAATCATCTCGAGTTCGCACGCCTCCTCGGCCAGCCGCTGGGACGACACGAAGTTTCGCTGATACGTGTGCAGCGCGTTCAAGAGGGCGACGGTGAAGCTCGACGACGAGCCCAGCCCACTGTTGGCAGGCACGTCCGCCACGCTCGTGAGCTCTATCTGCTTCTTGATCCCGGTCATCCGGAGCGCCTCTCGGAAGATCCGGTGCTGCACGGAGTCGACGTTCGGGACGATCTCGGTCTCCGAGTAGGCGAGCCGGATGTCTTCGTAGAAGCGGCGGTTGGCCGTGATGTAGATGTACTGGTCGATCGCCGCCGAGACGACGAAGCCTCCGTGGCGCTCGTAGTAGCTCGGCAGGTCGGAGCCCCCGCCGCCGAGGGAGAACCGGACCGGAGCGCGCGAGATGATCATGCGATGCCTTCTGCCAGGCGCCGCTCGAGGGCGGCAAGACCTTCGGGGGATCCTATCTCGTAAAATCGCTCGCTCGCCAGATGGGCTCGGAGCCTTCCGCGGCGAGCGAGGTCGGACTGCACGTCGGACAGTGGCGTCGCGACGCCCGGGGGGAGCGAGGCCACGACGCTGCGCCGCAGCGCCGTGGCGCCATAGTCGATGTGGTCCAGGAGCGGATCGGTGGAGCCCTTCTCGTAGCGCTGCACGACATCGCCGGAAACCGCGGTATTGCTCGCGTCCCATCGACCGGCGTTTCGGAAGACGCTCAGGGTGCCGAGCGCTTCGGGGTGAGCGAGCAAGTCCACGAGCGGTGCGGAATAGTCGAAGGGCAGGAAGCTGTCGCCGTACGTCACCAGGAACGCCTCGTCGAGACGATCGAGCGCGGCCCTGAGCGACCCTGCCGTGCCCAGAAGCGTGGGGCCATCTTCGGCGAAGCTCACGTCGAGCCCGAACCGTGTCCCGGTTCCCACGTGATCGCGAATCCTGTCCCCCAGGTGTCCCACGCACAGCAGCGCCTGGTCGAAGCCCGAACGAGCGAGGCGCGCGAGCAGCCACTCGACGAAGGGCCGACCGGCGACGAGGAGCATCGCCTTCGGCGTGGTCTCGGTCAGCGGAAGCATCCGTGTCCCCAGGCCCCCCGCCAGAACCACCGCCTGCATGGCTCAGCCTCGTCCGAACACTTCGACGGCGAGCGCGGCGACGGCGGCGGACACGGCCTCGTCGCTCGTGCGGCGTGGGCGCCACCCGAGGGCAGCGAGCTTCGACCCATCCATCCGCGACGTCGGCACGTCGCCCTTCCAGCCGCGCTCGCCACCCGTGTAGCGAATCCTCGCGTTCGGGTACGGGGAGGCCGCGACGCAGAGCTCGGCGATGCGACGTACGGTCGTGGCGTCGGGCGGCGCGATGTTGAAGACCGCCAGCGGCCCGTCCGCCCTCGCGAAGCCGTGGAGGAATCCGTCCACGCAGTCCTCCACGTACACGTACGGCTTCGATTGCCGGCCGTCCCCGAGCACCTCGAGCTCGGCGGGGTTCTTCTGGAGTTTTCTCAGGAAGTCGAGCGCGGCCCCATGGGTGCCGCGCGGGCCCACGACGTTGCCGAAGCGGAAGATCCAGGCGCGGAGGCCAAAGCACTCCACGTACGCGCTGATCATGGCCTCGCCCGCGAACTTGCTGGCCCCGTAGAGCGAAATCGGCAGTTGGCCGAGGTCCTGCTCGGAGCACGTCGCCGCCGTGTCGCCGTACATCGTGCCCGAGGAAGAGAAGACGAGCCTCGGCGTGGAGGTCCTCCGCATGGCCTCGATCACGTTCCACGTGGCGATGGTCCCCTGCTCCAGATCGAGCCGGGGGTTCTCCAGGCCCCAGCGGGCCTCCGGGTTCGCGGCGAGGTGGAACACCACGTCGTGACCGGCCATCGCCTGCTCGAGCGCGTCGAGGTCGAGCGCGTCGCCGGTGATCAGCCGGCAGGCGCCGGAGTCGAGATGGGGGGCGATGAACTCGCGGCGACCTACCGACAGGTTGTCGAACACGGTGACGGGCCCGGCGGCGACGAGCCGGTCCACCAGGTGGCTGCCGATGAAGCCCGCACCGCCGACGATGAATGGGCGCATCACCTTCGAGCGCGCCTCAGCGCACGCTCTCCCACTTCATGGCGTTCTTCAGCAGCGTCGGGTGCGACACCATGAGGTGCCAGACCACGGCCTGGAACGCCTCGGTGTGGGGCGTGACCATCTGCTCGTTCACGGTGGGCACGACCACGCAGGCGTCCGCGACCTTCGCCGTGAACCCTCCGTCCCGCCCGACGATACCGGCCACCGCTGCGCCCACCCGCTTCGCCAGCTCCAGGGCGCGCACCAGGTTCGGACTGACGTTCTTCTCGAGATGGCCGCCGCCGACGGACAGCACGAGGACGAGATCGTTCGGTCCGAGCCGGCTCACCTCCAGCCACCGCGAGAAGCTCGTCTCCCAGCCGTCGTCGTTCACCCTCGCGGTGAGCTCCGAGACGTTGTCGGTGGGCGCATAGGCTTCGATGCCGCAGATCTTTCGGAAGTCGTTGACCGCATGGGTCGCGTTTCCGGCACCGCCGCCGACCCCCAGGACGAAGAGCCGGCCCCCGTGGTCTCGCACGCGCGCTACCAGGGCCACCATCGCCTCGATGGCCAGTGGATCGAGCTTCGCGGCGACGTCGGCTGCCTCCGCCAGGTACTGCTCGCTGAAGGACATCCGCGCTCGCGTGACCCCTAGCGCAGCGCCGCCCCGCGCGAAACGTCCGGAGTGGCGCGCCTGGCCGGCGCACAAAAAAATCAGCGGCCAGGACCCGAGGGGGGAGGGGAGGTGTCCCGGCCGCTGAATAGTCTGTGGGTTCTTCGAAAGCGGCTCGCGGCGAGGCTCTGAAGAAGCGGCGGTGCCCCGTGGGGGGGGGCGCATCGAGGCACCGCCGCGACGTGGAGCAATGCATGCGCCGTACCAACGCCCGCTCGTCATGGTGACGGAACGTTGCGGAGCCGCGGCAGCGCGGAGGTTTCAGATCTGAAAAGACGACGTTTCGGTCATGAACTCGGGCCGCCCGCGAGGGCGTTCCCGTGGGGCGGTCTGGGACGTGGCGCCGCCCTCGGATCCCGTCGAGGCGTCCGAGGCGCCGGGTGCTCGGTACCGCGTACTAGGGCGCCTCGCCACGCGGAGCACCGCCGACCCGCCGGTAGAGCCACCACGAGCCCTCGTTCACCACCAGCTCGATGGAGGGATCCTGGCGAAACAGGTAGTCCGGCGAGCGGTAGTGGCGCACCAGGAACGTGTCGAACCAGCGCCCGTGCTCCTTCACGCGAAAGCGCTCGGGCGTCCATTCCCAGCGATCGGGCGTGGGAGGAGGGACGACGGCCGTGTCGTGCCGATAGCGAATGGGGCTGGCGCTCCAGCCGATGAAGTGGAAACCGAGCCAGCCCCCCTTCTCTGCCTGCACCCATGCAGGGAGGTGAATGTACGGCGTCGTCTGCTTGCTGGAGCCCCCGTGATGGAACACGAGGTACGAGAGCTTCGGGGCCCAGGGGATCCGGGTGACGATCCGTCGGAAGTCCTCGGTCGTACGGTCGAACTCGTGGAACTGCACCGCGACGTGGAATGCCATCCTGGCCGGCACGAGGCCGAGTGCGGCGACGAGCGGTAGCCGGTACCACCACTGCCTGGGCATGTCGGGAACCGCGGCCAGCCCCACGAAGACGGCGGTCGTGATCTCCCGCGGGTACACGTACCACCACACGCCGATGCGCATGGGCAGACTCAGGTAGGTGAACAGATACCCTGCGGCGAGGACGAGCGGGAGCGCCGTCACCGCGATCCCCCACCAGACGTCGCGCGCGGTCCTTCCGCGAAGCCGCCCTTGCCAGACGAAGAGCGCGGCGCACGCGACGGCAGCGACGACGAGGCCGCCGTACATCTCGTCCACGAGCGCCTGCTCGCGCGCGCCGGCGCGGCCGGAGAAGCCGTTGAAGAGGTGAGTCGGGATCTCCCGCAGGCGCTCCGGGTGAAACCCCAGGTCCAGCGGTCCGGCGAGCTCGTCCTTGCGCACGAGGCGCCAGGCTCCGAAGACCGCCAGGGCTGGCGCGAGTGGAAGCAGGATCGGTCTGAGCCGTCGCGTGGCCGGGTAGACGATGATCGCGGTGCCCACGACGGAGAGCAGGGCGAACGGAAACCGGTAGATGTGCGTGAAGAAGACCGCCAGCAGCGAGAGCGCGAGGCCCACCTGGTGGCGGCGGCTGGGGCGGTCGACGGCCAGCAGCGTGAAGCCGACGGTCATCGCGTAGAGCCCGATGGCCCCCATGAAGTTCAGGAAGCCCCAGTGAGTGAGCCCGCACCACACCATGCCGAGCCCGAGCAGGCCCCACAGCGGCGTCTTGCGCATGCCGTGCGCGAGCACCGCCAGGCCCGCGGGCAGCGCCAGGAGCATCGCGATGGCCATGAGCTTCGTCGCCCACACGATGGGCACAACGAGCGCGAGGAGCGCGCCGAGTGCGTACATGGAGACGTACGGGACCTCGATGGGGTGGAGCGTGAACTGCTCTTCGAAGTGCCACGCCGGGTCCCAGTAGTGGCGGAGGATGGACGTGTGGGCGCCGTGGAACGGCAGGTCCGTGATGGGCGGATAGTGGGCGACCACGAACGGGTACCCCACCGTGTAAGCCACCGCGGCGAGGGCCAGCCCGAAGACCAGCGCGTCCCACGGACGGCGCCGAACCTCGGCCGCGGCGCGAGGGATCACGGCGAGGCGACCGCCGGGCATTGAGGCGGCTCGTAGCCGCGCTCGCGGTGGGAGGCAATTTCCCCCGCGGCCCGCGGGGAGGGCGGGGTAAGTTCCACCTCGCCGATGACCGTGCTGCTGCGCGTTCTCGCCCTGGCGGTGCCGGCTGTCGGGCTCGCCGAGCTCGCGCTCCACCTGCACCACGCGCGCCGCGCCCCAGCCCTCGACGAATGGGCTGCCCTCGCCCCCGCCGTCACCGAGCTGCGGAAGGACGGAGATCTCACGATCGTGGCGCCGGCGTGGGCCGAGCCCAACGCTCGCTGGGCCCTCGGTGACGAGGTGTTCCCGCTCCGCGACGTCGCCCGGGCGGACGAGACCGGGTACTCGCGGGCCGTCGAGATCTCCATCCTGGGCCAGCGCTCGCCCGAGGTGAGCGCGTGGACGGTGCTCGAAGAGCGCGGGAGCGGGCGGTTCACCCTGCGGGTCCTCGAGAACCCCGCGCCGCCAACCGTGAGGCTCGACTTCACCGACGCTCTCGGCCCGGAGAAGGTGGAGGTCTTCGAGCGTGTGGGCGATCGTGTCGTGGACTGTCCCTGGACGAACCGCGCGCGCATGTCGGCAGGTGGGCTCGGCGGTAACCCCACGTTCCCGCGCGAGCGGTTCGCGTGCCCGAGCGGCGAGTTCTTCTTCGCGGGAGTCACGGTCATCGACGACGAGCGCTACCGGCCACGCCGATGCGTCTGGGCGCATCCACCGGCCCGCGGTTCACTCGTGCTGCGCTATCGGGACGTTCCTCTCGGCCGCGTGGTCCGAGGCTACGGTGGGCTGCCGTGGATCATCGAGCGTGCGAAGCCCGGCACGCCCGTCGCGATGGAGGTGTCGCTGGACGGTCGGTCGCTGGGGAAGCTGGAGCACGCCGACGGGGAAGGATGGAAGCCCTTCGAGCTGCCCACCGGGGCGGAGGGGCGGAGCGGCACGGTCGAGTTCTCGGTGAGCTCGAGCAACGCGGCGCACCGGCATTTCTGCTTCCAAGCGGACACGAGATGACGGCGCAACGTCGGAGCGCCGCGCTCGTCGACCCGCTCATCGGGTTCGGTCTGCTGGTGGCCTACGTGACCGTGCTGCTCGCGACCGCGGATGACCTCGGCTATGCCCGCGACGAGGGGTTCTACGTCCAGGCCGCGAAGGCCTACGGTCGGTGGTTTGCGCTCCTCTTCGAGGACCCCGCGCGGGCCATGACGCGAGCGGCCGTCGATCGTCACTGGGCGACGAACAGCGAGCACCCCGCGTTCGTCAAGTCGCTGTTCGCGCTCTCGTACCAGCTCCTGCACGTGAAGTGGAAGGTCTTCGCCGAGGAGGGTACGGCGTTCCGCTTTCCCGGCATGGTGCTGTCGGGCCTGGCGGTAGCGGTGACCTACGCGTGGGGTGCGCGCGTTCTGGGGCGCATGGCGGGACTCGTCGCGGCGCTCTCGTTCGCTTGCATGCCGCGGGTCTTCTACCACGCGCACCTGGACTGCTTCGACATGCCCGTGGTCGCGATGTGGCTCGTCACGACCTACGCGTACTGGAGGAGCCTCGAGCCCGGGAGCCTCACGTGGGCCATCGCGGCGGGAGTCCTCTACGGGCTCTTCCTGAACACGAAGCACAACTCCTGGCTGCTCCCGGGGGCGCTGATCGCGCACTTCGTGCTGGCGCGCGGGACCGCATTCTGGCGCGAGCTCGCCCGGGGGCGCGTTCGCGCGCCCCTCGCCCTGCTCTGCATGGCCACGCTGGGCCCCGCCCTGTTCTACGCGCTGTGGCCCTGGATCTGGCGCGACACCGGGCAGCGCCTCGCGGACTACGCGCAGTTCCACCTCGCGCACGAGTACTACAACATGGAGTTCCTGGGCGTCACCTACTGGGAGCCACCCATGTCGCGGTGGTACGCGCCGCTGATGACCGTCGCAACGGTGCCGGCCATCACCCTCGCGCTGTCGGGCCTCGGCGGGTTCGTCATGCTCCGTCGCTTCGCGTCGGCTCGCCTCGGCGGTGAGGCTCCGAGCGCCGCGAGCCCAGCACCGTGGGCTCCGCGGCTCCTGTGGCTCTTCTGCATCGTCCTCAGCTATGCCCCCTGGCTCTCGTCGAGCACGCCCATCTTCGGCGGTACGAAGCACTGGATGACGGCCTACCCGTTCATGGCGCTGTTCGCCGCCGACGGGTTCGTCGCCGCGCGCGACGCCCTCGGGCGCGCGTTCCCGAGGATTTCCGGCAGTCCCCGCGTCGCCGCAGCAGTCCTCGCCGGGCTCGTCCTCGTCGGGCCGGCGACGATGGCGTGGTCGTCCCACCCCTTCGGCCTGAGCGCGTACACTCCGGTGGTCGGCGGCGCACCCGGCGCGGCGACCCTGGGTCTCAACCGCACGTTCTGGGGCTACACGACGGGCGCCGTCGCGGGGCACCTCGACGAGACGGCACCCAAGGGTGCGAGCGTGTTCCTCCACGACACCGCGTTCCAGAGCTGGGCGGTGATGGCGCACGATGGTCGCGTTCGGCGCGACCTCAGACCGACGCTCGACATCGTGGGCTCGGACCTCGCGCTGTACCACCACGAGCCGCACATGGCGCGTGTCGAGTATCAGATCTGGACCAGCTACGGCACCACGAGACCTTCCCACGTAGGGACGCACCACGGCGTGCCGGTGGTGTGGGTGTTCTCGCGGCCCGGGGGGCGGCGCTCGTCCGCCGGTTCCGAGTAGCGAGCCGTCACTTCACCGCGATGCCGACGCGCCCGCGCAGGGAGACGACGGGACGGAGTGCGTCGGCGGAGACCAGCACGGTCTCGACGACCGCGGGCTCGAGGTCCGCGTGAAGCACGGCGCCTGCCGGCAGTCCCTCGCCCAGGCCCCGGAGCTGAGCTCGAAGTCGAGCCGGTGCCTCGCTCACGTCGAGCGGAAGCGCCACGTGCCCCGCGCGCTCGATCAGCGCGGCGGCGCTCCGCGCTCTGGCGTCGGCAGGCTCCGTCGGTGACACGACGTTCGCGAGAACGACCTTCGCGGTCCGCGGCTCCCAGCGCGCATCCGCGACGAGCCACAGCGTGCACGAGGGCGACGCGAGGGTGACCTCGAGCGCGACCTTGCCGGCGCCACCGAGGCTCGCACCGCTTGCCGTCATCGCGCGGACGCGTGGCGAGCCGTCCGACGGAGCCTCCCACACCGAGCGCGTGAGCGCGGAGGAGACCTCGCTCCAGGGAAGGACGACGGGTACGTTCACGTGAACGCCCTCGTCCACGGCCTCCCGGTGCGGTGCAGGGAGGCTCGGAGTGGCCAGTGGCGCAGTGGGGCACGGTCGGGCGACCGACACGCTGCCGGTCACGGCGGCCCGAACGCGCACGTCGTCCGCGCTCTCCTGGGGCGCCGCGGTGACGATCTTCTCGGGGCGCGACAGCAGGCAGGTGTCGGCATCGAGCGCCATCGGGACGTGCAGGAGTTTCCACATGGCCCCGACCGGGCCGGCGAGCGTCGGCAGCTGGTCGTCGATTCGCCGGCGCAGCCCCGCCGCCTCGCGGTTGGCCTGCCGCTCGATCTCGGAGGTGACGTCGAGTCCCACCGGCGCGAGGATGCACCGCTTGGTCGTCGCGAAGCTCACCTGGCTCGGGCCCGTTCGGTAGCTCGCGTCCACGTCCAGTGGGACGCTGATGCTGGCCAGCAGCTCGGGCTGGCAAGCACCGTAGACGGGGCAGAACGGTCCGAGCGGCTTGCAAACCTCGAGGCTGGCGCGGATGGGCGTGCTCACCAGCAGGCGCCCGTCCCTCACCGAGACCCCGATGGGCCCACGGCGGACGGTGTACGTGACCTCACCGGGGGCGCCGGCGTCCTGGCGACGCGCGGAGGCCACCGTCTCGGGGACGCGAGCGGCGATCTCGGAGGCGATGCGTCGCTTGGACACCGTGAGGTCCAGGGTGATGCGGGACACCGGCATCGAAGGGGCGGGCGCGTCACCGAGGGCGCCGGGGCGCCCACCGGGGCTCCCGCACGCGCCGGGCTCCGGCGTGCCGTGCGGGCGCTGCGGGTCGCTCGTTCCGCCTCCGCAGCCGGCGAGTGCGAACGCACCCAGGAACGCGAGGGCCTCGCGGGGGTTCATCCGCCCAGGTACGACATCTCGGCGCGGGGCAGGCCGCGGGTGCGCTCCGATCGGAGATCACTGTACCGGTCCTCCCGGCGCTCCCAGAGCGCGTGAAGCTGCGTCGCGAGCGCGTCGTCGCTCGCTCCCCCGCGGAGCAGGGCCCGCACGTCGAGGGCGGATACGCCGAAGAGGCACGTGAAGAGGTTGCCGTCGGCCGAGAGGCGCAGGCGCGTGCACGAGCCGCAGAACGGCGCGGTCACCGACGTGATGACGCCGATCTCTCCCGAGCCGTCGGTGTACCGGTAGCGGCGCGCCACCTCACCGGATCGCGATGGCTGGACGACCTGCAGCGGAGCTTCGCGATGGATGCGCTCGACGATCTCCGAACCGGGTACGACGTCGTCCAGTCTCCAGCCGTTCGTGAGGCCCACGTCCATGAACTCGATGAACCGCACGGTGCAGCCCGTTCCGCGAAACCGGCGTGCGAGCTGGAGCACCGCGCCATCGTTGACGCTCCGGCGCACGACGGCGTTGACCTTCACCGGTCCGAGCCCAGCTCTCAGGGCGGCCTCGATGCCCTCGAGGACGCGCCCGACCGGGACGTCCGCGTCGGCCATGGCCTTGAACGTGGCGTCGTCGAGGGCGTCGAGGCTCACCGTGACTCGGCGGAGGCCCGCCGCAGCAAGGGCCTCGGCCTGCTGCTCGAGCAGGACGCCGTTGGTGGTGAGCGCCACCTCGACGTCCGCCAGGTCCGCCAGCATGCGGATCAGCTTCGGCAGCTCCGCGCGAAGCAGCGGCTCGCCGCCGGTGAGGCGGAGCTTGCGCCCGCCCAGCCCCACCACGGCCCGCGCCACTCGCGTTATCTCCTCGAAAGAGAGGATGTCCGAGCGCTTCAGGAACGCGTGGTCCGGTCCGAACGCCTCGCGCGGCATGCAATAGCGACACCGGAGGTTGCACCGGTCCGTGACGGAGATCCGCAGATCCTCGAGCGGCCGCCCGAGCCGGTCGGTGGCACGGGTCTGGGTGGGTGGCGCCATGTGCGTCTACTATAGTGCGCCGATGACGATTTACGCCTTCGACGAGGTGGGCGACTCGCTGCACCTGGTTCCGGTGGCGGCGCGGCGGGCGCTGGACGCTGCCGGATGCAAGCTGTCGCTCGCCGGCTGGCGCAGCTTGCCCGTCGAGCGACGCAGGAGCCTGGTGGGCGCCGGTCTCGCGGAGGTCGTCGACGAGGACGCCGTCAGGAGGCTGGCGGGCGGCGCGGACCCACCGCCGTCCGAGGTCGCACGCCGGGGTGACCCCGCGGCGGACCACGTGCCCGGTGACGTTCGCGAGGCGTTCGGCCCCGAGCGACCGCTCGACGACGCGCTCTGGGCGGCGCTCACGCGCCTCGACCGGTTTGCTCTCGCCAAGGCAGCCGCGAAGCGACGTCCGGAGCGGCTGCAGCGGGTGTGGGACGAGATCGTCGGAGCCAGCGCGACTTCGACGCACCTGGCGCCGCAGGGAGGGGCACGCATGGTGTCGGTGGCCCAGAAGCGGGTGACCCTGCGCCGGGCGGTGGCTGAGAGCCGGGTGACCATGAACGAGGAAGCGTTCACGCGCCTGTCGCGTGCCGAGGCGCCCAAGGGTGACGTCCTAGGTACCGCTCGTGTCGCCGGGATCCTCGCCGCGAAGCGCACGAGCGAGTTGGTCCCCCTCTGCCACCCCGTCGCGATCACCCGCGTGGCCCTGGACTTTGTGCCGGAGGTCGCCACGCGCTCGGTGCGCGTCACCGCGACCGTGGAGGCCCTGGACCGGACCGGGGTCGAAATGGAGGCGCTCACCGCGGTGAGCACCGCGGCGCTCACCGTCTACGACATGCTCAAGGCGTTCGATCGAACCATGGAGATTGGCCCCACCCGGGTGACGGCGAAGGCGGGTGGGCGATCGGGGGACTGGGAGCGATGAGCGAGCGACTCGTCACCCTGCGGTCCGAGCCGCTCTCCGTCGACGAGGCCCTGGCTGCCGTCTCGCGTCCCGCAGCCGGCGGCGTTGCCGTGTTTCTGGGGACGGTCCGGGAGGAGAGCGGCGGCCACGCGGTCACGCTTCTCGAGTACGAGGCCTACGCCTCGATGGCGGAGAAGCAGATGCGGGCGATCGTCGCGGAGGTGGAGCGCGACGTGGCCGGAGCCTGCGTCGCCGTGCTCCACCGGACCGGCGCGCTCCGCGTCGGTGAGGTGGCCGTGGTGTGCGCGGCGAGCGCTGCCCACCGGGACGAGGCGTTCCGCGCGTGCCGCCTGCTCATCGACCGCATCAAGGAGGAGGTGCCCATCTGGAAGCGCGAGCACGGGCCGAACGGTCCGTACTGGGTCGGGTGGGAGGACGCGCGCTGCACGCCCGGGGACGGACACGCGCACGAACGCTCGTGAACGTCACCGACGGCCGGCGCCCGAAGATCAATCGAGGTCGCGGCGAGCGAGCTCGAAGAGCCCGAGGCTCGGGCCAGGTAGGAGCACGACCTCCCCGGGTAGTGCGTCGTGGGGCGCTCCCGTCGGGTCGTCGTAGACCGTGAGCGCGGTGGGCCGAATCCGCCGGCCGTCGATCGAGAACCCCACGGTACGCGGGTCCGAGCTGCGATTGACGACGAGGGCGCGCGTGACGCCGTCCTCGCCCTCCGCGACGACGACCGCGCCGCCGTCGTCGAGGCGGCCGCTCGGATGGTCCACGGGGACCCAGGGCGTCGCGCCCTCGCCGATGAGCCGGTGAAGCAGCGCGTAGGCGTGAAAGAGCGGTTTCGGCCGGACGTCGTGGGAGACCAGGCCCCACTGCACGGCCGAGTCGCCCCAGTAGTCGTAGAAGATGGTGTGGTGCGCGCGGTCCAGGCCGGCGCCGATACCGAGGACCAGCGCCGTGGCGATGCGGACCGGCTGCTCGAGGGAGGCATCGTCGAAGGGGACGTCGGGGAACGGTCCGAACTCCGTCAGCATGAGATCGATGTCGGGGTAGGTCGCGGAGCGCTCCCTGGCAGCGGCGGCAATCTCCGTGAAGTGCACGATGCCCAGCGGGTCGTGGTTGTACGAGTGGAACGACAGGAAATCGAGGGGCACGGGGCGTCCGTCGGGGAGCCGGAAGCGATCGAACGAGTCGAGCACGAGCGCCGCCACGTCGGCGAAAGCGAAGCTTCCGAGTCCGATCCGGATCGCCCGGACGTCCGGATGCGGGCTGGTCCGCCTCAGGTCGTCGAGTGCGACGAGGGCGGGCACGGCCATGGTCAAGAACGCGTGGAGACGCTGGTCGAAGGGCTCGTCGACGCAGGGCACGCCGTCGTCCGCGCCCGGGTCCCAGAAGACGCAGAGGTCGGGCTCGTTCCAGATCTCCCAGTGGGTGACGGGGCGACCGCGCTCGCCTCGGTCTCCCGCGACCACTCGCTCGACCATCCCCGCCACGGCTGCGGCGAACACCATCTCGTCGCGCGGACGACCGTTCGAGATCTGGTTCGCGTAGGTCCACACGCAGGCGGCGGGCGTGTTGCGCGCGTCGCGCAGCGGCGCCGTGGCGGCAGCGAGCGCCCGCGGCATGAGGTCGATGCTCATGAAGGGGGTCGCTCCCAGGGCGGACACGACGTCGAGGGAGCGCCGGATGTAGCCGAGGGAGTAGCGCTCGTCGTCGAGCGTGTCGGTCAGGGTCACGGGCCTTCCGTCGTCCACGAACCAGTCCCGCGACCCGAGGACGTCCTCGTCCGTCCAGCCCGCTGGTGCGTAGGCCTGCGGCACGGGTGACGGAGGGCACGGCGACCCATCGGTCAGCGCGGGCAGGTAATGAGTCCCCGCCTCCCAGCGCCCGACGCCGAGGCGCCACTCGCGAAAGCCCGCGCCCGCGAGGGTCTCGCCGAGACCGGGCACCCGGTCGTAGCGGAACAGCTCCCCCGAGAGGTCGTAGTGCCCGAGCAGGCCGGGCGAGAGGCGTCTGCCCCTGCTCGACGGGTCCAGCTCGATCATCCAGGTCGGTGCTGCGTGTGCGCCGGCCGGGTCGCCGAGTCGCTCGTCGGTTCCGCAGGACACGCACGCCGCGGCGAGGAGCGCGCGCGCCTTCACGACACGATGTCCTCGGGAGTGTCCCAGTCGAGCAAGTCGCGCTCGTCGCCCGGCGTGGAAGGCAGCGCCCGAGCCCGTTCGCCCAGCGCGACGAAGATCGACTGCAGCGAGTGACGCCCCTGCGCGACCTGCGCCCGCACGACGGGAAGCACCTCCGACGGCGCGTAGCGTGCCATCAGCGGCTCCCACCTGTCGCCGCGTCTCGGGGCGACGGCGGCGACCTCGCGGTCGAAGTGGGCCAGGCGCGCGATGAGCTCCGCGCCGACGAAAGGGTGATCGCACGCCATCGCGATCGCGTGGGCGCCGCGACGCTGCGCGAAGGAAAGGAGCGCTGCGAGGCCTCCGAGCGGTCCGATGTCCGGCGGGTCGTCCGCGAGCGCCGGAACGTGCAGGTTCTCGTAGTCCGGCACCGTGCCCACGAGGCACACCTCGCAGGCGGGGAGCGCAAGACGCGCCTTCGCCAGCGCGCGCCCCGCGAGCGTTCCACCGCCGTCGGGCGCGCAGAGAAGGCCCTTGGGGCGGCCGCCCATCCGCCGCGAGCGGCCTCCCACGAAGAGTCCCACGACGAAGCTCGACTCGGGCCGCACGCGACCGAACGAGTACCATTTCACGACGGCGCTCGCCCGCAGGCACGTTTCTTGAACGAGCATGGGGTCCGTTGTATGCCTCTCGACGGTCGTGCTCGCCGAATCCTGGTCCTGTTGATCCGGGCTCCCGTCTCTGCGAGGCGACGAACTCGAAGAGCGCGGCTTGGAAGCATCGGCTGACGCAGTGACACTCCCCACCGCCGGTCGGTTGCGGCGTGCGCGCGAGCGGGCGTCACGGGTGCTTCATCTCGTCGCGTTCTTCTTCGCCGTGTTCACGATCGAGGTCATCGTGCTCGGGGGCTTTCGCATCGATGCATTCGGCGTGTCCATCGCGACGCTTCACGTCGTCAACCCCGTGCTCTTCGGCGCTTCCGCGACGCTGCTCGGCAAGCTCGCCGCGCCCTGGATGCCGCTCCTGGGAACCCCCATCGGGCGGGCCACCTCGTGGCTCGTGGGCCATGCTCGTTCGTGGCGGCGACCGAGGAGCGCGGCCGTCGTGGCCGTGGCGGTGCTCGGCCTGGGGTATGGGCTGGTGCGCGAGGCGCTGCAGCGTCACCACAGAGGCCTCGCCGACCGGTTTCTGGCCGAGGGCCGCAACGAGCTCGCGGCGCGGCACTACGGTGCTGCCATCGGCTGGCTCGATCCGGAGGAGCGTCCTCTGAGAGAGCGCCGCGCGATGGCGCTCTGGCGCTCTGGAGCGTTCGACCAGTGCGTTGCAGAACTCGAGGCCTACTCCAAGAGGGGAGCCCTCCTCGGTCGCGCGGGGTACCGTGCCCTCTGGAGCTGTTATCGCGAGGTCGGGAAGTACCGTGAGGCTTCGAACGTGGTGCGCGCGGCCATGGCGACGCACTCCGACCTCGGCGCGGAGTGCGTCGGGGTGCTCGCGCAGCTCGATCGACGCATGGCGGGGCGCTCGGCGGGTGCGCTCCCGGTTCGTCTCCTCTTCACGTCCAGGGTGCGCGTCGACGGGCCGGTGTTCGCCCGCGGCAACTGGTCCCGCTCCGGAACTCAGTCGGAGCTCGACGGATGGACCGCGGTCGAGATGAAGACGAGCGACGGGCTCACCTTCACGCTCGACGTCGCCCTCACGCCCGCGGAGGACTATCCGTTCGTGGTCGTCGCGACGAAGGACGCCGTCTCGACGTCGGAGCCGACCCTCGGCTTTGCTCAGTTTCGCGTCGATGCGACGCCCACGGTCCGACAGGACGTCCGCCTCGACCCGCTGCCCGATAGGGGGAAGGTTCCGGCGGTCGCGCGAAGGCGGCCGGGTCGTGATGGCCGCGCCCGCGTCGTCGCCGTCTGGCCGGACGGCGGATCCTGGTTCCTCGTGAACTCGTTCCTGCACCGCGGCTTCCTGCCGAACGTCGAGGCGATGATTCGCAACGGCGCGCGAGGGGACATGATCTCGACGAACCCGCCGTTCACGGCCACGGCCTACGTGCGCATGGTCGAGCTCCACCCCCAGGCAGACTCGGCGGGCGGCCGACCCCTGGACACGCTCCTGCTGCAGCTGAAGGGGATCCCGTTCCTCGACGCGCTCTTCCCCGACGACGTCGTGGCGAGCTCGGGGCCCACGGTCTTCAGCGTCCTCGCTGCGCACGGCCGAACCGCCACGAACCTCGTCTTCAACGACGGCTTCATGGCCGCCGCCAACGACGGCAAGGCGACGGACGGCACCATGGTCAAGCTGGACGAGAAGGCGCTGGTGGACGCGCGCGAGGAGCGGAGCGTGGACGAGGACACCACCCGCTGGGTGATGGAGGAAGTCCTGGACGCTGCCCCGCTGGACGGCCCGCGTGCGACCCAGATGAAGGCCGAGGAGGTCTTCCTGCTCGGCATCGAGAACAGCGAGCACAAGGCCGTCGCGGGGCTGCACGTGTGGCGCGAGCAGAAGCCCGATTTCCTCCTCCTGCGGCTCCCGAGCGTGGACATCCTGTCGCACCGCTACTTCGCGACGGTGGAGGAGATCCCGGCGCAGAACCTCATGATCGAGACCTACCGGCACGTCGATCGAATCATCGCGCGCTTCGTCGCGGAGCTCGACGAAGACGACACCATCATCCTGGTGTCCGACCACGGCATCATGGGGACCCTGCACCACCACCCCATTTGCCTGCTCGTCCTCGAGGGGCCCGGGATGCCGCCGGGCAAGTCGTTCGGCACGCTGCCCATCGGCCACCTTCCCCCGGTCCTGCTCTCTCGGTTTTCGGTGAAGGAAGGGTCGGAGCGGATGTCCGACGACTCGTACGCGTTCTTCTTCGGCGAGCGGCGGACGGCGACTCCCGCCCCGGCCGGGGCGCTGCCGCCGCGCTGATCTGCGGGTTCGGTTTCCGGGCGGGGTAGAGTGCTCGCGTGGACGTTGCCCTCGTGACCACCTATCCGCCGCAGCGCTGCGGGATCGCAACGTACTCCGCCGCGCTGGCGCCGGCGCTGGCGGCCGCCGGGGCCCGCGTGACCGTGCTCGCAGAGCGTGGCGCCGGCGAGTCCTCGGGCGGGCCGACGCGGGTGGTCCCGTGCTTCCTCCGCGCGGGAGACTTCTCGGTGCCGGTCGTCAGGGCCGCCGTGGCCGCCGGGGCGCGCGTTCTGCACCTGCAGCACTCCCCGGACATCTTCGGCATGGATGACCGCACCGTGCGGCTGCTCGACGCCGCTCGCTCGCACGGGCTCGCCACGTTCGTCACGCTCCACACGGTCCACACGACGACCAGCGGGGCGCTCGAGCGCCGGTTTCGCGTCGCGAGGTTTCATCGTGCCGTCGCGGACGTCGCGACCCGCGTCATCGTCCACGGGCGTCAGGCGAAGAAGGACGTGCTCGAAGCGCAGGGCGTGTTCGCCGACCGAGTGGTGGTCGTCGCTCACGGTACGGGCCTCGTGCAGCGTCCGAGCCGCGACGCGGCACGTCGAAGCCTCGGACTCCCCGCGTCGTACCAGTCGGCGCCGATCGTCCTCTACTTCGGCTTCATTCACCCGCAGAAGAACCTGCACACGATCCTCCTCGCGATGCCGCGGCTCCGGCGGCTCGTCCCGGGCGCGCGACTGCTCGTCGTCGGGTCCATCCAGAACCGCAGCCGGTCCAATCGCGCCTACCTGTGGGCCTGTCGCCGGGCGGTCGCCGGGCTCGGGTTGCGTGACCACGTGCTGATTCGCGAAGGGTTCGTGGAGTCGAGCCAGGTGCCGACCCTGCATGGTGCGGCTGACCTCGTCGTCCTGCCCTACGCGCAGCGGTACGGGTCCGCGAGCGGCATCGTGCATGGGGCGTTCGGCGCCGGCAGCGTGGTCCTCTGCTCGGACTCTCCGAAGTTCGCGGAGGTGGGTGAACGGGTAGCGCCGAGCCTCCAGGTGTCGACGCACTCCCCGAGCGCGTGGGCCGAGCGCGCCGCCGAGCTCCTGTCGAACGAGGTCGAGCGGGAGGCGTTGACGGCTCGAATTCGGCGCCACGCGGAGGCGACCTCGTGGCCGCGCGTCGCGGAGCGTCACCTCGAGGTCTACGGCGGGGGCCCGGCAGGGGTGCCCGAGCCCTGAACGAGCGCGAACGGCGCGATCGCGCCGTTGGTGGCCAGCACGCGCAGGCGCAGCACGACGTACACGACGAGCCCGGCAGCAGGGTCGAGGCCGTAGACGGCGAACAGGCCGTAGGCCGCCGTCTCCGCCACGCCGATGCGCGCCGGGAGCACGGTGAGGACGTACTCCGCGACGTTCAGCCCCGCGTAGAGCAGGAGGACGAGGCCGAGATCGTAGCCCAGGCCCAGGGCGGCGATGATCACGAAGAGGCCGGCGCAGGTCGAGAGCCGCGCACCGATCTGCGCCGCGAGGACGAGGGCGTGATCGCGCGGGCGTTCCCGGGCAAAGTCGCGGACGGCCGCGTCGAGCGATTCTGCCGACGCGACGAACCGGGAGGTCCGCTGGGCCAGCGCGGGAACGAGCTGCGTCAATCGGAGCACCAGACGCGCGGGTCCGGCGCCCAGGACGAGCCTGAGGACGACGTACGGCAGAAACGCAACGACGTTCGCCGCGAGCACGACGTGGATCACGTCGTCGGCCAGGACTCCGGCGTGGAGGACGGCGCCTGCCACGGCCGCGCCCAGCGAGACGATGGGACGGGTGAGCTTGAAGAGGTAGTTCCAGATGACGATGCCCGCGACCCTGTCGGAGACCGGGGCTTCGCTCCCGAGCAGCGCGCCCTTCGCGACCTCTCCCAGGTCCCAGGGCAGGAGCAAGTTCACGAGCGACCCGGCGCTGTTGGCCAGGAGGACGCGAGCGTAACGGGCCTTGCCCAGGGCCGATCGCAGGGCGAGCGCGTCCAGGGCGTTCTCCGAGAAACCCGTCGCAGCGATCAGCGCGGCGAACCCCCACCCCACACCTGCCAGCGCCGAGCCAATGGCGTCCCAGCCTACGCGGTGGAGCAGCACGGCGAGCAACGCGAGCGCCGTCGTGAAGGCCCCGAACTCGACGACGCGCCTCGTTCGGCCCTTCGCCGACGGAGCCGCTCCGGGATCGCCCCGGTCGGGGCGCGGGTCGTCGCTCACTTTCCGCCCGCTGCGACGCGCACGACGTGCGTGTGGACGTACCGCATGACGTCCACGAAGGTGAGCTCGCCTCGGTCGGCGAGTCCCCCCCGGGTCCTCTGGAGCGCGGCCAGGTTCCCGGGACGGGAGTGGATCAGCACCGGGACGTAGTCCCGCTTGCCTTCGCGTCCCGAGCGATAGCTGGACGACTCGACGGACGAGTTGTGATCGCCGTAGACGACCAGGGTCGTTCCGTCGGGGATCGCGTCGAAGTACCGGCCCAGCGCGCGATCGACGTAGCGCATGGAGCAGAAGTAGGCGTCCTCGATGCCACCTTCGGGTGGGCACCCCGTGGCTTCCCCGGGGGGGAGCTGCTTGAACGGCGAGTGGCTCGTGACGGTGATCACGAGGTGGAGCGTTCGGGGCGGCGACTCCCGGAGGCGCGCCGCGGCATGTTCCAGGAGCTCCGCGTCCTGAATCCAGTCGTACTTCTCGTACTTTGCCGGCAGGCCGAGCGCGGCCAGCTCTTCGCGGAACTGGCGCTCGCCGAACCCCATCTTGGCGAAGGCGTCGCGGCGGCTGAAGAACGTCCCCGAGACTCCGTGAAAGGAGTGGGACGTCCACCCGTGCGCGGCGAGGCGGTGCGGCAGCGCGCTGGCGAACGAGTACCCGTCGATCTTGTACGTGACGATGTCCGGTGAGGGCCACACCGCCATCGCAGCCACGAAGTCGGCGTCGGCGGATCCGGTGAAGTGGGCCGCCTCCGCCTTGTAGACCATGGACGTCCTGGCCAGGGCGTTGACGTTCGGCGTCACCTCGAGGCCGCGGTGCAGATGGCCGAGCAACCCCCAATCGAGGCTCTCGACCTGCAGGAGCACGACGCGCCGCTCCGCGGGCAGCGGAGCCTCGACCGGAGTCAGCCGATCCGTGGACTGCTCGGCCCGCTCCTTCGCGCGCTGCAGCAGCGACTGCGAACGCGCGTAGTAGGCCTCCACGACGAGTGGGATGGTGAAGCCGTAGGTCATGCCGAAGCGGTCGATCGTTCCCCAGCGCTTCATGTTGGTGAGCGGATCGAACGTGGCATGCCCGATGCCGACGAGCGCGAGCCACGTCCCGAGGGCCGCGAGCTGGACCCTCCTCGTGAGCCGGCCGGGCGCGCGTGCACCGCGAGCCCGGCCGATGGCGTGGACGAGCCCGACCTTGACCGCGAGGAGCCCGAGGAGCGCGAGCGTTCGCCCCGCGGGCATCATGCCGACGATGAGCGGTGCAATCGACGCGCCCTCTCCCGACTGGGAGAGGACCGCGAGCCGCGGCATTCGGCCGTAGTAGTCCAGGTACACGCCGCCGAGGCAGAACAGCGCGAACGCGAGGACGAAGAGTGCGTGCAGCGCGCGCGCCGGTAGCGTGAGCGCCACCAGGGTGACCAGCGCGACGTCGAGCCCGAGGCGCCAGAAGTACCGGAGCATCAGTGCCTCGGGGTTCTTGAAGGGGTCGACGAGGGCGCGCGACTGCACGAACCAGAGCTCGGCCGTCCACACGACGATCAGCAGCGCCGTCAGCGCGGCGACCGGGTGCTTGCGAAGCAGGCTCATCGGTCGCCCCGCGGGCCCTCGGGGAGGGCGCCGCCGTGGACCTGCTCCACGCGGCGGTGGACCAGGGTGAGCGCGTCGAGGAGATCCAGCTCGCACGAGGTGGCCAGCGGCCGAGTGGGGGCCACGGCAGGACCGTCGCCCACGTAGTGGATCAGGAACGGAACACAGCCGACGCCGTCGCGCTCCACCTGACGGTACCCGAGCTTCTCGTTGGTCACCTGCGACACGTGGTCGCCGTACAGGACGACCGTGGTGTCGGGTGGCAGCGCCGCAACGAACCTGCCGATGGCCGCATCCACGTAGTGCACGGAGTCGAAGTAGGCGTACTCAGCGTCCGTTTCGTCGGGGAAGAACGTCCTGCGCGAGCGCTCGAGCGGGTACGGGATGTGACTCGTGGCGGTGATCACGAACTGGAACTGGCGACCGCTGCGCGACCTGAGGCGACTCGTCGCGAGCTCCAGAATGACGTGATCGAGCGCCGCCCAGTTCTCGACGAGCGCCAGACCGCGGGCCTCCAGCTCTTCCTTGAAGATGATGGAGTCGAACCCCATCGCCGCGTAGGCGGGTCTGCGGTTGAAGAACTCCCCCGTGACGCCGTGGACGGACTCCGTGTGGTGACCGAGCCGCTTCAGCCGTTCGGGAAAGGAGCCCTCGTACGGGTAGCCAGGGATCTTGAACGTCGGGACGTCGGCCGACGGGAGCTTTCCGAGCAGCGCCTTGAAGTCCGCGTCGGAAGAGCCGCGGCCCTTGGGACCCTGGACGACGAGGCGTGTGGAGGTTCGGCGCAGCGCGTTGAGTGCGGGTGTGACCTCGCGACCTTCGATCCGAAAGTCCATGAGGGCCTCGTCGATGCTCTCGAGCTGCACGAACACGATGCGCTCGCCGACGGCGAACCCCGACCCCGCCGCGTCGACGACTGCCGGGTCGAACCGCGACGGCTGGCTCGCGCGGCGCAGCGCGCGCTCGCGGAGATCACTCGGGTTCATGGTCAGGAGCTCTGCCGACCAGGTCGGCAGGTAGCCGTAGATGGAGCCGAGCCCGCCCACGCTGTCCCACGTGCCGATCTTCCAGAGCGGCTGCAGCAGGACGTTCATCGACGCGAACAGCGCCACGTAGGTGCCGAGGAGCGCCAGAGCGGGACGTCGTCGCGCTGCCCACGGCGCGCGGCTCCCGAGGCCCCGCACGACCAGGAGGACCTTCGCGGCGAACGTCAGCAGGAAGAGTCCGTGCCAGCGCTGCACCAGCGGCAGGAACGCGTTCGCGACGCTGGCGCCCTCCGCGGCCTGGTTCAGCAGGACGAACGCGGAGAGCGGCTGGTGAAAGTAGTCGTGGTGGATGAGCACTCCGACGAAGAACGGGGGCTGCAGCGCGAACAGCGCGACGAGCGCCGCGCGGGGAAGCGCGGTGACGAGCGCCGCGCTCAGGGCGAGGTCGAGCAGCAGGCGAACCGTCCGGTACGTCGTGAACTGCCGGAGGTTCTGGAAATGCATGGGAGTCAGGGTCAACTCCTGCACGGCGAAGGTCTCCACCGCGACCAGGAGCGTCAGTGCGAGGACGACGCCACCGGGCCGCGCCCACACGGTCGCGGCGCTCCCTCGCTGTCGGCCGAATGCGGTCACAGGTCGGAGAGGACGATGCAGGCCACTTCGGCTCCGGCGTCGAGTCCGTTGGCGTCCTCCGGCGCAACGACCAGGGCGTTGGCCCACGCCATGCTCGTTGCCGCGCCCGACGACTGGTTGGCGAGCGGCGTGGCTTGCCCGTCCGCGAGCACGGCGCGGTAGAAGCCCAGACGTCCGGCCTTGTGCGCGATGGGCGCGCCGAGCCTCGCGGTCACGCGCGCGGGAACCGGGCGCGCGTCGCCCTGCATCGCGCGCAGCAACGGCATGCCGAACAGCGCGAACGTCACCTGGGCCGACACCGGATTCCCCGGCAGGCCGAGCACCACGGCGCGCCCCCTTCGCCCGACCGTCAAGGGCTTGCCGGGCTTGATTCGCACCGCGTAGAGCTCGAGCGTGGCGCCGGCGGCTTCGAGCGCGGGGCGCACCACGTCGTAGTCCCCGACGCTCACTCCGCCGACCGTCACGACGACGTCGCTCGTGTCGAGAGCCGCGGCGATCGCGCGCTGCGTGGCGCTCGCGTCGTCCCGCACGAGAGGAGCGATTCGTGGCGCGCCGCCGGCGGCCGCCACCATCGCCGCCACGGAGACGCCGTTCGACTCCGGAATGCTTCCCGGGAAGGGCGCATCGCCGGCGGCGCGAAGCTCGTCTCCAGTGCAGATGACGGTGACCACGGGGCGAGACGCCACGTGGAGGTGCGCGCGATCCAGCGCCGCGGCGAGGCCGAGGTGATACGGATCGAGTCGCACCCCGCGGTCGAGCGCGACGGCTCCGGCGGCCAGGTCCTCGCCGGCGCGACGCACGTGCTGCCCTGCGAGCGGTCGCGCCTCGAAGGTGATGACGTCGCCCGTGCGCTCGACGTCCTCCTGCATGACCACGGCGTCGGCGCCGTCTGGCAGCGGTGCTCCGGTGAAGATCCGGCACGCCGACCCTTCCGAGAGCGCAGGGGGGAGCCTGCCGGTCTTGCTCTCGCCGACGACCGGGAGCTTCTGCCGAGCTCCCTCCACGAGCCAGCGCGTCGCGACGGCGTAGCCGTCCATGGCGCTGTGGTCGGTCGCGGGCAGCGGGCCCGCGGCGACGAGCGCCTCGGCGAGCACGCGTCCCGAGGCACGCGCCGTGGGGACTCGCTCCGTGGCGACGGGGCGTGCGAGGGCCAGCACCTTCCGCAGCGCTTCGTCGAACGGCAGCATGGCCGCGCGGAGCATAGCCTCGGGCGCAGCCCGAAGGCGTCCGCGCGTCCGTGAAATCCACGCCCAGGGGTACCTGTGCGGCCGAGGCACGGTCTGCGAGTTCACGATCCACCCGTCCCCCGCTCCGGTTCGGCCGAGCTCACTCACGATGCACCTCGGTCCAACCCCGCGATTTTCTGGCAACTGACGCCCCGACCGCACCGAATCGGCGGCTTGGTCGTCGAACGGGTACGGTGGTTGCTCCTTGGGGACTCGGCCTTCATGATTGACCCGATGTTTCGCGCTCGTCGCTCGCTCGCGGTGCTGGTCGTGGCCGCGCTGTTCGGCGCCCCGCCCACGGCGAGCGCGGAGACCGAGTCGGGCGATCCCTGGGAAATCGGAACGCAGGAGCCGGGACCGGCGGGGTCTCCCGGAGTCGCGCCACTCGCGCCCGCACCCGCACCCGCGAGCAGCCCGGTCGACCGCGATCCGCAGGCCCTCGTCGAGTTCAGGGCCGAGCTGGAGCCCCACGGGCGCTGGATCGACCACCCGACGTACGGCACGGTCTGGCTGCCACACGAGCGCGTGGCCGGTGCAAACTTCGCGCCCTACGTCACCGGTGGTCGCTGGGCCCTGACCGACGCGGGCGACTGGATCTGGGTCAGCGAGTACCCCTTCGGACACATCGTCTTCCACTACGGCCGGTGGGTCTGGATCCCGGATGCCGGCTGGGCGTGGATCCCCGGGCTCGAGTACTCGACCGCGTGGGTGACGTGGCGTGTGCCCTCCGGTGACTACGCCTACGTCGGCTGGGCGCCCATGCCGCCCGAGTACGTGTGGCACGGCGGCGTCGCGGTTGCCTACACCCACGGCTACTACCCGTGGGTGTTCTGCCCGAGCCCGTATCTCTTCTCGTACCACGTGCATCACCACGTCGTGCGACACCACCACCACGTGCGTCGCATCGCGCGCCACACCCACGTGTATCGGCCACCGCCGGGCAAGCTGTCGAAGCCCTGGCCCTCGCTCCATCACGCGCGCGTTCCCGCAGACGCCGTGCCCAGAGAGCGGATCCCCGCTAGCCCCGGGACGCACGGAGCGGCGCGCGAGACGGCGCGTCGTCACACCGCCGGACCCGCGCCCTCGGGAACGACACTCGAGGCGCCGCATGGTAGCCAGCCGCGAGCCGCCGCGCCTCGGCGGCCCATGCTCGCGGCGTCGAGGACCTTGCCCAGTCGCGGTGTGGTGATGCGTGATGCCCCGGTCGCGCCCGCGCCGCGCCCCGCCATCGCGTCGGAGCGTCCTCCCGCTCCTCGGGTCGCGCCCGCGCCGGTCCCGGCGCCGCGCGCCTCGGCACCGCGTCCCGCGCCCGCACCTGACCGAACGACGCGTCCGGCG
>CAZARU010000006.1:0-71039 GCA_964487605.1 uncultured Polyangiaceae bacterium
CGATGAGACCAGGCAGGCTGAGCCGGCGTCAAGGGTGCGATTCTGCGAGGTTGGAGATTGTGGGTGCAGATGTGCGAATGCCGCTCGCCGTCACGTCGCGCCGCGCTTGCGCGCGTTGCACGGCGACGACGAGGGCCGTGTGCGCGTCGCGCACGGTCGCGCTCAGGCCCGACGACGAGCGAGCCGAGCGCCGCCCCCCCCCCCCCCCCCCGGGCACCGGGCCTCCGGCCCCTCTCCCCCTCGCCCCCTCGCCCCCGCCCAGACCCACGCGCGACCCTTCGGCGCGCAGCGCGGCGAGGGCCTCGCCGGTGATCTCCTGTCCCTGCGCTCGTGCCGTCGCCGGGACTCGCCCGGCACGTCCTGCGCCGCCGTCGCGCCGTTCACCGGTACACGAACGCCACGGTGCGGTACTCGTCGAGCACCTCCGGCGTTCCGGGGCCAATCTCCAGCGAGAAGTCGAGGGACTCGCGGAAGTCCACGGTGTCGCCCAGGACGTGCCAGCGGCACGCCGAGGCGAGTCCGCGCGGTGGAACGTCGGGCGTCGAGAACCGGAGGTTCCACGCCTGAGCGAACGCGTTCGCGAAGGGGCCCGCGAAGAAATAGAACGCGGAGTCGAAGTAGTCCTCGGTGCCGGTGCCGGGGATCGCGAGCGAGCCGTCGACCAGGCCCCGCTCGTCCCCCTCCAGGCAGTGCAGCGCGAGCGGCGGGTCGACGCCCGGCGCGGCGTGACCCTCCATGGTGGCGCACACGCCCGCGAGCCGGCCTCGCCCGTGGACGGAAGCGATGGGGTGGTGGGAGTCTGCCGTCGGCCCGGTCGTTTGCCGGCGCAGGACGTGGAGACGGCCGAAATCGACGGTGGGTACCTCGCGGTCGCCGCGAAGGACGAAGCGCAGCGAAACGGGCGTGCCGGCTGCGCTCTGCAGGGCGACCTCCGCGGAGCGCGCGAAGGGCATGGGGAGGCGCAAGGAGAGCGTCGTGCCCGGCCCGTTCTCCACCGCGGACAGGACGACGCCGGCAGCAGACGGGACTCCTCGGGACGCCGCGAAGAGGTCGAGCACGGGCACGTCGATGGCCGGGGTCGGCGCGCCGTCCCAGGTCACGACCAGCGTGACGTCGGCGAGGGTTCCGAGGTCGGCGGCGCTCGCTTCGACGTCGAGGGAGCGGATCGTCGCCGGCCCGTCCAGGCGCGTCACGACCGTGCGGGCGTCGGGCTGCGCGGTCACGGTCACGTCGGCGAGATCGCCCGCGCCGCTTGCCGGGTCCGCCACGGCCGGCCCGACCGCGTCGCGAAGCGAGCTGCGCGACGAACCGCGGACGCGGTCACGGGGCTCGCGGTCGAGTACGACGTCGGTCTGGTGCCAGATGCCGTCGTTCTCGCCGATGCCGTCGAGCGCGATCACGAGCTTGGAGGCGAACACGACGGGATAGCGCCACGCGGCGTTGTTCAGGGCGGAAGCTCCGAACGGAGGTGCGAAGATCTCTCCGGCCGTGCCGTCCATCATCGCCGTCACGGGCACCTGAATCAGCGGCGAGCGCCGGCCATCCACGTAGACCCGCAGGCGCATCTCCTCCGTCAGCGTCTGCTGGAAGCGAGAGTACGTCGTCATCCAGAACCGCGTGAGGCGTCCGGACCCCTCGAAGCGCGACAGCACCACGCCGCGAACGTGGTCCTCGGGGCACTCGGGAAGGCGATATCGGAACGGGACCTGCTGCACGTCGGAGATCTCGGCGTCGTCGCTTCGACAGACGAAGTTGTTCAGGTCGCGGTTGCCGCGTGCGACCAGGGGCGTCGGAGGCGGCTCCTGCGGGTCGAGGTCCTCGCTGCCTCGCTGCACGTACTCGCCTTCACCCAGCGCGGGCAGCGCCGTCCAGCTCGACATGACGGCCAGCGCTTCGTCGTCGGCGGTCTCCTCCGGCACCACGATCTCCCGAGGATCGACGGGTACTTCGTCGACGGGGCCGTCGGCTTCGGGCCCCGGATCGTCTGTCGAGCACGCCGCGAGGACGAATCCGACGACGGCGACGGCTGTCCGCGTCACTCGAGCCCCTGCCAGAAGTCGCACGCGCTCTCGAGCAAGCTGGCGCCGGCCCGGGGGGGCAGGTCGAGCTGCAGGTGGCGATCCGCGGTGGCGTCGTACGTCGGCCACTCCACGTCGTCGCCTCCGTTCGGGTCCCCCGTCGCGGCGAAGCGCGTCCAGTAGCGCATCATCGCATCCGAGAGCGGCTGCTCGGTCGCGTCCACGTCCGAGCCCAGAAAGCTGGTGCCGAACACGAAGGGAAGCTCCGAGCCGTGGAATGCGCCCTGGTCCGGGAAGAGCGGCGACGAGCTCTCGTGAGTGAAGTGATAGAGGAACACCGGGGCGCCCGTCGCCGCCAGGGAGCGAGCGACGGATCGCGTCGGGCAGTTGAAGACCCAGTTCGAGAACACGCGAGACAGGGTCTCGGCCGGTGTGTCGGCGCCGGAGACGGGGTACTTCGCCAGGATGGCGTCGGCGTCGCCCGCGAAGATGTCTCGGACGAGCGCCTCGTACTCCTCGGCCGTCGTCACCCTGAGCTGGCCCAGCGCCAGGAACGGATTGGAGTCGTCGGCGTTCGAGCCGAGGAGCGTCGGAACGACGCTCGAAGGTCCCGCGTCGAGCAGCTTGCGCAGGTCGTCGGGGACGTCCACACCGTCCACGACGGGGCTGTACGAGGCGCCTTCCCCGAAGAAGAAGAGAGGGTCGGGTTCCAGCGCGAGCAGGATCGCGTCGGGCTCTGCGGCGCGAAGGCACGCCAGGTCACCGGGCGTGCAGTCGAGCGCCACGGCCATCGCGTCGGTCTGCGCGGCGGCCTCCAGCGCCGTGGGCAGCGGCGACGGGCACGGTCCACTCTCGATGAGGGCTCTCGAGAAGAGCCCGGTGCTCCCCGGCGAGACCAGGTGCGCGCACGTGCTCATGCCGCCTGCGGACTCGCCGAAGAGCGTGACGCGATCGGGATCGCCGCCGAAGGTGATGGCGTTGTCACGCACCCACTCGAGGGCCAGCCGCTGGTCGAGCAGTCCCTGATTGCCGTGAGCGCCGCGCGCGTCCTCCGCCGCGAGCGCGGGGTGGGCGAGGAACCCGAACGGACCCACGCGATAGCTCACCGTGACGAGCACGATCCCCTGCCGCTGGACGAGTCGCTGCCCGTCGTAGGTGGGCTCGCTGCTGGAGCCGCCGAAGAAGCCGCCGCCGTGAATCCAGACCATCACCGGCAGCGGCTTCTCCGGGGCCGGATCGGGGGTCCACACGTTGAGGGTGAGGCAGTCCTCCGACGTCCCGGGGATCAGCGATGAGCCGATGGGCGCGCGCTGCGGGCACACGGGGCCGAACGCGCTGGCGTCGAGCGGGTCGGTCCACGGCGTGGCCGGTTCCGGCGAGCGCCACCTGCGCTCTCCCGTCGGAGGCTTGGCGTAGGGGATGCCGAGGAACCGTCGCGTCCCGCCTCGAATCGTTCCCGTGACCGGTCCGAGGGTCGTCTCGAGCGACGTGCCCGTGGGGATCACGATCGGTTCGGTGGCGCCGGTCGCCTTCGCGCCTTCCGAGCCGCACGCCGACGCCGCGAGCAGCAGGGCGCCGGTCCAGGCGCGCGAGATGGTCGCCACCATGAGCGTTCATCCTCTCACGGTTCCCGGCCGACGTGCCGGGTCGTTCTGGCGCCGATTCCAGCCGGACCGTGCCGAAGGGGCGGTGCTACCCCGCCGCGCGCGGTGACGACGCCGCGAGTGCTCCTCGCGGTGGTGCCGGGCGCGCTACGGAAGGTGCCGATCGAAGTCCATCGCGTCGTGCAGGAACCGGACGATCTCCACCGTGGCGGAGGCGCCGATCCGGTAGAACAGAACGTGCCGAGCGGGGCGGCCGGATTGGCTGATGTGATAGGCGAGGATGCCAGGTCGAGCGACGGTTCGAGACCGGCCTCGCCGCGGATCGCTCGCGATCACGGCGATGGCCTGCTTGATGAGCGCCGCGTATTCGCGAGCCTGAGTCTCGCCCCACCGCGCCCTCGTGTACTTCAGGACCTCGACGATGTCGCGCTTCGCACGCGGCGAGCGGAATGCGCGTGCCATCCGACGAAGGCGCTACGGCTCGAGGCCAGCCTCCGCGCAGATGTCAGCCATGATCTCATCCGGGGAGCCGGCGACTCCGAGACCCGCGTCGAGCTCGGCGATGCCAGCGTCGAGGGCTGCGCGGAGAACCGCGAGCTTCTTCTCTTCGAGGGCGTCGCGCACGACGTCCGCGACACTCGCGCTCTCACCCGCGCGCACGCGCTCTTCGGCGAAGGCCTGCAAGTCCTCCGGGAGCTCGATCATGTCGGCGGCGGTGTTCGACATCGTCGCGATCTACTGTCGAATCGATTCTGATGGGAATCCCCCGGACCGTCAAGCGAACGATCTCGATGACCCTTCGCCACTCGACGATGCCCACGCGCCCGGCGGTGCCGTTCTCGTCGGACGCGAGCGCCGCGGGTCTCCCTCACTTCGACGTGGGCGCCGGCACGACGGCGGGGGACGTTTCTGGCGCGCCGGGCGGACCGAGCCAGCGCGTCCAACGCGTCGGCGGCTTTCCCACGCGCGCAGTGGTCCACAGACACGTCCTTCCGATGCGGCCGTCCTCGGTCGCGATCCTCGCGGTCGCTTCGCTCTGCCTCGGAGCTTCGTGCGCGCGCACGACGCCCGGCGCCGCGCAGGATCCGGAGCGCTGGACGCCGGCCACGGTCGCCACTTCGGTGGACGACGCAGGTCGCAGGACCGCGCCCACGCTGACAGACGGAACTCTTGCTGCCAGCATGGCCTGTCCGCCCGACATGGTCCACGTGGGCGAGTCGCTGTGCATCGACCGCTACGAGGTCACGCTGGCCGACGCTCGCACGGGTCGCGCGCTCTCGCCGCACCATCCGATTCTCAGCGACTACGCGGCGTTCCTGCGGGCGCGAGCGCGTGATTCGGAGCGACTCGTCGCGGCGCGCCGGGAGCGAGAGACGGCCGCGGCGCGCGACGCACGGGATGCGGGGGCCGAGGCGCTCGGATCGACGCTCGCCGCGGCGGAGATGGCCTTCCCGCCGCTCGAGGAGTTCCAGCGGACCGGAGCCGTGGAGCCCGTCGCGCGCGCGCGTCCCGGCGTGCTGCCGAGCGGTCACGTCTCGGGTCTGGTCGCGCGCGCGGCCTGTCACCGCGCCGGCAAGCGCCTGTGCAAGCTCGGCGAGTGGCGCACGGCGTGTCGCGGTGGAGCCGATCGGCAGTTTCCGTACGGCGAGACCCATCGGCGAGGCGTGTGCAATCTGGCCCGCGGCCGGCATCCGAGCCGGATCCTCTTCGGTGACCCGTCGGCGAGCGTGATCGATCCGCGGCTGAACCTGATGACGCTCGATGGGAAGCCGCTCCTCCTGCTCACCGGGGAGGCACGACACTGCGCGAGCGCCTGGGGCGACGACGCCGTACACGACATGGTCGGCAACCTGGACGAGTGGGTCGAGGACGACGCGCGTCCGTCCGGCGCCGAGCCTCGGCTGGCGTTCGCGGGCGGGTCCTACGCGCGCTACACGAAGCTGGGCTGCGCCTGGGTGATCCGCGCGCACCCCGCGGGATACTGGGACTACTCCACCGGGGCCCGCTGCTGCGCCGACGCCGCCCGCTGAAGGGGGGGCCGCGCGCCGATTTTTCCGGTGTAACGATCGCCCCGGTCACGTCACCTCCTCGTCTCAGGAGGCGATGATGAGCGACGATACCCAGGGAATCGACGAAGTAGCCGACGGAATCTTCCGGATCCACACGCCCGTGAGCGAGATCCCCGGCGGGTTCTCGTTCAACCAGTACCTGGTGGTGGACGACGAGGCCCTTCTCTTCCACACGGGGCCCCGCGCGCTCGCGCCCCGCGTGATCGCCGGAGTTCGAAGCGTGATCGACCTCGCGAAGCTGCGCTACGTCGGCTTCAGCCACGTGGAGTCCGACGAGAGCGGGGGGCTGAACGCGATCCTGGCCGCAGCGCCCAACGCCGTTCCGGTCTGCAGCGCGACGGGCGCCATGGTTCAGGTCAACGACCTGGCCGATCGCCCGCCCCTGCCCATGGCCGACGGGCAGTCGATCACGCTCGGTCGCAAGAACCTCCGATGGATCGATGCTCCGCACGTCCCCCACGGCTGGGACAACGGCTTCTTCTACGAGCAGACGTCGCGAACGCTGCTGTGCGGCGACCTCTTCACGCAACCGGGCACCGGGGAACGAGCGCTCACGGAGGGTGACATCCTCGCGCCGAGCGAAGCATTCCGTCAGATGATGGACTACTACGCCCACGCACCGAGCACGTCCACGGTTCTCGAGCGCCTCGCGGGCCTCGAGCCGCGGACGCTCGCGTGCATGCACGGCTCCGCGTTCCGAGGCGACGGTTCGAAGCTGCTTCGCGCGCTCGCTCGATCGCTCACCGGAGGCGTGGCTTAGCGCAGGAAGCGATGGTAGCGTTCGCGCCGTGGGCGACGCGAGCGCGCTCGGCGACGGCGACCTGGCGCGCGCCATCGCGTCGGGTGAGGCGCCGTCCGCGATCACCGAGTTCTGCCGGCGATTCGCCCCTCGGATCCGGGCGTACGGGCTCCGGCACCTTGGGGACGCTGCGTCGGCGGACGACCTGGCACAAGCGGTGCTCGAGCTCGTGCTCGACAAGCTGCGCGAGGGAGCCGTGACCGATCCCGATCGAATCGCGTCCTTCGTCCTCGGGACCAGCCGAAACCTGGCGATCGAATGGAAGCGGTCCGAGGCACGCCGACGGCGCGTGCTCGATCGAGTCGCACCCGCGCTGCGCGAAGCCGCGGTCGTCCTGCCCGATGCGGTGGCGCTCGACCGAGACCGGCTCGCCACGTGCCTTTCCGCGCTGCTGCCGCGGCAGCTCACGGTCGTGATGCTCACGTTCTACGCCGATCGGACGGGCGACGAGATCGCGGGGGAACTCGGCGTGTCGTCCGCGAACGTTCGCGTGCTGCGTCACCGCGCGCTCGCCGCACTTCACGCTTGCATGACGAGGGTGATCGCGTGATCGCGTTCGAGTTGCTCGCCGAGTGGGCGCTCGGCTCCCTGCCCGACGCCGATGCGGCGGCGGTCGAGGAGCACGTCTTCGAGTGCGACGAGTGCACGGCGACGGCTTCGTTCCTGCTCGAGCTCCGCGCCGCGGTACCGGCACTCGCACGCGCCGGTCGGCTTCGACACGGCATGACCCCCGCGCTGGTCGACCGGATTCGGGCGGAGGGGCTGGCCGTGCGCTCGTACGTCATCGAGCCCGGCGGTACGGCCGCGTGCCGAGCTGATCCCGAGCAAGTCTACGCGATCACCCGAATGAAGGCGGATCTCGCGGGAGTGGTCAGAGTGGACGTCGAGGTCGGCACGGACGACGGCGTGGTCATCGAGACCGTCGAAGACGTTCCCTTCGATCCCCGCGACGGGGCCGTGACGATCGCGGACACGGGGGACATGGTTCGCGGACTTCCCACCATGGTCGTTCGCCTGCGTGTGACCGGGTTCGACGCGGAGGGCCTGAAGCGCGCGCTCGGGACGTACCGCTTGAGTCACACGGCGTCGTGACGACCCGAATGCGGTGGAGCGCAGGCGAGACCGGGGCCACCGCGCTCGTGCCAGCGGCTGCGTCGCGCGACGACGCACGGGGCGGCGTGGTTCGCTCACGCGGTCGATGGTACGGTGGCGCTCCTCGTGCGCCCCGCTCGTACCGCGCTTGCCGTCTCCGTCGCGTCCGTGGCGCTCGTGCTGGCGACGCGCGTGGCGCTTGCGCAGTGCCCCACGGGCCGAACGCTCGAGGTGGACCACGACGTGCCCGGTTCCGGATACTCCGAGACGAGTGACAACTGGACGACCTGGAACACGACGCCGTGCAGCGGCGCGGGTTACAGGTACCTGAGCCACACGGTGGGCGACGGGACGCGCAGGGGCAAGGCGATCTTCCGTCCGCCCTTCGACGCGACCGGGTACTGGCGCTTCGAGACGGCGTTCCGCGCGACCGAGAACCGCACGAGCGACGCCGACTACTACGCGTTCCACGACGGCGGCGCAGCCGTGCATCGCTCGGTGGACCAGCGCGGCGACGGCTGCACCTGGGTCGAGCTCGGAACGTTCTTCTGCCGCGTGGGAGGCGAGTGTCGGGTCGAGCTCGACGGCACCGACGACAGCCAGTCCGACGGAGCGGACGTATCGCGCTTCACGCTGGTGTCCTGCGCGGACGGTCCCGATGGCGGCGGGGGAGCCGGTGGTTCGACCGGAGGCGGCAGGTGCGATGCGCTGCGCCAGCACGCTGCGTTCGAGGTGTGCGAGGAGACGGCCACGACGTGCGCCGGGACTTTCACCGACGGCTCGGGCTGCGAGGCGTTCTGCGCGACCGCGGGCATGGCGTGCACGGCGCGGTTCGGAGGCGAGCCGGGCTGCCAGAAGGAACCACAGAACGTCATCGCCTGTGACGCGGCGAATGGTCACGGCTCGGACTATTGCGAGTGCGCGGGACCGCCGCTCCCCGACGCGGGCGGTGGGGGAGGTCGTGCGGGCTCACCGGGCGCGGGCGGCGCAGCGGGCATCGCCGGCGTTTCGTCCGGGGGTGGCGCCGCGGGCGCTCTGGGGGCCGACGCAGGCGCCACGGCGGACGGGAGCGCGGCTGGTGCCGGCGCGGGCGCAGCCGGCGCACCGTCCCGGGGAGCCACCTCCGCCGGAGACGACGGCGGTTGCGGTTGCCGCACGCCGGCGCGAGGCGAGCGGTACGGGTGGCTCGCCGGACTCGGTGTCGTCATGATCGGGGTTCGCAGGCGGAAGGCCGTGGGCAGCGTGAAGGGAGTGGATCAATGAGGTTCGCGTTCTTCGTGGTCGTGGCGCTCGCGGCCGGTTGCGGTGGCTCGGACGGTGGCGGGGACTCGGGAGCCGGTGGGAGCGCCGGGGCCGGCGTCGGAGGTGCGGGTCCGGGCGGAGCGGGGGGCAGTGGCGGGTTCGACTGCGCGACGGCGACCGACTGCGTCGTGAAGTGCGCGTGCTCCACCGGCGGCAGCATCGAGGACTGCCAGGTCGCTTGTGGCGTGACCGGTGGCACCGGCGGCGGTGCCGGCGCGGCGGGTGCTGCGGGGTCCGTCGGGGGGAACGGCGCGTCGGCCGGAGAGGGCGGCGCCTCGGGCGCCAGCGGCGCGTCCGGCGAAGGCGGGACGTCCGGGATCGGCGGTGCGTCGGGCACCTCCGGCGCCGCGGGGCTCGGCGGCGGGTTGCCCGCCCTCGGTTCGCTCGTCGTGCTCGGGGACTCCATCGGCGATGGCGGCGGGCAACCGCCTTTCTACTACGACCTTCTGCGCGACTCGCTGACGGCGAGGTACGGAGCCATCACGTACCAGCGCCGCGCCAAGAGCGGCTCGATGACGGGAGCGCTCGTCGGCCAGGTGGACGGCCTGCCCGGCGCGCTTCCCGGACCCGTCGCCGTGTGCATCACCAGCGGCGGGAACGACATGAAGGACGACATCGTCGCGGTGGCCACGGGGAACGACGCCGCGCTCGTCGCCCAGATGGGCGCGAACGTCGATGCCGCCCTCGGGCGCTTGCTCGCCCCGGCGCGGTTCGGAGCCGGCGTGGCCGTGCACGTCTTCGAGGCGAACATCTACGACGCGACGGACGGGCAGGGGAACTTCAACCAGGGCGGGTGCAACGTCTCCGTGCCCGTCGTGCTGCCGACGGACCCGTTCTTCGGAAAGTGGAACGGCGAGATCGCCGCTCGCGTGTCCGCCCACGGCCAGACCCTGGCCGACATCCATGGGCGGTTCTACGGCCACGGCTTCAACAACCCGCCGAACTGGTACGCGGGGGACTGCACGCACCCCAACGCCGTCGGGCACGATCAGCTCCGGCGCTACTTCTACGAGCTGATCACGGGCGAAGCGCTGCCCTAGGATTCATGCGAGCGCGGCGCCGATGCGCGCCTCGGCGGCCGCCACGAGCGAGCCGTCCACGGCGAGGCGATCCACCGCGGCGATGTCCACGTACAGCGGCCGGTCTTCCTCGAGCGGCGCCACGTGCTCCCGCACCTTGGCGAAGGCGCCCGCGACGCCAGCGCCTGGCTCGAGCGGCCGGCGCTGGTCGAGTCCCGCCGCCGCCACCAGCACCTCGATGGCGAGCGAGCGGCGCACGTTCTCGACGACCTGCGCGAGCTTTCGCGCTCCCACGCTCCCCATGCTGACGTGGTCTTCCTTGCCGGCGCTCGACGGAATCGAGTCCACGCTGGACGGGTGAGCGAGCACCTTGTTCTCGCTCACGAGGGACGCGCTGGCCACCTGAGCGAGCATGAACCCGCTGTTGAGGCCGCTGTCCTTCGCCAGGAACGGCGTGAGCCCGCTGGAGAGCGCGGGGTTCACGAGCTGCTCGACGCGGCGCTCGCTCACGTTCGCGAGCTCCGCCAGCGCGATGGCGGCCAGATCGAGGGCGAAGGCGACGGGTTGTCCGTGGAAGTTGCCTCCGCTCACGACGTCGGCGGCGCCCGTGGCGTCCAGGAAGACCAGCGGGTTGTCGGTGACCGACGCGGTCTCGACCTCGAGGGTCGCTCTCGCCCACGCCAGGGCGTCTCGGGAAGCGCCGTGGACCTGCGGCATGCAGCGCAGCGAGTAGGGGTCCTGCACCTTCTCGCAGTCGTGGTGACTCTCCATGATGGCGCTGTGGGCCAGGAGCGCGCGCAGGTTCGCGGCGACGGCGAGCGCGCCCGGGTGCGGGCGCAGCGCCACCACGCGTTCGTCGAAGGGCCGGAGCGAGCCCTGGAGCGCCTCGAGGCTCATGGCGCCGGCGACGTCGGCCAGCGTGCAGAGGCGCAGGCCGTCGGCGACCGCGAGGCCTCCCACGGCGGCCATGAGCTGCGTGCCGTTGATGAGGGACAGGCCCTCCTTCGCCTCGAGCACCAGCGGCGCGATGCCGGCGCGGCCGAGCGCCTCCTTGCCCGTGCAGAGCGTGCCTGCGACGCGCGCCTCGCCCTCGCCGACGAGCACCAGCGCCAGGTGCGCGAGCGGCGCCAGGTCGCCCGAGGCCCCCACGGAGCCCTGGGCCGGAATGCGGGGCAGGACGTCGTGGCGCAACAGATCCAGAAGTCGATCGATGACGACGTCTCGGACGCCCGAGTGCCCGAGCGCCAGGGTCTGGGCGCGCAGCAGGATCATGGCGCGGACGGCGTCGTCGGGGAGGTCGGGTCCCACGCCGGTCGCATGGCTGCGCACCAGGTTCTGCTGGAGCTGCCGGACCTTCTCGACGCTGATGCGCGTCTCGGCCAGCGCTCCGAAGCCCGTGTTGACGCCGTAGACGCGTGGCGCGGCGTCGCCGTCGGTGACCAGGCGCTCGATGGCGGAACGAGCGGCGCGGACTCGGGAGCGCGCCTCGTCGTCGAGCACGACCGCGCGCCGCCTGCGCGCGACGTCGTCCAGATCGAAGAGCGAGAGCGGCTTGCCGAGTGAGACGGTCATGGCGAGCGCCGATGTAGCGCAGCGTCGTGCCCCTGGCGAGCGCCCGCGGCGGTGTTCTCGCCCGCTCGACGCGGCTAGCGCGGCGTCAGGCCGAGCGATCCCCACTCGCTCGCGCCCTTCGCGAAGGTGCGCGTGGAGCCGACGGTCACGAACCCATCGTGGAGGAACGTGACGGTGTGCGTGCCTGCCGGGACGTCGAGCGCGAAGTAGGCGTCGCCCGCTCTCGCCGTGGTGGCGCGGCCGCAGCTGCACAGCGCGAACGTCCCTGGCAGCCGGGCGCCGGCCGACGTGGTGGCGCTCGACGCCTTCGACGCGTCCCAGACGACACCCTGCAGGCGCGCGGGGCTCGACGGCGGGACTGCCGCCGAGAGCCGGATCACCCGCTCACCGCCGCCCGTGGCGTCGAGGGTGACGGTGCGTCCTTCGTGGCCCTCGGCATACGCCTCGACGGTGACGGATCCCGTGGCCTGCAGCTCGAGCCGTCCCGTCGATCCCGTCCTCCAGGCCCCGGCGCCCGGTGCGTGCACGATGGCGCCCGAGAGCCCCGCGCCGCCCGGACCTGTCACCGCGACGGTGAACGTCGAAGGAGTCGCTGCCGGCTGAAGGCCGATGCTGGCCCAGGTGTCCTTCGACGAGACCACGTCGATCTCGCGCGTCGCCGTCGTGTACCCGGTCGCCGAGGCGTGCACGCGGTGCCTTCCCGGCGCGAGGGCGAGCTCCCAGAACGCGTCGGACGCTCGGACGGAGGTGCTGGGACCACCCTCGACGGACACCACCGCATCGAACAGCAGAAGCGCGCCGGGCGCGGAGGGCGAGGCGCCGGTGGAGAGGTCCCAGATGACGCCGAGCGCGCGACCCTCGGTGGCTGGCTCCGGATCGGGCGAGGGTGAGGGAGCCGGGGCAGGCGCGGGGCTCGCACAGGTCGAGCCGATGGCGAACCCCGTGGCGGGCGCCTTGGCGAGTCGGGCTTCGGTGGCGCTGCCGTACTTGCCGTCGGCAGGGATCTCGTCGTTCGGGTGGTTCGCGTTCCACAGCATCTGGAACGCCTTGACGCTCACGCCGGCGAGGTCGCGCTTGCCGGAGCCGCGGTAGTCGAAGTGCACGCGATCACTGCTGCCGAACCAGTCGTACCCGCGCGACTCCAGCGCCGACTGCCACGAGGCGTACTGGCTGGTGTCGATGGCGAGACCCCACTCGTGGTTGGAGCGCCCGGGCTTCGCGGCGAGTGCCACTCCGCAGGACTTGGTGAGCGACCAGCGGTAGAGCAGGTACTGCTGGGCCACCGTGCGCAGCATGGAGTTCACGCCCAGCGTCTTCGACGGGTTCGCGTCCAGCGCTGCGACGAGGGCGTCGCGCGCCGGGGGCTGCATGTACGCGAAGGTGGCGGCGCCGCGCTGCAGGTTCGGACGCTCCGGCACGGCCACCAGCGCCTGCGGAACGATGCAGCTCATCTGGGCCACGATCTGCTCGCTCAGGCCCTTCACCATCGTGGTGCTGCACCCCGAGTTCACCGCGCCTGCCACGGTGAGGGACGACGACACCTGAGCGACGGGCTCGACGTCGGGTTCGGGGCCGTCTACGTCGTGGTCGTCGTGACCCGGAGCCGCGGGACCGCACGCCGCGAGGCACAGCGCGGCACCTGCGAGGACGGCGGAGGCGATCGACCGGAGGGAGGTCATGTGCGCGCGCAAGAGCAACGAGCGCGCCAGGCGCGGGATCGGGGCGCCACGGCCGCCGAGAGGGCGACGATCTCGGGCCTATCCGGCAATTCGACCGCCAAAGGCGCGGTCCGGGGGCGGGGCGGTTCGTCCGGGTCGAGCCGGACGGTGTCTGGACGGCGCCGCGGGGCCGCGGCTCAGTCGCAGCCCTGTCCGGCGACGCACCGGCCGTCGGCGACGACGGTCTTCACCGGGTTCCAGCCGAAGGCGTACCCGAGCCATCGGCGGTCCGGGACGTCGAGCACGACGAGATCGGCGCGCTTGCCGACCTCGAGGCTTCCGACCTCCGCGCCGAGGCCGACCGCGTGGGCGGCGGAAATGGTCGTTGCCACGATGGCCTCGTCCACGCCGAGGGAGAGCGTTCGGCACGCGAGCCCGATGATCATCGGGAGCGACGGGGTGAACGACGAGCCTGGGTTGAAGTCGGTGGCGAGCGCGACGGGGACGCCGGCGCGCACCAGCGCGCGCGCGGGCGCGCGATCGGCAAGGGCGAGGTGGAAGGGCACACCCGGGAGCAGGACCGCGACCGGTGGCCGCGCGCGCGCGGCCAGGTGGTCGAGGTCGTCGTCGGAGAGGTGCTCGAGGTGATCGATGCTCACGGCGCCGAGATCCGCGGCGAGACGTGCCGCACCCGACGACCCGAACTGCTCGGCGTGCACCTTCACGCCGAGCCCCGCGGCCATCGCCGTACGACAAAGTCGCTCGCACTCGGCGAGCGTGAACGCCTCTTGCTCGCAGAACACGTCGGCGAACTCGGCCAGCCCGAGGGCGGCGACTTCTCGCGTCAGGGCGTCGACCAGGTCCACGTAGTCGTCGCGGCGGCCTCGGTGCTCTTCCGGGACGACGTGGGCGCCCAGGAAGGTCCGGACGATCTTCTGCGGGACCTCGTCGCGGAGCGCCGTGGCGACACGCAGCAGGCGGAGCTCGGTCTCGCGGTCCAGGCCATACCCGCTCTTCGTCTCCAGCGTCGTGGTCCCGAGCTCGAGCGCGCGGCGCGCCCACCGGCGCGCATGAGCGAGCAGCTCGGCCTCTGCCGCGACTCGCGTCGCGCGGACGGTGCTGCGGATGCCGCCGCCTTCCTTCAGGAGGTCCAGGTAGCTCGTCCCCTGCATCCGGCGTTCCCACTCTGCGGCGCGATCCCCTGCGAAGATCGTGTGGGTGTGCGCGTCCACGAACCCCGGTGCGACGACGCCGCCGGCGGCGTCGATCACGCGCAGGCCCGCAGGGCGAAAGGACGCGCGCAGCTCGTCCTCCGGACCGATGGCGACGAAGCGTCCGTCCTGCATGGCCACCGCGGCGCCCGCGAGCTCCCCGACGCTCGCCTGCTCGTCGCCCCGCGGTGGCCGATGGGAGAATCCCGCGCAGGTGACGACCTCCCTCGCCCCGACGACGAGCAGCGGTGGGCGACTCACGGAACGCGGAGCCCGCGCTCCCGGGCCGTCTGCTCGGCGATCGGATAGCCGGCGAGGGCATGGCGCGCCACGCCGATGCCCGGATCGACCGTCAGCACCCTATCGAGGCGCTCCGCGCGGGCGTCAGTTCCGTCGGCCACGACGACCATGCCCGCGTGAAGCGCGTTCCCGATCCCGACGCCGCCACCATGGTGGAAGCTGACCCACGACGCCCCCGCGGCGGTGTTGAGCGCGAAGTTCAGGAGCGGCCAGTCGGCGATCGCGTCCGAACCGTCGATCATCGCCTCCGTCTCTCGATCCGGCGAGGCCACCGAGCCGCAGTCCAGGTGATCGCGCCCGACCACGATCGGCGCGCTGACCTTTCCGTCGCGGATCAGGCGGTTCATCGCCGCCCCGAACTTCGCGCGGTCGCCGTAGCCGAGCCAGCAGATGCGCGTCGGCAGTCCCAGGACCGGGACTCTCTCCGACGCCAGGCGCACCCACCGGGCGAGGCCCTCGTCGTCGGGGAAGAGCCGCAGCAGCTCCTCGTCGAGCACCTGAATGTCCGCCGGATCCCCGGAGAGCGCCGCCCAGCGGAACGGGCCCTTGCCCTCGCAGAAGAGCGGCCGGACGTAGGCGGGCACGAACCCCGGGTAGCGCCACGCACCGGCGGCGTCGCGGACGTCCACCCCTGCCAGCTCCGCCTGGGCGCGCAGGTTGTTGCCGTAGTCGAACGCGATGGCGCCGCGCTGCTGCATCTCGAGGATCGCCTCGACGTGGCGGCCGATCGACTCGAGGGAGCGCCGGTGATACTCGGCCAGGTCGCGGCCGCGGAGCGCGTCGAGCTCCGCGAGCTCTCCGCGGGGCACGTAGGCGCCGAGGTCGTGGGCCGAGGTCTGGTCGGAGACGACGTCGGGGATGGCGCCGCGAGCTACCATGGCGGGGTAGACGTCGGCCGCGTTACCCACCAGCCCGATGCTGAGCGCGCGCCGCGCCCGCTTCGCTTCCTCCGCCCAGGAGAGCGCTTCGTCGATCGAAGAGGTCATCTTGTCGAGGTAGCGCTCCGCGACCTTTCGCTCCACGCGATCCGCACGGATCTCCACGACGATGACGACGCCCTCGTTCATGGTGACGGCCATCGGCTGCGCGCCGCTCATCCCGCCGAGCCCCGCGGTGAGGACGAGCTTGCCCGCCAGGCTGGGCGCTCCGAAGTGCTTCTCCGCGAGCGCCAGGTAGGTCTGATACGTGCCCTGGAGGATCCCCTGGGTGCCGATGTAGATCCACGAGCCGGCGGTCATCTGGCCGTACATCGTCAACCCCGCGCGGTCGAGGGCGTCGAAGCGCTCCTGGGTGGCCCACTTCGGCACGAGGTTCGAGTTGGCGATCAGCACGCGCGGGGCGTACTCGTGGGTGCGTGCCACGTACGCGGCGCGACCCGACTGCACGCACAGGGTCTCGTCGGGCGCGAGCGTCTCGAGCGCGGCCATGATCTTGTGCAGCTCGTGCCAGTTTCGCGCAGCGCGCCCGCTGCCGCCGTAGACGACCAGGTGCTTCCAGTCGATGGCGTTGGCCGGGTCGAGGTTGTTGGCGAGCATCCGCCGCGCAGCCTCGGTGTCCCAGGTCCTGGCGGTGCGCCCGGTGCCGCGGGCCGCTCGCGGGGCCTCCGCGGGGGCGACGGCGAGATGCAGCGGCCGGCCGTGCGCGGCCAGCTCACCCAGGACGTCGCAGGTGCAGTCGTAGCGGGCTCGCTCCGATTCCGCGATGGAGACATCGGTCGCGACCGGCACGCTCGCAGTCTCGGTTACCGTTCCCGCCGACGTCAAACGGCCGGGGAACACCCGGCTGCGGGTACTGTCCGACGCCCTCGTGCCTCACCCCGCCCTCGAAGTTCGCGTCCTGTGGGGAGAGGACGTCCTAGTCCATCACCAGCTGCGAGAGGGGGGGCAGGCGCGGATCGGGGGTCCCGGGTCACTCGTGTCACTGCCGCTCTCCGGCCTAGGGGAGGTCCTCGACGGAGAGGGGTTCGTCTTTGCACGACTGAAGACCGGCGTGAGCGTCGTCCACATGCCGGCGGGTGCCCGCGGCTTCCGCCGCCGCGCCGACGGAATCCCCGAGCTCGTCCGCGGCCCTGCAGAGCTCGTCGTCCAGCAGGGGGAGGAGCTTCGCATGTTGCTCGGGGCGTTCACCCTGGTGGCGACCCCCACGGAGCATCGCGAGGCCACGGCGGGCGTGCGCTGGCGTCGGCTGGCGCCGGTGGCGTTCGGGATCACCGTCGGCGCGCTGCTCCTGTTCGTCGCGGCCTCGACCATCGCCGACATCCCGGAGACCGACGTCCGAGCCACCGACGAGCGCCACCGGGACGCCGTGCGGCACGTGGTGGTACTCGTCGGGCCGAGTGCCCCCGGCGGACTCGCCGACGAGGTGGCCGGCGCGCCAATGGTCGACGGCGACCTCTCCTCCCAGGAGCCCGTGGCTGACCTGTGTGCCGACGATGTCGCGATGTGTCACGGGGTGGGGCGAGGCCTCGCGCAAGGTGGGGTGACCGTGCCCGAGCAGCGTGAAGAACCAGCCCGGTTCGCGCCGTACGCCGGCGCGGTCGGCGTCCTGGCGCTGGTCGGGGCGGGCTGGGTTCGCCTCCGGCGGCGCAGGTGGTGATCACGCCTCGGGCCTGGACGGCGTACCGGGTTCCCGCCTACCGTCGCCCCTCGGGACGAGGAGGAAATGATGCGATCGAAACGTACGCGAACGCCGTTTGGGCTCTTTCTCTTGCTGGGCGCGCTGCTCGCCTGCGGCGGCAAGGCCGCCATCGAGGATCTCGAGAAGCTGAAGGACAAGACCTGCTCCTGCAAGGGTGACTCTGCGTGCACCGAAGAGGCCAAGAAGATGGCGCGCGAGTGGGCCACGAAGCACAAGGACGCCCGCGGCGGTGATCAGGAGAAGGCCGAGACGCTCATGAAGGAGCTGCTCGAGTGCGACATGACCGTGGCCGTGGAGCTCGGCAAGGCCGGCGGCGGGTAGCGTCGGGCCCCGCCCGCCTACTCGCGACGCGTCGCGAGGCCGGCGAGGAACGAGCAGAGCAGCATGGCCGCGAGGCGCGCCGTGCGGTCGTCCAGGTCGAACCGGGGGTTGAGCTCCATCAGCTCGAAGAGGCGCACCTTCGCGCAGGCGCCCGCGGCGAAGGCGACGGTTCGTCCCTGCGCGGGGTCCAGCCCGTCCGTTCCCGGGGCGGAGACGCCGGGCGCGTACGCTGCCGCGAAGACGTCCAGGTCCACCGAGACGAACAGGGCCTCGGCACGCGCCGCGAGGGCGTCGAGCTCTCGGGTGATGGTCGCCTCGACGCCCTCCTGCCGAAGCCGATCCAGCGGGTGAATGCGCGCGCCGCGGTCGAGGAGCCACTCGTGATGCTCGCGCGCGTTGACGTGGGGGTGCGCGCCCAGCTCCACGAACAGCTCCCCGGCGACGCCCAGCTCGAGGAGCACGCGCCGAAACGGCGTCCCGCTCGTCAGGCGGCCGCCGAGGACCGGTCGAACGTCGAAGTGCGCATCCACGTTGATGCCGCCCACGGAGCCCGTCGCCGCGAGCGCCCTGACGGACGCGAACGACGCGTCGTTGCCGCCGCCGACGACGACGACGGCGCGGCTCGCGGCCAGCGCCCTGGCGACGGCGGTCGTCACGGCGTCGTGCGAGAGGGCCACGTCGTGCTCCACCGTGGAGACGTCCCCGGCGTCCCCCAGGCGCAACGACGTGAAGTCGATGCCGCGTTCGGCGTCCCAGGTCGTTCCGAAGCGGCCGACTGCCCTGCGGAACGCGTCGGGTCCGCCCGCCGCGCCGGCGCGGCCACCTCCGAGCACCACGCCATGGTCGAACGGCACGCCGACGAGCACGACGTCCGCGGGGCCACCGTCCCACTCCACGAGACGATCTCGGAGGCGCGGGTCCGAGCTCACGTGGCCCCGTCGTCGGGGGTCGCGTCCTGGTCTCGGTCGGTCGTTTCCACGAGCTTCGTTCCCGCCGAGGCTAACCCGAAACCGCCCGGCAGGGGGCCCTGGCGGGCCGGGCTGGATGCTAGTCTCGGCCAGCGAGACGCCGCTTGGCCGACTGGGATCGACTCTACAAGAAAGTCCGCAGCGCCGACTCGATTCGCCGCGAGCTGGCGCTGCGCGACATCGCCGCGCACGAAGACCGAGCGGCCTTCGACGAGTGGTGCGAGCGGGTCACGGACCTGGTGCTGACGGCGCTACGCGACCACGCCATACGACGGGCGCGAGAGTTCGAGCAGGCATCGGGCCACGTCGTCTACGTGAAGTACCCGAGCCACGACCCCATCGGCGGCGCCGACGGGCCGTCCATGAAGTTCATGCGCTTCGCGCTCGACGGCACGACGCTTCACCTCTACTCGCATCGTGCGCCGGGGTCCTTGCCGTACCTGCACTGGGCGGTCGCGGAGCGGACCTCGGGCACCGACGAGAGGTCGCGGCTCGCGCCGTTTCGAAGGCGCATCGAGAGCATTCCGAGCTGCATGATCGTGCGCCTGGAGGACGAGGCGTTCGAGCTGCGCTCCAACCCCGCTCGCGGGGCTGCGGAAGAGAAGCGAGTGATCACGGTCGACGACGTCGTCTTCCAGGCGTTCGACCTGCTGGTCGACGCGGCCGTGGCGGCCGAGCATCGACCGGCGTCCTGACGGCGGCCCCGTGCGTGCGGAGCCCGGGTAGGATCGGGGCTGGATGAGCGACCGGGTGTTCCTGGTGACCGCCACGGGCGACCCGAAGTTGCTCGCCGCCATCGCCGCGCGATGGTTCCAGCTCGGTCTCCGAGGCGTCGAGGAGCGGGATCCCGAAGGTGGGCGTGGTGGGTGCGTCATCGCCTACGCGGAGAGCCCGGAGATCGCCGATCGATGGCGCAGCGTCGCCGTCGAACTCGGCGCGCGGTCCGTGCGCGTCGACGAGCGCGTGGCGGACTGGACGCGGCAGTGGGCGGACCACCTCGAGCCCATCGCGCTGACGCCCTCCGTCATGATCTGCCCGGACGGTCGTGGCGCCGCCGAGGCGGGCCTTGCCGTGCTGCGGCTGGAGGCGCGCCTCGTGTTCGGTCTGGGCGATCATCCCACGACTCGCATGGCCGCGGTGGCGCTCGAGCGCGAGTGTCGTGCTCGTGCCAGACCGCGCGTTCTCGACTTCGGATCGGGCACTGGCGTGCTCTCGCTGGTGGCCGCCCTCGCCGGAGCGCGAGAGAGCGTCGGAGTGGATACCGACGCGACCGCCGTTGCGTCGGCTTCGCGGAATGCCGAGACGAACGGGCTCGGTGGCGTGTGTCGCTTCGTGAGTTCTCTGTCGGAGGCGCAGGACACGTTCGACGTCGTGGTCGCGAACCTGGACGGTCGCGTGATTGCCGACCAGGCTCACGCGCTGCGTGGCGCGCTCGCGCCGGCGGGGACCGCGCTCTTCACCGGCTTCGTCGAGGCCACGGAGCACGACGTGGCCCGCGCGCTCTCCGCCGCCGGGTTCCGAGTGGCGCTGCGGCGAGCCGACGCCGACTGGGTCCTGCTCGTCGCAGAGCCGGCCGACGCGGGCCTTGTCGCACGGCGTCCGATGCCCTAAGGCGCACGACGTGTTCTTCGTGCTGTGCCTCGTCGTGGCGGCGCTGGGCGTGGCACTGTACCTGCTCGTCATCTTTCGTGCGGTGCCGGGCGCGGTGGAGGAGCGGATCGGCACCCTGGACGTGCCGGCCGACGTCGGCGTGTGGAAGCTCGACGACGAATCACCCGAGGGGCGAGGAGCGCTTGCGGAGGGGCTGCGCCGAGAGGTTCGCTTCTGGCTCGACGACAGCGGCATCGTCCGGATGAAGCTCTTCCGGCAGACCCGCTACCGGTCTCTGGCCACCAACGAGATCGTTCGGGTGGACCCCGACGAGCGCGTCGCCCTGCGGCGGCTGCGGCGCTGAGGCGCGCCTCCGTGACGCGCCCCGTGGTACGGTGCTCGGCATGGTGAAGGGCCGCGTGCTCGTCGTCGAGGGCGACGAAGCGGCGTCGTCTCTCGTCGCGCGCCTGTTTCGCGGTGCTGGTTGGGACGTGGCCGTCGCCTACACGGCGCAGGACGGCTACGCCAAGGCGTCGGAGACCGAGCCCGATGGCATCGTCTGCAACTCGGACTTGCCCGACATCGACGGAGCCTGGCTGGTCCGGAGCGTCCGCGCGGACCCTGGAAGCGTCGCGCTCGCCCCCATCGTCCTGCTGGTGGCGTCGGCCGACGTCGAGACGGCGCTCCGGGGGCTACGGGTCGGGGCGGACGCGTGCGTACCGTCTCCTGCGAACCAGATGGTGCTCGTGGCCCAGGTGGAGTCGCTCATCGCCATGAAGCGGCGACTGCAGGAGCGTCGCGATTCGGTCATCCCGCAGTCGGTGCGCGCGCCGCCGGCGATGCGGGGAAGTCTCGAGCAAATGTCGCTGGCCACCGTGCTCATGGTGATCGAGATGGAGCGCCGGAGCGGGCGGCTGAACGTCGAGTCCGAGATGGGTCAGAAGGCGGTGTTCGCGATCTCCGAGGCCACGTTCGTCGTCACCACGATCGATGGTCGGCTGTTCGACCACACGAGCGCGCTGAGGCAGGTGCTCGCCTGGCCGAAGGGGCGCTTCTGGTTCACCGGAAGCGAGAAGCCCGAGACGCCGAACCCCATGGGTTCGATCGGTGGTTCCTTGCTCGAGGCGATGCGACTCGACGACGAAGAGCGTCGCTGAACGGTCACGAGAAGTCGGCGGGCTGCGCCGTAGCCCATTCGACGATCTCGGCCACGTCTTCGGTGACGACGCCGCGCCAGAAGACGGTCCACATGGGGGTGCGCACCATGCCGTCGCAGAGGGACGTGTACCAGCCGGCGATGGGGTTGTCGGAGCGCGCGCGCCAGAAGACCGCCGGGTGGTCACGCACCACCGCCTGCCAGAGGTCGCGGGCGATACCCTCGCCCTGCGCCACGGGACCGACGGCGAACTTGGTCAGAAACGGCGCTATCGGCGCGTGCGCCAGGATGGCGGCGCCCCGGTAGCTCTCCTCCAGGTAGAGGGCGACCAGCGGCCGCTCGAAGAACTCGGCCCGGAGGCGACGTCCGAAGCTCGTCTCCAGCAGCTCTCGGAGCGGCCCGAGGTTCACGGAGTCGTACGCGGCGTGACACTCCACGGCAGTTCCCCGCTTGATGAGCGTTCCCGCACCCTTCACGGTGAAGAGCTCCTTCAGCATCGTCCGTGGAGACGCGACGCTGACCAGCAGCGCCCCCGCCTGGGGGTGCAGCAACATCGAGCGGACCTGCTCCATCAGCACGCGCTCGCGATCGTCGAGCAGCTCCGAGCGCATCAGGAGGTCGAAGTCGGCGCGCAGATTCACGACGCTGATGCCGCCGTCGTGACAGGGGAGTGTGTGCGTCGGCGCGAGCTCGACCGACTTGCGCCCCGTGGGGCCGAGTGCGCCGCGGCGGGAGAGGACCACCACCTTGCGGCTCGCGAGCGCGCGGGCTGCGCTGGCCAGTCGCTCGAAGCGCCCCGAGATCCCGTCGTCGTGACAGCGCGCGAAGCTCAAGATGGGAGTTCGCTCGGCGCGAAGCTCGGCGCGGAGCGCCTCGGCCAGGTCGGGACTCGCGGCGTCGTGGATCGACGCCGTCCCCCCGAGGCGCGTCGCGAGCTCCCTGGAACCGGCCTCGGCGACCGTCGGATCGAAGAGCCCGACCGCGACGGGCGCGAAGAGCCCCACCTCGCCCAGGAACCGGAGCTGTTCGACGAGCACGGCGAGCCCGCTTCGCACGATGGGAGCTTCCGCCGCGACGATGGCGAAGCTCTCCTTCGGGAGCTTGCGAAAGAGGTCGAGGTAGAGCTTCGCCTCGGACGGTCTCCCGACGATGTCGAGGAACGTGAGGACCGCCTCCGCGGTCGTCGGCGGACCACCCGTCACGCGCGCTTGTTGCCACGAGCACGGCGCCCCCGCAACGTCGCGCCTCTGCCGGTGCCTGCTGCAGCCTACCCGGCGTTCCCGGCGCCCGCGCCGTCGGTGTCGTAGGCTCCCCGTGTGGACGCCTCCATGACACTGGGCTCGGTGCTCGAGCGCCGACACGTCGCCGGCGGTGTCGCGGTGGACTACGACCGCTTCATCACCCGCCTGGCCGTGGAGGGCGTCACGTTCCCGATGGTGAACCCGCCGGCACATGGCCGCGCCCTGCGCTGCCACGACCTGCACCACGCGCTCACCGGCTACGGCGCCGACGTCCTCGGTGAGCTCGAGCTTTCCGCGTGGGAGCTCGGCGGGGGCTGCGGGCGCTACGTGGCGGCCCTGGGCTTCGACCTGGCCGGAGCGGCGCTCGGCATGGTCGTCGCCCCGAACAGAACGCTGCGCGCCTACGCACGCGGGCGCCGATCGTCGAACCTGTTCCGTCGAGGGTTCGAGCGCGCCCTGCTCGACCGGTCGATCGAGAGCGTCCGGCGCGAGCTGGGCATCGACGATCGCGACGTCGAGCCCACCCGCGCCGACGTGGCGACGCTCGCGCTCTGGATGACCGTGGGCTTGCCGTGGATCGCGCTCGCTCCGCTCTCGGCCGTCGTGCTCGCGCTCACCTGCTTCGCCCCTCCGCCGCGCGAGAGGTGACTTCCCGCCGCGGGGCCGGTACCGCCCGCGGTCGATGCGAGGAAGCCGGTAGGAACTCCGGGTGCCCGGGGCTAGGCTCGCGCCCTTGCTCGACCGTGCGTTCGGCGCGACGCCGCTCTCCCCGCTCGGAGGGTCGGCGATGGTTGCCGTCGCAGCCGCCCTCTGGGGGCTGTGGGGCGTGGTGCTGCGCACGGCGGATCGGTGGGGGCCTGTCTCACCGGTCGCCCAGGCGATCGTGGTGCAGGTGGTGGTGCTCGTCGCCGTGGCGCCGGCCGCTCTTCGATCGCGCCCGGGCAGGAGGCGTCCCGCGGTCGCCTGGGCCTGGCTGGGCTTCCTGGGTGTCTCGAACTCGCTGAACATGGTGCTCTTCTTCGGCGCGCTTCAGGTGACGAGCGTCGCCATCGCGGTCCTGACTCACTACCTGGCGCCGGTCCTCGTCGCCGTGTTCTCGCCGCTCGTCTTTCGCGACCGCCCCCGGCGCACGACCTGGCTGGCGCTCGGGGTCGCCCTCTTCGGACTGGCCTTGCTGCTCGAGCCCTGGAGGGCCGCGTCGGGTCGTCCGTTCTACGGCGCCGCGCTCGGAGCAGCCAGCGCCGCGTTCTACGCGGCGAACGTCATCGTCACCAAGCGCATCCAGGCGTGGCTCACGCCGTACGAGGTGCTGGCGTGGCACGCGGTCCCGTCACTCGTGGTCCTGTGGGTCTTCCTGCCGCCAGGGGGCCTCGCGCTCGCGAGTCAGGCCGTGGGCGTCATCGCGGCGGGGTCGCTGGTCGCAGGTGCCTTCGCGGGAGCGCTGTTCGTGCGCGGGCTGGGGGCGGTGCCGGCGCCACGCGCGGCCGTGCTCACGCTGCTCGAGCCGGTGGTCGCCGTCGGCAGCGCGGCCGTCGTGTTCGCGGAGCGCCCGGGTCCGGTGGCGGGTGTGGGTTCGGTGCTCGTGCTCGGCGCAGCGTGGCTCGTGCTGCGCGTGGACGCGAGCGTCAGTCCCAGCGCGTGACGAACGAGCACCGGGGCGCGCCGTCGTCCACGCACGCGGTCCTCTCCGTCCGCACGTTCGGGCAACCCATGGCCCGGTAGATCTGGACCGCGGCCCCCCAGTTCAAGAGGCAGATGAACGGGTGGTGCGTCGTCCACGAGTCGATGGTGCAGATCGCCTCGTTCGGCGACGTCATCTCCACGGCGAAGGCACCGGAGTCGTAGTACGACGCCCAGAGCTTTCCGGCGTGCGTCGCGTACCGCTCCGGTGTCGCCATGAGGCGGAAAATCAGCCGGTACACGCCGCGCAGCGTGGCCGTCATGACCGCGGCAGACCCGCTCATGGCGAGCGCGTGGCGCTCGTCGTCCGAGAGCCCACCCGTCGCGACGTCGAGCAGCGCATGCACGACCCCCGCGTCGTACCAGCTCGACGAGAGGATGCCGAGGGAGCGCGAGTAGGGATCGAGCGGCCCACGGCGCTCGAGGGGCAGCGCCAGGACGCGTGTCGCGAGCTCCGCTGCGCCGATGCGGTCGCCGTACCAGACGACGAACTCGCGCACGGCAGCCCCCTTGATGCGCCCGACGGAGGTCCCCTGACTCACGATCGAGCGAGTCTAGCACCCTGCCCGTGGCGGCGGCGCCGCGCCCATTGCGTCGCGGGGCGCGGCAGCGCGCGTCAGCCGATCCCGGACGGCCCAGTCCAGTCCATCGTCGTACGGCAGCGCCGCGACGATCACGTCGCTCGACGCGTCGAGGCGGCGCAGCGCTTCGAAGAGGCGTCTCGCCCGGCCCGCCGGGTCGTTCGGAAGGCGCTCGACGCTCACGTCGGTCCGTTCCGGGGCGCTCTCGGAGCACAAGACGCCGACGGCGACGCCCTCCGCGAGGAGCGCCTCCACGACGCCACCGAAGTCGTCGGGAGACGCCAGCACGACGCGAGCGCGCGGGGCGTAATGCGAGGGGAGCTGTCCCGGGCTCCGGACGGACCCGCCGGTGCGGGACGGGACGTCGTGGCCGACGATCCGTTCGATGACCTCGCGGGGCACCCCCCCGGGTCGCAGGATGGTGGGCACGCCGTCGCTCACGTCCACGATGGTGGACTCCACGCCGACCGCGCACGGTCCGCCGTCGAGGACAGGCACCTCGGGACCGAGCTCCGCGCGAACCGCGGCCGCCGTCGTGGGGCTCAGGCCGCCGAACCGGTTCGCGCTGGGCGCCGCGAGAGCTCCGCCGAACGCCGACAGCAGCTCGAGGGCCAGCGGGTGCGCCGGAACGCGAAGGCCGACCGTCTCGAGCCCCGCCGTGGCGGCCCGGGAGACGCGCTCCGTTCGGCGAAGCACGAGGGTGAGCGGTCCAGGCCAGAGCGCGGCGGCGAGCGATCGCGCGACGTCCGGGACGTCGCGGGCCCACTCGTCGAGGCTCGCGACGTCGGCGAAGTGCACGATGAGCGGGTGCCACGCGGGGCGGCCCTTCGCCGCGAAGATGCGGCGGAGCGCGGCTTCGTCGCCCGCGTCCGCACCGAGGCCGTAGACCGTCTCGGTCGGAAACGCGACGACGCCTCCCGCGCGCAGGGCTTCCACGGCTTCGGAGACGTCGAGGTCGGCAGGCACGGCGGAGGTACCCGTAGCGGAGCGCCGGCGCTCGGCGTCGTCAAACGGCGATGGCCGTCTCGCTGTCGGCTGGGTATGACTTCGGGCCGTGAGGGTCCTTGCGGCGCTGGTCTCGAGCTCGCTCTTCGCGCTGGCGACGCCGGGCGCCTTCGCGGACGCAGCGCGGGCTCCGGCGGAGCGAGTCGCGTCCGCGGGCGCCAGGCCGCTGCTGGCCGAGCAGCGCGACGTCGTGCTCGTCGTCGCCGACCTCGTGGGCGCGGAGGCTGCCATCTCCCGCGTGGCGCGTGATCTCGGCGGCCACGTCGCACCCGGAGGCAACGTGCTCGACGTCCGTCTGCCGCCCGACCGGGCGGACGCGCTGCTCGGCGCGCTCGACGCGCTCGGCCAGGTGGTGGCGCGCGGTGGGAGCTCTACCGATGCGACCATCGAACACGCGGACCTGGAGGCGTCGCTGCGGTCCGCCCGAGCCGCGCGCGAGCGAGCGGCCGCCACGCTCCGCCTCTCCGTGAACGTCGAGGAGTCCCTGGCCGTCGAGCGGCATCTGGAGCACCTCGACGGCGAGGTCGCCGGCATCGAGTCGGCGCTCCACGCGCTCTCGCGTCGGACCGGGACTGTGCTGGTCCGCGTGACGCTGCGGCGCGCCACGCAGCCCGAGGAGATCCCTTCCGTGGAGCTGCCGTTCCCCTGGCTGAACGAGCTGTCGCCGTCGCACCTCCGCGAGGGCGGGAGCGCGCCGTGGGACGACTCGGGCTCGATCCGTTCGGTGCTCGACGTCGCGCTTCAGGTCGAAGGTCACCGCCTCGTCGGGCGACGCGGAGGAGGCGAGCGGAGCGACGCCATCGTCGCCGCCGTGCGGATGCGCGGCACCGACTCGGACCCGGTGGGCTTCGCTGCGGGATCCGACTTCGCCCTCGGGGGCCTCGACGGGCTGGTGCTCGACCTCGGACTGATGGGCGGACTGGGAACTCGCGTCGGACGCGTCTCCGCCATCGGCCTCGTCGCGGGCGCGGGATACGATCTGTGGGCGGGCGGCCGGCTCCGCGGCGGCCTGAAGATCCCCGTCGAGCTGTTCTCTACCCTCGAGTTCGACGAGGCCGCGCGCCTGATCGTGTTCTTGCAGCCTCGCTGGGTCCCGACGCCCGAGGCACGGCAGGACGGTGCGTCTCTGCTGGGCTTCGCCGACGAGATGGCCCTCGGCGGCGCGGTTCTCCTTCCGTTCTTGCTCGGCGAGGAGGAAATCGACGACGGGGGTCTCCGCGTGGGCTTCACCTATTCGGAGCAGATGGGAGCCACGCGCTACGCCGCGAGCGTCGGGATCGGCTGGGGCATCCTCGAGGATTGACCTCGTTGGGGGGCGGTGGCACGCCTCGTGCTGGGCAGCGGTCGGCACGAACGTGTGCCAGTTCGTGCCGGACCCCGACCTCATGAATCGTCGCGCTGCCGTCCCGCTCGCCCTCCTGGCCCTCGCGTGTGGGCGCACCGATCCTCTGGAGTTCGACCAGGGCGGCCTCGGTCCGGGTGGCGCGGCCGGAATGGCGGGCTCCGGCGTCGGTGCGGAAGGTGGCGCGGCGTTCGGGGGCTTCGGGGGAGACGGCGGCGCCGGCGGAGCGGGTTTCGGCGGGGAGGGCGGCGCTGCGGCCGCGGGTGGGGTGGGCGCGATGGGAGGCGTCGGAGGCGTCGGTGGGAGCGCCGGCGTGTGCGATCAGGACGCGGACGGCTTCGAGGGATCGCAGTGCAACGGCTCCGACTGCAACGACCTCAACGCAAGCGTCTTCCCCGGCGCACCCGAGGTGTGTACGGACGCGGCGGACAACGACTGCAACGCCGTCTCGGACTGCTTCGATCCGGCGTGCGTGGGAGTGCCGCAGTGCGGCTGTGTTCCCGTTCCGGAGAGCTGCACGAACGGACTCGACGACGACTGCGACACCATCGTGGACTGCTTCGACGCCGACTGTGCGGGCACGCCGGTCTGCGGATGCGCGCCGAGCGAGACCGGCGCCTGCACGAACGGCTTCGACGACGATTGTGACGGTCGAATCGACTGCGAGGACTTCGACTGCAGCGGGACTCCGGCGTGCACGTGCCGGGCGCAGCCCGAACGGTGTTCGAACCGAACGGACGACGACTGCGACCTCCTCATCGACTGCGCCGACCCGGACTGCGTCGGTCGGGAGATCTGTCGATGCCCTCCGCCCGGCTTCCCCGAACAGTGCGCGAACGGCTCGGACGACGACTGCGACGGTCTGGTAGACTGCGCCGATCCGAACTGCTTCGGTAATCCGGCGTGCGCGATGTGCGTCCCCGAGAAGTGTGGCAACGGCCTCGATGACGACTGTGACGGCAGGATCGACTGCGCCGATTCGGGCTGCTTCCTGGACCCGGCCTGCCCCGTCGGCCCGGAGATCTGCAACAACGGCCTCGACGACGACTTCGACGGGGAGATCGACTGCGCGGATTCGGACTGCAGGACGACGCCCGTCTGCGTCGTGAAGCAGGGCAACTGCTCGACCGCCAAGCTCATCACCGCGAGCGGGACCTACACCGGCGACACGACGGGCGACGCCAGTGACACCGAGGGCGAATGTGGAGGCGCTGCCGGCGAGGCGGTCTTCCGGCTCCAGCTCTCCGCGCCCACGCGGGTCCACCTCGACACGAACGGGACGAGCTTCGACTCGACGCTGTACGTCCGGAAAGGGTCGTGCACCGCCGGCAAGGAGATCGGCTGTGACGACGATTCCGGGGGTGTGAACCGCTCCGCGAGCCTCGATTTCGTGCTCCTCGCGCCGGGATCGTACTTCGTGTTCGTCGACGGGTTCACCGTGGATCCGACCCTCGGCCCCGACGAGGGCCCCTTCGCGCTGAACGTCGACCTCGAGCCGAACCCGCGCGAGCGGTGTGACGACGGCGAGGACAACGACGGCGATCAGTACGTGGACTGCGCCGACCCTGACTGTACGTCCGTGGGACGATGCGCCAGCTGCAACGCCGGCATGCCGGCGCGCGCCGAGTTCGGCGTGGGGGCGTGCACCAACGGCCGCGACGACGACTGCGACGGATTCTCGGACTGCGCCGACCAGGACTGCAGCCTGAGCGACTACTACGTGACCGAGTGCTGCAACGGGCTGGATCAGAACGGGAACGGGACGCCCGACGACTTCAACTGCCACTGCGCCACGAACGCCGACTGCATCGGTGGCCAGATCTGCTACGGTCACTCGGTGTTCGCTTGCGGCCCACCCTGCGGGCAGTTCGTGGGCGACGTGTGCCCGTTCGTCGCGCCCGGCTCGACGTGCAGCCCCGCCACCAACCAGTGCGAGTTCTGACGTGATGCGCCGCGCGGCCCTCGCCCTGGTCGTGTCCTGCCTGCCGGCCTGCGGCGGGTCCGACGATTCTGCCGGGAAGGGCGGTGCCGGAGGCTCTGCAGGAGCCGCGGGCACCGGAGGCCGTGGCGGCTCGAGCGGATCCGCCGGTGCAGGTGGCAACGCAGCGTCCGGCGGCGCCGCGCTCGACTACCCGCGCGATGACGTTCTGCGCCTCAACCACCTGCAGACGAAGGGCACGCACAACAGCTACCACGTCGCGTCGGACCTCCCCGTGCCCGACTGGGCGTACACGCACGCGCCCCTGGACGTGCAGCTCGAGGAACAGGGCGTGCGGAAGTTCGAGCTCGATACGTACTTCGACGCGGCGTCCTCGGTGTTCCAGGTACATCACGTCCCGACTCTCGACATGAAGAGCACGTGTCCGCTCCTCGCCGAGTGTCTCGGCCTCGTGCGGGCGTGGTCCGACGCGCACCGCGCGCATCACCCCATCTTCATCCAGATCGAGCCGAAGGACACCCTCCCGGCGGACTCGGAGCCGTACTTTGCCGCGCTCGAGGCCGAGATCCTGTCGGTGTGGCCACGAGACCGCATCGTGGCGCCGGACGACGTGAAAGGCGCCCACTCCACGCTCCGCGAAGCGGTGACCACCACCGGTTGGCCGACGCTCGGCGCCACGCGCGGAAAGGTCCTCTTCTTCGTCAACGAGAGCGGGCCCTGGCGGGAGGCGTACACGCGCGGCCAGACGAACCTGGATGGGCGCCTGCTGTTCGCCGAGGCGGATGCGGACGACCCGTACGCCGCGGTCCTCATCCTCAACGATCCGCAGGGCGACGCCCAGGCGATAAGGGACGCGGTGGCCGCGGGCTTCGTCGTGCGCACCCGCGCGGACGGCGTGCCGCTCTCGGCCGATCCAATGCCCAAGGCGCAGGCGGCGCTCGCGAGCGGCGCCCAGGTCATCAGCACGGACTGGCCCGTCGCCGTGGACGGCGTGTCCTACGTGTTCGAGGTGCCGGACGGGTCCCCTTCGCGGTGCAATCCGGTATCCGCGCCCGCCGAGTGCACGTCGAAGGACGTGGAAGACCCCGGCCAGCTCTGAACCCCTGGGCCGTTCGTGACCGGCGGCCCAGCGCTCCTTCGACTTGCAAACGTACTCCAAAGTACGTATAGTGCTCGTGAGGCTGTGACGACGCCCTCGAGGAGCCCCCAATGACGCACGATCTGGTGATTCGCGGTGGAACGGTGTTCGACGGGTCTGGACTCGCGCCCCGCGAGGCGGATCTGGCCATCGAGGACGGCCGCATCACGGTCGTCGGCAGGGTGTCGGGACGCGGCCGCGACGAGATCGACGCGCGCGGCCGGATGGTGACGCCGGGGTTCGTCGACATTCACACGCACTACGACGGTCAGGTGACGTGGGCGTCGCGCGTGGACCCGTCGAGTCAACACGGCGTGACGACCGTGGTCACCGGTAACTGTGGTGTGGGCTTCGCGCCGTGCTTGCCCGAGCACCGCGAGACGCTCATCCGCCTGATGGAGGGCGTGGAGGACATCCCGGGTTCGGCCCTCGCGGAGGGGTTGACGTGGGAATGGGAGTCGTTTCCGGAGTTTCTCGACGTCGTGGACGGGCTGCCGCACGACGTCGATGTCGCGATGATGGTCCCGCACGGCCCGCTTCGCGTGAACGCGATGGGCCAGAGGGGAGTCGAGCGCGAGCCGGCGACGGCGGCAGACATCGCGAAGATGTCCTGCGCGCTCGAGGAGGCGGTGCGCGCAGGAGCGCTGGGGTTCTCCACGTCCCGAACGATGCTGCACCGGACTGCGGATGGCGACGCGACGCCCATGCTGGGCGCCGCTGCCGACGAGCTCGTGGGGGTCGCCACGGGCATGAAGCGCGGCGGCGGTGGGGTCTTCGAGATGGTCAGCGACTTCATGGACCTCGACGACGAGTTCGGTGCGCTGACTCGCGTCGTGCGGGAGTCCGGTTGCGGCGCGACGTTCTCGCTCCTCCAGTCGGCGCTATCTCCGACGCTCTGGCGGCGACTCCTCGAGGAAACGACTGCGGCCAACCAGGAAGGCCTCGCCATCCGCGCACAGGTGATGACCCGTCCCATAGGGATCGTCATGGGGCTCGAAGCGAGCCTGCAGCCGTTCATGTCGCACCCCGGCTACGCCGCGCTCGCCTCGCTTCCCCGCGCCGACCGCGTGCGGCGACTGAAGGATCCCGCGGTGCGCGCGCAGATCCTCTCCGAGACCCCGACCGCGACCCACCCGTTCTTCGCCGCGTTCGGTGGGCGCCACGATCGGTACTTCCCCCTCGACGACCCGCCTACGTACGAGCCGGCCCCGGACTCGTCCATCGCCCACCGCGCCGCGCGGGCGGGTGTGTCGCCCCACGAGGCGATCTACGACGCCCTGGTCGCCGAAGAAGGGAAGGCGATGCTCTTCTTCCCCTTCGCCAACTACGAGGGCCTGAACCTCGACGACGTCCGCGAGATGATGACGCACCCCCACGCGGTGTTCGGACTGGGCGACGGCGGAGCGCACGTGGGCATCGTGTGCGACGCGAGCACGCCGACCACGACGCTCGCACACTGGGGGCGGGACCGCCCAAACGGGCGGCTCCCGCTCGAGTGGCTCGTGCGGTTCCTCACCCGACGACCCGCCGAGACGGTCGGGCTCGGCGATCGAGGGTTCCTGGAGGTAGGCCAGCGAGCGGACGTCAACGTGATCGACCTCGATCGGCTGGGGGTCGCGAGGCCCCACGTCGTGTACGACCTGCCCGCGGGAGGCCGCCGGATGCTCCAGAGGGCGACGGGCTACGACGCGACGCTCGTTGCCGGCGTGATCACCCAGCGGCACGGCGAGCCGACCGGCGCGCTGCCGGGGCGGCTCGTCCGCGGGCGCCGCAAGGCGGTCGGGCGTTCCGTTCGGCCGGGCGTGATGCCTACGACGCTCTGAAGATCCGCTCGATCAGCGCGTCGATCTGCGGATCGCTCCCTGCCGTCACTCTTCGGCGCACGCCCGAGGCCGTTCGGCGGACCGCGTCGGGCCGCGGCGCTCCTGCCGCAGGCGCAGATCCCGAGCGCCGTCGCGCGTCCTCGATGCGCCCGACGGCGTCCGCGCGGGGGCTTCCGTGCACCCTCGCGTACTCGACCTCGCTCGCGACGATCTGCATCAGCACGCTGTCGGCGTGCCGCCCGGCGACACCGAGCGCGCGACTCAGCTCCCAGGCGCGACGCGCGACGTCCGCCCGCTCGTCCGAACCGTCCGGGGAAATTGCCGCAAGGACCTCGTCGAAGATGCTCACGCCGCACCAGGCTACGGGGCACGCCCCGGGGCGCGCAACGACGTGGAGCGCTTCACCGGCGTCCCACCGCGCGTCAGCGGCATTTTTCACCGGCGCGCCAGGCGCGTCCGTTCAGAGGGTAGGGACCGGTGCATCGGAGTGGTAGCGTTTGCTGCGTCGTGTCAGCCGGCGTCGGCTCGACCCGCGGAGGAGCCCTTGAAGGAGATCAAGACGGAGCTGGAGATCGCGGCGGTGCCCGAGAAGGTGTGGGACGTCCTCGTCGACTTCGAGCGCTATGGCGAGTGGAACCCGTTCATCGTCGAGATTCGTGCGACGCTTCGGCCGGGCGCGCCGGTGGATTTCGTGGGGCGGCTCGCCGGTCGCAAGGTGCCCATCGCGGCGCGCATGGTGGAGGCCGAGAAGCCACGAACCTTCTGGTGGCGTGGCCCGCGGTCTGCGGCGCTCGGCAAGCTCTTCACCGGTGAGCACTACTTCGAGATGCATCCCGTCGGCGCCGATCGAACGCGCTTCGTCCACGGAGAGCGGTTCCGGGGATGGCTCATTCCGGCTCTGGCGGGCCTGCTCGATCGGCGCCTGGTGCCGGCCTACGACGCCATGAATCGAGCGCTGAAGCGGCGCGTCGAGGGCGGCTGAGCGTCGCGCAGCCAGCGTGGCGGTTCACGGCGTGGAAGCGCGCTGCTGGTCCACCTGAAGGCGGACCTTTTGGCCCGGTGAGAACGGCGTCTTGCCGCGCCGCTTCACCGTGGCTTCGCCGTGCTCGGTGCCGATCTCGACGTCGATGCGACCCTTCGCGCCGACCTTCTTGACGACGACGTCGGCCACGGCGAGCCAGTCGTTGCCATCGGCCGGCGTGGGCTCGACCTTGCGCTCCAGGAGTGCGGCTTGACCTTCGGCCAGCTCGGTGTCGCCGGACGTCGTCACCAGGCTCTCGAGCACGACGTGCTTGGCGGCGCGTGACTTCATCTTGGCGTACACGTGGAAGCGGTAGACCTGGACGGGGGGCGGCTCGACGTACGGTGCTGCGGGCGCCGCGCCTGCGTCGAGCGCGGGCACGGTCTGCGCGCTTGCCCCGGCGTCGGATGCGCCCGTGCGTCCCGAATCCGCCCCCGTCGGCGCTGCGCCCCCGTCGGCGTTCCCGCGTGCCACGCCGTCGTCCGCCCTCGCGGGGCCTTCGGTGCTGCCGGACTCCTGCGCCTGCGGTGCAGCTCGGGAACCTCCGCACGCGCCGGCGGCGGCGAGTGCGAGCCCGACGCTCGCCGCGATGCACCACGAACGTGGGCGAAGGAGCGTCGGGACCGTCCACGGGGCGGGTTGGAACATGGGCGAGACGCTACCACCGGCGAGCCGACGGACGGGCCGCTGTCCGCGCGAGGGCCGTGGGGTAGGCTCCCCGGGTTTTTCGAGCGAGCGCCCCCGATGTCCGACGACGATCCGCCCCCACGAAGCCTCGACCCCGCCCGTCTCGCCGAACTCCCGATCCTGAGCGGCGTGGGGCTCGGCGATCGCGAGGCGCTGTCGCGAGAGAGCGTGCTGCGGAATCTCGCGCGGGGGGAGGTGCTCATCGAGCAAGGCAAGCGCAACGCGCAGATGCACGTCATCGTCGACGGCGCGCTCGGCATCCACCTGCAGGGAGTGGAGGGCGAGGCGATTGCCGTGCTCGGCCCGGGCGAGACCGTCGGAGAGCTGTCCTTGCTCGACGAGAGCCTCGCCTCGGCGACGGTGGTCGGGGAGGAGCCCAGCCTCGTGCTGAGCCTCGACGAGGACGCCTTCTGGCGGCTGACGAACGCCAGCCACGCGTTCGCCGTCAACCTGCTCGTCAAGCTGGCCGAGCGCTTGCGCGCCAACAACGCTCAGGTCTCGCAGAACGTCGCCAAGCGTCGCCAGTACGAGCGGGCGGCGATGTTCGACGGGCTGACGGGGATTCACAACCGCAGATGGCTCGACGACACGCTGCACCGCGTGGCATCGCGGCAGCGGCGGTCGGGGACCATGCTGTCCGTCGCCCTCATCGACGTGGACCACTTCAAGTCGTTCAACGATCGATTCGGGCACGACGCGGGCGACCACGTCCTGCAGCTCGTGGCGACGTCCCTGTCGCAGAACTTGCGGCCCACGGACCTGGTCGCCCGCTTCGGCGGAGAAGAGTTCGTGATCGTCTTCCCGGAGTCCGACGCCACCGCCGCCGCGCGTGCGTCCGAGCGCGTTCGTGAGGCGATATCCAGGCTCGAGCCGAAGATGCCCGACGGGCGGGACCTGCCCCGTGTCACCATTTCCATCGGCGTCGCTCAGATGGAGGCGCAGCAGACCGTGGCCGAACTCCTCAAGGCCGCCGATCAGGCGATGTATCGCGCCAAGCAGGGCGGACGAAACCGCGTCGAGGTTCACGAGCCCTCGCGATAGGATGCCCCATCGTGCAGATCGGGCTCGTCACTCCGCCGGGGCTCCTGGGCGAAATGGTCACGCGGGCGGTCTCGCCGGCCGGACACGTCCTGACCGTCGCTCCGGACCTCGACGCGCTCTGGGAGCAGGCGCCGGAGCGGCCCCGCGTCGTCCTCTTCGCGCCCGTGACGAGCCACGCATCGGCGTTCGACGCACTGGAAGACGCCCGGTCGCGAGATTCCGCTCCGGAGCACTCGATCTACCTGGGGCTGGACGTCGCGTCGTGCGAGGCGGCGCGGTCCGCGGGGTTCGTCCGCTCGTTGCAGCTCCCGTTCCAGACGCAGGAGCTCCTCGACGCGATAGAGCGTGCGGCCAGGGGGCGGCTTCGCGTGCTCCTGGTGGACGACAGCGACCTCATCCACCGTCACACGGTGCCCATCCTCCAGGCCGCGGGGTACGACGTCACCGAGGCGTGGGACGGCAGGGAGGCCCTGGAGCGCATCGCCGGCGACCAGCCCGACCTGGTGCTCACGGACGTCGAGATGCCGAACATGAACGGCTACGATCTGTGTCGAGCGCTGAAGGAGGACGAGAAGACGGCGGGTCTGCCCGTGGTGATCTGCTCCAGCCTCGGTGAGGCGACGGATCTGCAGCGCGGGTTCGACGCCGGTGCCGACGACTACCTGGTCAAGCCCGTCGTCGCCGAGGAGCTCACCAGCAGGCTCCAGTCGCTGCTGGCCACGCGTCTCGCGGCGGTTCGCGAGCGCGTGCTCGTGGTGGACGACTCCGCTGCGATTCGCCATCTCGTCGCGGACTGTCTCCGGCGCCAGGGATTTCGAGTGAAGACCGCCGTGGACGGTCAGGACGGCGAGTCCAAGGCCGTCGTCGATCCGCCGGACCTGGTCCTCACCGACTACGACATGCCCCGGATGACCGGCTTCGAGCTCGTGGTGGCGCTTCGGCGCGACACGCGGACCCGTGACGTGCCCATCGTCATGCTCACGGCGCGGGACACGCAGCGCGATCAGGCCCAGATGCGCGCGGCAGGGCTCACCAGCTACCTCGTCAAGCCCTTCACCACGGACAAGTGCATCGCCATCGTCGAGCGCGTGCTGGCGGAGGCCCGACTCTCTCGGTACAAGCAGGCTTCGCGGCTCTACATCAGCGAGGGAGCCGTGGCGGCGGCCGAGCAGCAGGCGATGACCGGCGAGATGTATGCCGTGCGCGCCTACGAGGTGGATGCGACGCTCCTGTTCAGCGACATTTCGGGGTTCACGAACATGAGCTCGAAGATGTCCCCAGCGGAAGTCGTCGCGATTCTGAACGCCTCGTTCGACATGCTCTGCCCGGTGATCAAGGACCATGGCGGCGACATCGACAAGTTCATCGGGGACGCGATCATGGCGGTTTTCGAGGACCGACCCGAGCACGAGGAACCCCACGCGCTCCGCGCCGCGCGTGCGGCCTGGGGCATGCAGCGTGCCCTGGATCGCTTCAACGAGGGGCGGGAGGCGGACCTGGTGATGCGCATCGGGCTGAACTCCGGCCCCATCGTGAGGGGCGACATAGGGTCCCGGTTCGTTCGTCGGGACTACACGTGCATCGGCGACACGGTGAACCGCGCACAGCGCCACGAGTCGAAGGCGCCGCTCGGGGGGGTGCTCATGAGCGGGACGGTCTACGAGCGCGTGAAGGATCACGTGGTCGCCGAAGAGGTCGGCGGGATCCAGCTCAAGGGAATCGATCAACCCGTAGCGGCGTACGTGCTTCGGGGATTCAAGGAGGTTTCGTGAAGCGTTCGATGACGAGGGCCGCAACCCTCGCGGCCGTGACGCTCGCCGCCGCGGCGGTCGCCACGGAGGGTACCGAAGCGCCCGACGCGCGCTGTCCCTGGGGCCGCCTCGCCGACGGACAGGGCCGCATGGTGCGGTGCATCAGCCAGAACGAGGCGGCGTGGCTGCGCCTCAAGACGTCCCGGTCCGATCCGGCGCCAGCGACGACGCGGGCCGCGCCCGCGACCTCGGCCGCGGCGGGTGCGACGGCAGCACCCGCCGCGAGCGCGGCGCACCCGGATGCCGGAGCGACGCCTGGCGATGCTGCCGATGCGGGGGTTCGCGCGGGGCCGCTTCCGCGCGTCGTCGCCGAGGCCGTGCAGGTGGAGCAAGGAACGCTCCCGCACGCGCTGGACAAGCTGCGGCAGCCGGTCGAGCGCTACGCGAAGTGCGTCGCGGAGCACGGCGGGCTCGCTCGCGACGTCGGGGAGGTGCACGTGAAGTTCCTGGTCCGCCAGCGCGGCCGCGCGGAGGGCGTGGAGGTCGTCAAGCGTCGCAGCGTCTCGCGTGAGGCGGCGCAGTGCATCGCGGACGTCGTGGACCGACGCGGCGTCGGCGCGCCCAGCGTCGAGATGACCGGCGCCACGCTCGTGCTCAGGGTGGAGAAGGGGCTCCCGTGACGGGACCCACTTGAGCGCTCCCACCCGCGTCCTCATCGTCGACGACTCGGCGTTCATGCGCTCGGCCATCGAGCGTCTGCTGGCGTCGGAGCCGCGGTTGCTCGTCGTTGGGCGCGCAAAGGACGGCGAGGAAGCGCTGCAGCTGTCGTCCGAGCTGCGACCCGACGTCGTCACGATGGACTTCAACATGCCCGGGATGAACGGCGCGCAGACGACCCGCGCGATGCTGGCCCGTCGCCCGGTCTCGATCGTCATGCTGAGCGCCCACACCAAGGAGGGCGCCGAGGAGACGGTCCAGGCGCTCGCCGCGGGCGCGGTCGATTTCGTCACCAAGCCCGGCGGGGAGGTCTCGACCAACCTCGCGGAGATCCGCGACGACCTCGTGACCAAGCTCCTCGCGGCGGCCGGCGCGAACGTGGGCGCGCTCGCGCCGACCCGCGCTGCCGCCGATGCACCGCCCATCTCGCGCCGCTCGCAGCCGCGCGCCGCGCCGAAGCCCATGGGACCGGGCCTGCGCCTCGTGGTCGTTGCAGCGTCCACGGGTGGACCCGCCGCGCTGGTCCGGGTCGTCCCGCGCCTTCCGGTCGGCGCGGCCGCCGTCCTCGTGGTGCAGCACATGCCACCAGGCTTCACAGCCGCACTCGCCAAGGAGCTCGCGGAGGCCGCCGGCTTTCCGGTCTGGGAAGCCGCAGGGGGTGAGTTGCTCGAAGCCGGTCGCGTGTGGGTCGCTCCGGGGGGCCGACACCTGGCCATCGATCGCGGCGGGCGCTTGAGGCTCGACGACTCCGATCCCGTCCACGGAGTGCGGCCCGCGGCGGACGTCACGCTGAAAGCCGCCGCCCAAGCCTTCGGCGCCAGGTGCGTCGGCGTGGTCCTGACCGGTATGGGGCGTGACGGGGCGCTGGGCCTCGCCGCGGTGAAGGCCGCGGGGGGCCGGAGCATCGCCCAGGACCGCACGACGTCCACCGTCTACGGAATGCCCAAGGCCGCCGCCGAGCTCGGCGTCGTGGACGAGGTCCTCCCCCTCGAAGCGATCGCCTCCGCCGTCGAGCGATCCGTCGCGTGACCCCGCGTCACCGCCGCGAGGGCGCGCGTGGTACACCAAGGCGCGCGATGGTTCGAAACGCTCTCCTCGGCGCGGCGTGCGTCGCGCTCGCCGCCGCGGGGTGCGCCGCGGGTGGTGGCGCTGCCGACGCCCCGACCGACGACGTGGGCGCGCTGCTCGACGACCTGACGGCCAACGAGCGCGAGATCGATCGGGAGCTCGGTCCCGCGGTGGCGGCAACGTTGCCAGGGGGAGCCGGCGCGGGCGAACGGCAGGCCGCGCCCAGCCGTTCGGACGAGGACGCCGCGCCGCACGCTCCGGCTCCCGCCCCGCAGGCGTCGGTCGCCGAAGCGGAGCGCGAGGAAGCGACCTCGGTGCAGACGCCCTGCAGGACCGCGTGCCGGGCGCTGGCATCGATGCAGCGCTCCGCGGAGAGGATCTGCGAGCTCGTGACACCTGGCGACGGCAGGTGCACCGAGGCGCGGCGCCGCGTCGACGCGTCCGGCGCCAGGGTGGCTTCGGCCGGCTGCGGCTGCACCGGCGAAGGCTGAGAGACCGCGAGTGTCTGATCGCGCGGAACGAGCCCGGCAGTACGCGGAGCGCGCGGCGCGTTTTTCCCGGGAAGCGGAGCGACTCGGAGGTCGCTCGCGCCTCATCTCCAACCTTCGGGGGCTCTCGTTCGCGGCCGCCGTCGTTCCGGCGGCGTTCGTCGTTTTCGGCGGTGCGGCGCCGTCCACGGCGCTGGCGTCGGTCGCCGCGCTGGCGCTGTTCGCCGCGCTCGTCGTCCTCCATGCCCGCGTGATCGACGCGCAGGACGAGGCGCTCCGCTGGAAGCACGTCAACGAATCCGCCCACGCGCGGATGACCGGCAAGTGGCGCGACCTGCCCGACGACGGCGCCAGCCTCGTCCGCGCCGATCACCCCTACTCCGGCGATCTCGACGTCTTCGGACGGGGCTCGCTGTTCCAGCGAATCTGCACGGCCCGCACGTCGTTCGGGCAGGCGCAGCTCGCGCGCCTGCTCGGCGAGCCGTGCGGCGTACCCGAGGCACGGCTCCGCCAGGAGGCCGTCCGGTCCCTGCTGCCCATGCTCGAGACGCGTCAGCAGCTCGAAGCACTGGGTCTGGCCCTCGGTGGCCCTGCGGATGGCCAGCGCGCTCCGCGACCTGCTCCGTCGCCAGAGCCGCTGCTGAGCTGGGCCGAGTCCGCGCCGACTCTGGGGCCGCGCGTGGGGATCGTCTGGGCCGCCCGAGCCCTGCCGCCGGTGACGCTCGCGGCGATGGCCGCTTCGTTCCTGCTCGGGCTTCCGTCCTGGACGTGGCTCGCGCCGCTGCTAGCGCAGGTGGCGCTCGTCTGGTCGACGCGCGCGGAGACCACCGCCGTGTTCACCGCCGTCAGCTCCGGCGAGCGCGGGTTCGTCCGCTACGGTCCCATGCTGGAGCTGCTGGAGCGGTGCGACGTCCCGAGCGAGCTCGTCGCCGGCCTGCGCGAAAAGACGCGATCGGGCAGCACGCTTCCTTCGGCGGCCATGCGAGATTTTCAGCGGCGCCTCTCCTGGTTCGAGCTCCGGCACAACGGTCTGGTGCACCCGTTCGCCGCCGCGCTGCTGCTGTGGGACATCCATTGCGTCGTTCGCCTCGAAGCGTGGCAGGTCGCGTCGGGCAAGGCGGTTCGCGAGTGGTTCGCCGCGCTGGGGACGTTCGAAGCCCTGGCGGCGCTCTCCACGTTCGCCCACGACGAGCCGGACTTCGTCTGGCCCGAGCTGGAGGATGGGGCGGCTCGGTTCGAGGCCGAGCGGCTCGGTCACCCCCTCGTGGCGGCCGAAGCGAGAGTGGACAACGACGTCGCGCTCGCGGGCGCCGGCACCGCTCTCCTGGTCACGGGCTCGAACATGTCGGGCAAGAGCACGATGCTGCGCACGATGGGCCTCGCCGTGGTTCTGGCCTTCGCTGGCGCGCCGGTCTGCGCGCGTCGGTTCCGGGTATCCGCGCTTCGGCTCGGGACGAGCATTCGGGTCAGCGACTCGCTCGAGCGAGGCGTCAGCCACTTCTACGCAGAGGTCCGGAAGATCCGTGACGTCCTCGCGGCGACCGAGAGCGGCGTGCCCGTGCTCTTCCTCCTCGACGAGATCCTCCACGGGACGAACTCACGCGAGCGGCAGATGGGGGCGCGCTGGGTCCTGGCGGAACTCCTGCGGCGAGGCGCGCTCGGCGCGGTCTCTACCCACGACCTCGAGCTCTGCAGACTCGAAGGCGACCTCGAGGGACGCGTTCGTCAGGTCCACTTCAGGGAGACCGTGAGCGGCGACGCGATGACGTTCGACTATCTGCTCCGAGAGGGGCCAGTCGCGGCAGGCAACGCCCTGCGCCTCATGCGGCAGTTGGGCATCCAGGTGCCCCTCGATTGAGTCGCACACCACCCCACACGAGACCACACGCGCGGCTTCGCGGTTATTGGACGGCAGGACGGGATCGCGCCGACGCGTCGCCGGGTCCCCTTGACCGCTCGCGCCGTCGGCGGCTAAACCTCGCCGCCCGCGCGGGTTTTCCCCTACACCTTCGGGTCCATCCGCGCGGACGAGGGACCTCGAGCCTCTCGCCGAGGGGCGCGATTCGTTGCAAGATCATCGGTTCGCGACGGTTTTCCAAGCGTGAGTGAGTTCGAAGAAAAGACCCGGGTCACCCAGGTGGTCCAGAAGGCGCTGGACGTCGAGGGCAACGACTGCCTGGTCATCATCTACACCAAGGAGCCGTCGCTCCTCGGCAAGCGCTTCGTGCTCGACACCGCCACGCTCCGGATCGGCCGGGGTGCCGACAATGCCATCGTCCTGGAAGGCGACTCCGTCTCGCGTCGCCACGCGCACATCGAGAAGCGGAACGGGCGCTGGTACGCGGTCGACGATGGTTCCACCAACGGCACCTACGTGAACGAGGAGCAGATCCCTCGCGAGCGGCTCCTCAACACCAACGACCGCATCAAGGTAGGCCCGACGATCCTCAAGTACCTGTCGGGGGCCGACGCGGAGGCCAAGTACCACGAGGAAATCTACAAGATGACCATCGTGGATGGTCTCACTCAGATCCACAACAAGCGGTACCTCTACGAGGCCCTCGAGCGTGAGGTCATTCGGGCGCGACGGCACCAGCGCCCACTCTGCCTGGTCATGTTCGACATCGACTACTTCAAGCGGTGCAACGACCAGTTTGGCCACCTTGCCGGTGATCACGTGCTGCGCGAGCTCGCACGACTGATTCAGGACCGCATTCGCCGCGACGAGGTCTTCGCCCGCTACGGAGGCGAGGAGTTCGTCATCGTACTTCCCGAGACGCCCCTCGACGGGGCCACCGCACTGGCAGACAACCTGCGGGCCCGCGTGGAAGAGCACGAGTTCGTGTTTCAGAGCGAGCGCATTCCGGTGACGATCAGCATCGGCTGCGCGGAACTCGGCGATGGCGACCGAACGGCGAACGACCTGGTCGCACGCGCCGACGAGAAGCTCTACGAGGCGAAGCGCGGAGGTCGCAACCGCGTCTGTGCGTGACGTGCTCGATCGCGCTCAGATGTTCGTATCGAACTCCGAGCAGGTCCAGGCTTCCCACCCCGTGGGCAGGCCGAGGGGATCGAAGCCCGGGGTGGCCCCCGCGGCGCACCCGGCGAGGCAGTCCGCCTCGGTGATCGCGGCCGACTGGTAGCGGCAGTCGCCTTCGTCGAAGCCGGGGCTCGACGCGCACCCGGCACACTTCGCGCAGAAAGTCGCGCAGGCCCCGGGGTCCCACGGGCCACCGCTCGCGCCCGCCGTTCCTGCCCCGGCGCCACCGCCCGCCCCCGGCGCCCCACCGGCGCCCGTCGTGGTTCCGAAGCCCGTCGAGTCTACCGTCACGTAGAACTCGTCCGTCACTCGCCCGCCGATCGTCTTGTAGTAGCCGCGCGCGCGGGACGGGTCTCCCCCATGGCCGAACTCGAGGAAGGCGGCGCCGGCGGGGTCGAGGACGTTGAACGCGGTCATCCCCTGTCCGTCGTCGATCTCCCAGTTCGCCGTGTAGCCGGACGCCCACCAGGTGTCGCCCGAGTGCAGCGTCGCGTCGTAGCTCCGGAGGCTCGAGCCGCCAGCGCCCGACACCGCCACGAACGTTCGACCGACGGCGAGCAGCAGGTCGTCGAACGGCGTCACCGCCCCGTGCCCCGCGGCGCGATTGCCGACGTCGGTGAGTCCCATGGTGCGAGCGTAGGAGTGCTCGTGGCCGTTGAGGATCATCGCGCCCTGGGCCGCGCACTCTCTGTGCACCGCGAACCCCGTTTCGTCGCTCTTGGTGCCGAGCTGGAAATCCCGCTGGTTCAGGTGCCACGTGCACAGGCGCCAGAGGTGCTGGCTCGCGCCCAGCTCCTGCCGGAGGAACTGCTCGTGCCCCGACCCGAGCAGCCCGACGCCGCTCAGCATGATGTGCAGCCCGCGATACGTGCAGGAGTGCTTCACGCCCGGCTCGCCGACGCACTGCGCGTCCGGCATCGTCGCCAGCTTCTTGTCGATGACCTGGCGGTAGCCCGCCCACTGGTCGGTGTCGTGGTTCCCCACGATGGCGAACCAGGGCATGGCGCCCAGGCCGTCGTTCATGAGCTGCTCCCAGGCGGCCGGGTTGTCGTCGTAGTCGAAGTCGCCGAGGTGCAGCACGAAGTCGGCGCCCTCGGCGACGATGAGATCGAGCACGCGGCGCGAGAAGATGGACAGGCCTTGGTCGCCGAAGAACGCGACCTTCAGGCCGAGCTCCGGACCGACGAAACCCCCCGTGGTGCCGCCGCCGGAAGCGTCGGCGCCCCCCGTGCCGGTACTGCCGCTGGCACCGCCCGTCGAGGCGTCCGTCCCGGCTCCCGCGGAGCCCCCGGGGCCGGCGCCTGCCGCCGTGGTCCCCGCGGAACCCGCCGACGCGTCGGACTGCCCGCCCGCGCCGGACGAACCCGCGGACTCGCCGTCGCCGGCTCCGCCGCAGGCGTACGCGGCGAGTGCCGTCGCGGTGCCTGCGATCCATCCATGAAGCGCGCGCATGAACCCTCCGGAGGTCCGAGAATACCCGCTGCGCGGTCGCGTGGCCATCGGCCGTGGAGTCTCGGCGCGCCGGGCGGGTGATACGATCCCGTGCTCGTGTCGTTCTCCGAGATCCCGCCCCCGCCGCAGTTGCGACCCGGTAATGATTCCCCGGTGATCCGGGTCCGACCGCCGGGCCCGCAGTCGCGGACGTGGTTGACCCGGGCTTCGGAGGCGTTCGTTCCGATGGGGGGGGCGGCGGGCCGAGCACGCGTGCGCCCGGGCACGGTGGTGTACGCCTCGGCCCAGGGCTCCAACGTCCTCGACGTCGATGCGAATCGCTTCGTCGACCTCGCCGCCGGCTTCGGGGCGATGCTGCTGGGCCACTCGCACCCCGCGATCCTGCGCGCCATCGAGCTACAGGCGCCGCGACTGCTGCAGGCGCTCGGCGACGTTCACCCCTCCGAGCCGAAGATCGCGCTCGCGGGGCGACTTGCCGCGCTCTCGGGCGATCCCACGGCGCAGGTCGTCTTCGGGCAGTCGGGCGCCGATGCGGTGACCGCGGCGCTGAAGTCCGCAGTGCTCGCCACGGGCAAGCCGGGCGTCGTCGCGTTCGACGGCGCGTACCATGGGATGTCGTACGCACCGCTCGCGAGCTGCGGCCTGCGGGCGAGCTATCGTGCACCGTTCGGCAGGCAGCTCAATCCTCGAGCGCCGTTCGTCCCGTGGCCCGTCGGCGACGAAGACACTGACGAGGTCCTGGAGCGCCTGCGCTTCGAGCTGGCGCAGGGTGACGTGGGCGCCGTGCTCGTCGAACCCATCCAGGGACGGGCTGGCGTGCGCCTTCCGCCCGCCGGATTTCTGGAGGCGGTCGCGGAGATGACTCACGACGCCGGTGCCCTCGTCGTCGCCGACGAGATCTGGACGGGTCTCGGCCGCACGGGCGAGTGGCTCTACGGATCGAGCGCGGGCCTGGCGGCCGACATCGTGTGCCTCGGCAAGGGACTCGGCGGGGGTCTGCCCATCTCGGCGTGCGTCGGAAGGCGTGACGTGATGCGGGGGTGGGCGCGCGAGGAGGAGGTCGTCGACACCTCCACGTTCGCGGGGGCGCCGCTCGCCTGCACCGCAGCCCTCGCGACGCTCGACACGCTGACGCGGCAGCACCTCGTGGAGCGCGCTGCGAGCATCGGTGCGGCATGGCTCGTGGAGCTGGCCCGCGCGATAGAGCGCTTCGACTTCGTGCACGTGCGAGGCGCGGGGCTCATGGTTGCCGTCGATCTCGGGCCGCGCCCGGCCGCGGGGGCGCGGCTGGCGCAGCTCCTGCTCGAGCGCGGGTTCATCACCTCGGCGGGCGGAGGTGAACGAACGAGCCTCGTGCTCACGCCCCCCTTGACCATCGACGACGCCCTGCTCTCCGAGTTCACGGCGGCGCTCGTCTCGGCGCTGGAGGCGCTGGACGGGTGAGCGCCGACGCGGCTGCGGTCCGGAGCGACGCGCTGCACTCCCGCGTCCTTCACTTCGCCCTTCGCGGCGCCGGAACCTTCGAGTCCGTTGCGCTCGACATCGCCCGCTTCCAGGTGGAGGAGTTCTCCGGGCACGCGCGCCTGCTCGCCCTGGGGGGGGGCCGCCTCGATTCGCTCCACGACGTGCCGGCGGTTCCCGTCGAGGCGTTCCGGCTGGGACGGGTCGCCGTCCACGCCGAGGCGGACGACGTCGCGCGGTTCGAGACCAGCGGCACGACGGGGCATGAGACGGGCGCGCACCACTTCCGCACGCTCACGACGTGTCGCACCCTCGCGGTCGAGCTCGGTCGGCGGCATCTGCTCTCCCCCGACGTTCGGGAGGCGACGATCGTCGCGCTGGCACCCGCGCCGAGGATCCCGCAGCGCTCCTCCCTGGGCTTCATGATGTCGGTGCTGATGGAGGCGCTCGACGGCCGCGGCCTGGGCGAACCCACGTTCGACGTGACCTCCGACGCGCGATGGCTCCACGGGGCCACCCTCTCGTCGGGCGTCGCGCGCGCCGCAGACGTGGCACGCGCGCGACACGAGCCGCTGGTGGTCCTCGGCGCGGCCTTCGCGCACGCCGCGCTGCTCGACGCGCTCGGCGGTTCCCGCATCGCCCTCCCCGAGGGCTCGGTCGCCATGGTGACGGGCGGATTCAAGGGTCGGGCCCGCGAGGTCCCGGAGGCGGCGCTTCGCGAATCTCTCGCCACGAGCCTCGGCCTCGAGCCTGCGAACATCGTGGGCGAGTACGGCATGACCGAGCTCTCGAGCCAGCTCTGGGAGCCACGGAGCCTCCGCACCGGGGCCCGCCCGCTGTACCGACCGCCGCCCTGGCTGCGTGTCGTGGCACTCGACGCGGTCACGCTCGAGCCGGTGCAGACGGGGCGGGCTGGCCTGGCGTGCTTCGTGGATCTCGGCAACGTGGACTCGGCGCTTCGCGTGCTCACGCAGGATGAGGTCGTGGTTCACGACGACGGCGTCGAACTGCTCGGACGAGCGCGCGGGGCGCCCCCGCGGGGCTGCTCGCTGGCCCTCGAGGCATGGCTTCCGCGCTGACCGCCGCGGCGGACCGCGTCCTCGCGCTGGTGGCCGCAGCCCGCCGCCTGCGCGACCCCGCCGATCCGCTGGGCCGGCGGGCGCGCGAGCTGCTGGCGGCCACGACCCCCCATTCGCCCGAGGGAATCGAGCTGGCGCTCTCTCGCTGCCTCGAGACGTCGCCGGCCCACGCGGACGTCGAGGCGCTGTGCGCCTCCGTCTCCCAGGTGCCACGCGCCCACGTGGTGCTCAGTGCAGAGCCCTTCGTCGCGGCCCACCGCGCCATCGCTCTCGCGCTCGCGGCTTCGAGCACGGTGTGCGTCCGGCCCTCGCGGCGGGAGCCCCACATGGCCTCGCTCCTCGCGGCCGCCGGGGGCGAGTTCGAGATCGTCGAAGCGCTCGCGCCGAGCGCCGGCGATCACGTGTGGGCGTACGGATCCGATCAGAGCCTCGCCGAAGTGGACGCGCTGCTCCCTGCGGGCGTCGTGCTGCACGGTCACGGGGCGGGGTTCGGGGTCGCCGTGGTCACTGAGGAAGACGACCCGAGCGCCGCCGCCCGTCTGCTCGTCGACGACGTCGTCGTGCTCGATCAGCGGGGCTGTGCGAGCCCGCGCGTCGTCGTGTTCCGGGGCGACGAGGAGGCCGCGAGGCGCCTCGGCGTGGCCCTGGCGAACGCCCTCGGCGCCGCCGAGCGCGCAGTTCCTCGCGGGCGCGAAACCGACGAAGACCTCGCCGAGGTCCGGCGCTACCGGGACGCCGTGACGATCGCCGGGGCTGCTTTCGCAGCGGGACGGGGCGTCGTGGGCGTGTCGCGAGCGGTGCACGCGGCGCCGCAGCGACGCTGCCTCCACGTCGCCCGGTTCGACGCCGAGGACGACGTGGCGCACGCCGTCTCGCGGGTGGCGAGCGGGATCACGATCCTCGGCGGCTCGGGCGGTCTGCTGGCCCGGCTGGCGAGGGAAGCTCCCCGCGCTCGGCTCGCCGCGCTCGGCTCGATGCAGACTCCGCCCTTCGACGGCCCCGTGGATCGCCGCGGCTGGAGCCCTCCGGTCTCGTCGTGAGCCTGCCTCCTAGTGGCGAACCACCTGGACCTGACCTCGTACTGGCGGCTCACCGAGGCGTTCCTCCCAGGGCGACGGCGCCTCGGGTCGCTGCCGCAGCACGTCGAGCGCCGCCACGCGGTACGCCTCCGCGAGAGTCGGGAAGTTGAAGATGTTGTCCACCAGCGCATCCACGCCGAGCTTCCCGACGAGTGCCATCTGCGCGACGTGCACGAGCTCGGTGGCGCCTTCGCCCACCACCTGGACGCCCAGGAGTTCGCGTCCGCTCGCGTCCGCGACGATCTTGAGCAGGCCGTCGTCGATGGCCGCGATCTGTCCGCGCGCCACCTCGCTGAACTTCGCGCGCCCCACGAGCACGGCGCCGTGCCGCGCGCGCGCCTGCTCCTCCGTCAGCCCGACGCTCGCGATCTCCGGAATGGTGTAGACGCCCGTGGGGATGAGCTCGGAGCCCGCCGTGCACTCGATGCCCGCGGCGTGACAGGCTGCCCGACGCCCCTGCTCCATCGAGGCCGACGCGAGTCCCGGCGGGCCGATCACGTCTCCCACCGCGTAGATGTGCTTCGCGCGAGTCCGGCAGTGCTCGTCCACGTCGAGTCGCCCCGCGGCGTTGGCCGTGAGGTCGGCGGCGGCCAGGTTGAGCCGCTCGAGGTTCGCCACGCGTCCCATGGCGACGAGCATCTTCTCGGACGTCACCGTGGATCCATCGTTCAGCCGCGTCACGACGTTGCCGTCGTCGTCCACCGTCACGGCTTCGACACGGCACGGACCGACGAAGCGCCCGCCGCGCTGCTCGAAGCTCGACACGAACGCGCGTACGACCTCTTCGTCGAGGAAGCCGAGTGGCCTCGGCTGGCGGTCGAGGATGTAGACCTGGACGCCCAGCGACGCGAAGATGGACGCATACTCGCACCCGACGATGCCGCCGCCGAGCACCGTGAGGGAGCGCGGCAGATAGGTCAGGGAGAGGATCGAGTCGCTGTCGAGGATGCGTTCGTGATCCACCGGGATGCCGTCCGGGTCGCGCGGCCGCGATCCGGTGGCGATGACGAACGCCGGCGCGCGGACCCGGCGGCGCAGCCCGTCTACCGACTGAACCTCGATCTCGAACGGCGAGACGAAGCTGGCGCGCCCGTGCCAGCGCTCGATGCCGTTGCGGCGGACCTGCTCCGTCATGTACGCCTCGTGGGCCGTCACGACGTGGTTCATGCGGGACATGAGGCTCTGCAGCTCGACGTCCTCCCGGAGCGACACGTCGATGACGTTCCCGCTGCGCTTCTGGAAGCCCGTGAGCACCACGGCAGTTTCGCGAAGGGTCTTGCTGGGAATCGTGCCTTGCCGCACGCACGCCCCGCCGACGACGCGCTCGTCGTGTACCATGAGGACCCGCAGCTCCGCCTTCGCACCCTGCACGGCAGCCTTCTGGCCCGCCGGTCCGCCGCCGATGACGACGAGGTCGAAGGTGTGGCACGGCGGTCTCATGCGAGGGCTCCGACAGCGGCTGCCACGCGATCCTGTGTGGCCACCAGCGCGTCGAGATCTTCCGGGTAGAGGTTCAGCCCGGCGAGCGCAGGGTGGCCGCGCAAGAGGTCCGGAGGGGATCGCTCGACGACGATGTCCGACAGCGCGTCGGCGAGCTGAATGACGCGCGCGAGCTGCGCCGAAGCTCCTGCTTCCTCGGGTGCGTGGTGCGCCCCGATGGCGGTTCGTAGCGGCGCGGCGAGCTTCCAGCGGGCGGCCAGGCGCTGTCCCACCTCCGCGTGGAGGTCATCGACGAAAGCCTGGACCGCGCCGTGGGGCGCGCTCGTCGCGAGCTCTTCACTCGCGTCGACCACGGCCTGCAGCAGCACCGGGCGCCCGACGTCGTGGAGCAGCCCGGCGAGGAACGCCTCCTCGACGTTGGCGCGCAGGCGGCGTGCCACCTCCTGCGCGAACACGGCCGTCGCCACCGAGTGCCGGAACAGCCCTCGCACCTCGCCCTCCCAGCCCCGCACGTGGAACACCCGGCTCTTGCACGAAATCACGAGGGCGATGTCTCGGACCTGGCGTGCTCCGAGTCGGCTCACGGCCTGGGCCAGCGACACGATGGGTACGCGTGGTGCGTACAGGGGCGAGTTCGCCACGGCGAGCACGTGCGCGGCCATCGAGGGGTCCTTGTGGAGGACGTCGGTGATGGCAGCGAGGCTGACGGATTCGGAGGTGGCGAGCGCCAGGACCCGCTGTGCCACCTCTGGCAAGAGCGGCAGGTCGAGCGTGTCGGTCTGGACGGCGTCGAACAGCGCGTCTCCGAGTTCGCTCGGGAGCGCCTCGGCCGGCGCCTCCGAGTACCCCACCGCGTTCGTCGCTTGCAGCACGGGTCCCTCGAGGATCGCAGTACGGCTCGTGCCGGCGATTCTTGAGGCCTTCCCGGCCTGAGCGGACGATCAGAGCCGAGACGCGAGCTTCTTCGCCCGGTCCCGGGCGCTCGCGGCTATTTTCTCGAGCTCGGCACCGGGAACGCCCAGCAGCTCCGCCAGGCTGGTGAGGAGCTTCTCCTCACCCTTGGTCTGCTTGCCGTCGGCGTGGGTCATCAGCGCGGCATGCGCCAGGAGCACCGTGCGATCCTCGGCGGAGAGCGCGTCGAGGGGGATGTCGTCCTTCAGCGTCCGCTTCTTCGACGAGAACTCGCGTATCTCCGCCTCTTCGTCTGGCTCTGCGCCGAAGGCCCACAGGAGGCCGTCGATGATCGCGATCTCGGGCTCCTTCACGGTGCCGTCGGCCCACGCGACCGCGATCAGGGATTTCAAGATGTTCTTCTCGCTCGGCGTCATCGCGCGACCTTAGCGGAACTCGGCCGGGGTGTCGCGATGGCGGTGCGTATCACGGGGGGTGGGGCCACCGGGGTGGCGCCCCGCGCGGAGGCGACGAAGGCGGCGTACCCGTTTGCCGCGCTTGCGGCCGCGTGCAGCTCCGTGCCGCGGGCGAGGTGATGCGCGAGCACCGCGGTGAACGCGTCGCCGGCGCCCACTGCGTCGCCGTGATTCGTCGCCACGACCACGCCGGGCAGGTCGCGGCGCTGGCCGCCGGTCACGACGGTGCATCCGCGCGCGGCACGGGTCAGGGCCACCGCCGCGACGCTGCCGCGACCCAGAAGCCACGTCGGGGCGTCGTCGCAGGCGAACGCCTGCTCCACCCACGTGGCCTCGTGCTCGTTCAGCTTGATCACGGTCGCCACGTCGATGGTCGCGGCGGCGATATCGGGGGTGGCCCAGGGGGCCCGGACGTTGAGGTCGCAGATCCGTGGGCACGTGGGACCGAGGGCGCCGAGCAGCGCGCGGAGTCCGTCGCCGTTGACGGGCGTGCGCTGGGCGAGCGTACCGAAGCACACGGCCGACGCATCGCGCGCGACCCGCAGCAGGGCGTCGTCGCACCGAATGCCGTCCCACGCCGCGCGGGTGGCGATCGAGAAGCGCGGCTCGTCCGCCTCGAAGGTGACCGCGACGGAGCCGGTGGGGGCCGTCGGATCCACGCGTACGAACTCCACGCAGACGCCGCGCTGGGCGAGCGCATCCACCGCCGCGTGACCAGGCTCGTCATCGCCCACGGTGCTCACCAGAACCGCGCGGTTGCCGAGCTGCGCCGCGTGCACCGCCACGTTCGCGGCGGAACCGCCCAGGCGACGTCCGTCGGGCAAGAGGTCCCACAGTAGCTCCCCCCAGCACACGATGGTGGAGCGGTGTGCGCCCGTGCGACCTCGGTCCGTCACGCCGTGGGCTGCGGCCCCTCGTCGTCGTCTTCGAGGGCTGCGCCGTGGCACTTCTTGAACTTTGCGCCCGAACCGCAGGGGCAGGGGTCGTTCCGGCCAATCTTCGGGGCGGCGCTCTTCGGGGGGACGCTCGCGGCGGCCTGGCGCAGCGCCTCCGCGGGATCGCCATTGCCGGGTGCCGCGTCCGCTGGCGCCTGCGGCTGCCCGGGGTGCCGCGCAACGGCGGCTTCCAGCGCCTCCTGGTGGCGCTCCTCGGCCGCGGCCTCCAGGGCGGCAATCTGCTCGGGACGGCGAACCTGCGTCCCGAACACGCGCTCGACGACGCTGCTCGACACGTTCGCGACGAGATTCACGAAGAGGTTGTAGCCCTCCTTCTTGTACTCGTTCTTCGGATCCTTCTGCCCGTAGCCGCGGAGCCCGATGCCGTCGCGCAGATGCTCCATGTTCGTCAGGTGATCGATCCACGCTCGGTCGATCTCCTCGAGGTAGTAGTGCCGGAACAGCCGCATCGTGTTCTCGATGCCCAGGTCGTCCAGCCGCTCGCGAGCAATCTTCTCGGAGCGCTCGTAGACGGCGCGCACCAGGTACTCGACGTCTCCGAACTCGTCCACGTCGTCCTCGAGCGGCGCCTTGAAGTGCTCGCGGAAACCCGAGTGAATGCCCTTCCAGTCCCAGTCCTCGGGCGGGCGATTCTGCGGACACGAGTCCTCGACGATGGAGCTGACCACGCGATCTGCGAGGTCGAACAGGCGCTCACGCTGCTCGGTGAGGCCGGCGGCTACGAGATCGAGAAGTTCCTCGTAGGTCACCGCGGCGGACTTCTTGGAGCGCTTGTGCAGGTCCAGCACCACGCCCCAGAGCTGGTAGACCTCGCTGCGCAGCGACTCCAGCTCCACCAGGCGCTCGATCTCGCCGATCTCGGTCGGAGTCGGAGGGCGAGGACGACCGTCGTCGGTCGTGTACTGCTTGGGCGACTCCGCGAACATCGCGATGAGCTGCGCCACCATCGGCGCGACCTCGTCGCGGATGGCCTCGTCGAGGGGGACCTTGCGGGCCTTTCCCGTCGCCTTGCCCAGCTCGTCGAGTTCCTCGGGCTCGTAGCGACCGGCGAGGAGCTGCTGGCGCAAGGAGTAAATCGTCTTGCGCTGAGCGTTCATCACGTCGTCGTACTCGAGCAGGTTCTTCCGAATGTCGAAGTTCCGCTCCTCCACCTTGCGCTGGGCGTTCTCGACGCTCTTGGTCACCCACGGGTGCTCGATGGGCTCGTCGTCCGGCATGCCCATTCGATCCATCAAGTTCTTCACCCGGTCGCCGGCGAAGATCCGCATCAGGTCGTCTTCGAGCGACAGATAGAAGCGACTGGATCCGGGATCGCCCTGTCGCCCCGCGCGCCCCCGGAGCTGGTTGTCGATGCGGCGCGATTCCGGCCGCTCGGATCCCAGGATGTGCAGACCGCCGACGTCGATCACGGCGTCGTGCTCCTCCTTGCAGGACTTCTGATACTTCGCCACGACCTTGGCGAACTCTTCCGGCTCGGCGTCGGGCAGGCGGTTGTTCTCCTTGAACTCGAGCCGCGCGAGCATCTCCGGGTTGCCGCCGAGCACGATGTCGGTTCCGCGACCGGCCATGTTCGTCGAGACGGTGATGGCGCCGCGACGCCCTGCCTGCGCGACCACGAGCGCCTCGTTCTCGTGGTGCTTGGCGTTCAGGACGTGGTGCGCGATCTTCTTCTTCTTGAGGATCCGCGCGATCGCCGAGCTCTTCTCGACGCTCGTGGTGCCTACGAGGATGGGGCGACCCGCCTCGTGGTACTCGGTGATCTCCTTGATGACGGCGGTGAACTTCTCGCGCTCCGTCTTGTAGACGATGTCCTCGTCGTCGCGGCGGACCATGGGCTTGTTCGTGGGAATCGCCACGACGTCGAGCTTGTACGTCGAGTGGAACTCCTGGGCTTCCGTCTCGGCCGTGCCGGTCATTCCGGACAGCTTCTTGTAGATGCGGAAGAGGTTCTGGAACGTGATCGTCGCGTAGGTCCGGCTCTCCTCCTGGATGGGCACGTTCTCCTTGGCCTCGACGGCCTGGTGAAGCCCATCGCTCCAGCGCCGACCCGGCAGCACCCGGCCGGTGAATTCGTCCACGATCAGGACCTTGCCGTCGGGTGACACCAGGTAGTGCTGATCGCGCTTGTAGAGCGCGTGCGCTCGGAGCAGCTGGTAGAGGATGTGCAGCGTCTGGACGTTGGCCGGGTCGTAGAGGTTCTTCACCCCGGTCAGCTTCTCGACCAGGTCGACGCCGCCGTCGGTCAGCGTCACGCTGAAGGCCTTCTCGTCGACGTTGTAGTGCTCGTCACGCACCAGCTTCGGGACGACTTCGTTCAGCGAGCGGTACTTCTCGCTCGACTTCTCGGCGGGACCGCTGATGATGAGCGGGGTCCTCGCCTCGTCGATGAGGATCGAGTCGACCTCGTCCACGATGGCGTAGTTCAGTGGCTTCTGGACATAGTCCAGCGCCGAGAACTTCATGTTGTCACGCAGGTAGTCGAAGCCGAACTCGTTGTTCTGCCCGTACGTGATGTCCGCCTTGTAGGCGGCGATCTTCTCGAAATCCATCTGCTGCGGGACGACGACGCCGACCGACAGCCCGAGGAACTTGTAGAGGCGCCCCATCCACTCCGAGTCGCGCTTCGCAAGGTAGTCGTTCACCGTGACGACGTGCACGCCCTTCCCGTCGAGCGCGTTGAGGTAGGCGGCCAAAGTTGCGACGAGCGTCTTTCCCTCGCCGGTCTTCATTTCGGCGATCGACCCGTTGTTGAGGACCATGCCGCCGAGGAGCTGCACGTCGAAGTGCCGCATCCCGAGCGAGCGCACGGACGCCTCTCGGCACACCGCGAACGCCTCGACCAGCAGGTCGTCGAGGGACGCGCCGTTGTCGAGGCGCTCCCGGAACTCCCCGGTCTTGGCGCGCAGCTCTTCGTCGCTCAGCTTCTGGATCTTGCCTTCGAGCTTGTTGATGGCGACGACGCGCGGCTGGAGCTTTCGGACGGCGCGGTCGTTGGCGGTCCCGAACAGCTTCTTGGCGACCCACGTGAGCATCGAGCGAGGAGCGCAAGCTAGTACCCTGACCGCGCCGGTGCCATCGGCGTCACGCCGTGGTCGGCGATGCGGGTGTCCGGCGACCGGCCCGACGAAGCACGATTCGGCGTGCTCCGTGCGCCCGCCGCGCTCGGCGTTTTGACTTGACCAGAGGTCTAAAAATGGAATTATAGTCCATTCATGGAGACCGTCGCCCCTGATCTCTTCCGTTTTCCCGTGGAATTCACCGTAGCCGGGCTCTCCCTGGGCCTGAACATGACCGTGGCGCGGCTGCCGGACGGCGGCCTCTTCGTGCACTCTCCCGTGAAGCTGACCGGGCAGATCGTCGAGGAGCTCCGCGCGCTCGGGGAGGTTCGGTGGGTCGTCGCGCCCAGCAAGATGCACTACTTCTTCGCCGGCGCTTTCAAGCAGGCTTTCCCTGAGGCGCGCTTGCTGGGGGCGCCGGGGCTCGGCGCGAAGCAGCCCCGCCTGCCGCTCGACGGCGAGCTGACCGGGCCACTGCCCGAAGGGTGGCCCACCGCGATCGACTACCGGCAGTACCTCGGCTCGGGCTGGATGAACGAGGTCGTCTTCCTGCACCGTCCGTCCCGGTCGCTCCTGCTCACCGACCTCGCGTTCAACGTCCACGGTCCCAGGTCCTGGTGGACGCGGCAGTATCTCGAATGGTCGAAGGCCTACGGTCGCGTGGGTCAGAGCAAGCTCGTGAAGCTCTCCACGCGCGACCGGAAAGCGGGGCGCCGCTCGGTGGACGAGATCCTGGAGCTCGACTTCGACCGACTCGTGCTGGCCCATGGCGAGCCCGTTCACGAAGAAGGCAAGGAGCGCTTCCGCGAGCTGTTCTCGTGGTTGTGAAGCGGCAACGAGCGTCTGCCGAGGCCGAGTCCCGACGCCTGGCGCGGAAGTCTCACCGTCGCGGCGCGCGCAGGGAGGCAATCTCGAGCGCCGCCAAGACGTTGCTCGCGTCGAGCGGGCCCAGTGAGTTCACGATGGCGGCCGTTGCCGACGCTGCCGGCGTCAGCAAGCCGTCGCTGTACTACTACTTCGCTTCCAAGGAGGATCTCGTCGGCGCGCTCGCCGTGGAGGCGCTTCGCGAGGAAGCCCGCGTCCTGGGGGAGGCCATCACTGCGGCGCCCTCGGGGGTTGCGGCGCTCGGCGCGGTGGTGCGGGCCTACGTGGACCACTACGCTCGCGACCTCGACGCGTTCCGCGTGCTGTACGTGTGGCCACAGGTGCTCGGCACCCGTCGCAGGATCCTGGAGTCCGACGTGTACCCGCTGAGCCGCGCGGTGAATGACGAACTCGAGCGAAGACTGCGACAGGACGCTGCCGCCGGCGGGCTGCGCGCCGAAGCACACCCTCGCAAGCTGGCCAACGTCGCGTGGGTGACGGCCCACGGCCTCACGAGCCTCCTCGCGGGGCTCGCGTCCGCGGGTGGCGCCACGCTCTTCTCGGCGGCGGAGCTGCGGGACGAAGCGTGTCGGATGGTGATGCTGGCCGCCGCCACCGAGGGCTGAGGTCGAGCTTCAGCGGCGGGCGCCCGGCAGCGCCGTGTGCGTCGCGGTGACGTCCGCGGCGTCGAGGTGCGAGGTGTCCGGGCCCGAGACGAGCACCAGCCGCTTCTCTTGCACACGGAGCGTGGTGATCGACGCGTTGGCGATGGCCGCCGGGACCACGCGATCGTCTCCGAGGGCCGCTCCGAGGGCCGCTCCGATGGCGACGAAGTGGGTGACGACGACCGTGGGCTCCACGGCGAGCTGCACGAGCGTGTCGAGGACGCGCCGGCGCCAGGCGCTCAGCTCGGGGCTGGCCGCGCTCCAGCGAGATCCGAGCAGCGCGGTGACGAACGCCTGGCGCTCCGCGGGCCCGAGGCCCTCGGGGACCACCTCCGCGACCTCGGGGCGGACGATCGCCCCGAGGCCCAGCGTCGCGGCGATGGGTGCTGCGGTCTCGCGGGTGCGGCGCAGCGGAGACACCACCAGCCGCGAGGCGCCGCAGGTCTGGAGGCCGACCGCCGCGGCGCGCGCCTGCCTCTGGCCGAGGTCGTCGAGCCCGGGGTCCAGCTCCTCCATGCCCGCCATGGCGCGCCCGTGTCGCACGAGAAAGACGGGCACCCGGATCAACCCGCGAGGAGCGTGATGGCGTAGGCGAACGCGATGAGGGCGATGCCGACGAGCGCGACGGTGATCACGACCCACCGTCCGCGCTCGCGAGCCTTCGCTCGCGAGATGACCGTCGGAGCGTCCATCGTGGCGAGGTCCTGCACCGGAAATGTCGCGGCATGCTCGACGTCGGAGGGATCGACCCCGTCGCCGATCTTCACCCGCTGGGTGTGGACCTTCTTCGCATACTGTCCCGGAGGCGCTCGAGGGGGCTGGTAGGCGGTCGCGTGGTCCGGCGGCGCTGCGCCGGCGGGATCGGAGGCGGGCTCCACGGTGCTGATCGGCCAGCGCGGGTCGGGATCGCGATCGCCTGCCTCCGTCATCGTCGGCCCTTGATAGCAGAACCCGGCGAGCGTCGCGCCCTTCGAGGCCGCGTCGCGATGCCCCATCTTCCGCGCGGGAGGGGCCGATTCCTCCGGCCGACCTCGTGGGGCTACGATGCGCGCCGCCGGACTCGTGGATCTCCTCTACTTCATCATCCTCGTCAGCTCGCTCATCTTCGTGCACGAGCTCGGGCACTTCTCCTTCGCCAAGGCGTTCGGCGTGAAGGTCATCACGTTCAGCCTCGGGTTCGGTCCGAAAGTTCTGCGGCTCCGCGGGCGCGAAACGGAGTACTGCGTGGGGCTCCTTCCCCTGGGCGGCTACGTGCGGATGCTCGAAGCTTCCCGGGACCTGGTGCTCCCGGAGGATCGCAAGCGCACGTTCGAGTCCCTGGGCCTGTGGAAGAGGATCCTGGTCGTCCTGGCGGGGCCGGCGATGAACCTCCTGTTCCCGGTGCTCCTGTACTTCTCGGTCTTCGTCGCGGACGGCCCGTTCCTTCCGCCGACGGTAGGCGTCGTGTTGCCGGGCCACCCCGCAGACGGAAAGCTGCTGCCCGGCGACCGGGTCATGTCGGTGAACGGCGAAGACATCGGGACGTTCGACGAGCTGAAGCGCGTCGTGAGCCGTTCGCCGCGCCAGCTCCTCCGGGTGAAGGTCTTCCGCGACAACAAGTACGTTGAGGTGGACGTCGTCGCCGACGAGAGCGTCGAGCGGCGCGAGCTCGACATCTTCGAGCGCGTCGGAACGGTGGGGATCCAGCCGAGCCCACCCGCCGCGGTGGTCGGGGTACCCAGCTCGGATTCGCCTGCGTTTCGGGCGGGCCTGCGGACTTTCGACGTCATCACGCACGTCGCCGGAAAGCCCATTCGCCGCTACATGGACCTGGTCACCGAGCTCCGGGAGAACCCCGGCGAGACCGTGCCGGTGACCTATCTGCGCCCGGTGATGGTCGATGGTGCGCTGGGCGGTCTGGCCGACCTCGCCGTCTTCGAAGCGGGTGTGGTCGCCCTGACCCCGGACCCGTCCGCCGTCGGTCTGCTCGGCACCGTAGGCGTCGAGCTCGCGGATCTCTACGTCGCCGTCGTGCCCGAGGACTCCTACCTGCACAAGGCGGGGCTCCGTCCTGGCGACAGGATCCTCAAGCTCGACGACGATGCCGTGCCGGCCTGGTCCACGTTTCGCGAACGCGTGCTCGCGGCTCCCGATCGCCCGCATCGCATCGAGTACATGGCCGCACGTGACGGTCGGGTCAGGACCGGGACCTTTCAGATGCGGAGGGAAGACTTTCGCGACGAACACGGCCAGACGTTCGCGCGCTACGTGCTGCGGGTCCAGCATTGGATCCCCCTCGCCCCCGAGGATCGCGTCGATCACCCTGCGCCGATTCGCTACGCGCTGAGCAAGGCCGTGGAAGAGACCATCGACGTCACGAAGTTCATCCTCGTCGGGATCGTGCGGCTCGCTCAGGGGCGGCTGAGCCTCGACTCACTGTCGGGTCCCATCACCATCTACGAGGTCGCGGGCGAGGAGGGGAGGAAGGGGGCGGACTACTTCATCTGGGTGATGGCGCTCATCAGCATCAACCTGGGTCTGTTGAACCTGCTGCCCATTCCCGTCCTCGACGGGGGGCACCTCATGTTCTTCGGCATCGAGGCCGTTCTCCGGCGGCCGGTCCCGCTCCGCCTGCGGGAAGTGGCTCACGTGTTCGGCATGGCCCTGCTCCTCGGGCTCATGGCCCTCGCGTTCAAGAACGACGTCGAGAAGCGCTGGGACGTCATCATGGGCCAGGTCAAGCAGCTCGGCGGCTGACCGGTCATGGCGCGCCCTTCGATTCCTGCCGACGGTCGCTCGGTTGCGGCCCGTGTCGTACAACGGGTGCTCGACGACCAGGCGTTCGCGGCCGCCGCGCTGGACGCGGAGCTGCGGCGGCATCCGCAGCTCGATGCGCGCGAGCGGGCACTGGCCACCGAGCTGGTGTACGGCACGCTTCGTTCGAGCGGCGCGCTCCTGGCGCGGCTCGGGCGGCACGCCCGCCGTGGGAACGTGGGAAACGACGCCCTCGTGGTGGCGCACCTCTCGGTCGCCGCTTATCAGATTCTCTGCCTCGATCGCGTGCCGGCCCACGCGGCGATAGACCGCGCCGTGGGTGCGCTGAAGGTCCTGCGCGGACCCAAGGTCGGGGGGTTCGCGAACGCGGTGCTGCGCAAGCTCGCCGCGGGAGGCGAGCGGCTGGACCTCGCGCAGGCCGTCGAGCAGAGCGCTCCTTCGTGGTTGCTCGAGGCGCTCGCGTCGTCGCTCGGGCAAGAAGAGGCGCGCGCCGTCCTCGGTGCCGGTGCGTCTCGGGACGGCCACGTCGTGGTGCTCCGCCAGCGCCTCGATCCGGCACTCCGGCAAGCGTTCGCGGCGACGGAGGCGTCGTGGCTCTCGACCGGGCAGCCGGGGATCTGGTCGCCTCTGGCGCTCGGGTTTCGCGCGGAGGGCGATCCGCGGGGCCGACCCGGGTGGCGCGCGGGCGCCTTCGTCGTGCAGGAGGAGGGCGCGCAGGTGCTCGCGCTCGCGGTGGGCGCCCGCCCCGGCGATCGTGTCCTCGACGCGTGCGCCGGCCGCGGCCAGAAGGCGACGTTGCTCGCCGAGCAGGTCGCCCCGACCGGTGAGGTGTGGGCCGTCGATCGCCTGCCGGCCAAGCTCCGCGCGCTCGACGAGGAAGCAACGCGGCTCGGGCTGGCTCCGCTCACCACCCGCGCGGTGGACTGGACCCGCGGCGTCGCCGACGTGCCCTCGACGTTCGATCGGGTCCTGGTGGATGCGCCGTGCACCGGAACGGGATCGCTGCGCCGCCGGCCCGAGATCGCCGCGCGTCTGGGTCCGGACGATCCACGCCGCCTCGCGGCCCTGGCGGAGAGCATCTTGCGGTCGGCGAGCACCCGGGCGCGCCCGGGCGGGCGCGTCGTGTACGCGGTGTGCAGCGTGCTCGTCGAGGAATGTGAGCGCGTTGCCCAGAGCGTGCGCGACGTCCTCGAGCCGGCGCCGTTCGACGCCCCCGAGGTCGTCGAGCTCGCGGGCGGTGCGGCTGAGTTCCGCCTCCTGCCCGGCCGCCACGGAACCGACGGGTACTTCGTGGCGAGCTTCGTGCGGCGGGGCTGAGCGCGCCGCCGGGCGGTTACGGTGAGCCTCTGCCGTCCCTGACGAACTCCTCGCGATAGTCCGGGGGGAGCCGGAACGTCTTGCGGATGTCGAACCGACGCTCGAGGGCCCGGTTGTCGAGGGTGTTCACCTCGTCCGACGGCGTCGCGAGGATGCGGTCGATGACGGGTCTCTCGAGGCGCTCGTCCACGCCGAGTTCGAGGGGGCGAGCCGAGGCGTAGACGTGCAGATGGCTGGCCACCACACGCAGCCGCACGTGCGGGAACACCGACTTCGCGGTGTTGTAGAGGATCTTGGCGTACACGGCGTCTCCCCCGATGGCCCAGACGGCCAGCACGCCATCCCGGGTCAACTTGCCCCTGGCGATCTCGAAGTAGTCCCGCGTGTAGAGCGGCGAAGAGTACACGACGGTGGGCTCCTCGATGTCGATGACGATGGCGTCGTAGACGCGATCCGACCGGCGCAGCAGCTCCGCACCATCCTGCAGGTAGAGGCGCGTCTTGTCCCGGTCGAGCACCCGGGCGTTGGCGTCGGCGAAATGCTCGCGCGCGGCGCGGGCGACCACGGGGTTGATCTCCGCGATCTCGACGGCGTCTACTTTGGCGCTCTCGGCGATGCTGCCGGCGGTGAAGCCGCACCCGAGCCCGATGTTGAGGACACGTGCACCCGGCGAGAGCAGCCCGACGGTCGTCTCGGCGAGGACACGCTCCGATTCGTCCTGCAGGCTGTGGCACATGTCGCGGTAGTTGATGAACAACACTCGATCCCCGAGCAGGCCGTTCGCGTCGTCGCCGACGGTGATGACGCCGAACGGCGAATCTTGCCGGAACCTGACGCGCCCGAATCGGGCGTCGAGGGGGCTCTGGTTCACCTGCGCCGAAGGGGTGGTCGCCGCCGTCGCGCGCAGCGCCTCGGGCTCGGCGACGGTGAACGTGTACGCGAGCGTGGCCGCCGCGGCGGCCAGCGCGGCGATTCGCGCGGCGGGACGTGCCGCGATCGCCGCGACCAGGACGAAATTGACCACCACGGGGACCGCGACGGCGCGAACGAGGCCGAGGAAAGGAAGGAGCACGAAGCCGGCGGCCAGGGCGCCGACGATCGCCCCCAGGGTGTCCCAGAAATAGACCGTGCCCGTGTCGCGCGTCGCCTCCGGCACGCTGGACACGAACATCCCAGTCAGGATCGGAAACGCACCGCCGACGAAGAAGCCGGGCACGAACAGGAAGAGCCATGCGAAGGCGATCTTCACCGCGTCGGCGCCTCCGGTCCCGACCAGATGGCTGCTCGCGTCCACGACGCGAGGGATGATCTCGTAGTTGCGGAGGACCAGGAGCGCATAGGCGCTGCCGGCGAGCTGCAGGCCGACGAGGACGCGCTCCGCCCCTCGCGGCCCTCCGGGCAGGCGTCGAGAGAACACCCAGCTCGACGCACCGAGACCGGCCAGGAAGGCCGACAGCGTCAGGGCGACGGCGTGCGTCGTCTCGACGAAGAAGAGGAACAGGACCTTGGCGCTGTAGACCTCGTAGACCAGCGACGTGAAGCCGACCCAGAACGCGACGTGAAGCACGCCGACGCGGCCGAGCGAGCGGGTCGGCGGTCCCCCCGCGATTCCAGCTTCCGCGAGAGCTCCGCGCGACGTGTCGCGATTCGTGGCGTTGCCCGCCGCAGGGGTCAGCGACACCCGATGGTGCTGGTTCGAGTCACGCGCGTGCAGCTGTTCAGCCCGCTCGCGACGCACTGGCTCACCACCAGCTGCGCGCCGCAGTCGCACACGGCACCGCCGCGACCGATCGTTCCGACCGCGATCACCGAGCCGGAGCACGAGCGCCCGAGTCCCGTGCACGCCGGCGCCGGGTTGGGGAGCGCGAGGACGCACTGGTCGATGTTCTTCTCGACCACGCCCGAGCAGTTGTAGTCCCACTGCCCGAGCTGGCCCGTCCCACCCGGGATGGCCGTCGTCTGGAACGACGCGTTCGGTCGCACGCTGCCGTTCATGTCGTTGCAGTCGGTTCCGCCGCACCGTGCGACGTCGGAGTCGAAGCCGTCGCCGTCCACGTCGCACAGCGAGCCGCCGGTTCCCGCGGTGCCGCCCGCTCCGCTGGTGCCGCCCGTTCCCGCCGTCCCGCCGGTTCCCGCGGTGCCGCCCGCTCCGCTCGTGCCGCCCGCTCCGCTCGTGCCGCCCGCTCCGCTCGTGCCGCCCGCTCCGCCGCTGCCCGCGGTCCCCGCAGTTCCCCCGGTACCGCTTGCGCCGCTCGTGCCCGCGGCTCCCGCGACGCCGGCGGCTCCGCCGCTCGCCGACGCGTCACCGCCCGCCATGCCGCCACTTCCGCCGGCCATCGAAGCGTCGCCGCCGCCCGAGCCGCTGGACCCGCCAGCGCTCGAACCGCTGGACCCCGCGCTCGAGCCGCTGGACCCGCCGGCGCTCGAGCCGCTGGACCCGCCGGCGCTCGAACCGCTGGACCCGCCGGCGCTCGAGCCGCCCGTGGAACCGGCGCTTCCGCCAGCCGACGTTCCGGCCGAGGAGCCGCCGGTCGCTCCCGAGCCCCCGGAGCCTGCGGTGGAGCCGCCGGTGGCGCCCGAGCCGCTCGCGTCCGCGTTCCCCGAGCCGCCGCCCCCACCGCCGCCCTCGTCTCCTCCACACGCGCTGGCGCAGCCGAGTACGACGAGCGTGGACCCTAGGACATGACGAAGGTGCATCGAGAACTCCTGTGAGAAAGCCAGCGGGGCCGCACGGTAGTCGCCTCCGCCCCGAACACAACCCCCCTTGGTGTCTTCCGGCTCCGGAGTCGGTGCGGCCGTCAGCGCAGAGTGCTGCCGATGAGCACGCCCGCCGCGAAGTACGTGCCGGAATCCGAGCGCGGCAGGATGTCGTACGTCGCGTCGTGACGGTACGGCACGGTCCGTACGTCCGTCACGCGCACGCCATCGATCTGGGTTCCCGCGACGAGGTCGCCGAAGGTGCGCAGATCCGCGGTGGGGTGGCGGGCCGACACGTCGAGGGTCCGACCGGTCTCGAGCAGGACGCGCACGACGCGATGATCGCGCGCCGCGGCGCGGTTGACGCGCGCCACCGGGACCACCGCGAGGTGCCCACCGTCCATCGAATACACCAGGTCGCCGACGCGCAGCGCGGCGATCGGGACTTCACCGGTCGGCGTGGCCACGGGGGTGTCGGGGTCCGCGCAGACGCAGAGCGGGCACCCTACGGGGCACGTCCCGTCCACGGGCTCGGAGCACTCCGTGACGGAGGGTCCGACGTTGACCGTGCAGCAGATCTGCCCGAGGCCGCAGCACTCGGAGCCGCAGCACGTCGTGTTGCCCGCGCACGCCGTCCCGAAGCAGGGTGGTGCGCCGCAGGTGCCGTTGTCGCAGTAGGGGAACGGACCTTCGCAAGCGTTCCCGCACGCCCCGCAGTTCTTCAGGTCGTTGCCCGTGTTCACGCAGCGGCCCGCGCAGCAGATCAGGCCGCTTCCTGCGCAGTCCGCGGCGCAGTCCCCGCCAGTCCCGGAAGCGCCGCTCGTTCCGCTCGTTCCGCTCGTTCCGCCCGTTCCGCTCGCTCCGCCCGTTCCGCCCGTTCCGCCCGTCGCGCCGGCACCGGCGCTGCCCGCGCTCGCGCCGGATCCTCCCGATCCCCCGTCGGGTCGACAGGTTCCGTCGCAGCACCACGCTCCCGCCGCCGTGCACACGCAGTCCACGCTCGGCGCGTCGGATCCGGGCGGCGGATGAACCGTGCACCGCGAGCCGGGTGCGCACGGTCCGGCGCACGCGCCACCGTCACCCGCGCCGGCCGAGCTCGTGTCGCCGCTACACGCAACCGCCAGCGCGACGAGTGCGGCCGCGGCCGACGTCCCCGCGAGCCTCGTCCACGTCCTCGACTTCATCCAGCCCTCCGTCCTGATCACAGGGTAGCACCGCCCCGGGCTCGGGGCGGGCAGGATCAGGCTCGACCATAGGCCGGTACGGCGGCGCCGGAGATGGCTGCGGCGTCGTCACTCAGGAGGAAAGCGATCACCTTCGCCAGCGAAGCCGGCGGAACCCACGCCGTGTGATCCGCCTTCGGCATCGACGCGCGGTTGGCAGGGGTGTCGATCACGCTCGGGAGTACGGCGTTCAAGCGAACCCCATCGTCGATCACCTCGGCCGCCACGGTCTGAATCAGCGTGACCAGGGCGGCCTTGGAAGCCCCGTACGCGCTCGCTCGAGCGCTGGTCCACGGTCGTTCCGCGGCGCGTGAGCCGATGACCACCACGCTGCCGCGTTTCCGGGCGACCATCCCCGGGAGCAGGGCGCGGAGCGCCGACTCGGCCGTTCCGAGGTTCAAACGAAACATGGCGCTCCACGTCTCGTCGTCGTCCTCTTCGTGAAACTTCTTTCCGCCGCGCCAGCCGCCGGCGATGAGCACCGCGCCCGTCGGCTCGCCGAGCCGTCGGGCGACCGCGTCGAGGTGCGTCGAAAGGCCTCCGGGGTCGTCCGCGGCCATCGTCACGGCGATCGCTCGGTCGCCCGCCCCGGCGGCGAGCTCTTCGAGGCGCGCGGCGCTGCGATCCAGGTCCACGGCGGCGACCTTGTGCCCGCACGCGAGCAGCTCGGCGAACACTGCGCTGCCGAGCGCGCCTGCGGCGCCGGTGATCAACGTCACGGGTTGGCTCATCGTCGTCTCCTCGATCGGGCCGCGGTCACGGGTACGTGATGGTACCTCACCCGGATGCGCGCACGCCGCGTCGGCGGGATCTCTGCGTGGGGCGGCCCCTCGGACCGCAGGGGGTAGCGCTCGACCCTTGCCTCCCGCGCCGGATCGCGCGACACCCACCGGCATGAGCTGGGCGCTTCGAGGGGCATTCACCGCGCTGGTCACCCCCTTCTCCGACGACGGGTCGAAGGTCGATTGGCCCGCGTTCGAGCGCCTGGTCGAGTCGCAGATCGCCGACGGCATCTCCGGTCTCGTACCGTGCGGCACCACCGGCGAGTCGCCCACGCTCACCGACGCCGAGCACATCGAGGTGATTCGCCGCACGGTTCAGCTCTCCCGGGGGCGGGTGCCGGTGCTGGCCGGGACGGGTTCCAACAGCACCCGCGAAGCGATTGCCCTGTCGCGCGCTGCCGCCGAGGCGGGCGCCGATGGCGTGATGATCGTCATGCCCTACTACAACAAGCCCACGCAGGCGGGGCTCGTCCATCACGTCGGGCTCGTGGCGGCGTCCGTGGACGTACCGGTGGTGCTCTACAACATCCCCGCTCGTTGCAGCATCGATCTCCTCAACGAGTCCGTCCTGCGAATCCTCGATGCCTGCGCGAACGTCGTGGGTGTGAAGGACGCCACGGGAAACGTGATGCGGTGCCAGGACCTGGTGCGGTCCGTCGGAGACCGCGTGACGGTGATGTGCGGGGACGACGGCCTGACGGTGGGCATGATGGCGTGCGGCGCGAAGGGTGTCATCAGCGTCACCTCGAACGTCTATCCCGGCGAGGTGGCCGCGGTGGCCCGTGCCATGAGCGAAGGTCGCTGGGCCGACGCGCTCCGTCAGCACCTGGCGCTCCTCCCCGTTCACACGGCGATGTTCGTCGAGTCCAATCCCGCACCCGCCAAGGCCGCCCTCGCGGCGAAGGGGCGCATGACGGCCGCAGTGCGCCCCCCCCTGGTCGAGGCGAGCGCGGGCGGCCGCGATACTCTGAGGGCCGTTCTGGACGCGTTCGAGGCGCGATGAAGATCGCTCTGCACGGCGCGTCCGGTCGCATGGGCGCGGCGATCATCCGTCTGGCCACGCAGGCGGGAGACGTGTCGATCGTGGGCGCGGCGTGCGGGCCCGGTGATCCCGCCGTCGGGCGCGACGTCGGAGAGGTCGCGGGTGTGGGCGCACTCGGCGTGGAGTGTACGCCCGACGTCGCGGCCTCCCTCCTCGGCGCCGACGTCGTCATCGACTTCACCGTCGCCGCCGCCGTGAAGCCGCTGCTCCTGCTCGCGGCCCAGTACCAGGTGGCCGTCGTCAGTGGAACGACGAACCTCGACGCGGCCACCCGCGCCGCGCTGGCGCAGGCGGCAGACTCCATCCCGGTGCTGTGGGCGCCGAACATGAGCCTCGGAGTTCAGGTCCTGGCGGAGATCGTCGAAGAGGCCGTCCGCCGCCTGGGGTCGGGGTTCGACGTCGAGATCGTCGAGGTCCACCACCGTCGCAAGGTCGATGCACCGAGCGGAACGGCCGTCAGGCTGGCACAGGCGGTGGAGCAGGCGCGAAGCGGGGTGCGTCGTGTATCGGGTCGCGAGGGTGAGGTCGGCGCGCGCACCCAGGCGGAGATGGCCGTCATGGCGCTCCGCGGAGGTGACGTCGTGGGCGACCACGTGGTGCATCTGTTGGGCGACGGTGAGCGACTCGAGCTGACCCACCGCGCCACGAACAGGGACGTCTTCGCTCACGGCGCGCTCCGCGCTGCGCGGTTCGTCAGGGGGCGGGCCCCCGGCAGCTACTCCATCGCCGACGTCCTCTCCGGCTGAGGCGCTCGTTCGGTCGGGGCGCGCCGTCAGGGCTCGACGTCGTCGTCGGCCTTCCCCTTCGGGGTCGCTTCGGCCTTCGTCGTCTTTCCGGCCTTGGGCTTGGCCTTGCGGGGTGACGTCTTCGTCGTCTTTCCGGCCTTGGGCTTGGCCTTTGCGGAGGCCTTCTTCGCAGACCCGTCGGCGGCCGTTCCCTTGCGTGCGGCGGTCTCGGCCTCGATCGCATCGAGCTCGTCCTCGACGTCCTGGTCGAAATCCTCGTCGTCATCGAGGTCGTCGTCGTCGAGGTCCTCGTCGTCGTCGTCAGGCTCCGCCCTGCTCCACCCGACGGGGAGCTTGGCGCGGAGGCTCCAAGCGACGCCGAAGTAGCCGACCAGGGCGCCGGGAATGGAGAGGATCTGCCCCATGTCGAGTTCGCGCGACGCGGTCACGCCCTTGAACTGCTCGAACACCTGGTACTCCTTGAAGTACTCGACGAAGAAACGTCCCGTGAAGTAGAGGGCGAAGAACGCGAAGATGAGGATGCCGCGGGGGCGCTTCTCCTTGCCGAGGGCGCGGTCGATGAGCCACAGCGCGCCGAGGACGCCGAGGCCGAGGGCCACTTCGAACAGCTGACTCGGATACCGGTAGGGAACCTCTTCCAGCGGGAGTCCCTTGTCGTAGCGAGGGAACTTCACGCCCCACGTCTGGTCGGGGACGAGCCTGCCGACGATTTCCGAATTGAAGAAGTTGCCGACGCGAACGAGCGCTGCACCCAGCGCCGCGGAGAACGCGAAGCGATCTGCGCCCTCCAGCCACGTCACGCCCTTCTTGCGGGTGAAGTAGTACATCGCGACGACCAGACCCACCACGGCGCCGTGGCTGGCCAGCCCACCGGTCCAGATCTTCAGCACCCAGATCGGGTCGCGCAGCGCGTGGTCCAGGTCGTAGAAGATCACGTGACCCAGCCGCGAACCGGCGAGCACGCCCACCACGCCGTAGACGATGAAGTCGCTCGCGTCCTCCTCGTCGCCCCCGCCGCGGACGATCTGCCACTTGAGCAGCGCGTAGCCGCCCAGGAACACGCCGACGAACAGCAGACTGTAGTAGCGGAGGGCCAACGGCCCGAGCTCGACCATCACCGGGTCGATGTCCCAGACGAATTTCGGCAACGGGGGGCCTCCTGCGTGCAGGCGCGCCGTCGGACGCGCGGCGCCCGGGTACCATCATCGGGACGTCGCGAGCAACCCGCCGACGGATCACGGGCCAGGTCAGGCCCCGCTCGGTCACGCTTTCATCGCGTCGTCGGAGCCCCACGGGCAGTCCGCGATGAGCGCGTCCGCGTCGCTGCGAAAGCGCGGATCCAGGCCTTCGCGAGCCGAGTCCTTGAGCGCGGCGGCGAGCGTGCTGGCGGAGCTGAGCCTGCGCGCGGGGTCCTTCGCCAGGGCGAGCGCCAGCACCCGGTCCACGTCCACCGGCAGCTTGACCAGACTGCTCGGTTGAACCGGCTGAACGTGGACCACGTTGTACATCGTCGACATCGAGTCCGGTCCGGTGAACGCGGGCCGGCCGGTCAGGGCGCGGTACGCGATGACCCCGAGCGCGAACACGTCGCTCCGGTGGTCGATGACCTCGCCGCGCGCTTGCTCGGGGGCCATGTAGCTCGGCGTGCCGATGGCCGCGCCCTGGGTCAGGTTGCTGGTCCCCGCTCCGAGCGAAGCGACGCCGAAGTCGAGGATCTTCCAGACGCGCCCCGTCAGCCCGGACCGAGCGCGAAAGATGTTCTGAGGCTTCAGGTCGCGGTGCACGATGCCGGCGTCGTGCACGGCGGACAGCCCATCGGCGACCTGGGTCACCAGGTCGAGGGCCGCCTTGATGCCCAGGCGCTTGTGCTCACGGAGGTGGTGGCCCAGGTCGTGCCCTTCGAGGAGCTCCATCGCCAGGTAGGGCGAGCCGTCGGCAGCCGTGCCGCTCTCGAGGACCCGCACGACGTTCGCAGACTTGGCCGCGCCGGCGGCCTGGGCCTCCCGGAAGAACCTGTCGAGGTGCGTCTTGTCCTCGATCATGTAGTGGTGCAGCACCTTGATCGCCGCGTTCTCGCCCGTCGTGGCGTGTCGGCCGCGGTAGACTTCACCCATGGCTCCCCGGCCGATGACGTCCTCGGCCAGGAACGATCCGATGGGCTGCTCCGTGAACCGTCCCACGCGCCCTGCGTCCATCGCCCGGTCGAGGTCGGCGCGCGCCTCGTCCAGGAGCGCATCGCGCTGGCGGATCTGGCGATGAGCATGCTCGACGCGGGCCATCGCCTCGAGGGTCGCCTTCCTGCTCGTCGCGGCGAGCCAGAACGTCAGCGCGAAGAACGCCTCCACGACCAGGATCAACGCGTACTGAGGAATCCGCTCCACGGGCTTGATCGCGAAGATCGGATCGTCGAGGGCGACGATGCCGGTGACCGAGACCAGCGACATGGCACCCCACCCGACGGACCCCATCACGAAGATGAGCCACGCGCCGACCCGGGAGTCGCCGAGGCCGAAGTAGTAGACGCCGACGAACATCGCGATGACTGCGGGCGAGAAGACGCCGACGTGGAATATCGCCGCCAGGAGCGTGTAGCCGCACACGAACCCGAAGAACGGCATCTTCCGGTCGTCGATGGTCTCGCGCCGGCGCGCATCGAGGACGAGGTAGGCGGCGAACACCACCACGCCGACGAGCCCGACCATGGTGGCCCAGTACCCGGGCGCGCGGCGCGCGGGAGTCTGTATCGCGACCATGGTGAGGAGCGAAACGGCGGACGCCAGGCGCAGAAACACCCGCGCGCGGGCCCCTTGCTCCTCGCGCAGCGCGATGGTCGCCGTGGCCGAGGTGCCGGTGGACCCGACGCCCAGGCGCGACGGGCTCGTCCCCGCCGCGGTTCGGTCGTCGACGCGCGTGGCGCCTTCGGACTCCGCCGGGGTCCGGACCGGGCGCTCGACGAGCGTGGCGTCCTCGGTCTCCTCCACGACGCGAGAGTATCGCGGGCGCGTGGAGTTCGGCCATCACGGATCGATCGCCGAACCCCGCGTGATCGGCGGGCGGCATGACCAGGCGGCGGACGCGCGCGACCGCCGCTGCCGTCGTGGCCGCCGTCGCAGTCGTCACGTGGTTGCTGCTCCGCCCGCTCGGTGTCCACGATCCGCGGCTCGAGGTGGCGGCGGCGTTCCCTCCTCCGCGCGAGGTGCCGCGCGTGGTGCGGTACGTGCCGGAGAGGGGCGGTGTGGCGTTCGGGCTCGTCCTCGAGGCGGAACGGGGGATGCCGCGGCGAATCCTCTCGCTCTCGGCGCTCGACCCGCGGCTCGGCTCGAGCCTCGTGAGCTTCGCCGCCAAGGGCGGCTTCGAGCTGGCGGCACGTCTGGTGGCGACGGCACCCTCGTCCCTTCCGTCCGCTACGCTCGACGAGCTCACGGAGAGCCAGCTCTCAACGCGGCTCCTGTCGCCCGTGGACATCTCGGCCGAGCAGCTCGAGAGGGGCGAGCGGCTCGTCGTCGCCATGGGGCTCAACTACGCGTCCCATCGGGAGGAAACGGACCGCGACACCGACGTGCTGCTGTTCGCCAAGCACGCTGCGGCGACCGGAGCGTATGCGGACGTTCCCGTGGGCACCGCTCCGGACGGCAGCGCTCGCGCGCTCGTGGACTACGAGGTCGAACTCGGTTTCGTGCTGCTCGAGGACACCGACCTCTCGCGCTTGCCGGCCTCGGAGGCCGAGCTCCAGCAGAAGGTCGCTTTCGCGATCGTGAATGACGTGTCCGATCGCGTTCCGATCATCGCGGACCCCGACCGCGGCTACACGGCCGGAAAGTCGGAGCCGGGCTGGCTGCCCGTGGGACCCTGGCTCGTGCACGGACGCCACCTCCCCGTGGGCGCTCGCGGCTGGCCCGATCTCGAGCTCGGGCTCTCGGTCGTCGACTCGAGAGGCGAGGCCGTCCGCCAGCGGGCGTCGTCGGCCGACCTGCTCCGAGGTCCGCTCCAGATCCTCCGGGAGATCGCCGAGCTGCGCGACGACGCCATGGTGGACCGCGCCGGCACGCGCCGTCCGACGTACGTCGAGCGCGGGAGCGGGCGCTCGTTGCCCGCCGGCAGCCTGGTCATCACGGGGACTCCGCGCGGCACGGCCATCGAGGCGCCGACGGGCGCCGACTTCGTGGCGCTGGCCGTCAGGGCCGGATTTCGGCCTGCGGCGGCGCGAGCGGCGTGGGCCCGTCATTGCGAGCTGCATCGCCGCGCCATGGGCTTCCTCTCGCCTGGAGACGTCGTCGCGGCCGAGATTCAGGATCTCGGCCGCCAGCGATTTCGCGTCGTCCCCTGACGGTGCTTTTGCTACAGTGAGCCCGTCGCTCGGGGCGCAGCGCCCGTCGCTGCTGAGATGCACCCGTGGAACCTGATCCGGCTAGAACCGGCGGAGGGAAGCGGGAACGTCGTCGCTCTCTCCGGCCAGAAGCAACAGGAGAGAGCACGAATGACCCACCGAAACCTGCCGCTGCGCGGAGCGGCGAATCCCTCGTCCCTGGCACAGGGCACGACGCCCGGTTCCTTCGCACTCCCCGCCGCCATCGGCCAGGCGCGCAGCTTCTCTTCGCCCGATACGCCTGGCATGCCGGCGCCCAGTGACCGGACCGCCTGGGACTTCATGCCGCCGGACTGGACCCTCCGTGACGGACGGTGGCTTCCCCCCCACGGCTTCGTTCCCGTGACGCAGCTCGAGCACGCGCGGCTGGGCGTGGTGACACCCCAGATGCGACGGGTCGCCGAGCGCGAGCCGCACCTCACCGCCGAGCAAGTGCGCGACGAGGTCGCGGCGGGCCGCATGATCGTACCGGCGAACGTCCACCACCTCGGGTGGCAGCTCGATCCCATGGCGATTGGCCGGGCGAGCAGGACCAAGATCAACGCGAACATGGGCGCCTCGCCAGTCTCGTCGAGCACCGAGGAGGAAGTGGAGAAGCTCCGCTGGGCCGAGCGCTGGGGCGCCGACACCGTCATGGACCTCTCCACCGGAGGTGATCTGGACGCGTGCCGTGCGGCGATCCTGCAGGCGGCTCGAGTGCCCATCGGCACCGTCCCCGTCTACTCGATGATCGTGGGGCGGAAGATCGAGGAGCTCGACGCCGACGTCATCCTGGCCGGCCTGCGGCACCAGGCCGAGCAGGGCGTCGACTACTT
>CAZARU010000006.1:71049-124898 GCA_964487605.1 uncultured Polyangiaceae bacterium
ATAGGCATCGTGAGCCGCGGCGGATCCCTCCTCGCCAAGTGGATGTTGCAGCACGGGCGCCAGAACCCGATGTACGACCTCTTCGACGAGATCTGCGACATCATGCGCGCGCACGACGTGTCGTTCTCCCTGGGCGACGGGCTCCGTCCCGGCGGCCTCGCGGACGCGACCGACGAAGCGCAGCTCCGGGAGCTGGAGACGCTCGGGACGCTCACCGAGCGCGCCTGGCGCAAGGGCTGTCAGGTGATGGTCGAAGGGCCGGGGCACGTTCCTTTCGATCAGATAGAGTTCAACATGAAGCACCAGCGCCGCGTCTGTCACGGAGCGCCGTTCTACGTGCTCGGGCCGCTCGTGACGGACGTGTTTCCCGGTTACGACCACATCACGAGCAGCAGCGGCGCGACCGCGGCGGGCTACCACGGTGCGGCGATGCTCTGCTACGTCACTCCGAAGGAGCACCTGGGTCTACCCAAGCGTGACGACGTCAAGCAGGGGTGCATCGCGTACAAGATAGCTGCCCACGCCGCGGACGTCGCACTCGGCATTCCCGGGACGCGCGACTGGGACGACGACCTGACGAAGGCGCGTGCCGCGCTGAACTGGGAACGTCACTTCGACCTGGCCTTCGACTCCGACGTGGCGCGCGCGTTCCACGACGAAGACCTCGACGTGGACACCGACTTCTGCGCCATGTGCGGCCACGACTGGTGCTCGGTGCGGATCTCCAAGGAGATCGTCGAGTTCGCGTCCGGAAAGGCCGTGGGGTTCGAGCGCGGCGCGGTCGCTCAGTCACCGGCGCTCACCGAAGCGCAGCGGGCCATCCTCGAGCAGCGTGGCGTCCTCGACGCCGGCGAGCTCCATCGACTGGCGACCAAGACTCGAAGGGCCGTGGGGGCCGGTGTCGGCGCCAAGGCCGGCTGCCACAGCGACGTCACCTCGTCGGACGGCGCGAAGTCGCTGCAGGAAAAGCTCGTGCAGCTCCGGCCTAGCGGCGATCGCGATGCGACACGCCCCTGATTGACAGGGAGTGCGGCGGTCGCCGGAAATTGGCGTTCAGCTCGGTTGAAGCAGGCCCCGAAGCTCCTCGGGCGCGACGCCGTACTCGGCGCGGCAGTAGCTGCACGAGATCTCGAGCACCTCTCCGTCCGCGATCATGTCCTCGAGCTCGGGCCGGCTCAGCGTGGTGAGCGTCGCCAGCATTCGCACCCGGGAGCACCAGCAGCCGAACTCCACCGGGCGCTTCTCGAGCGGCGTGTACGGCATGTCGCCGAGCAGCTCGTCGATGAGCGTCGTCGTCGAGAAGCCACCGCGCGACAAGAGCGCCTCGATGCTGGTCAAGGACTGAAGGCGCGAGGTCATGGCCGCCAGCGCCTCGCGCTCCACTTCGGGAAGGAGCTGAACGAGGTAGCCTCCCGCCACGTGCACGTGCTCGGCGTCCACGATCGCGCCGACGGCGATCACCGAGTCCACCTGCTCGGAGGTTCGCAGATAGTTCATCAGCGCACCCGAGATCCCGCCGAACTCCGGCGCCGCGACCACGCCCTGCAGGACACCCCCGCCCGGGAGCGATCGCATCACCCGAAGCCGAGCACCGTCACCGAGGACGAGGCGCTCGGGGGCTTCGACGAGCCCTCGCGTGGAGCCCGACGGGTGGGAATCCGCCACGATCTGGCCCCCCGTGGCGCCCCGCAGCACCCCCTGGACGCGAAGTGTCGGCGCCATCGTCTCCCGGAACAGCACGGCGCCCGTCAACAGCTCGCCGAAGTGGCGGGCCGTCGCGTCACGAGCGGACTGTGCCTCGACCGCTCCCCTGACCGTGCGCGTCGTGTCCGCGACGATGACGCGGAACCCGCCGTCATCCGTCATGACGCGGACGATCGAGTCGGCTTCTGCTGATTCGGCAAGCACCCGGTGCTCAGCGGCGGTGGCGCTTCGCCGCCCCTCGACTCTGCGACCAACGCGTTTCGTCTGCAACGCGGCGCCACGTACACCCACCTACACGAGGGCGTTCGTCGGCCGGCGGTCCGAACCGGCGGGTCGCGTCGAATTCTCGCCGTGCGGGGTAGTCGCCTCGCGCGGGACGGATGCTTTCCGACAGCCTGCGCGGTAGAATCGCGAGAACATTTTCGCACTCGACGTGCGGGTTCTTTTTTCGGGGGCGGTAGACGACGCCCCGACGGTGAAGAGGGTAGATGAGCCACCCGACAAGAAGCATCGACGCGCGAGCAGCAGCCACCTTGGTCTTCGGTGCGCTCGGTCTCCTCGCCGCGGCGTGTGCCTCCGGCAACGAGGCGACGACCAGCGGTGGTGGCGGCGGGACCGAGACCGATGCGAGCTCCGATAGCGCGGGGTCGAGTGGGACCGCCGGAACGAGCTCGGGAGGCGTCGGTGGGTCTTCGGCCGCGGGCGGATCAGCAGGTGTCGGCGGGAGCTCCGCTGCGGGTGGCCTGGCCGGTCAGGGCGGTGACGGCGGCGTGGCGGGTCAGTCGGGCTTCGCGGGTTCCGGTGGCTTCGCCGGGGCGGTGGACGGCGGTGGCGACTCCGACGCTGCGGTGCCTTGCGAGCAGATCGCCGAAGTGTGCAACGGCCTCGACGACAACTGCAACGGTACCGTCGACGAGGGCGACCCCGGGGGCGGCGCGGCCTGCACCGTTCCCGTGGTCCGGGGGCTGTGCGCGGAGGGGATTACCGGCTGCCAGCTCGGGCTCCTCGACTGCTTTCAGGTGAACACGCCGTCGCCGGAGGAGTGCAACGGACTCGATGACAACTGCAACGGTGCCGTGGACGAGGGGAACCCGGACGGTGGTCAGCAGTGCCCGACGGGCCTGCTCGGGATCTGCGCCGTGGGCACGTCGAAGTGCGCGACGGGAGCGCTGGTCTGCGAGCAGAATCTCCAGCCCGGAAACGAGGTGTGCAACGGCCTCGACGACGACTGCGACGGCGTACCCGACGAGGACTTCGGTGGCGGCTCACCCTGCACCGTCGCGGGGTTCCCGCCCGGGAGTCCGTGCGCTGCGGGCCTGACCAACTGCCTCAGCGGCCAGCAGGGCTGCACCCAGGTGACCCTCGCCGCGCCCGAGACGTGCGACGGCATCGACAACGACTGCGACGGTGTGCTCGACAATCCGGCCGTCCTGAACGGCCAGTCGTGCAACACGGGGAACATGGGCGTCTGCGCCATCGGCAGCACCCAGTGCACCGCGGGGACGCCGAGCTGCGTTCCTTCGGTCACGCCCGGGGCCCAGACCGAGACCTGCAACACCCTGGACGACAACTGCGACGGCATCGTGGACAACGTGCCGAACATCAGCCTGGAGTGCGGCGCGAAGAACCCGCTGGCGCAGAACGTCACGGGCTGGGGCTGCACCACGGGATTCTGTCAGGTCACTTCGTGCTCGCCGGGTTTCAGCGACTGCAACGGCGCCCCCGGCGACGGCTGCGAGATCAACCGCAACAGCAACTCCGCGCACTGCGGAGGATGCGGCAACGTCTGCAACTCCACCAACGGGACGCCGATCTGTGCGGGTGGCGTCTGTGGAATCGCGTGCAACGCGGGGTTCGGCGACTGTGACGGCAATCCCGACAACGGCTGCGAGACGAACACGAACTCGAGCACCAGCAACTGCGGCACGTGTGGCACAACTTGCACGAATCCGGGCGGCTCCACCCAGTGCACTGGTGGCAATTGCCAGCCCGTCTGCAACGCGGGCCGCGCGAACTGCGACGGAATAGCGACGAACGGGTGTGAGGTGAACACCAACACCAGCACGTCGAACTGCGGCGCCTGCAACGCGGCGTGCGTGAACCCGAACGGCACCACGAGCTGCGTGTCCGGCCAGTGCTCGCCGTCCTGCAGCTCCGGTTTCGCCAACTGTGACGGAAATGACGCCAACGGCTGCGAGACGAACCTGAACACGACCACGAACCACTGCGGGCAGTGCGGTCGGGTGTGTCTGAACCCGAATGGCACGACGAGCTGCGTCGGGGGCACCTGCACTCCCGCCTGCAGCAGCGGCGCCGCCAATTGCGACTCGAATGCCGTCAACGGCTGCGAAACGAACACCAATACCGATCGAGACAACTGCGGCGCCTGCAGCGTGTCCTGCACCAACTCCTGCGGGTCCACGACCTGCAGCTTCGGTACGTGCGCGCCGACCTGTGGTGCGGGCTGCGCGAGCTGCGACGGCAACCCCGTGAACGGTTGCGAGACGAACCTGCAGTCGAGTCTGACGAACTGCGGTTCCTGCGGAACGACGTGCGTGAACCCGAACGGTTCGACGACGTGCACGGCCGGCACCTGCGTGCCGACGTGCTCCGGGACGTTCCGCAATTGCGACGGCAACCCCATCAACGGGTGCGAGACGGACATCAACTCGACCGTCAATCACTGCAGCCAGTGCAACAAGCAGTGCGTGAATCCGAACGGCTCGACCACGTGCGTCTCCGGTACGTGCACACCGACCTGCTCCGGCAGCTTCCGGAGCTGCGACGGGAATCCCGACAACGGCTGCGAGACGAACACCGCGTCCGACGTGAACAACTGCGGGAACTGCGGCACGGTCTGCACGAACCCGAGCGGATCGGTGGCGTGCGTCGGCGGAGTCTGCCAGCCCGGGTGCAACCCAGGCCGGGGCGACTGCGACGGCAATCCCGCCAACGGTTGCGAGACCGACACGACCACCACCTCCAACTGTGGTGGCTGCGGCGTCATGTGCTCGAACGCGAACGGCTCCACCTCGTGCATCGGTGGAAGCTGCGTGCCCTCCTGCTCGAGCGGGTGGGGGAACTGCGACGGGAACCCGAACAACGGCTGCGAGACCAGCACCAACACGACGACCAACTGCGGCGCGTGTGCGCGAGCCTGCTCGACTGCTGGTGTGGCCACGGCGTCGTGCTCGAACGGAACGTGCAACTCGAGCTGCCAGTCAGGGTTCGGGAACTGCGTTCAGCCGATCGCGCCCGGGTCGGATGACGGCTGCGAGACGAACACGAACAACAGCACGAACAACTGCGGAACCTGCGGCACCCAGTGCACCAACCTGAACGGGTCCACGCAGTGCATCGGCGGGACGTGCGCGCCGAGCTGCAGCACCGGGTGGGGGAACTGCGACGGAAACCCGAACAACGGCTGCGAGACCAGCATCACGACGACCACGAACTGCGGCGGATGCGGGCTGCCGTGCGTCAATCCCAACGGCACCACGACGTGCAACTCTTCCGGGGCCTGCGTGCCGACCTGCAATCCGGGGTTCGCGGTCTGCTCGGGCGACCCGCGCGCGGGCTGCACGGTCAACCTGAACACCAGCGGCACCAACTGCGGTACCTGCGGCACCAACTGCAGCAGCCCCCTCCCTGCGCAGGCGACCGCGGCGAGCTGCAACGGCTCCGGTGCCTGCCGCGTCGATGCGTGCCAGACGAACTACTACAACATGGACAACCAGTACGCGAACGGTTGCGAGTGCCTGGCGGACTCGGTCCCGAACACCTGCGACCTCGCGAGCACCTCACCGGGCACCATCGGCATCGGCGGTGCGGTCACCATCAGCAACAACCTGACGCCGACCGGCGACACGGACTGGTATCGCGTCACGTTCACCCAGTCGGCGAACTGCAGCTACGGCCCCGCCATCAGCGTGACCAGCGGCGCGGTGCTCATCGAGGTCTACACGACCTGCACCGGATCGACGCCGGGCGTCCCGTACACTTGCGGCGCCGGGAACTCGGGCGCGTCGTCGTCCATCTCGAGCTGGAGCTTCGGATATTCGGCGACCTGTGGGAACCTGATGACCATCGACCCGACACCGGTGAACGGAACCTTCATCCAGTGGCCCGCGACGATCTGGGTGCGCGTGAAGCCTGCGGCCTCCGCCAGCGGGTGCATCAACTACTCCATCCTGTTCGACGGCTGATCTCGGCGGCCCGGCCGGTTTCACCTGGGCGAAGGCGCTCCGCTGCCCGGTACCAGCTCACCCCTCCAAACCCGGTAGGAACTTCGGGTGGGCGGTATTAGCGTCCCATCGGCATGCCCCGCGACCTGCTGCTCGAGATCGGCGTCGAAGAGCTCCCGGCCTCGTTCGTGGCCGGGGCTCTCGACGCGCTGCCTCGGCAGCTCGGCGACGTCCTGGACCGGCTCCGCCTGGGCCACGGCGCCATCGAAGCACTCGGGACGCCCCGCCGGCTCGCGCTCGTCGCGCGGCAGGTCGCCGATGCGCAGTCCGACCTCGACGAGGAGCTGATGGGACCGCCGGTGCGCGTCGCCTTCGACGCGAGCGGTAGCCCGACGAAGGCGGCGGCGAGCTTCGCCGAGAAGTGCGGATGCGCCGTGGGCGACCTGGTTCGGCGCGCCACGCCCAAGGGTGAGTACCTGTTCGGCAGGCGACGAGAGAAGGGTCGTTCCGCCGCCGAACTGCTTCCGTCGGCGCTCGCGTCGCTGTGCGGTGCCGTCCCCTTCCGGAAGTCCATGCGGTGGGCGGACGGCGAGATCGCGTTCGGGCGCCCGGTTCGGTGGTTGGTCGCGCTGCTGGGTTCGGAAGTGCTGCCGTTCTCGTTCGCCGGCGTCGCGTCCGGGCAAACTTCCTTCGGGCACCGGTTCCTGGCCCCGGGTCCGGTGCCGATCGACGAGCCGGCGAGGTACGTCGCGCTGCTGCGGGGCGCACACGTGCTGGTCGATCCGATCGAGCGCGCAGACGTCATGGTGCAGCGGCTCCGCGCTGCAGCGGCCGAGGCGGATGGCGACCTCATCGAGGACGAGTTCCTGGTGGCCGAGAACCTGTCGCTCGTCGAAGATCCCCATGTCATCGTCGGGAGCTTCGAAGAGGCGTTTCTGGCGCTTCCCGAGCGCGTGATCCTCGAGGTGGCCCGAGGCCACCAGCGCTACTTCGGGGTCAGGTCCGCCGACGGCAGGCTGCTCGCGAAGTACCTGGCGGTCGTCAACACGGCGCGTGCCCCCGAGAACGTTCGACGCGGCAACGATCGCGTGATGCGGGCACGCCTCGCGGACGCGAAGTTCTTCTGGGACGAGGACTGCGCGCGGCCCCTCGCCGCGCGACGCCCGGAGCTCGAGGCCGTGGTGTTCCAGAAGCGCCTGGGGACCGTCGGCGCCAAGGTGCGGCGGATCGAGCGGCTCGCTGAGGTCATCGGTGGTCGGGTCGGCCTCGGCGGCGCCGAGCAGCGCGCCGCCGACGAGGGGTCTGCGCTGGCGAAGTGTGACCTGGTCACGCTGATGGTCGGCGAGTTTCCGGAGCTGCAGGGCGTGATGGGACGCGCCTACGCCCTCGCGCAGGGACTTGCCGAGCCGGTGGCCGACGTGATCGCGCAGCACTACTTGCCCCGCGGCGCGGAGGATGCCGTCGCGAGCAGCGCGGCCGCCGCGGTCGTGGGGCTCGCCGATCGGCTCGACACGCTCACCGGGTGCTTCGCCATCGGGCTCACCCCGACGGGCGCCGCCGACCCCCTCGCACTCCGCCGCGCCGCCATCGGTACGCTCCGGACCCTCCTGGCGAAGGAATGGCGGGTCTCGCTGGCGGAGCTCGTGTCCGCGGCCTACGGAGGGTTCGAGGGCGTCGCCCTGGATTCCTCCCACGACGATGCCGTGGCGAGGGTGTGCAACTTCTTCCACCAGCGTCTCCGCGGCGTCCTCTCGGATGAGCTTCCGGCGGATGTCGTCGATGCCTGCCTGGGTGCAGGCGCGGACGATCCGTTCGACGCATCGCTTCGGGCACGCGCCCTGGCGTCCATCGACCCGGATGTCCTGACCGTCGCCGGCGACGTCTTCAAGCGCGCGGCGAACATCGCGAAGGACGCGCCGGACGGTGCGGCCCGTCCACCCGGAGACGTCTCGACCGACGTGCACCCCGCGGAGCTGGCCCTGCACCAGGCCTTCCTCCGGCTGTCCGCGGGGCTCGACGGCGCCCGGACCGCCGGTGACTACCCACGCGCTCTTGCCGACGTCGCCGGCTTCGCCCCGGTCCTCGCCGCATACTTCGAGAACGTCTTCGTCATGGTCGATGAGGCCCCCGTTCGAGACAATCGGCTGCGCACACTTCGCGACATCCACCGCACCTGCTCGAGTCTGGCGAATTTCAACCTGTTGGCGCGGGCCTGAACCGGCTTGACGAGGCGCGCCGCCCCGGACCCGCCTCGGTCGCCTGGCCGGGCAGGGGCGGAGGGCCGCAAAGGAGGCGTGGGCGAGAGGGGCCACGTCGCAGGCTCGCGAGCCCGGGGTGAATGGGGTAGACTCCTCCCGTGCCGCCCAAAGAGTCCGCACCCGACAAGCTGCCTTCCTTCACCCGCAGTGCCCGCGGCATGCTCTCCAAGAGCGAGAGCGAGCTGACCGACAGGGCGCGCGACAACTGCAACGACGTTCCGTCCCTTGCCGGAGACTCGGACGGCGTGTTTCCCGCGCAGCACTGCTCGCACGGCTCGCACGGCAGCCACGGCTCGCACGGCAGCCACGGCTCGCACGGCAGCCACGGCTCGCACGGCAGCCACGGCTCCTGGTAGGTCGCCCCGTCCGAACGCGCGCCCGCGCAGCGTGGTCCCTCGCGCTCGCGATGGGCTGTACCGCCAGCCGTCCCACCTCGGTCGAGCCACCTGCTTCGCCGCGAGCGAACGCGGTGGTGTCGCGCGATGAGGCGAGCGATGAGCGCCCGCCGGGGGTGACGGCTACTGCGCTCGAGACGTCGGGCGCGATGCCCGTGTCCCCCATGACGCCCGCGCAGCAGGACGCGATCGACCACGTCGTGCTTCGTGCCATCGACGACGGACAGACCTCTGGCGCCGTCGTCGTCGTCGGGCGCGGCGACGCGGACTGGCTCCGGCGTGCCTACGGGCTTCGGGCCCAGCGCCCCATCCCTGCGCCGATGGAGGACGGCACCGTCTTCGACCTCGCGTCGCTCACCAAGCCGCTCGCCACGGCCATGGTCGTCCACGTGCTCGCTGCGCGAGGACAGATCGCGCTCGACGACCCCGTCGGGCGCTACCTTCCGGCGTTCCGCTCCGGACCCGATCGAGCGCGGGTGACCGTTCGCCAGCTCCTGTCGCACACCAGTGGTCTGCCGGCGGCGAACTCCCTCGCCACCTACGGGCCCGATCCGGAGCACTCGCTCGAGCGGACCCTCGCGACACCGCTCAGCGCCGCGCCCGGCACCTCCCACGTCTACTCGGACGTCGGGTTCATCGTCCTCGGCGAGCTGGTGAGGGCCGTCACGGGGCGTCGGCTGGACGAGGTCGCTGCCGACGAGATCTTCTCACCGCTCGGGCTCACCGATACGGGATTCCTTCCTGGCCCGGCACGGCGCGCGCGCGCGGCGCCCACTTCGCAAGATGGCGCTCCGGAGCTCCTCGGCGTCGTCCACGACCCCCGGGCTCGGGCGCTGGGTGGCGTGGCGGGCCACGCAGGCCTGTTCGGAACCGCCGCCGACGTGGCGCGCCTCTGCAGGGTCGTGCTCGGGCGCGGGCTGCTCGACGGACGTCGCGTCCTGCCGGCAGCGGCGTTCTCCGCGCTCGGAGAGGCCCAGGAGGCGGCGGGTGGAGCGTTCGGGCTCGGGTGGAAGCTGGCGGGCAAGAGCCAGTCCGGCATGTCGCCCGAGGCGATCGGCCACACGGGCTTCGCCGGTACGTCGGTCTGGATCGATCCGCCGAACGATCTCTTCGTCGTGTTCCTGTCGAGCAGGCTGCACTCCGGTTCGTCCACCAACGTTCATCCCGCGGCGACGGCGGTCCGACGCTTGGCGGTCCAGGCCCTTCGATCGCCTGCGGCCGCGCTCGCGCGCCCGGAGCCGCCCGTCCAGACCGGCCTGGACGTCCTGCGGCGGGACGGATTTGCGGTGCTGTCCGGCAAGCGTGTGGCCCTCGTCACGAACGCGGGCGCGAGGGCGAGGGATGGCGCGCGGTCGGCCGATCTCCTCGCGCGCGCCCCCGGCGTCCATCTCTCGTTGCTCCTGGTCCCCGAGCATGGTCTCGATGCGACTACCGAGGGCGCGGTTCGTGACGGCCGTGATCGGCGGACGGGCGTGCCCACCCTGAGCCTGTACGAGCCGGGAAAGACGGCACGACCGCTCTCGGACACGCTCGCCTCCACCGACGTCGTCGTGTTCGATCTGCAGGACGTCGGGACCCGCTTCTACACCTACTTTTCGACGCTGCGAACGGTGCTCGAGGCAGCGGCGCATGCTCGCAAGGACGTGCTCGTCCTGGACCGTCCCAATCCGCTCGGCGGCGAGGTGGTGGATGGCCCGACGACGGACGCCGGGGTGACCGGCTTCGTGCACTGGCATCCCGTTCCTCTTCGGCATGGGCTCACGGCGGGTGAGATGGCGCGCCTGCTCGTCGCCGAGCGTCGCATCGACGTACGACTGGAGGTCGTGCGCATCGCGGGGTGGAAGCGCGCGCAGATCTGGGACGACACCGGGCTCCACTGGGCTCCCCCGTCGCCGAACGTGCCGACGTCGACGACGGCACTCGCATATGCCGCGACCGGCATGCTCGAGCGCGCGCAGCTCTCCGTGGGGCGCGGGACCGGCACGCCCTTCGAGGTGATCGGTGCCCCGTGGATCGTCGGAGCGGACCTGGTGCGTCGCATGGCGGCCGAGGAGCTTCCCGGAGTCGAGTTCGAGGTGGTGGAGTTCGTGCCCCGCGCCCCGCCCCATGCCGGGAAGCTCTGCCGCGGGCTGCGCGTCCGCATCCGGGATCCTCGCGCCTTTCCGGCGGCGCGCACGGGACTGGCGCTGGCGGGGCACATCGCCTCGCTCCACCCCGCGAAGTTCGACCTGGCTCGAGTCGGTGACCTCCTGGCGAACGCGACGGCGCTCGAACGACTCGGGAGCGGAGGCGCACGGGGCGCTCAGGCGACGTGGGAGACTTCGGTGGAGGCGTTTCGCGCCGCGCGCACCCCCCACCTGCTCTACGAGTAGCGGCGCTTCAGAGGTCGAACGACGTCTCCGGGTTGGTCTCGGCGACGATTCCTTCCGTACGCTTCGAGACCGCACCCTTCACCTTGCCGTGGGTCAGGATCCAGAACTGCTCCTCGCGGATCGCGGTGACGACACGGTCCGCCACGTCGCGCGGATCCATGCCGGTCTCCACCGCTTGCCGCAGGATGGCCTGCATCATGTCTACGCGCTGATCCGTAGGACCTGCGGCTGCGGGCAGCCTCGCGGGGCGATTTCGCTCCGCATCCGCGATCTTCGTCTTGACCCACGCGGGGCACAGGACGGAAGCGTGGACGTTCCCGGCGCTGAGCGAGAGCTCGTGGTGAAGGCACTCGCTGATGGCGACGACGGCGTGCTTGGTGGCGCAGTAGATGCTCATGAACGGGGGCGACAGAAGGCCCGCCACCGACGCCGTGTTCACGATGTGCCCCCCTTCGCCGTGGGCGAGGATGCGCGGAACGAAGCACCTGATTCCGTGGATGACGCCCCAGAGGTTCACGCCCAGCACCCACCGCCAGTCCTCCAGGGATTGCTCCCAGCACGGGCCTCCGGTCCCGACGCCCGCGTTGTTGCAGACGACGTGGACCTTGCCGAACGCGGCCTCCGCCTTCTGCGCCAGGGCCTCCACGGACTCCGGGTCCGCGACGTCGGTCGCGACCCCGAGCAGCCGGCCGCCTGCGCCGAGCTTCTCCAGGGCTCGGTCGAGCGCCGCTCGCTCGATGTCCGCGAGCACCACGTTCATGCCCTCCTCGGCGAAGCGCTCGGCGAGCGCGAAGCCGATGCCGCTGGCCGCGCCCGTGACGACCGCCGTCTTTCCGCGAAGTTCTTTCATGGTGAGTCTCCGATGTCTGCCGGCACGATGGTCCGGTCGTTCGATCCGAGTAGTTCAGGCGAGCGCCGCGCGTGCCGCGGCGATGGTCGTGTCGATGTCGGCCTCGTCGTGGGCGGTGGAGAGGAACGCCGCCTCGAACTGCGACGGCGGCCAGTAGATGCCCCGGGCGAGCAGACCCGCATGCCACTTCGCGAAGCGCTCGCGGTCCGAGCCGAGGGCGTCGTCGAAGCACGTCACCGGACCCTCGCGGAAGAAGAGCGTCAGCATCGACCCGACGCGCTGAACGGTTGCAGGGACCCCGGCGTCGCGCGTCGCCGACACCAGACCCCGTTGCAGCCGCGCTCCGAGCCCTTCGAGTCGCTCGTAGACCGAAGGTGCGAGCAGGTCGAGCGTGGCGAGGCCGGCGCTCACCGCGAGTGGGTTTCCGCTCAGCGTGCCAGCTTGATAGACGGGCCCGAGCGGCGAGACCTTCCGGAGGATGTCCGCGCGCCCACCGTACACCGCCAGGGGCATGCCCCCGCCGACGACCTTTCCGAGACACGTCAGGTCCGCGCGGAGCCCGAAGAGCTCCTGCGCGCCGCCGAGCGCGAGCCGGCAACCGGTCATGACCTCGTCGAAGATGGAGACGGCTGCGTTCGCGCGGCATCCGTCGATGATCGCCTCCAGGAAGCCGGCGACCGGCGGCACGCACCCCATGTTGCCGGCGACGGGCTCCACGATGACGGCGGCACAGCGAGCGCCGTGGGTCGCGAAGAAGGCTCGCAGCGCGTCGAGGTCGTTGTAGGGGAGGGTCACCGTGTCGCCCGCCGCGGCTCCTGGGACGCCCGCGGAGTCGGGCTCACCGAACGTCGCGACGCCGCTGCCGGCCTTCACGAGCAGCGCGTCCGCGTGGCCGTGGTAAGCACCCTCGAACTTCACGATGACGTCGCGGCCCGTGAACCCGCGCGCGACGCGCAGCGCGCTCATCGTCGCCTCCGTGCCGCTCGACACGCACCGCAGCATCTCGATCGACGGGTAGATGCGCGTGATCGCCTCCGCGAACCGGACCTCCAGCTCCGTGGGCGCGCCGAAGGACAAACCTGCCGCCGCGGCGGCGGTCACCGCGCCGACGACCGCCGGGTGCGCGTGCCCCAGCAGCGCCGGTCCCCACGAGCCGACGTAATCGACGTATTCGGTGCCATCGGCGCCGACGATGCGTGCGCCTCTGGCGCGCTCGACGAACACGGGTGCGCCTCCCACTGCTCGGAACGCTCGGACAGGGCTGTTGACGCCACCTGGCAGCACGCGCTCGGCGCGCGCGAACAGGCCTCGTGAGACGGTGTCGGTCAAGCGCGCCCCGGGGGCTTCGTCGAATCGTGCTCCTGGTACTCGACCACGCTCACCTCGCTGATCTCGTCGTCGCCGTCGGCGGTCCGATCGGCCCGGCGCCGCAGCACGACTCGCTCCGAAGGGCCGGTCGCGTCTTCGAACTCGATGACGATGCTGTCGCCGCCGGCCTGATCGTCGCTGAAGACGACGCTGAAGTGCACGTCCTCGTCGGCGCCCTTGTCGCTCGGCGGAGACCCGTCCGTCGCCGGAAGGCTCAGGCGAGCGACGCTCGGCAGCGGAGCGTGCTCGATCTTCTCGTACGCCATCCTGAGAGCGGTCTGCATCGTCCGGGCATTCGCCCAGCGATCGGCCTTCTGGAACATCAGCGTGCGGTCCACGAGGTCGCCCAGCGGGGTGGGGACGTCCGGCAGGACCGACTCGAGGCGTGGCGCGTGATCCGTCATGGCCTTGATCAGTCGCTCGTTCACCGTGCCGCCTTCGTGGACGTATCTCCCCGTCAACGCCTTGAACATGGTCGCTCCGAGCGCCCAGATGTCGGTGCGATGGTCGACGAGGTTGTGCTTTCCGCGGGCCTGCTCCGGGGGCATGTACGAGGCGGTGCCGATCACCATGCCCGTGCGGGTCATGGTGCCGCCGAACGCGCTCTCCCGCAGCCGCGCCAGACCGAAGTCCAGCACCTTGGCATGCCCGTCGTTCGTGAGAAACACGTTCGGAGGCTTGATGTCCCGGTGGATGATGTTCTTCTCGTGGGCCGCCGCCAGAACGTCGAGGAGCTGGTCGGCGATGTACATCACGGCGGCATGGCCCATGGTCTTCTGGACCTTGAGGCGATCCTCCAGGCTCTGCCCTTCCAGCAGCTCCATCACGATGAAGGGCGTTCCGTCGTCGAGCTCGTCGTCGTCCAGGACCGACACGGCGCCTGAGTGCCCGACCTTGTTCGCCACGTAACCCTCGCGGAGGAATCTCTCCTTCGCCTGGTGGTTCTCGGCGTACGCAGCGTGCAGCACCTTGATGGCCACGCGGTTCCCGTTTCGGTGAGTGGCCGCGTACACGGCCGCCATTCCGCCCACGTCGAGCAGCCGCTCGATGGTCCACTTGCCGCGAACCGTCGCGCCGACGCGCCCTTCCGCCAGCGCTCTGAGGACACTCTGCTGCACGACTGGAAATGACACTCCCCCGCCGTCTGCGGGTCGTCAAGGACGCCGTGGGTCAGCCCACCTTCGACCGGTGGGCTCGCCGACACCACCCCTCGAAGTCGGATCCGCCGACGCGAAGACGTCAGTCCTGTTGACGGCGTCCGCGGTCGGTGAGGAGCGCGCGCCACTCGTAGATTCGCGAGACGGCGTCCGGTGGCCACTCCCAGCGCAGCGCGCGTCCGAGCAGATGGGGCGTGTGATCTCCGGCGCGCGCGCGGCTGCCCAGCACTTCGGCCGCCGTGTCGATGCAGGCCAGGGCTCGCTCCGGCGCCCCTTGCGCGTGCAGGAGCCAGGCTTCGGTCAGAAGGCGATGCTGCTTTGGCTCGGCCTCTTCGAGCTCGACGCGGGAGGCGTCATCGAAGAGCTCTGCGGCGCGTTCCAGGTCGTGTCGAGCCAGGGACGTCTGGCACGCGAGAAGCTTCGACTCCACGAGCCCCCACGGGTCCCCGAGCATTCCGTAGGTCGCGATGGCGCGTTCGATGTGGAGCTCCGCGGCGTCCAGGTCGTCGACATCCAGCGCGACCATGGCCAAGAGTCGCTCGCAGGACGCCTGGCCCCGGGGGTTCTTCAGGGTTTCGAACGCGACACGGGCGTCCTCGGCGCCGCGTTCGGCGGAGTGATAGTTCATGAGCCTATGCTCCAGGTGGGCGAGGGAGGCGTCGGACTGCGCGATGCCGAGCCGATACCCCGCGCGCTCGAACTCCGAGCGAGCCTGCAGCGTGAGCCTGCGTGACCGCTCGGAGAGGCCTTCCGAGTGGTCGACCCAGCTCAGGAGCAGGAGGCATTGGCCGCGGCCGAGCGGCTGATCGAGCTCGGCGAAGTGGGCCTCGCCCTGCGTGGCGAGCACCCGCGCGCGGTCGTGGTTGCCCAGCAGGTACTCGATCTCCGCGATCACGGCCTCGCACTGCGCCAGGCCGAGGGTGTGGGCCAAGCCGGAGAAGACCTCGTGGGCGAGCTGAACGAGGACGAGTCCCTCCGCCGACTCGCCGAGTTCGCTCGATATGTGGCCGAGCAGGCGCAGGCAGTGTGCGAGGTTCTCGCGATCGCCCAGCTCCTCGAACGTTCCCCGGGCGATGTCGGCGTGCGTCCGGGCTTCTTCGGGACGGCCGACGTGGCGCAGTGCCTCGGCGCGCCACCGGTGCTTCAGCGCCAGACTGCGTCCTCGAACGTGCCCCTTGAGCAAGTCCAGGTCTGCAACGGTGGCGAGGGGCTCACGCGCGCCGTACCACGAGCTCTCGATGTGCTCGAAGAGGAGCTGGGCGGCCGCGTCTGCCGCTCCGGCGGACAGCAGGTTGATGACGCGCTGACGCGCGATGCGGCGCGTGCCCGCCAGCGGATGCTTCGCGAGCGCCTGTGCCGCGGCGCGATAGAGGCGCGCGCGGTCCTCCCGCTCGTTGAGGCGTCCCAGAAGGTGCTCGAGCAGGAGGGCGTGTGGCCACGAGTAGCGCCCTGGGCCCCGAGGCAGCAGCACTTCGGCGTTCTGCAGGCTCACGATCGTGGCGTCCGCGGGCATGTGCAGGGAAGCCAGCAGCTCGTGGAGCACGTCGCGCCGCACGTCGAGACCCAGCGTGGCCGCCGCGTACGCCCCGACGCGATGATCCTTCGGTAGCGACGAGACCCGCTCGTCCCACATCTCCGCCGTCGTCTGGGGGCGCAGCGCCAGGACGTTCGCGGGGACGCGATAGAAACCATTCGAAAACTCCATCTGGCCGGCGAGGGCCCAGGCGTGGAGCTGCTGGAGCGCGAAGAGCGGGTTGCCACGGCTGCGCTTGGCGGCTTCGACGATGGACGCTTCGTCCAGCGGGAGGGACGCCGCGAGGAGCTGCATGGTCTCGTCCGACTTCATGGGCCGCACGTCCAGGACGTCGCCGCTCATCGCCTCACGGAGCTGGCGGATCAGCTCCGCGACGGGTGCGCCGATCTGCACGTCCTCCGAACGCACCGTGCCCACCATCACGATCCGGATGTCCGGCTCGTCGCGGTGGATGCGCATCAGGCCTTCGAAGGTCGTCTCGGATGCGTGGTGGAGGTCGTCCAGGAAGAAGAGGAGCGGACGCCGTCCGGCGATGCGCCGCAGGGTGTAGCGGATCACGTGGCGGCGCACGTCCAGGGTGTCGAGCGTGAAGCGCATGCCGCTCGGTCCAATGGGGGAGTCGGCTCCGCGCGTCGGGCGGAGCCACTCTGCTGCGCCCGCGACCCACGCTCGACCGTTCTTGTCGTCCGGAGCGACGTGCCACCGTGCGAGCAGGCTCTTCTCGACGGCGTTTCGCTCGGCGCGTTCGAAGTTCCAGTACTGGGTGACGGCACCGAGCATTCCGTCCAGGGGTCCGCGGACCGGCCGGTAGCGAATCCTGAGGGGGATCATCGTCCCCTTCTCGTGCACGTCCTCGCAGAGCCACTCGGCGACGCGCGACTTGCCGACTCCCGCTTGGCCCACGAGGATGACGAGGCGGTGCGGAGGCCCGTCCGCGTCGATGACGTCGTCGCAGACCCGCTGCAGGTGCCGGATCACGTCCTCCCGTCCCACCATCGGGCTCTGGCGAATGCTCAGCAGGCCCGGTGCGCGCTCCGGAGCGCGACCCAGCGCCTTGACGTTGCTGCGGACTCCGACGGGCTTCGTGCTCGCGGCGGGCGGCGGGGTGTCGACGCGGCGCACCTTGGGGAAGCGCCACGCCTTGGCGTCCAGGTCCGCACCCGGTCGCCACCGGCCCCACTCGTTGCGCGCCTCGGCGGCGAACTCGAAGCGGTCCCACGGGCGCTTGGCGAGCAACCGGAGGACGAACGCACCCACCTCGTGGGGCGCGTCGATCGAAATGACGGGTGCTGGCGCGTCCTCGTAGGCGTGGAGCTTGAGCAGCTCCTTGGGGTCTCCCTGGAAGACCGACCGACCGCTGAGGAACTTGTAGAGGATGCACCCGAGCGCGTAGAGGTCCGTTGCGCCGCAGACGTGGTGCATCTCGTGCAGGATCTGTTCGGGCGCCATGTAGCCGGGAGTGCCGGCGCCAGCGTGCGGCGCGAACTCCATCGCCTTGCTCCCATCCAGGCGCTCGTCATGGGGGTCCTGCTTCAGCCACGCGAGTCCGAAGTCGAGGATGTGCACCTTCGGTGGCGCGCCTTCCATCTCCTCGACCAGCACGTTGGAGGGCTTGAGATCGCCGTGCACGATCCCGCGCGCATGCGCGTGGGCCATCGCCGACAGCACCCGGTCCATGATGGACCACAGCAGCGGCCACGACAGGCGCGACGCCGTCAGGTCGTGGAGCGAGAGCCCGCGAGCGAGCTCCATCACCAGGTACGGGGCTCCATCGAGCAGCACGCCGAAGTCGAGGGCGCGGACGATGCTCGAATGGTCGAGCGCCGCCAGGGCCCGGGCTTCCTTGTAGAACCACATCACGTACTCGTCGCTCGACCCCGAGTCCGGCGGGACCACGCGCTTGAGCGCGACCAGCTCGTCGTTCGACAGGTCACGGCAGCGGTAGACGATGCCCATGCCGCCCTCGCCGAGGACGTCGAGCACCTCGTAGCGATCGGCGATGACGTGCCCCGGCAGCACCATGACCGCCGGTCCGGGCGCTCCGCTGGCCGGGAGGCCACCCGACACCTGCGCGAACGATGGGATGCTCGGCGGCGCGCTGTCGTCCGGAACCTCGACGACGTCGGCGTCGAGCGACACGGCGTCGGCCTGAACGGTCGCCGCGCGCACCGCCGCCGCCCGGGCTTCCGACCCGGTCGAGAGGTCCGTGCCGGAGGGCACGGGCGCGGAGTTCTTGCTAGGAGCTCCCCCGTCGGACATTGCGGGCGCGAGTGTAGTCGGTGGGTTCGGCTCGTCGAGAGAGCCCCGTGGATCGAGACGCGGATTGTGCAGGACTTCAGCGGATTTGGTGGCGGCCCGGGAAGCGGCACGAGAAGGCGCCGGCGCGCCCGGCGCCGACGACCGTTCCCACGGGGCCGTCGGGCGCGGGGTCGTTGCTGCGCGGCGTGGCCGACGGTAGACGTCCGCCATGACCACGCCGGAAAGAGATCCCTCGCTCGAGAGAGCCGACCCGGAGATCGCGGCTCTCATCCGTCAGGAAGAGGAGCGGGAGCACACGAAGCTGCGGCTGATCCCGTCGGAGAACTACGTGTCACGCGCCGTGCTCCAGGCGACGGGTTCGGTCCTGACCAACAAGTACAGCGAAGGCTATGCCGGAAAGCGTTACTACGAGGGTCAGCAGGTCGTCGATGCGGTGGAGAACCTGGCCATCTCGCGCCTGAAGAAGCTCTTCGGCGCCGACCACGTCAACGTCCAGCCGTACAGCGGAAGTCCCGCCAACCTGGCCGTGTACCTCGCGTTCTGCGCGCCGCACGATCCCGTCATGGGTCTCGCGCTGCCCGCCGGCGGGCACCTGACTCACGGCTGGAACGTCTCGATCACCGGCAAGTACTTCAACAGCGTCGGCTACGGTGTTCGCCGCGACGATCACCGCATCGACTTCGACGAGGTGCGCGCCCTCGCCAGATCGCACAAGCCGAAGATCCTCTGGGCCGGCACCACGGCGTACCCGCGCGTCCTCGAGTTCGACAAGTTCCGAGAAATTGCCGACGAGGTCGGTGCCGTCCTTTGCGCGGACATCGCGCACATCGCGGGCCTGGTCGCCGCGGGCGTTCACCCGTCGCCCATCGGCATCGCCGACGTGGTCACGAGCACGACGCACAAGACGTTTCGCGGACCCCGCGGCGGCATGATCCTCTGCAAGGAGCAGCACGCCAAGGCCATCGACCGGGCGGTGTTCCCCGGCCTCCAGGGTGGCCCCCACAACCACACCACGGCGGGAATTGCCGTCGCGGCGCACGAAGCGAGCCGCCCGGAGTTCGTCGAATATGCCCGCAGCGTCGTCGCGAACGCGAAGGTCCTCGCCGAGGAACTCACGAGTCACGGCTTCGCCTGCATCACGGGCGGTACCGACAACCACCTGGTGCTGCTCGACCTCACGCCGAAGAACGTCCCTGGCAAGGTCGCGGCCCAGGCCCTCGACCGCGCCGGAATCGTCGCCAACTACAACTCGATCCCCTTCGATCCGCGAAAGCCGTTCGATCCGTCGGGACTTCGCCTGGGCACACCGGCGATCACCTCCCGCGGCATGGGCAAGGACGAGATGAAGAAGCTCGCGGCCTGGATGGACCGGGTCGTGAGCCACGTCTCCGACGAAGACGTCGTGGCGCGGGTCGCGGGTGAGGTGAAGGAACTCTGCGTGTCGTTCCCCGCGCCGGGCATCGCGCTCTGAGGCGTCGGGGCTTCAGCCGCCGCTGCACGCGGCGAACTGCTCGGCGCAGGCTTCCGCCGGGCTCTCGGTGCCGTCGCCGGCGATGAAGTTCGAGAAGAGGCACCCCACCGCCGCGCTCAGCGCGGCGGACTCCGCCGGTGACGTGTCGAGAACGCAGTTCGACATCGCCGGGAACATCTCCTCCTCGGCGCCCAGGAACGCGCCCTGCAGGCACGCGAGGCTCTCGCTGCAGCTCTTGGTGCCCTGACCCTCCCACCAGAAGTCGCCGAAGCACGACTGAACCCCCTCGCGTCGCGGGTAGTAGGTGCCGACGAGCACGCACATTTCGTCCTTGGTCGTGAACCCCTGATAGACGTCCCTGCGCTCGGGGTTGTCGTACGAGCACTGGTACTCCACCCGGGTGCCGCCCGGCACCTGCAGCGCCGGCTCGAACTCGACGACGGGGACGTCCTCCCACTCCGTGGTTTCGTAGATGGTTTGGCGGGCGCCTCCGAGGACCGTCTCGGCGACGAAGTGCGTGCCACGACGGTGCATGTGCGACTGCACGCCGACGACCTGGATGTCGTCCCCGACGCGGCAACCGGCGCGGACACGCGACGATCCCATGGCGGGCACTCTGATGAAGGGGTCGTACCAGAACAGAATGCCCCCCTCCTCGGTCACTTCGCTCTCCGGGATCGTGTGCAGGTTGATGGCGACGTCGACGTCGAGCGGCTCGTCGTCGGTGTTGATGTAGTGCGCGTTCATGAGCAGCACGCTCTGTGGTGGAATCCGGAAGGCGATCCCCTCGGGGTACCTGATCGCCGAGTCACCGGCGGCGTTCTGCGAGCCGCCCAGGAATCCCGTCGCGTCCCAGTCGGACTGGGGTCCCTCGGGGCAGTCGAAGACGCCGGACGTGTCCACGGTCCTGCCATCGCGCGCCGCCGTCGGGATCGTGGCGTAGCTGGTCTCGAAGAGGATGAAGTGGTGGCTTCCTTCCGTGAACCGGACCTCGTCGCGATTCACCCACAGCTCCGTGTCGCCGGACTTCACGAACTGGCACTTCTCGGTCTCGCTGCCGGGGGGAATCGTGGTGGACATCGTGAACTGCACGCCACGGCCTGGTTCCGGAGGAGCGAGCAGGGTGGTCGTTCCGTTCGGGGAGCGCTCGTCGCTGCCGCAGCCCACGATGAACAGTGCGAGCCATCCGACGTACACGGGGCGTGAAGACGACATCTGCTGGCTCCATCTCCCCGCCCCGGGGCACGCCGCGCAGGCGCTTCGGCTCCTTACTGGCAGGCGCGCCGAGGCGGCGCAAGGAGACCTCCGTAGCGCCTCGCTCTGGCGCTGGTGGGGAAGGGACCCGCGCGCGCGAGCGTAGGACCTCGATCCGCCTGCGGCCGCCGGGCGGGACCGGAAAACACCGACGAATCCGCAAAAATTGACCGGGAACCAACCGGGGGGGACCCTGTCTAAGCCCTTCACCCACGTCGTTCGCCGTTGCTCGGCACAAGGAGCCGGACGGGACCCGACGACGAAGAACGCCGCCGAGCGCCCCGCGCGAAGCGCCCCATCCGACGCGGAACGAGCCGCGTCGTCACTCGAGGACTGCCATGACATCCATCGCCCCGATCGACTTCACCGCCTGCACCGACGCCAACCCCTTCCGCGCGAAGGTCGCTCCCTTCGGACCGCCGCTGGTCGATGCGCGTGAGCGTGACGACCGGACGAGCGACGTGGGCTACGCCCTCGTCAAGACGGCCCCGGACGTCGATCCGTCGGAGGTCGAACTACCCGGCACCGACTCGCTCGAGGTGATGATCCTCTGGGGGACCACCGTACTGCACGTGGCGCACCTCACACCACCGCGCAGCTTCTACGTGGGTGAGGCGGAGCACGCCAAGCTCCACAACGACTTCCTCGTTCCGGCCGAGGTGCTCGGTACTGGTCGCGCACCGGTAGTGCTGGTGGACGAGCGCGGCGCACGGGTCGTGGTTCCTCGCGAGTCTCGCGCGATGCTTCGAGACGCCCAGGGAGCGCTGGCCGACGTCACGGGGCCCGCGGCAGGAGAGCCGTGCGCGGAGCTGGCCGGCGCGCGCGAAGTCGCGCTCGCCGCGGGGGTTCGCGCGACGGTCCACGTGGGGCCTCTCGTGATCCAGGTCGCGGCCGTGGCAGCGGGCAAGCCCACGCGCCGCGGTCTGGCCGCAGCCTTCGACCGGACCGTGGTCGGCTACTTCGGTGGCACGCTGTTCGCCAACGCGGCGCTCGTGGCCGCCCTCGCCTACATGGTGCCGCCCATGGGGCTCACCGACGACGAGGGGCCGGACAAGGACCAGATCCACTACATCCAGCAGATGCTCGCCGCATCGGCCGAGAAAGAACTCGAGCGGAACGAAGCGGCCGACGACCGCGCAGCCAGCGAGTCGGAAGGTGGCACAGGAAGCCGCGCTGCCGGCGAGGAGGGTCAGACCGGGAAGGAAACGAGTCGCGAGCAGAACCGCAAGTGGTCGCACCAGGGGCCCAAGGACAACCCGAAGCCGGAGATCCCCAAGGAGACGGCCTACGCCCAGTTCGTGAGCGAGTCGATGATCGGGCTCCTCGGCCCGGCGGCGTCCGGCGCGCTCGCGCCCACGGCGGTCTGGGGATCGAACGCGGCGGTCGGCAGGGACGCGCAGTCGTTCCTCGGACAGATGTGGGGCGACGATTTCGGCGAGGCCTACGGGAAGAATGGGCTAGGGCTCACCGGTCTCGGCGAGGCCTCGGGTGGGCGAGGCATCGGGATCGGCCTCGGCGCCATCGGGACCTACGGGCACGGGGCGGGTCTGCAGGACGGTGACGGCTTCGGAAACGACCACGGCCGGCTTCGCGGCAAGGGGCACGTCACGCGTTCGCCGCGCGTGACGCCCGAGGGGATCACCTCGGTGTCCGGTCGGCTCCCGCCCGAGACCATCCAGAGGACCGTCCGTGCACAGTACGGTGCGTTCCGCTTCTGCTACCAGAAGGGGCTCGACGCGAACCCGAACCTCGCCGGCCGCGTGACGGTACGCTTCACCATCGATCGCGAGGGCGCGGTGTCCACGGCCGCCAACGGCGGGTCGGATCTTCCCGACTCGGGCGTCGTGAGCTGCATCGTCCGGTCGTTCTACGGGCTCAGCTTCGCGAAGCCGGAGGGCGGCATCGTCACGGTGGTCTATCCCATCGCACTGTCCCCGGCCGGCTGACACGGGTCCTTCGTGGCGTACCGGCGTGGCGCCTTCGCCAGGGCGCCGCGCCGCGACGCGTGGCCGCGATCGAGCTGCCTCGGTGCCCCGACCGCGCGAGCGCGTGGCAAGGGCGTCACGTTCGGCTACCGTTCGCCGCCGCATGCGCTCGCGATCGACGTCCTGGACCGTGCGGCGAAGCGACGTGGCCCACCTCCGCGCCATCCGACCCGACGGTGCGGCGCGGACTCGATGACGGCGACGCGCTCGACCGACGCGAAGAGCGATTCCACGTGGAGCATCGTCGTCTGGGTGGCGCTGGTCGTGGCGATGCTGCCGGCGCTTCCCGCGTGGGTGCTCTTCGCGCCGCTCGACGCGAGCCTGTTCGCCGTGGCGGCAGCGCTCGGCATGGCGGTCGTTCACCCGCTGCTGGTGTGGCGCCGGCGCCGTGGCCCGCGAACTCGGCGTCTGCACCCCGCCGCGCAGTTCGCGCCCTGGGTCGCCGCGCCATTCTGGGGAATCGGCGTCATCGTCAGCGCGAACGTGATCCTCGACGCCGGACCTCGCGCTCGTCACCCGACGGAGTTCGTCGAGCTCCGCAAGTGCACGAAGCACCGCTCCTGCGCCGTGTTCCGTTCGTGGCGATCCGCGGGCGGCGAGGAGAGCGTTCGCCTCGAGGGAGTTCGCGCGTTCGAACCCAGCCTATACGGGCTGCCGCCGGGCTCGCCCGTCGTCGTCGTCACCGCCCCGGGGGCGCTCGGGTGGGAGCACATCGTCGGCGTGGAGCGGCGCTGACGTCCAGCGGCGTCAGGGCGCCTGCTGGAAGTCGTAGACACTTCCGAGCTCGAGCAGCGTGGTGAGCGCGTCGAGGGCGACGCGCGTCTCCTCCAGAAGCGCCGGATCCGCGAGATCCGCGCTCGCGAGGCGATCTCGATAGTGCGCCTCGATCCACGCCTGCAGCGCTCTCCCCAGGGCGTCGTCGAGGGCGACGCGGGCGCCGAGGGCGGCGCGCTCCTTCGCGGTGAGGGGGACGCGAAGGCGAAGGCACGCGGGGCCTCCGCCGTTGTTCATCGACTCGTTCACACTCACGTAGTGGACGGCTCCGATCGGATTGCTTTCCGCCACGACCCGCTCGAGGAAGTCGCGCGCGGTGCGCCGTTCTCGCGCCTCCTCGGGTGCGATCACCACGAGGCCGGACCGCGCGCGCACGATCTGCGAGTTGAAGGGGTAGGCGGCCACGGCGTCGGCGAGCGGAAGTTCCCTCTCGGTCGCGAGGCAGTGGGTGAAGCCGTCCCCGAGCCGGTGCGCGAGCGTGCCGAGGAGTCGTTCGGTCTCGACGAACGCGCGCTCGTGCAGCATGAAGAACCCCTCCGCCCCCACGGCCAGCACGTCCGCGTGGAACGCGCCCGCGTCGATGCCCTCCGGGTCCTGGCGCCAGAGGAGTACGGACGCTTCGGGTAGTCGGTTCAAGCGCGCCACGGCGGCGCTGGCTTCGCGCGCCTGCCGCGCCGGGAAGCGCCGCGGGCCCTCGGTTCGGTCCGCTGCGGCGCGCCCCCAGGCGAAGAGATGCAGCGCCGTGCCCGTCGTGACCAGCCGTGTGTGATTGGCCGCGCCCTCGTCACCCACCTCCTGGTGAGCCGGCAGCGCCGGATGCACCGCGAAGGTCCGCGCGTCGGCGAAGACGCGCCGGAGGACGGCCAGCGTGGTGCGTGGCTCGAGGCTGCGATGGAACATGGTCGCCAGGTTCGCCACCGAGAGGTGGACGCGCCGGTCCTCCGTGTCCGCCGACGGTGCGACCGTCGCCGCGTTCGCCGCCCACATCGCCGACGCGCTGCTGCAGGCGTTCAGCAGCCCGGGAGCGTCCCGGAGCGCCCGTGCGAGCACCTCCGCGTCGGTGCCCGTGAATCCGAAGCGACGCAGCGTGGCGACGTCCGGGCGGGGGTGGGGCGGCAGAACGTACTGGGCCACGCCGAGCGACGCGACGAAGCGCATTTTCGCGAGTCCCTCCAGGGCCGCCGCGCGCGGATTCGAAATCTCGCCCGCGTGGGCCTGCGCAGCGAGGTTCCCAGGGCTCAGCCCTCCGAAGTGGTGCGTGGGACCCGGCAGCCCGTCGAACGAGCACTCGATGGCGCGCTTCACGCGCGCATCCTACCCCAACGCGGCGGTGGCGGATCCGTCGCTCCCGGTCCCGTCCGCTCCGACTCGAGGCGGATCAGCCGGGGCGCGATGCGAGCCGCTTGAGGCGTCGCAGGGCGACGCCGAGGTGGTGATAGAGGGGCGTCGGACTGCCTTCGCCCTTCGGCGAGTACTCGTCGGTGAGGTACGGCACGTACATGGAGCGGCGGAGGCTGCGCGCTCCGACGTGAGGCGACGCCTGGACCCGGTGCCAGAGGCGACCGTCGTGGACCGTGAGGTCCCCGGGCTCGGTCTCGACGGCGATCTCGCGTGGATCGGGTCGGTGCGTCACGAAGTAGATCTTGTGGAAGCACATCTGCCAGAAGCTCTGCCGATGCGTGCCCGGGATGAGCCGCAGGCCGCCGTCTGCGGCGCTGATGTGGTCGAAGTGGAGTCCGACGTTGAGCATCTGCTTCGGCATTCGAAGGTAGAACAGGTCACGAAGCCCGTCGGTGTGCCATCCGAGGCGCGGGTAGGCGCTGCCCGGAACGTTCATGTTGCGATTGATGACGACGCCGTCCTTCTCCTCGTCTCCCACGCGCGTGCCCTCGCCGACGAGTCCCCGGACGGGGCGGAAGCGCTCGTCGCGAACGAGCGCCCGGATGTAGTCGGAGAAGCACGAACTGAACGGGAACCGCTGAATGAACGGCCGTCCCTCGTACTCGCCGATGAACAGGGGGATCCCGAAGACCTGACGCCGCCCCTCGGCCACCCAGCGCTGCTCGATGGCGACGATCTCGGCTCGGACGCGCTCCACCTCGTCGAGGGTGAGCACGTTGGCGAACACCAGGAACCCGTGCTCGTCGAGGAAGGATTGCTGTTCCGCGGTGATCCGGTCTCCCAGCTCGAAACGGGTGGTGAGCGGAAGCGCGCTCTTCGTTCGCGCTGCAGCGGGCGGAGGGGAGGGGGCCGTCATCGTCGCTTCCATGAGTTCACCGCTTCTTGGTGGAGGCCGGGAACAGCGCCCGGGCCAGGGTCACGAGGTGGTCCTCCGCCGCGCGCAGCGCGGCGCTCGATGCGTGGCCCGTCACCAGCTCGAGCTCGCGCTCGCTGCTGATGGCATAGCGGGCGACCGCGAACGACATCGTCTGTAGCGGCAGGCGCAGCGACGCGGGGGCGCTTCCAGTGCCGTTCGCCAGGGCCGCGCTCACTTGATCGAGGAAGGGGCGCTGCGCCGTCTCGCGACGCTCGCTGTCCAGCTCGCCCGTCTCCACGACGGACCGCATGAGCAGGCGAACCGCGACCTGGTGGCGGCGCGCGAAGCGGTAGGCGGTCCGTACGGCGTGCTCGATCAGATCGTCGAGAGGGCCGCCGCGGGCGAGCGACGCGGTCAGCTCGCCGCGCATCTCGGTGAGCTCGGCGTACATGGCGTCGATGCAGCTCGCGTAGAGGTCGTCCTTGCTGCCGTAGTAGTGATGCACCATCGCGAGGCTCACCGATGCGTCGCGGGCGATGTCCCTGACCGACGCACCCGCGAGCCCACGCAGGGCGAAGAGCCCGAGGGCGCTGTCGAGGATTCGTCGGCGCGTCTCGGCGCTGTCGGCGTTGGCAGGTCGAGCCACGGCGAGGTCTATAATCAATCGAACGTATGATTACAAGCTCGACCTCAGGCCGCATCGTCTCGAAAAGGCCGTAACCCATGGAAACTGCGACCATAAAATCGGCACGCACGCGGGCGGCGCGCTTCGCCCGCAGGCCGCCAGTCCTCGGGTCGGTCCGTGGGCCCGTGCGGGGAGAACCCCTCGGATGGGCTCCTGTCCCGCTCGGAGTTCCTCGCTGCGTACGCGTCGCCGTCGCTGCTCCCCGAGCTGCGCGTCGAGTGTGCCGAGTCGGCACGCTGTGCTGCGACGCACCCCGAGAGATGGGCGAGACGTGTGGCAATTCGGCGCCGCCGGACACGCGCGAGGCTCGGCGTTACGCGTCGATGTGGCGCCCAGCGCGCGAGTCTCGCGATTTCCGTGAATGGCACGCGCGTTGCTCTTCCCCCCGCACGACGAGCGCGGTTCGTCGCGTTCGATGGAGGAAGTGATGAACATGCGATTTCTTTTCTCGACCACGGTTCTTGGAATGCTCGTGATGGCAGGATGCAGCTCGGGGCGAGACGTGGAGGTCTCGGGCGAGATCACCGCGCCTGCTTCCGTCCAGGGCGACATCCTGATCTCGTTCTACGAGCTCACGGGTGAGGGCGAGAAGGCCGAGCGAAGCCTGATCCACGACGCCACCCTCGCCGGCCTCGGTCCGTTCACCGAGACGGTGCCCATCGAAGGGGACGCTCTGGTCGTCGTGGCGATCGCCGACGCCGATGGCGATGGGAAGTGCACGGAGGGCGAGCTCTGGGGGGAAGCCGAGGCACAGATCGAGAACGACAAGGTCGAGGGTCTCGCGGTGGCGCTGTCCGCCGCTGCGTGTCCCGGCAGCGAGTGAAGGTCGCGCGAGCGCGGCGGAAGCGTCGGCTTCCGCCGCGCGGGCGCCCATGTCGACGCGCCTTCGTCTTCGAGTTAACGACGCCGCATGGCCCCCACGGAACGGCTGCACCACGACGATTCACTGCTCCTCGAGTTCGATGCCACGGTGGTCGCGGTCGACCGGTCGGAGGATCGCGCCTGGGTTGTCCTGGACCGAAGCGCGTTCTATCCGGAGAGTGGCGGGCAGATGGCGGACCACGGCGCGCTGGGGGCGGCGCGGGTCGTGGACGTCCAGGTCGACGAGCGCGGGGTCGTCCGGCACCTGGTGGAACGGCTCGCGGTCGCGCCCGGCGAGACCGTCCACGGCGCGGTGGACGGTGAACGCAGGAGGATCCATCGCGCGCTCCACACGGGACAACACGTGCTGTCGCGAGCGCTCTGGGAGGTGGCCCGAGCAGAGACGGTGTCGTCGCGGCTCGGTGAGACGCTGTGCACCATCGACGTCGATCGGGCCGACGTCTCCGACGCGCTGCTCTCCGACGCCGAGACGCTCGCTGGTTCGGTCGTCGATGGGGACCTCCCCGTCCGCGCGTGGTTCCCGGATCCGGCGGAGCTGGCGGACCTCGCGCTGCGGCGCGCGCCGACGGTGACCGAGGGGGTTCGTGTCGTCGACATCGGCGGTTTCGACGTGTCCCCGTGCGGCGGTACCCACTGCACGCGCACGTCGCAGATCGGGCTCGTCTGGGTCGTGGGTTCGGAGCGGTACAAGGGAGGGACGCGCGTGAAGTTCCACGCCGGCCGCCGCGCGCGCGAGCACCTCGTTTCGGAGTCCCGCGTCCTGCGCGGGCTGGGCCGCGCCATGACGTGTGCGCCGCACGACGTCCCGGACGCCGTCGCCCGGACGTCGCGCGACCTGGACGCCACCCGTGCCGCACTGGGAGTCGCCCGCGCGCGGCTGACCGAGCGGATCGCGGCCGAGCTGGCGCAGGCTGCCGAAGGACGCCCCGTGGTCGCGCGCTTCGACGATCTGGCGCTCGACGACCTGCGCTCGCTCGCTTCGCGGCTCGCCGTTCGCCCGGGCGCGGTCGCGCTCATCGCTGGGGCGACGGCCGAGGGGCTTCACGTGATCGCCCAGCGCGGTCCTGGCTCCGACTTCGACTGTGGCGCGTTTCTGGTGCGCGTCGCTCGCGAGACCGGCGGCCGCGGTGGCGGCAGACCGGACCGCGCCGAGGGCCGGCTGCCGGCCAGCGCGGACTGGGTCGCGCTCACGGCCACGATCTCGACGTGACCCCGTGGCCCGCCGACAGGGGCGCCGCCCGTCGGGGTCGGGGAAGTCGCCCCCGTCGCATCAATAGTTGACAGTCAGAACTGTCACAGTGTAGACCGTCGGCATGGATGCAAGCTCCGAGACGACGAAGCGACGCCGCCGTCGCCGCGCCCCGCGGCGCGAAGCCCCCGGAGACTCCGGGACGGTCGCGGGCGCCGCGTCCGCCGCGCGGGCGGGAGACGGCGCGGTCGAGCTGGAGCAGGCGCTGCGCGCGGGCGCCAGGGGTTCGTCCGGCGCCGCGCGCCTCTCCGCCCTGGCGGTGCGGCTCTTGTCGCGCCTCCTCGCTGGCGTCGTGCAGGAGGTGCTCGTCGATGTGGCCGCGGGGCACGCGCCTGCGGTGCGTCGAGCGCTCCGCCGCACGTCGCCCGTACTGCTCGAGCCGACGCAGCGAGCGGCGAGCATCGCGCTCATGCTCGGACGCATGGCGCTCGGCTACCGTGTGCACGCGCTGGCGTCGCGCCTCATGACCCGAGACGACTCCCGAGCGTTCCTGGATGGCCTGCACCGCACCAACGCCCGCCGCTACACTCAGGTCAGCCTCGAGCAGGGGGGCGCGTTCCTGAAGGTCGGACAGCTCCTTTCCGCACGGCCCGATCTGCTGCCCGCGGCGTGGATCATGGAGCTCTCGCGGCTGCAGGATCAGGCGTTGCCGGTTCCCAAGGAGCTGGTCCGAAAGGTGGTCGAAGAGGATCTCGGGGCGCCCATCGCGGACGTCTTCGACACGTTCGACGACGACCCCGTCGCGGCGGCGAGCATCGGTCAGGTTCACCGCGCCGTCACCCGCGATGGACGCGAAGTGGCCGTGAAGGTGCGCCGCCCTGGTGTCGAGCGCTGGATCGCCATGGACCTCTCGATGATGCAGGCCTTCGTCGCGAGCATGCAGTCGCTGCTCCCGATCGGCGACTACGCGCGCATCATGGCCGAAGTTCGCGCCATGGTCATGGAGGAGCTCGACTACCCACGCGAGGCAAAGGCGGCAGCCCACGGCGCCAGCGTGCTCGCCGGCGTCGAGCGCGTGGTGGTACCGCTCCCCATCCCCGAGCTCTGCGGGGCCCGAGTCATCACGACGCCGTTCGTTCGTGGCCGCAAGATCACCACCGTTCTCGACGAGCTCGCGGCTGGGGGGCCTGCCGAACGTGCCGCAGCGTCGGATCTGCTCGGGCGGCTGCTCGAGGTGTACCTGGCGCAGGTCCTCGGAGACGGCGCGTTCCAGGCCGACCCTCACCCCGGCAACTTCCTCGTGACCGACTCGGGCGAACTCGTGCTCCTGGACTTCGGATGCACCAAGGTCATGCCGCCGACGACTCGCGACGCGTTCGGCGCCGTGCTCGCCGCAGCCATGACCGGCGATTCTGCGACCGTCGCGCACTGGCTCGCCGAGCTCGGCTTCGAGACGGCCAGCGGCAGCCCCGACACGCTGCTCGCCTTCTCCGACGTCCTGCTGCGACAGTTTCGTCAGGCCCTCGCCGGTGGCCAGGTGCACTGGCCGACCCGCGAGGAGCTGCTCGAGAGCTCCGCCGACGTCCTCGCCGCGATGCGCCGCGATCCGGTCACCCGCATTCCGGCGGAGTTCGTGATGCTCGGGCGCGTGTTCGGGCTGCTTGGCGGGATGTTCCAGCACTACCGGCCCGACATCGACTGGCAGCGACGGGTGCTGCCCTACGTGTTCCGGACCTCTCGACCGGCCCAGGCCTCCGCTGCGGCGGCTTCGTAGACGCCCGGGCACCTCCTGCAGCGCGGCGCACGCGAGGGCTACTCGGTCGTCACCCAGTACACGCCAATCCCGAAGGCCGAGACGGCACCTGCGACGATCAAGCGGAGGCGCACCTGGTCGTCCTCGCGCTTCAGACGCTTCGAGTTCGCCCAGAGGCCCACGCCCACCAGAACGAGCGTGATGACGAGGAGCACCGCCGCGACGTCGAGGAGGCCCTGATTCCACGCGCCCGTACGCTCGACGCCGAACATGGTGTCGAACAGGACGTAGCGTCGCGGTCGCGCACGGCTGGCCACGGCGAGCGCGACGAGGGTGACCACCCAGGCGAACGATCCGAACCACAGAGGCAGGCGTTCCAGCAGGTCGGGCTTGCCGCTCCGCAAGCGCTTCGGATCAGGGCGCTCCGGGGGAGGGTCGAAGAAGACGGACATCGTCGCGACCTCACAGGGTCTCGGCCTCGCGAGCGCGCGCGATCGCGAGGTCGAGGGATCGCGTGCTGAACCCGACGATCACCTGCCCCATGACGTCGATCACCGGTATGGACGCGCCGGCGCGACCGATCTTCGCGAGCTTCAGCTCCATCTCCTTGCGGGCGACGCTGCTCTTCTCCACGTCCTTCTTCGTGACGCTCACTCCACGCCGCTTGAGGTGGCGCTCCGCGTCGTGGCAGGGCTTGCACCAATCCGCGCCGTAGACCACGGCCTGGAGCTTTCCCACGGGCTCGGCCGACGCGGGGGGCGCGGCAGCCGAGCCCGACGGAACCGGCGCAGGTGCCAGGGCCTCGATCCGCGACTTGCGGCGTGACGCCGCGACGTCGTCCCACGCCGAGCGCGTCATGGACTTCACGGCGTATTTGCCGTCGGGCCGCTTCGCGGTCAGGTCCGCGACGTACACCAGATCACCCGTGCCATCCGTGATCGTGGTCACGACCACCCGAACGGGGTTCCTGGACTCGTGGGGGACGTCCGCGATCCGCTGGACCACGTGGAAGTCTCCCTTCTCGTCCACCCACGTCAGAAGGAGGTCGCGCGTCTCGTCGTCCAGGTCGAGCGGCGGAAGCTCCCCCTGCGCGGGCGTGTCTCCGGCGGTCGGGGAGTCCTCGCCGTCACCGCGGCAGCCCGTCGACAGCGCCGCGGCGAGGACCAGGAGCACGAGCAGGAAGGACAGGTGCTTCAAGCGTCGCCATCCGTAGCGCCAGGGGCTGCGCCACCGGCGCGTGCGACCTCCGTGGAGAGCCGCTCCCATTCGTTCACGTTCCGCTCGACCTCCGCGGCCAGTGCCCGCTCCCGACCCGCCATCTTGCTCAATGCTTCCCAGTCCTCTCCCGGAGCCTGGCGCAGTCTAGCGCGAAGCTCCGAGAGTTGCTGCTCGCCCTGCTCCACGGCCCGCTCGAGCTCCTTCACGCGGCGTGTCTTTCGCTCGAACTCGCGTGCCGCACGTCGCTCGTCACGGCGCTTTCCGCCCGCGGTTCCTTCGTCTGCTCGAGCGCGGCGTCGCTCGCTCTCCTCACGCGCGCGTCGCTCCGCGTCGGCCTCGCTCGCGGCTCGTTCGCGCCGGACGAGCATCTCCTGGTAGTCGCGGTATCCCCCCTCGTACACGTCCACCATGCCCTCGCCGATCGACAGAGTGCGCGTCGTCACGTTCTCGAGGAACCGGCGGTCGTGCGACACGAGGACGACGGTCCCTTCGAACCCGACGAGTGCTTCTTCCAGGATCTCCGCGGCCGGTACGTCCAGGTGGTTGGTCGGCTCGTCCAGGAACAGGAGGTTCCGCGGTTCGAGCAGCAGCTTCGCCAGGGCGAGTCGGCTCCGCTCGCCGCCGGACAGGCTCGCCACCCGGCGGAACGGGTCGTCGCCCCAGAAGCGGAACCGAGCCAGGTAGCTCCGTGCGCCGTCCTCGTTGAAGTCTCCGCGTATGCTCCGAACCTCCGCGATGCAGCTCCTGGTCGCGTCCAGGGACCCCAGGTGCTGGTCGAAATACCCCTCGACCAGGTTCGTGCCCCGTCGGACGTGCCCCGTGTCCTCGGGCGAACCCTCGCCGGCCAGCAGGCGCAGCAGCGTCGTCTTGCCACTGCCGTTTCGGCCCACGACGCCGATGCGGTCGCCCCGGCGGATCAGGAGATCGAGCCCGGAGAAGAGCGTGCGCTCACCGCGGTCGGCGCCGAGGCCTTTGGCTTCGAGGACGATGTCGCCGCTCCTCGGAGCGGGCGCGAATCGGAATCGAACGCGGCCGGCGACGGCCCAGACGTCCTCGGGGCCCTCGACCCTGTCCAGCTTGTCGAGCATCTTGCGGCGCGCCTGCGCTTGTTTCGTCTTCTGTCCGGCGATGTTCCTGCGGATGAAGTCCTCGGTCTTCTCCACGAACGCGGCCTGCTGAGCCGCGAGCTCACGCTCGCGTTCGAGGTCCTCGGCGCGCGCCTCGTGGTACGCGCTGAACGCCAGGGGATATTCGCGGAGCTGCCGTCGGCCGAGCTCGAGCGTGGTGGGACAGACCGCGTCGAGGAACGCACGGTCGTGGGAGACGACGAGCGCCGCGGACCGCATCGACACGAGGTGTCGCTCGAGCCATTCGATGGTCTGAAGGTCCAGGTGGTTCGTCGGCTCGTCGAGGAGCAACAGATCGGGCTCCGTGGCGAGTACGACGCCGAGGCGCACGCGTCCTCGCTCTCCGCCCGAGAGGCTTTCCACGTGACGCTCCAGATCCTGGGTCGCGAACCCCAGCCGCGATGCGATGACCTCCACGCGGTGCTCCATCTCGTGTCCCCCGGCGTGCTGGTAGCGGTCGGTGAGATCGGCGAGGCGGTCGAGCACGTCGCGTTCTCCGCTGGCGGCCTCCACCTGAGCGGCGGCGAGGTCCTTCCGCAGCACCGTCAGTTCGGCGAACTCCGCGAGAAAGACGTCGAGTACCGTTCCGTCCGCCGGCAGTTCGTGGCTCTGGCGGTAGTAGCCGACGCGGGCCTCCTTTCGCACGACGCACAGGCCCGAGTCGGCGGCGAGCTCGCCCGCGACGATTCGCAAGAGCGTGCTCTTTCCGGCGCCGTTCGGTGCGACCAGCGCGGCGCGCTCCCCGGGCTCCAGACGAAATGTGACGTCCGAGAAGAGCGCGTCTCCGGCGTACCCGAACGCGACGTTGCCGACCTGAAGAAGCGACACGGGGCGGGACGTTTACCACCCGACAGCGCGAGTCGCAGCCCGGATCGATGGTGCGTCGGCGCGGACCGCGCGCGGGTCCGCGTGCTGGCAGTCGGTCAGCGTTCGACAGCGCCCTCATTCACCGGCGCGGCGCCGCCCAGGGCGAGCGCCGCCGCGGCCGCCGCCGTGGCGATCACGACGACCGCGATCACCACGGCGAGCCGTGAGGGGAGGCGTCGCGCGTTCGCGGGGGCATCGACGGGGGGGGTCGAGGCGGGCGACGGTTCGTCGGGCGGCGGTGGCGGCGCCGCGCGCGGTGACGACATGGGCGCACCCTCGCTCCGCTCGTAGGAACGCCAGACGGCGCGCCGCATCTCGGCCGCGTTCGGGAAGCGATCGCGTGGGCGATACGCCATCGCCCTATCGACGCTCTGGACGACGTGCAGCGGGAGGTCCGGTCGCACACTACCGAGCGACGGCGGCGCGTCGGCCATCGCCCGGCTGAGGCGACTGGTGGAGTCCGCGTCGTCGTGGGGTGGCGCACCCGTGAGCAAGGCGAACATCGTCGCCCCCACGGCCCAAACGTCGGTGCGCGCGTCCACCTCGCTCCAGCGCGCGCGCGCCTGTTCCGGGGCCCAGAACGCGGAAGCAAGGGTCGCCGCGCGGGGATCGTCCGGATCGTGCTCGCGAAGCGTCGAGGCGCCGAAGTCGAGGAGCTTGATGCCGCCGTCGATCGTCGCGAACACGTGGCTCGGCTTGACGCTGCCGTGGACGATGCCCCGCGCATGAACGGTGGCCAGCGCGTCGAGGATGGCCTCGGCGGTTCTCAGCACCTCTTCGAGGGTGAGTCGCCCCTCCCTGCGAAGGCGTTCGTCCAGTGTCTCCCCCTCCAGGAGCTCCATGGCGACCCACCCGCCGGCGGCATCCGTGCCCGTGGCGAAGACCCGTGCCACGGTCGGATGGTCGAAGTCCCTCACCCGCGCTTCGGCCTCGGCGAAGCGGCGTGCGGCTTCGGGAGTCGTCCCTGCGATCTTCAGGGCCACCCGCCGCCCTTCGAGGTCCGCCTCGAACACCGTCGCGAGATCGCCCGATCCGACCCAGCGCGCGACGCGGCACGCCCCTACGCGGGTGCCGATGAGGGACCGCGGATCACCATGCATGGGACAGGCCCGCGGGCAGCCGCTTCGTGAACATCGAGTCTCGCGCGGCTCAGGCTTCTTCGGGGGGGACCGAGTGGCGGGCGGGGCTCCGTACCCGCGAAGCGACGGCGCGCGCGGTCTCGAAGAGCCCGATGGCCACGTAGAAAGAGGCCAGCCACACCAGGACGAACTGCGGCTTCGTGTAGCGAGCGACGACCACGGAGGACCCGATGGCGAAGAGCACCAGCAGGACCGTGCCCGTGTTGAGGCGAAGGTCCTTGAAGGATCGGAAGCGAATGGACGAGACCATCAGGAGGCTCAGGGCGATGGTCACGGCGAAGAGCGCACCGGTGTTCTGCTCCGCTCCGATGGCCCCGCCCACGGCGCTGTTCGCGAAAGCCAGTGCGATGAGGATCCCTGCCGCAGCGGGGATTGGCAGGCCCATGATGTAGCGCCCCGGCTTCGTCGGCGCTCCCGTCGCGCTCGAGCTGATCACGTTGAAGCGGGCAAGTCGTATGGCGCCGCAGGCCGTGAAGGAGAAGGCGGTGAGCAGGCCCGCCACCGGGTGGCGATAGAGGACCCACTGGTACACGAGCAGCGATGGGGCGACGCCGAACGAGACGATGTCGGCCAGGGAGTCGATCTGCAGGCCGAAAGCGCTCTGCGTGCGCGTCATGCGGGCGACTCGCCCATCGAGGAGGTCGAACAGCATCGCGAAGATCAGCAGGACCGCTGCCCGCGAGAAGTCCTCGATGCCCGCGTTCTCCTTGGCGCAGATGCGGATTGCGTTGAACCCGCAGAAGATGCTCGCCAGCGTGATGAGGTTCGGCAGCACGAAGAGCGTCTTTCGCAGCTCGAACTTTGCGATCGTGCGGACCCTCCTCTGGCTCCAGCGCACGCCCTCACGCTGCTTCCGCCTGCCTCTCCAGCGCACCGGCACGACGTTTCGATAAGTAGCCCGCTCCGCGAGAGCCGTCCAGCGCGCGGTCGGCGGGGAGAATGTTGGCCCCGGGGGTCACGGTTTCCTACGATTCCCGGCGGATGCGTAGAGCGTTTCCCACCTTCCGCCTGGCGGCCTCCCGCCTCTGCGTTCTCGGCTTGCTCACCATCGCGCCGGTCGCGATGGGGTGCTCCGGTGACGGTGACGCCACCAAGAAGCGACTCGCGAAGCTACAGGACGAGGTCAACAAGCTTCAAGGCCAGCAGGATCTGTTCGAGGATCGAGTTGCGGGCCTCGAGGCGCAGCTTCGCGCGGGTGGTCAGTCCCGGCGCGACGAGCCCCGGGCGCCCCTCGCGGACGAGCGGCCGCGGCTCAAGGTCGTTCGCCTCGGCCCGGCGGGGGGCAACGCGGACCCCGACGGTGCCGCCCAGGCGCCTGCGGCGGAAGCCGGCCCGGTCGCGGTCGCCACGCCGCCAGCGGAGGCCGCCGACGAGTCGGCGCCCCGTCCGGTCCTCCGCGCCCGAGGCGCCACGGTGATGGAGATCGACGGAGACGAACCTCGGGCCGAGGAGCAAGGTGCTCGACGGGCGCCTCCCGCCGGCGTGGGTCAACATGGTGGGTCCGGTCGCGCCAGGGCGCGGCGCTGAGGGAGGCCATGAGTCATCGATCGATTCGCCAGTCCACAGCGGCCGGTTGCGCCGCGCTCCTCGTCGCTGCGGGGGCCCTCGGGCAGGAGGTGGGAGGCGGCGAAGGCTCGGGCGCCGGACAGGGCGACTCGTCGGGAGGGCAGAGCGTCACCGTCCCGGGCGGGTCGGGAAGCGGCTCGCCCACCGTCATCACCTTCACACCCGGCTCGACGACCACGACGACCACGACCACGCCGCCGGTCGGCTACCCGGCGCCCGGCACCGAGCTGGAAGGCCATCTGCCCTCGAGCTCCCGCGCCATCACGGACACGTCGCGGTCGAGCGACGGCTTCGACCTGAACCGCGGTGGAGCAGGTGCGCCCACCGTGCACGGCGACCGAAACGCCTCGTTCGTGCTCACGGGCAAGCAGTCGACGGTGCCGCCGATTCACGTCGTGAAGAAGGGCGACACGCTCTGGGATCTCTGCGGCAACTACTACGGCAACTCGTGGCAGTGGCCGAGGGTCTGGAGCTACAACCCCCAGATCCAGAACCCGCACTGGATCTATCCGGGCGATCAGGTGCGCATGCGGCCCGGGACGGCGGTGAAGAGCTCCGCCGCGCTCTCCGAGGACGGTCGAGGTGGCGGCTTCGTCGATAGGCGCGCGCTCGTGCCAGCGAACACCGTCTTCCTGCGCAACCAAGGCTACATCGACGATCCCAAGAGAGACGTGTGGGGCGAACTCGTCGGATCCCGCGAGGACCAGATGCTCCTCAGCGATGGGAACAACGTCTACATGATCCTGCGACCGGGCGTCGACGTCCGCCTCGGACAGCTCCTGACCGTCTTCCGATCCGTTCGGACGCCACGGGCCGCGGGAGGCAACCGGAAGGTTCGAGGGGAGATCGTCAAGCTGCTCGGCTCGGTGAAGGTCGATCAGTGGGATCCACGCACGCGCATCGCGCGCGGGAAGATCGTCGAGTCCCTCGACGTCATCGAGCGCGGCGCGAAGGTGGCCCCCCTGGGGCGTCGCTTCGACGTCGTGCCGCCCCGCCGCAACGACGTGAACCTCAAGGCCCGCGTGCTGACGAGCGTCTACCCTCACGTCTTCATGGCCGCCAACCAGCTCGTGTTCATCGACCGCGGATCCGTCGATGGACTGGAACCCGGCAATCGTCTCTTCATCGTCAAGAAGGGCGACACGTGGCGCCGTTCGCTCAAGACGTCCGCCCGCTCCGCCCGCGAGCGCGTCCGTACGGACGTCCCCGAGAGCGTGGTGGTCGAGACGACGCCGCTCCACGGGGACGAGCGGCGTTTTCCGGAGGAGATCATCGGGGAGCTTCGCGTGCTCCGCACGCGCGAGCACACCAGCGTCGCGCTCGTCACCGTGTCCCATCGAGAGATCTCCGTCGGAGATCGCGCCATCGCGAAGAAGGGTTACTGAGCCCCTGACGACGAGCGGTGAGCGGCGCAGCCGCCGCTTTCGGTGCGACCACGAAGCTGGCCCCGCCGGTCACGTGCCCCCGCCCTCTTCCAGCGCTTCCGTCCGATAGGCCAGATCGACGCGCACGCGCGTGTAAGTGTGAAATCGATGCTGCATGCGCAGTACCGCGTCGAGGGCGGCGTCGCGGGAGAGGCCCCGCGCCCGCGCCGCGTCGAGGACTCGAGCCACGGCGTCGCGCGCGTCCGCCGGGTGGAACACCGTGCCCGGTAGCATGGCGCAGCCGTCCAGGGTCCCCAGCAGGCGACCCTGGCAGAGCGGGGAGTCGCGTCCGGCGCCGAGCGTGAGCTCTCGCCCCACGTCGTCCTTTCCGAGGATCACGAACACCCCGGCGCCCCACAGGTCTCGGGCCAGGAGCACGCCGTCCTCGGCCGAGAGCTCGAACACCCCGCGCTGGGATCGGGCGAGATCACGCGCCAGCTCCCGCTCCGAAGGGTCGTCGAGAAGTTCCGCGAGCTCGACGGCGAGCCCTCCGGCGACGAGGTGGTCTTCCCAGGCCGCTCGGTCTCGCGCTCCAGCCTCGGGGTGGTCGGGCTCGAACCTTCCGCAGCGCACGTCGAAGGCGGTGCGGAGCGCGCGCACGCGTGCCTCGTAGCGTTCCGAGGCCGCACGCGCCACGAGCTCCTCGTAGACGGCGTTCAGGAAGGGCGTCACGGGCGCACTCTGTGCCCCGCGGGCGGTTCGTCGCAAGGAATCGGCGGCGGCGCCGCCGTCGCGTGCCGCCTTTGGTGATGCTCCAGCGGGCGCGCTAGGATCGCCGCCGCGATGGCCAAGAACCGCGTGTTCTTCCCCCAGGAAGCCCTCGACGAGTGGATCCACCACGAGCGCGTCGACTTTCGCGGGAGCGACCTGGTCATTCGCGGCGAGGGGCGCCGCTATCGGGTCCTGGAGGCCGTCCGGGTGCTCGCCGAGGTGAGCGGCGCGGGAGATGCGCACGAACTGACCGGCAAGGTGAAGTCCGTCGCCTTCCTCACGGAGCTCGGCGCGGAGCTGCTCGGCTCGAGCATGATCATCGGCGACCTGGCGTACGAGGTCGTTCCCGGGTTCGCCGGCGCGCCGGTGGGCGCCTTCTCCGAGCACCTGGGCGACCCCGCGCGCTCCAGGAACCTCGCACAGTCGAGTGGACTCGTCGTGCGCGAGAAGCCGCGGAGCGACGAAGACCTGCTCGCGCAGTACCTGCTGCAGAACCTCGAATGAGATGGACCAGCTTGCCGGCCTCTCCTTCCAGCTCGGCGTCGTGGCGTACTCCGTGGCGGCGACGCTCTACTTCGTCGACCTGGCGCGGCGCGACGGCTCCGCGCAGGCGGCCCGGTGGGCGCCGTGGGTCCTCGGCGTCGGTGCCGGTCTCCACGCCGCCCACGTCGTCGCGTCGAGCAGGGCGGCGGGTGCGTCTCCGTTCGAGTCGCTCCATTTCGCGCTGAGCCTGTCCGCGCTCCTCGTCGTGGGCGTCTACCTCGTGCTCCGGCTCCGGGTGCGCGTCCACGCGCTCGGCGCGTTCGTCTCGCCCATCGCGCTCACGTTCCTCGTCGGCGCGCAGTTCGTGCGCGTGCCCGGGCAGCCCTCCGAGTTCCCCGGAGCGCTCCTCGCCATCCACGTGACCGCGAACGTGCTCGGCATCGGCTTCTTCCTGCTCGCCGGCGGTACCAGCGTCTTCTACCTGATCCAGGAGCGCCGCCTGAAGGCGAAGCGCTTCGGGTCGCTGTCGGCGCGCCTGCCCCCCCTCGACGCGCTCGACACGACGGAGCATCGCCTGCTGCTCGCGGGGTTCCCGTTGCTCACCGTCGGCATCGCCACCGGTGCGCTGTGGGCCGGGCGCATCGAGGATGGGACCCAGGTGGCCCGTTCGCTCCTCGCGTACTCCACGTGGGTGCTCGTGGCGCTCGTGCTCGTGTTGCGCGCGGTCGCCGGGTGGCGCGGCCGGCGAGCCGCCTACGGCACCCTGGCGGGCGTCCTGTGCGTGCTGCTGGTGGTCCTCGTGTACGTCGTGCGACCGGGCGGGGGCGGCTCGTGATCGTCGTCGTCGGGCTCTCGCACAAGACCGCTTCCATCGCCGTCCGGGAGCGAGCCGCGGTCGCCGAGGACCGCGTGGCTCGGTTGCTGGCGAGCGTGATCGAGCGTCCCGCCGTGTCGGAGGCGCTGATCGTCTCGACGTGCAATCGCGTCGAGCTCGTCGTCGCCTCCCCTCGTGGCACACCGACGCGTCAGGCGGCCGACGCCGCGCTCGCGGCGCTCTGCGACGGTTCACCGGGCCTCGCTCGGCATTTCTACGTCCACGAGGGACATGCGGCCATGCGACACCTCTTTCGTGTCGCGGCCTCTCTCGATTCGATGGTCGTGGGCGAGCCGCAGATCCTCGGCCAGGTGAAGGCGGCTTTCGACGCAGCCCGAGCTGCGCACACGGTGGGGCCGGTGCTGAACGGCGCCATCCCTCGGGCCATCCGGACGGCGAAGCGCGTTCGTACGGAGACCGCGGTGGGGCAAGGGCAGGTCTCCGTCCCGAGCATCGCCGTCGACCTCGCGCGACAGATCTTCGGCGACGATCTCCGGGGTCGTGTCGCCACGCTGGTGGGCTCTGGTGAGATGGCGGAGAACGTCGCGAAGCTGCTCGCCCAGGCCGGGGCGCGGCTCTGCATCGTGGGCAGGAACGAAGAGCGCTCGAAGGCCATCGCGGCGTCCGTCGGCGGAGCGGCCCGCGGCCTGTCGGAGCTGCCGACCTCCCTGGTCGAGTCCGACGTGGTGGTGACGAGCACCAGCGCCCCGGGCCACGTCGTGACGCGCGAAGCCGTGGAGGCCGCGCGCCGCGCCCGGCGGGGCCGGAGCCTGTTCCTCGTCGACCTGGCGGTGCCCCGGGACGTCGATCCGCGCCTCGACGGGGTCGACGGGGTCTTCCTGTACAACGTGGACGACCTCTCGCGGGTGGTCGCCGAGACCGCTGCGGTGCGCGAGCGAGAGGCGGCGCGCGCGGAAGAGATCGTCCTTCAGGAACTTGCGGGCTGGGACAGGTGGACGGAGTCGCGGGAGGTCGCTCCGGCGATCGTCGCCCTTCGGGAACGCTTCAAGGGCCACCTCGGGGCCGAGGTGGAGCGCACTTTGAAGGGACGTCTCCGGCACCTGGGGGCGGAGGACCGCGACGCTCTCGAGCGCATGGCCGAGGCGATCGTGAACAAGCTGCTGCACGAGCCCAGCGTGCGGTTGCGGCAGCTCGGCGCGGACGCCGACCACGCGATTGCCCTGCTGGAGGATCTGTTCGCGCTCGACGTCGGCGGTGGCGGAGGGGGCGACGAGGACGCCGAAGCGACGTCGTCCGACGACGCGGACGACGGTGCCCCGGCGACTTCGCCTGACGGTGAAGTCGAAGGACGCGAGCTGGGCGGCGGAACGAGATGACCCGGTTGACCATCGCGACGCGCAGGAGTGCGCTCGCGCTCGCGCAGGCCCGCGCGTGGATACGAACGCTCGAGGCGGCTCGCCCCGACCTCGAAATCGTCGAGCTCCACGTCACGACGTCGGGCGACCGGATCCAGGATCGCGCGCTGCGGGAGGTGGGCGGCAAGGGGCTCTTCATCAAGGAGATCGAGGAGGCGCTGGTCTCGGGGCGAGCCGACCTCGCCGTTCATTCGATGAAGGACGTTCCCGCGGAGCTTTCGCCCGGGCTGGTCATCGGCTGCGTTCCTCCACGCGAGGACCCGCGAGACGTCGTCGTCGCGCGCTCCGGGGCGTCGCTTCGCGAACTGCCTGCGCAGAGCCGCGTCGGGACCAGCTCGCTGCGGCGCACCGCGCTGCTGCGCGCCTGGCGTGCCGATCTCGCCATCGTGCCGCTCCGGGGCAACGTGGACACGCGGCTCGCGAAGTGCGAGCGCGGCGAGGTGGACGCCATCGTCCTCGCGCGCGCGGGCTTGCTGCGCCTGGGCCTGTCCGAGCGCGCGACCGAGGTGCTGGACCCGGAGATTTGTCTGCCCGCCATCGGTCAGGGTGCGCTCGCCATCGAGCACCGAACGGACGACGCGCGCGTGGCGGCCATCGTCGGTCCGCTGGCGGACGAATCAACGAGCCTCGCGGTCGCCGCCGAGCGCGGGATCGGCGAGGTGGTGGAGGGGAGCTGCGACGTTCCCGTTGCGGGCTACGCCGTTCGTGACGGCGACGACATGTGGCTACGCGGAATGCTGGCCCGGCCCGACGGTTCCCGTCCGGTGCACGACGAGCTGCGCGCCACCTGGCCGCGCGACGTGGCGAAGGCTCGTGCCCTCGGCGTTCAGCTCGGCCGCAGGCTCCTCGGCGGGAGCTGAAGCGCGTGCTCACCACCGTCTCGTCGGCCGTCCGTCGGCGTGTCGCGACGATGCTCGAGCGCCGCGCCCTGGCGGGCTCGGTGGCGGAGCTGGCGGCGCGCGGGTGGGAGCACCTCGCGGATCCGATCCGGCAGGTTTCGCTGCCACGGCGAGCGGTCGTCGTGGGAGTCGGCGGGCCGTCCCTGGGAGGCTCCTGCAAGACGCCGGTGGTCATCGAACTCGCGCGGCAGCTCGCGCAGCGGGGGGTTTCCGTGGCCGTGGTGGGGCACGGCTTCCGTGGTCGGGGCGGTGCCGGCCCCGCGCGGCGCGTCGCGAAGGACGACCTGGCGGCGCGCGTCGGAGACGACGCCGTGCTCTGTGCCCGCGAGCTCGAGTCGTGTGGCGTGCCGGTGTTCTTCGGCGACCGTACCCAGGCGCTCGCGCTGGCGGCGAGCGTGGCGCGCGTCGTCGTGCTCGACGGCGTCCTGCAGACGCGTCCCGAGCGCCTGTCGCTCGGCCTGCTCGTTGCCGACGAGCCTTCCGCCCTGGACGCTCCGTGCCCACCGGCCGGCGATCGGCGTGCGGCCCGAGATCGGCTCCTCGCCGCCGCCGACGTCGTGGTGCTCGGGCAGGAGCACCCGGTGGGCGCCGACCTTGCGGGACGCCAGAGTTCGTCGTTCGCGTCGTACGTGACGGGGATCCGGTGCGGCGATACCGTCGCGCCGCTGAGCGCGCTCGTCGGTCGTCGTGTCGGACTCTCGCTGGCGGTCGCGCGCCCCCATCGCGTCGTTCGTGCCGTTCACGCGGCGGGGATCCGGCCGGTCTGGACCGAGCTGTCGCCGGATCACGACCGCCCGCGGCGCGGTCGCCATGCGGTGGACGCCTGGCTCATGACCGCCAAGTGCGCGACAAAGCTCGACGAACGCCGCGCCATCCCCGACCTCGCGGTGCTCGACCATCGCGTTCGACTCCCCGCCGCGCTCGTCGATAGGGTCGCCATTCTGGCGGGGGCACCGTGGTAGAGTCCGCCGCCATGATGTACCGCGCTCTACCGAGGATTGCCCTCGCGCTCGCGTTGGCAGCCCCTCTCTTCGCCACCACAGCCTGCGGCGGATCGCAGAAGGAGACCGTGCTCCGCGCCAACGTGAAACCGGGAGACATGCCCGAAGGGGGCGAGTGGACCGGCGTCTACTACAGTCCGAGCGAGGGCTACCTGCACCTCGTGAAGGACGGGGGTTCCGTGAACGCGAAGTGGCGCACCGTGGCCGGCGACGAGTGGGGCGAGCTTCACGGTGAAGTCACGGGGGATCTACTGCGCTTCTCGTGGACCAGCCATCGCATCGGCCAGGTGGGCCCCGGCGCCGACCGCTCGGGCAAGGGATACTTCAAGTACGTCCGTCCGCCGGGCGACAACGTCCAGGACGAGATCCAGGGTGAGTACGGCCTCAAGGAGAACGAAGCCGGCACGGTCTGGAAGGGGATCAAGCAACGCAACATGAACCCCGAACCCGACTCCGTGCTCCCCGACGAGGTCGAACGCGGCCGCAGCACGGGCGGCGGCTGGGACGAAGGCGCGTCCGGTGGCGGTGAGGGGGCCGGCGAAGAGGGCGGCGGTGAAGAGGGCGCTGCCGAAGAAGCTCCGGAGCGCTGATGCCCGGCGAGGCCGTGCGGGGGCTTCAGTTCGCGGAGCCCCCCATCTTCGAGCGCAGTGTCCCCGGGCGAACCGGCCATAGCAGCCCCGCGCTGGACGTCCCGGTGGTGGACGTGAAGGGCGCCCTCGGATCGCTCGCGCGCGAGGCGCCCGCAGCGCTGCCCGAGGTGAGCGAGCCCGAGGCGTTCCGCCATTTCGTGAGGCTGTCCCAGTGGAACTTCTGCATCGACACTCAGTTCTACCCCCTCGGCTCGTGCACCATGAAGCACAACCCCAAGGTGAACGAGTGGGCGGCGCGCCTGAGTGGCTTCGCGTCGCTCCACCCGAACACCCCCGAGCACCTGGCCCAGGGCGCGCTCGAGCTCATGGTGCGCCTTCAGGACCTGCTCGCCGAGATCGTCGGGATGGACGGCGTGAGCCTGCAGCCCGCCGCGGGCGCGCATGGCGAGCTCACGGGCCTGATGATGATCCGCGCGTACCACAAGAGCCGCGGTCGCTCGCCGAAGAAGATCTTCGTTCCCGAGAGCGCCCACGGCACCAACCCGGCAAGCTGCACGCTCAACGGCTTCGACGCGGTTCCCTTCAAGACGGGTGACGACGGCACGGTCGATCCGGTCTCCTTCGCGAGCGTGCTCGACGCGGCGGGTGACGACGTGGCCGGGCTGATGATCACGAACCCCAACACACTCGGCCTCTTCGAGACCGCGATCCCGCGCCTGTGCGAGCTGGTGCACGCGCGCGGCGGTCTCGTCTACGGCGACGGTGCCAACATGAACGCCGTGCTCGGCCGTGCGCGCCCGGGAGACGCCGGAGTTGACGTCATGCAGTTCAACCTGCACAAGACGTTCACCACGCCCCACGGTGGCGGTGGCCCGGGCTCGGGCCCGGTGGCGTTCAAGAAGATCCTCGATGGCTTCCAGCCCGCGCCGGTGATCCGCCGCGACGGGGAGAAGTTCCGGATCTACTGGGATCGCCCCGACAGCGTCGGGCGGGTGCGCTCGTTCTTCGGCAACTTCGGGATGTTCGTGCGGGCCTACACGTACATTCGCGAGCTGGGTCCTCGAGGCCTGCGCGACGTGAGCGACATGGCCGTGCTGAACGCGAACTACCTCTCGGCGTGCCTTCGCGACCACTACCCCCTGGGCTTCCCGGGCGACGTCATGCACGAGGCGGTGTTCACGGACAGGGAGATCGAAGCCGAGACCGGCGTGAAGACGCTGGACATCGCCAAGCGCCTCATCGACCACGGGTTCCATCCGCCCACGGTCTACTTCCCGCTCGTCGTGCGCGGCGCGCTGATGGTCGAGCCCACCGAGACCGAGTCGAAGCAGACGCTCGACTCGTTCGTCGAGGCGATGATCCGCATCAAGCAGGAGGCCAAGGACGACCCCGGCATCGCGCGTGCGGCGCCGACGCTCACGCGCGTCGGTCGCCTGGACGAGGCTCGCGCGGCGCGACAGCCGCGGTTGCGGTGGCGTGCACCCGGTGCCGAGCCCGCGGGCGACGGCTGAGAGCGTCACGTGGCCGAGCACGTCGTCGTCCTCGTTCCGGGTGACGGTATCGGACCGGAAGTCGCCGGCGCCGCGCGGCGCGTGATCGAGGCTTCAGGCGCCCCGGTGGCGTTCTTGGAGCACCCGGCGGGCGAGTCCGCGCTGAAGGTCGCCTCCGACGTGCTGCCCGACACGACGCTCGACGCCATTCGCGAGCACGGCATCGCCTTGAAGGGGCCCTGCACCACGCCAATCGGCAGCGGCCATCGCTCCGTGAACGTCGCCCTCCGCAAGAAGCTCGACCTCTACGCCGCGGTGCGCCCGGTGAGGTCGCTGCCCGGGATCAAGACGCGGTTCGACGGCGTCGATCTCGTGGTCGTCCGGGAGAACACGGAGGGCCTCTACAGCGGTGTCGAGAACGAGATCACCGAGGGGGTGGTCACGTCCATGAAGGTCGCGACGCGGCCGGCCTGCATCCGCATCGCCCGGTGGGCGTTCACCTACGCCAAGAAGCGCGGGCGAAAGAAGGTGACCACGCTCCACAAGGCGAACATCATGAAGCTCACCGACGGGATGTTCATCAAGGAGGCGCGCCGCGTCAGGGACGCGGAGTTCGCGGACGTGGTCTACGACGAGCACATCATCGACGCAGGCGTCATGAAGCTGGTGCAAGACCCCTCGCGGTTCGACGTGCTGCTCTGCGAGAACCTCTACGGCGACATCCTGTCGGACCTGTGCGCCGGGCTCGTCGGCGGACTGGGGGTCTGCCCCGGCGCCAACATTGGGGACGAGCGCTCGGTCTTCGAGGCTGTTCACGGGTCGGCGCCGGACATCGCCGGCAAGAACGTCGCCAACCCGCTCGCTCTCGTCATGAGCGGCACCATGATGCTCAACCACCTGGCGGAGACGCGGAACGACCCGCCGTGTGCCGAGGCCGCGGCGAGGATTCGCGACGCCTACGACCGCGCCCTCGCCGACGGGTGCAAGACCCGCGACCTGGGCGGCACCCTCGGGACGCGGGAGTTCGCCGAAGCGATCGTCGAGCGGATGTGACGCGCGCGATCCCGGTCCGCCTCACGGCGTGATCGACGGGAGCTCCGGTAGCGAGCAGCGGTGGTTCGTCGTGTCCGTCGGGTTCACCCCCGCCTTCCGGAAGTCGTAGTTGCGGAAGGACGGCAGGTCGCCCTCGCCGAGGCAGATCTTCGCCGCACCCGGCGCGTCCTCGACGCCGTCCCACAGCACGTCCTCGAGCTGCAGGAGTCCGCCCGAAAGGAACTGCGCGACCGGGCTCGGGGCTCCGCCGTTGCTCTCGAACGTGTTGCCGTGAATGTGGATGCGCGCCGCGACGCGCATCGCTTCCGGATCCGGCGTGATGTTCGGGTCGTAGGTCTCGGCGAGCTCGGCGCTGAACATCGTGATCCCCGTCGAACCGTTGTTTCGGATCACGTTGTCGCGGATCTCGGTGTCCTGCGTCGCGAGCAGGTACACGCCGTTCCCGGCGTCCACGCTCGCGGCGAGTGCACCCATCGGTGCGAAGTTCGCTCGGTTGTTGTCGCGCAGCTCGTTGTCGCGGACGAGGACCCGCACGTTCCGCTTGCGCTTCAGGTGCGGCAGGGTGAAGAGGGCGATGCCCACGGTGTTGTCGTAGACCTCGTTGTCGTGGACCTCCACGTCCTCCGAGTTCTCGATCTCGATGCCGATGACGCTCCCGTGAGCGACGTTGTTCCGGACCACGGCGTTCGTGCACTGCCCGACGTACACCGCGGCGTCCATGGCTCCCACCACCTCCGACCCTTCCACGACGACGCGGTTCGATTCCACCGGGTAGAGCGCGTAGGCGCCGTTGGCGGGATCGGAGCCCGCGTCCCAGCTCACCTTCAGGTTGCGAAACGTCACGCCGTCGACGCCCGTGACGACGACGCCGTTGCCCGGCGTGTTCTTCACCGAGAAATTCTCGAAGAGGAGCTCACCCGCCGTGGCCGTGAGCCCGTCGTCGCCCTCGGTCTGCGATGCGAAGTCGAGCACGACGTCGTCACGCGTCGCGCCCAGGCCCCGGACGGTCGCCCTCGGAATCGTCAGCGAGAGCTCCCTCTCGATGGGATAGGTCCCGGGGCAGAGGCACACGGTCTGGCCGCTTCGGGTCTCGATGAACGCGGCCTGAACTCGGCTCGTGGCGTCGGCACCCGGCTCGACGACGGCGTCGCACCCCGCCGTCGGCGTGCCGTCGGCGCAGGCCGCGCCGGACTTCGATCCGCCGCCGTCGCTGCCCGAGCTGCACGCCAGGAGCCCCGCGGTGAGCACGGTGAGCATCGCGTACCGCACGTTCATTCTCCAAACCTCCCTGCCGAGGAGCGCATCGTGCGCCTTTCGTGCGCGACTTGCCAGCAGCAGCATGCCCGGGTCACGGTCTCCGTGCCCGAAATTCGCGCTTCGGCGTGTTTCCCTCCCCACCGCGGGTAACCTCGGGTCCGTGCCGACCCCGACCGTTCAGCGAGCGCTCGTCGTGCTCGTCGTCCTAGCGGTCACGTCCCTCGCCGCCGCTTCGGCGGGGGCGAGTCCGCCGCGCAAGAGCGGCTCCGGGTGTGAGGCTGCCCGGCGCTGGGCGGAAGCGTGCGCCGCGCGGGAGGGGCTGGGCATCGAGGTGGTGTTCTGCCCGTCCGGTGGTGTCGTGTTGAGCGCTCGGATGTCCGCGCGACCGCCCGTGCGCGTGGAGATCGCGAGGGGGCGGCGCGACGCGTTCACCACGGTGGGCGAGCTCGGGATCTCGCCCGTGGCGGAGTACGAGGACTGGGGCCGCGCCCCGCAGGCGGTGCGGGAGACGTTCGACCGGGTGGTCGCGTGCGTGCGGGCGGACCCGCGACTGGGCCTCGCGGGCGAGTTCACGCCCCAGGGGCCCGGCACGGCCGTCGTCGAGTCGGCGCGGCCAGTTCCGTGGTTCGGGCTCTTCGGCGCGGTGGCCGCGGTCGCCGCGCTGAGCGTCCGTCGTTCCGCGCGTTCGGCGAGGACGGCCGCCGCCCTCGCGTCCCTCGCGTTGTCGACGGCGATCCTGCGGCTCCTCCTCGTTCCTCCCGGGTTCGCCCACCAGAACGGTCAGGGCCCGCTGTGGATCGACCACGCGCTCGGCGCCCCCTCGGTGTACGGACCCGGCTACGCCGAGGTGCTCGGCGCGGTGGCCCGGCTCGCATCGAACCCCGATCGTGCGGTGTTCCTGGCCCAGGCGGTGCTCGCGTCGCTCGTCCCCGTCTTCGCGTGGGTCGTCGCTCGCGCCTGCGGCGCGCGTCCCTCGCTCGCGTGGGCGACGGCATTCGCCGTGTCCATCGAGCCCGTGCTCGCGCGCCTCGGCGGCAGCGAGAGCTACTTCGCCACCACGGGCGCGCTGCTGTTCGCGGCGGGTGCGGTGCTCGCCCGGAGCACCTGGCGCCCTCGGGTGAGGGACCGTGGATTCCTGCTCGGCGCCGCAGCGGCAGGTCTGCTGGCAGCGCAGGCGGTGCGCGTTCACCCCATCGCCGCGGTGCCCGCTGCAGCGCTGCCTGTCGTCGCGCTCGTCGGCGCAGGGACCCTCCGAGCGCGTCTCCGCGTGACCGGGGCGGCCGCGCTGGTGATCGGTGGGCTCGCGCTGGCGGGGTTCGTCGGCGCGTTCGGCGATCTCACCGGAGGAGAGCTCGGGAAGAAGTGGACTCCGGGGTTCTGGGCCGGCCTGCCGCTCCATCGGGTCGCCGATTACGTCCTGGTCGCGCTGGTGGTCGCCGTGCCGTGCGTGGTGCTCGCGCCGCAGAGGCGGCGCGCGGTCGTGCGGGGCGCCGCGCTCGTCGCCGTCGCCCTCACCGCAGCGGCGACTCATTTGCTCGGCGTCGTGCCCGCCGCCATCGAGCAGGGGTACGCAGCGCTGTTCGCGGCGCCGGCGCTCGCGGCAGTCGTCTCGGTCGTCGCGCGCGCTCGGCGTCCCGCGCGGATGCGGGCGCCTCGGTGGATCGCTCCCGTCGCGGTCGTCCTCGCGGCGGTGACCTCGGCGGCGCTCCGCGGCCGCGCGCTCGTCGAGCGCCCGACGGACGCTCGCGAGCTGGACCTCGTGCTGGCGTGGCGCGAGCGCGTTCCGGAGACCGCGACGATCGCGTTCCTGGGCGTCTCGGGTGATCGCCGCCTGTTCCTCCCGGTCCACGGCGCCTGGAAGGTCGGCACGCCCTTCGCGCGTCAGCTCGACGGCGCCGTCGAGCCGCCGGATCTCGCCGCCCTCGGTCCGGACACGCACTACTATCGATCCTCGCTCTGCTCGGCCGCCGAGGCGCGCGAGTGGTGCGCGGAGGTCGAGCGCACCCACCGGCTCACCCGCGTCGAGAGCGCGACGCTCCCTGCGACTCCGAGCATGGGTGGGCACGAGTACGCGCAGCCGTACGTGGAGGTTGCCCTGTTCCGGGTCGAGCGAGCGCCGTAGGGAGCCGCAGGAGGAAGGCTGCGATCTCGACTCCCCGTGAAGGGAGACGGCGATGGCCCGACTCCCGGCATGGAGGTAGGCTCCTCTGGAGATGGCCGTCTTCGTCCGGAAGGTGCTACGAACGGCGACTCTCGCGGAGTCCGGTGCAGCCGACGTGGAAGACGCGAAGCACGGCGACTATCGGGCCCGGTTCGAAGCCGTCGAATCCATGCGTCGGCTCTACCTCTACGATGGCCACCATCCACGACGACTGGAAAGAGTTCTTGCTCGCGCTTCAATCGGAGAACACAAGGTTTCTTCTGATTGGCGCCCACGCCCTCGCCTTCCACGTTGAGGCTCGCCTGACCGAGGATCTCGACGTCTTCGTGGAGCCCACGGTGGACAACGCGGCGCGCGTGCTGCGTGCGCTGGAGCGCTTCGGGTTTGGTGGAATGATCGCGGACGCGGCGGAGCTCTCGACGCCGGATCGTGTCTTCATGCTCGGCGTCAAACCCTGGAGGATCGACATCCTCACCGGCATCGACGGCGTCACGTTCGCGGAGGCCTGGGCCACGCGCGTGCCGGCCGACTTCCACGGGATACGACTCGACGTGATCGGTCGCGACGAGCTGCTGGCGAACAAGCGCGCCTCTGGACGCAAGAAGGACCTCGTCGACGCCGCCCTGCTCGAAGAAGCGGAACGCGGCGACGGGGGAGGCTGAGGGCCTGCACCTGCGCGCCCTCCGCGTACGGTGCGCTCGGCCGATGGCCCCATCCGTGGGCGGGCGCCGGCGTCAGTGCGGGATCGGTGGGACCACGACCGTGGTGATCTGGGCCGCATTCCCGCCGGCCGGGTACGCGTAGGACGAGTACGCGTCGAGCCCCCACACGACCACGCCGAACGGTCCGTCGCTCGAAGCGCGCTGCCATCCGTTGGTGCACGAGCCCGAGGCCGTCCCGGCGCGGAGCAGATCGACCACGGTCACCTCGAACCGCCCGTCGGTTCCGGCGGGCTGCCAGCCGCCGATGACGCCCAGGCAGTCGACCGTCACGTCTGCGAACCCCGACGGCGTCGCCACGCGGGTGATCGACAGGCTGGTCGTCGGATAGCTCGGATCGGTGAAGAAGACGTACCGGGAGAGAAACTGCGCTGGCGGGAGCACGACGACGAACTCCTCGTCGCCGAGGTTGGGCGCGACGCCGGGTGCTGTCGCGCCGGGACGGGTGCCGCCCGGGAGGTTGGCCGTGGTCATCGTCTGCGCGAGCGCGAAGGGGTGGGCGGTGTCCTGGCTACGGACGCGGAAGGGACCCGTCGCCCGAAAGTCCACCGCCTGTGCGAGGGCGAGCGCCGCCGGCGCACCGGCCACCGGCGGATCGAAGGTGAGCGCCGTGCCGTCCACCATGCCCACGACGCGGTACGCGATCGACTCCGGCAGAAGGTCGCTGCGGCGCGTGTCGTGAGGCGCGGCCACGTACTCGCTCGCGAGGGCGCTGACGGGGAAGATCTGCTGGTGCGTCCCCTCGCCGCCCGGCGCGGGCGCGGGCTGATCGCGGTAGAAGCGATTACCCGCGAACACCGCGACGGGCTCGGAGCTGTCCAGGATCGTGCCCGAGGCGTCGAGGGAGCCGGCAGGGAGCTGCCACTGCGCGTACTCGCCCGCGTTCAACGTGAACGTCGCCGTGACACCGGCAGGGGCCGCGCCGAGCCCCGTCCCCGCCGGCAGGCTCACGCTGGGAAGGACGTTCACGGTCGTCCCGTCCACGCGACCGAGGATCTGCATCCAGAGCGGTCCCGGTGCCGAGTGCGTGCCCGGTGGCGTCGCGATCACCACGTAGTTCGTTCCCCATACCGGAGTGGGCAGGAGCAGCTGCGCGCTGGGCACGTGACTCTCCGCTCCGCCATAGGGGACGATGTCGTAGGCGCTGATCGGCACGGTGGACGTGACGTGGAACGCCTGGGACCTCCCGGTGGCGTCGAGGAACGTGCTCGCCGCGACCGCCGGGGGCACCGGGCACGTCGCGTCGAGCATCAGCTCGCTGAAGACCGACCCCGGGTCGTTCGAGAGGAAGAGCACGGCGACTCCGTCCGGAGGCACTCCGCCGGCGGGCACCGCAGGCCACGCGCTCTCCGGCTGTCCTGCCACGGGCATGCGACCGAACATCGTGACGTCCAGGCTGCTTCCGCCACGCGAGACGGTGAGCTTTGCCGGCTGTGGCCAGGTGTTCGCGACGAACATCGCGAAGCACGGCGGCCCGGAGAAGCCGGGGTACGTGCCGGGCGTGGGCACCCAGAAGTCGCAACCGAAGATCGCGCCGCTCGCCGCCGCCGCGTCGCACACCGGGATGCACTCGCCCTTGGAGCAGCCGAGGTCGTCCGCGCACGACTCCACCACGGTACCCGTCCCGTCGACGACGCTGCGCAGGTCCCCCGTGCATCCGAGGCTGCCGCCGTCGGCGCCTCCATCGAGCGAGATCCCCCCGCCCTTGGCGCCGCTACCGCTCGCGCCGCTCGATCCGCCAGCACCGCTCGACCCGCCGGTTCCCCCGACGGCGCCGGACCCACTCGTGCCACCGTTGCCGACCTGGTTCGACTTCGAAGCGGGAGGCGAGTCGGCGCACGCTGCGAGCGCACCCGAGAGGGCGAGCACAGGGAGGGCAACGAGCCGCACCAGGGGATTCTAGGGGGAGGCAAGGTGAAGTCCAACGTTCCGTGCGGTCACGCCGCCCACCGAGCGCGTCGAGTGCAAGACGCGGCGGAAGTCGCGCCGATCCATGTGGACCTGGCGCCCCGCGGTATCTCCGCGCGGCGCGCGCTGGCATACTCGACTCGAGGTGAGAACGATGTGGGTGGACGGACGTCGAGGGGTGAGGGGAGCCGCGGGCGTTCGGGCCATGGCGATCGGCGCGTTGGTGGCGCTGGGCTGCACCGCGTGCGGCTCTTCCGACGGAGGCTCGTCCGACGACGGCGGGAGCGGGGGCGCCGTGAGTGCTGGCACCGGAGGCGGCGCGTCGTGCGTCGCGCCGGCGTGCGGCGGCTGTTCGAGCTGCCTCGACGCGTGCCTGTGCAGGACCGGCAAGCTCGACGACTGCATCGCGGCGTGTTCGACCACGTCGGCCGGTGGCGCGGGTGGCACGGCGGGCAGCGGCGGCGTCGGGGCCGGGGGTTCGAGCGGTGCGGGCATTGGTGGCGCGGGCGGCGCCGGTGGCGTCAGCGGCGCCAGCGGCGGGACGGCAGGCGATGGAGGTGGAGGAACCGGCGGCACGGGAGGCACGGGCGCGACCGGCGGCACCGGCGGGGCTGGCGGTTCAGGCGGCGCGGGCGCCGGTGGCAGCCTCGGAGCACCCGGCGAGCCCGCGCTGCCCACCCCGACGTCGCCGTGCCCCGACTTCCGGGAAGGCACGGTGGCATTCAACGCGGCCGGCGTGAACCGCTCAGCGCTCGTCCACATGGACGCCGCGGCCGCGGCGTCCCTCGACGGCCCCGTGGTCTTCTACTGGTACGGAACGGGCGGGCAGCCGACGCAGGCCGTGTCCGGGCTGGGACAGGCGGGGATCGACCGGATCAAGGCCGCAGGTGGCATCGTCGTCGCACCGTCGCACGTCAACGGAGGGACGTTCCCGTGGCTCCAGGGGCAGGAGCAGACCTACGCCCTGGTGGACGAGGTGATCGCGTGCGCCGACGAGAAGCTGGGGATCGACGCGCGCCGCATCCATTCGCTCGGCTTCAGCGCGGGCGCCCTCTTCACCACGCAGCTCGGCTACGCCAGGTCGTCGTACCTCGCGAGCGTGGCGACGTACTCGGGAGGAGGAGCCGGCACGTTCGCGGATCCGTCCAACAAGTTCGCGGCGATGATCTTCCACGGAGGCCCCGGGGACATGGTCGTCATCAACTTTCAGAACACGAGCCAGGACTACTACGGCACGCTCACGTCCAATGGTCACTTCGCGCTCATCTGCAACCACGGCGGTGGACACGTGATCCCCACCGCGGCCCGACCAGGCGTGATCGACTTCTTCTTCGAGCACCCGTTCGGGACCAGCCCGGAGCCCTGGGCCACGGTGTTTCCGCCGAGCGTGCCGAGCTACTGCCAGCGGTGACGGTTCCTACCCGAGCACGCCGTCCAGCGTCGCTTCCGTCAGCACCCTCCGCGCCCAGCGCTCGATCTCCTCGGCCGTCGCGCCGCGAACCCGTCGCACCGCGCCCTCCGGCAGCTCCCCGAACCGCGCGACCAGTTGCCCGAGCAGCAACTCCACGGTGCCCTCGAGCCGACCCTTCTCGATGCCCTTCTCGATGCCCCTCTGGAATCCTTCCGCTCGCAAGATGTCGGCCCCGGTCATGAAT
>CAZARU010000007.1:0-117260 GCA_964487605.1 uncultured Polyangiaceae bacterium
GGCCGGTGCGGGCGCCGCTGGCTCCGCCGGCGACGGCGGCACCGCGGGTGTCGGCGGCACGGGCGCCGCGGGGGCGAGCGGTGGTGCAGGCGCGGAGGCGGGCGTGCCGTGTCCGATCGGCGAGGCGACCGACGCCGTGATCGACGAGTGCGACGTCGTCCTGCAGGACTGCGGGCCGAAGCTCACCTGCACCATCGAGGCGATGACCGGTGGCGGCTACCGCACCGTCTGCGACAACCTGGGCGACGGCGCGGGGGTGCTGGGCGCGCTCTGCGACTCCCACTCGGACTGCCGCGCCGGCCTGCGCTGCACGCTGCGCAAGTGCACCAGGCCGTGCTGCCAGATCAACGAGGCGCAGCAGTGCGGAACGGGCGCCTGCGACCTTCAGGTGAACTTCGGCGCGAGCGAGGCCTTCCTGCGCGTGTGCACGTTCTCGCCGCCCTGCACGCCGTGGGCGAAGGACTGCCCGGTCGGTCCCGAAACCGACTGCCACCTCGGGTTCGACGGGAAGACCTCTTGCACGTTTCCGAACTACGCGGTCGACGGTGGCGGCACGCACGGCGACGCCTGCGTGTTCACGAACGACTGCGAGGACTCCCAGCACTGCAGCTACGAATCCGCCGGCGCGACGATGGGGACGTGCCGCTGGCTCTGCAAGGTGAAGGATGCCGGCGCGCCCGCGTCCGGAACCGTCGGCGGACCCGAAGGGCAGGGGGGCTGCCCCACCGGGCAGACGTGCCGGCCGTTCCAGGATCCGGACTGGCTGGGGGTTTGTCGGCCGTAGGGACGGCTCGGGCCCGAGCCCGCGCGCGACTCAGCCGCCCAGCTTCTTTGCCACGCCGGCCAGGTCCACGCCGGTGGCGGCCTTGAGCTGCTCGCTGGCGCCGATGGCTCGGCGCGTGAGATCGGAGGCGCCGGTGGTCGGAGGCAGCACGGTCAGCTTCTTGATCACGAGCGGCCGCGACGCGCCGGCGACGTCGTTCAGCATGGGCAACAGGTTCTGGAGGGCCAGCACCTCGCGCGCGCCTTCGCCTCCCTTTCGGAACGCCTCGACGATCTTCGCGAGGCTGTCGGCCTCGGCCTTGCCCCGCTCGACGGTCCGAGCGGCCTCGCCGCGCGCCTGCTCCTCCGCGGCGCGCTTCGCGGCCAGGGCCGGCTGCACCACGTCGGCGTCGAGGCGGCGCTTCTCCTGGGGCGCGCGGGCCTTCTGGCGAAGGATCTCGGCCTTCACCTGGGCCAGCTGCGCGACCACGCCGCCGCGCTCCTCGGCGATGAGGGCCTCCCGGCGGCTCCTGGCGTCCGCGATGCGTCGGGACGTCTCCTGCCGGGCGATCTCGATGTCGGCGTCCACCTTGTACATCTCGCTCGCCGCCCAGTGGGTCGCCTGTTGCACGGAAGCGTCGGCGCGCGCCTCCGCCTCCTGGATGGCCTGCCGCTGGTTCAGCGCCGCGGTGCGGAGCCGCCCGATGGACTGCAGGTAGTTGACGTTGTCGGTCACGTTCTGGACCTTCAGCGTGTCGAGCACGAGGCCCATGCGGCTCATGTCGTGCTCCGCTTCTTCCAGCAGCTTCTGCGCGAACGCCGTCTTGTCCTCGTTCACCTCCTCCGGCGTGAGGCTGGCGAGCACGCCGCGCAGGTTGCCCTCCAGCGTCTCCTTGGCCACGTGGTAAATTTCCTGGCGCTGCCTGCCGAGGAAGCGCTCCACGGCGTTGGCGAGCAGCGGCTCTTCACCCGGGAGCTTCACGTTCGCGACGCCCTGGATGTTCAGGGGGATGCCGCCGCGCGAGAAGGCGCGCTCCACGTTCACCATGACCGTGAACATGGACAGGTCCAGGCGCTCCACGCGCTCGACGAGCGGGCGGCGCAGCGAGCGGCCGCCCCGCACGAAACGGTAGCCCACCGTGCGGTCGCCGAACTTGCGCGTCGCGCCGCTGAAAACGAGGGCCTCGTTCGGCGTCGACACGTAGAGGAGCTTCTTCACCGCCAGGTAGAGGACGAAGAGGACGAAGACCGCCGAAGCGGCCAGCACGAGGAGCACGCCGGTCATCGGCCGCCTCCCTTCTCGCCGCCGGAGAGCAGCTTCCGGAAGTCGATGCCCATCGCGCGCCCGGTCTCCGCGAGCACCTCGCTCACGGCCGACGGGAACGTCGCCACCGTCCGCGAGAAGGTCTCCCCGTCGCCCCCATCCACCACGGCCAGCTCGCCCATCTCCGCGTTCTCCACGCGGGTCACGGCGGCGCTGACGAACTGCTGCAGGTGCTGCAGCACGTAGAGGTCGCGGCCATCGCGTCCGGCGCCCTGCCAGGCGGCCGCGACGTGCGCGAGCGCCGCCGCCGTCGCCTTGCCGCGCTCGACCACCGGCGCGGCCTCGGCCTGGGCGCCGGCTTCCGCCGCGAGGCGCGCTGCCTCCGCCGGGAGGAACACCTCCACGTCCAGCCTCAGCCGCTCGAGCTCCGCGCGCGCCGTCTGCAGCTCCTGCTCGGCCTCGGCGCGAGCGGTGGCCGCCGCCACCTCCGCCTCGAGCTCGACGGACTTGGCTTCTGCCTCGAGGCGGGCCACCTCGGCGCGCAGCTCGTTGCGGCGGGTGAGCACCCGCGCCTCTCCCTGCTTCTGCGCCGTCTCGGCCCGCTGGCGAGCCGCGGCCTGTGCCTCGGCGATGGCCTGGTTGGCGGCGTTCTCGGCGTTCTCGGCGTCGCGCACCATGCGCGCAATGGCGCCGCGCCCGAGGTTCTCCAGGTAGCCGCCCTCGTCGGACACGCTCTGCACCTTCAGGACGTCCAGCTCGAGCCCGAGCTTGTCGAAGTCGTCCCGAGCGTTCTTCACGAGGGTCTCGGCGAACTTCAGCCGGTCCTCGTTCACCTCCTCGGGGGTGAGCTCCGCGACGACCTCCCGGAGGACACCCTCGAGGGTCTGCTGGGCAATGCCGCCGATCTGCGCAGGGCTCATGGAGAGCAGGCGCTCGATGGCGTTGCGCATCACCGTCGGCTGACTGCTGACCTTGACGTTGGCGATGGCGTGCACCTCGAGAGGAATGCCGCCCTTCGAGTAGGAGTTCTGCACCTCCACCATCACCGGGATGAGCCGCATGTCCATCCGGCTGACGGTCTCGAGCACGGGGAACCGGAAGCTGCGTCCTCCGTGCAGCACCTTGTAGCCCACGGTCGTGCCGTCGGGCAGCCGATGCTTCCGTCCGCTGATGACGAGCACCTCGTTCGGTCCGCAGATGCACAGGAACCGCGAGAGCACCAGTAGCGCGAAGCCGATCAGGAAGACGGCACCGACGCTGCTCGCGAGCACCGTGACGGCCGTGTCGGGATCGACGCCCAGGATGTCGTTGGGGGGCATCGGCGCAGGATAGCCCCGCACGCGTGCCAGGTCATGCCGGGGGCTCGCTGGCGATTCCGTGCGATTTCCGCGGCGACGCGACTTGTGCGAGACTCGACGCCAGAACGACGACGAGCGTTCGAGCACCCCGTGTCGCTGAAGATCGATCAGGACCACTCGCGGTTTCGCAGCATCGTGCGGGGCAAGATTCGGCAGAATCTGCGCCGGTACATTTCCACGGGCGAGATGCTGGGTCGGAAGGGGAAGGACCTCGTCTCCATCCCCGTTCCGCAGATAGACATTCCCCGCTTCGTCTTCGGTGACAAGCAGAAGGGCGGCGTGGGGCAGGGGTCGGGCCAGGTGGGAGACGGGCTCGGCGGAGATCCGCAGGACGGATCGGGGCCCGGCAAGGCCGGCAGCGACGCCGGTGAGCACGTGCTCGAGGTGGACGTGACCCTGGACGAGCTCGCGGAGATCCTCGGGGAGGAGCTGGAGCTCCCGGACATCCAGAACAAGGGCAAGAGCTCGGTGATCAGCGCGAAGGACCGGTACACGGGGATCCGGCGCGTCGGACCGGAGTCCCTGCGGCACTTTCGCAGGACCTACCGCGAGGCCCTCAAGCGCGCCATCGCGAGTGGTCTCTACGATCCCGCCCGTCCCGTCATCGTCCCGCAGCACGAGGACAAGCGCTACCGGTCGTGGAACACGGAGACGGAACCCGTCGCGAACGCCGTCATCGTCTACATGATGGACGTTTCGGGTTCGATGGGAGACGAGCAGAAGGAGATCGTTCGCATCGAGAGCTTCTGGATCGATACGTGGCTCCAGCGGCAATACAAGGGGCTGGAGAGTCGGTTCATCATCCACGACGCGGTCGCGCGCGAGGTGGACCGCGACACGTTCTTCCACACCCGCGAGAGCGGCGGCACGATGATTTCCAGCGCGTACCGGCTGTGCTCGCAGATCATGGACGAGAACTATCCTTCGGACGAGTGGAACGTCTACCCGTTCCACTTCTCGGACGGCGACAACTGGTCCATGGACGACACTCTGACGTGCATGGAGATCTTGAAGAAGCAGATCCTGCCGCGCGCGAACATGTTCGCCTACGGGCAGGTGGAGAGTCCCTACGGCTCGGGGCAGTTCATCAAGGATTTGCGCGAGCACCTCGGCTCGGACGAGCGGGTGGTGACGAGCGAGATCCGCGACAAGGACGCCATCGTGGAGAGCATCAAGGACTTCCTGGGGAAGGGCCGGTAGCACGATGCCGACCTTCGCCACGCACACGTCGCTCCCCCGGTACCTCCGCGCGGAGCAGGAGAGGATCGAGGGTGTCGCGCGTTCGCTCGGTCTCGATTTCTTCCCCGTGATGTTCGAGATCCTCTCGTACGATCAGATGAACGAGGTCGCGGCGTACGGGGGGTTCCCCACGCGCTATCCGCACTGGCGCTTCGGCATGGAGTACGAGCGACTGGCCAAGAGCTACGAGTACGGCCTGTCGAAGATCTACGAGATGGTGATCAACAACACACCGGCCATCGCGTACCTGCTCGAAGGCAACAGCCTCACCGATCAGAAGCTGGTGATGTGTCACGTGCTCGGCCACGTCGACTTCTTCAAGAACAACTTCGCGTTCCGGGCCACGGACCTCGACTCCGCCGGGCGGGTGTTCGACCCGGTGCGCCGCCCGGAGAACTACACGCCCAACCGAAAGTGGATCGACAAGATGGCCAACCACGGCGCCGCGCTCCGGGCCATCGTGGCGCGCCACGGCGTCGAGCGCGTCGAGGAGCTGGTGGACCAGTGCCTCTCGCTGGAGAACCTCGTGGACCCGCACGCGCCGTTCATCGTCCGAAGGCGCCCCGAGCAGAGCGACGAGGATCCGGCGGAGATCGAGGTCCCGCGGCTCGCGGCGAAGGACTACATGGATTCGTTCATCAACCCCGACGACTACATCGCGGCGCAGCGCAAGCGCATGGAGGAGGAGCGCGCCGCGAGGAAGACGCGTTTCCCGGTGGACCGCGAGCAGGACGTGCTGCGTTTCCTGCTCGACCACGCGCCGCTGGAGCGGTGGGAGCACGCGGTGCTCTCGGTGATCCGGGAGGAGGCGTACTACTTCATCCCGCAGATGCAGACGAAGGTGATGAACGAGGGGTGGGCGTCGTACTGGCACAGCAAGCTGATGACCGAGCACGTGGCCGACGCGAGCGAGATCGTCGACTACGCGGAGAACAACGCGGGGGTCATGGCGACGTCTCGCGGGCGGCTCAATCCGTACAAGCTGGGCGTCGAGCTGTTTCGCGACGTCGAGGAGCGCTGGAACCGCGGTCAGTTCGGGCGGGAGTGGGAGGACTGCGACGATCTGGACACGAAGAAGGACTGGGATCTGCGCCTGGGCCTGGGGCGGGAGAAGATCTTCGAGGTGCGCGCCCTCTACAGCGACGTGACGTTCATCGACGAGTTCTTCACGCCGGACTTCGCGCATCGGCACGGCTACTTCGCGTTCGGCTGGTCCGGCAGGAACGAGCGCTGGGAGATCGAGTCGCGGGAGTTCAAGGCGGTGAAGGAGAAGCTGCTGGCCAGCTTCACGAACTTCGGTAATCCGTTCGTGTACGTGGTGGACGCCAACTTCGAGAACCGTGGCGAACTGCTTCTGGACCACGATCATCGCGGCCTCGACCTTCGCGACGACTACGCGAAGGAGACGCTGAAGGCGTTGGTTCGCGTCTGGAAGCGCCCCGTGGTGCTCGCCACGGTGGTCGAAGGCAAGAAGACGCACCTGCGCTTCGACGGCAAGGAGCACTCGTCGAAGAATGTCGAGTGAAGGGGACCCACCGCGCCGGTCCGATCACTGGCTGGAGCGCCTGTCGCCCGAGGAATGGATTCGAGCGGCCATGGGCGAGCTCGGACGGGCCGAGGCGGCGATGGGGCGACGAGATCCCAGCGCGGCGCTCGCGGGGCTGAAGCGCGCAGCGGGAATGGCGCTCAACGGCGCGCTCCGCGTCGCCCCTCGCGAGGCGTGGGGCCGAACGTACGTGGAGCATCTGCGCGGGGTCGCCGCGGATCCGTCGGCGCCGGCCGAGGTCCGGGATGCCGCCGCGCGCCTCGGCGAGGCTCAGCCGCCGGCGGGCCCCATCGTCTCGCTGCGCACGCCATCGCGCGACGCCGAGCTGGTCGAGGCCGCCAGGACCGTCATGGCCCACGCTTACGCGCTCGTGCACGGGCGCGCGGGTCGCGAGGGGACGCCGTGAGGCGCACCTGCGGGAGGCTCGCGCGGGCTCCCGCCGTGCGGGCCTGGCGTGCCCTCGCGCCGTGGGCCGCCATGGTGGCGGCGTGTGGCGCGCCGTCGCGGCAGTCGCCGCCGCCGTCGCCGCCGTCGCCCGCCGCGGAGTCCGGTGCTCCCGCGCCGCTGGCCGCTCCCTGTCCCGAAGGAACCGCCCGGCTCGACGGCGATGGACCGTGCGTGTCGGGACCGCTTCATGCGGGTGCTCCCGCCGCGCCCGCCGTCGGCACGCGCGCCCTAGCGCGAGGCACCAGCGCGCCCGGAGACGCGGAGCTCGCGCTCGGCGACCGCGCGCTCGACGCGGAGGACGCCGCGGCCGCGAAGGCCCACTTCACGCGAGCGCGCGGCCTCGCGCCCGAGGATCCCGCCCCCCACGTCGGTCTCGTCCGGGCCTCGATCCTCGCCCTCGAGCTGCCCATGGACTGGGCGGGTGGCATGAGCGACCGCCGCGTGGAGCCGTTGCTCGCCGCGTGCGCTCGTGCGCTCGCGCTCGACGCCGACTACGGGCCGGCCCACGCCGAGCTCGGTCGCCTGCAGCTCTACGCGGGTCGCGCGGTGGAGGCACGCTCGTCCCTCACCCGGGCAGCGGCGCTGGTCCCGCTCGATCCCGAGGCCCACTCCGGCCTCGCGGTGGCGCACCTCGCGACCGGTGACGCCGAGGCGGCGGTGCCCGGCTTCGAGCGGGCGGCGGCTTTGGACCCCGAGTCGGCGCCGCGCCACTCGAACCTCGGGACCGCGTACATGATGGTCGGCCGGGTCCCCGAGGCGATCACCGCGTACTCTCGCGCGGTAGCGCTCGACCCCGCGGACCCTCGCGCGCACGGCGATCTGGGGACGGCGTACCTCACGGCCAGCCGCGCCGACGAGGCGCTTCGACACCTGCAGAAGGCCGTCGAGCTCGAGCCCGAACGCGCGACCTTCCTCTCGAACCTGGGCTACGCGCACCAGCTCCGCGGCGCGTCGGACCAGGCCCTCGCGCTCTACCGGCGCGCCGTGAAGCTCGATCCGAAGCTCGGCTCGGCCTGGATCAACCTGGGAGCGCTGCTCGCCCGGCGCGGTGAGCTCGTCGAGGCGCGCTCGGCCCTCGAGAAGGCGCGGGTCCTGGATCCGAAGGATCCGCGCGTCGTGGCGAACCTCGAAGAGCTGCAGGCGCTCGAGAAGGTCAGGCGCTGAAGCGGCGCCGAGACGTCGGCGCCCACCGACGGCGGACGGCGAGGGCTGCGGCGAGCGCGAACGCCCAGAGCGAGCGAGCGCGCTTGACCCCGCCGGGGGCCCAAGATACTTAGCACGCGAAAGTTTGGCTCACGGAGCTTTCTGGGTGCGCAAGCGAACGTCGTCCACCGCCGCCAAGGCCGCCCCGGAGGGGGAGCGCGGAGGTGCGAGCGCGGGCGCCGACGGTCAATCGGATCTCGACGCGGTGATCGAGGCGGTCGTCTATCTCTACACGGAGTCCCGTCGCATCACGAAGGACGTCGCGGGGCAGTTCGGGCTCACCGGGCCGCAGCTCACGGTCGTGAAGATGCTCGAACCCAAGGGGCGCATCTCCCTGAGCGAGCTGTCCTGGCGCATCAAGGCGAAGAACAGCACCGTGACGGGCATCGTCGACCGCATGGAGCGCGAGGAGCTCGTGCGGCGTCGAAGATCGGAGCAGGACCGTCGAGTCGTCCACATCGAGCTGACCGACAAGGGGCGGCGCCTCGCTCAGACGATTCCGGTCGAGCCGGTGGAGATCTTCCGGCAGGTCGTGCGCGAGCTCTCGGGGAAGGACGCCGCGGATCTGCGCCGCATCTTGACCCGTCTCGCGCGGAAGGTGCGCGAGCTCGTGGACGCGCGCGATGGGCGTCCAGTGACGCCCGAGGGAGAGCGCCCCCTGGCGCGAGGTTGAGAACGAGCGGCGATGGCCGCGACACGACGAGGAGGCCGAAGCATCATGCCGGAAACGAAACGAGATCCCGATCTGTGCGTCATCACCTGCGCGCTCACCGGCGTGCTCGCCAACCGCAAGCAGTGCGAGGGCATCCCCTACACCCCCGCCGAGATTGGCGAGGAGGCTCGCCGCGCGTGGGAGGCCGGCGCCGCGGCCGTCCACATTCACGCCCGCAACGACGACGGATCCCCCACGTTCTCACCGGCCACCTTCGCGAAGATCAAGGAGGAGGTCCGTCAGCGCAGCCCCGTGATCCTCAACTTCTCCACGGGCACGATCTTCGACGACGTGACCGAGCAGTGCACCTACATTCGCGAGTCGAAGCCCGAGATCGCCGCGATGAACGCGGGGACGATGAACTACGCGAAGTACTCCCAGAACCGGAAGGACTTCGTCTTCGACATGGTGTTCTCCAACACCTACACGAAGATGCAGAAGATGCTCTCGGCGATGAACGAATCTGGCGTGAAGCCCGAGCTGGAGTGCTTCGACTCCGGTCACACCCACGGCCTGTGGCCTCTCATCGACAAGGGAGTGCTCAAGCCGCCGCTGCAGTACTCCTTCATCGTGAACGTGCTCGGTGGCATTCCACCGACGGTGGAGAGCCTGCAGCTCCAGACCAGGATCATGCACCCGGGGTCCGAGTGGGAGGTCATCGGGATCAGCCACTGCCACTGGCGCATGCTCGCCACAGCGCTGGTGCTCGGCGGCAACGTCCGCACGGGCCTGGAGGACCATCTCTACCTGCCGAGCGGCGAGATGGCGAAGTCGAACGGCGAGCTGGTCGCCGTGGCGGCGCGCATGGTGCGCGACGTGGGGCGGCGCCCGGCGACGGTCGACGAGGCGCGCCGGATCCTCTCCCTCGGCCCCGCGGCGTGACCCGAGGCACAGCCATGCAAGAGAGACCCTACCGTACGCTCCTGGTGTCGGTGGACGACCGCATCGCCACCGTGACCCTGAACCGACCCGAGCGTCGCAACGCGATAGGGTCGGAGATGAGCAACGAGCTGATCTACGCGCTCGCCGACGCCGCCGACGACCCCGGCATCGTGGCCACGGTGCTGACCGGCGCGGGCGATGCCTTCTGCGCGGGCGGCGACTTCAGCCAGATGACCGGCGGCGGCGCGGAGTCTGCGCTGCCGCATCGCGGCACGTATCAGGATCTGCTGCTTTCGCTGTGGCGCACCACGAAGCCGGTCATCGCGCGCGTGAACGGGCACGCGATGGGCGGGGGGCTCGGGCTCGTGGCGGCCTGCACGGTGGCCGTCGCGTCCACCGATGCGAAGCTCGGAACGCCGGAGGTCAACGTCGGCCTCTTTCCGTTCATGATCATGGCGGTCCTCGATCGCGTGATGCCGCGCCGCCGGCTCGTCGAGATGATGCTGCGGGGTGAGCGACTGTCGGCGGAGGAGGCCGCGCGCGTCGGGCTCGTCAATAGAGCGGTGCCCCGCGCGGACCTCGACGCCGCCGTCGCCGAGTACACCGCGCTCTTGCGGACCAAGAGCCCCATGGCCATTCGACTCGGACTCGAGGCCATGGGCGACGCGGAGGAGCTCCGCCTCGAAGAGAAGCTGCCCTTGCTGGAGCAGCGTCTCCTCGCGTGTCTCGGTACCGAGGACGCGCGTGAGGGGCTCGCGGCGTTTCTTCAGAAGCGCGAGCCGAAATGGACGGGTCGGTGACGCTCACGCCAGCCGACGGCAACGGAGGACCCAGATGAGCATGCAGGATCGAGTGAACGAGCTCGCGGCGCGCCGCGAGCGCGTGGCGAAGATGGGTGGCGCGGAGCGCGTGCAGAAGCAGCACGATCGAGGAAAGCTCACTGCGCGCGAGCGCATGGCGGCGTTCTTCGACGACGGCCAGTGGTTCGAGGTCGGAATGCACGGCAGAACGATGGGCCCTGCCGGTGAGAAGGACGATACCCCTGCCGACGGCGTGATCTGTGGTTTCGGCAAGGTGGACGGCCGGATGGTGTGCGCCGCCGCGTACGACTTCACGGTTAAGGGCGGCAGCATCGGACAGACCGGGGAAGAGAAGGTGACTCGCCTTCGCTCCATGGCGCTCAAGGGGCGGTGGCCCATCGTGTGGTTCATCGACTCCGCCGGGGCGCGGATCGATCCCGGGGCCGGTCATCACGCCGATCAGCTCTCGCTCTTCGCCGGCTCCGGCCACCTCTTCCGCGAGCAGGTGATCATGAGCGGCGTGGTGCCGCAGGTCGCGGCCATGGTCGGACCCGGCGCCGCAGGAACGGCCTACATTCCCGGCCTCGCCGACTTCGTTCCGATGATCAAGGACATCGGGTCCATGGCCCTCGGTGGACCGCCGCTGGTGAAGGCGGCGACGGGCCAGGAGATTGGCGAGCAGGAGCTGGGCGGCTCGAAGATTCACACGACCAAGAGCGGTGTCGGCGATGCCGAGGTGAAGGACGACGCGGAGTGCATCGCGACGATCCGGAAGTACCTGTCGTTCATGCCGTCGAGCTGCGAGGAGGAACCGCCGACGATCCCGTGCGACGACCCCGTCGAGCGGCGCGACGAATCGCTGCTGACCGTGTTGCCCGAGAAGACGAGCCAGGCATTCGACATGTACGCGGTCATCCGTGCGGTCGTGGATCACGGGGACATCCTGGACGTGAAGCCGAAGTTCGGGCGGAGCCTCATCACGTGCTTCGCGCGCATCGGCGGGCGCGCGGTGGGAATCGTCGCCAACCAGTCCAAGTACCTGGGCGGAATCCTCGAGAACGATTCCAGCGACAAGGGGGCCAAGTTCATCCAGATTTGCGACGCCTTCAACGTGCCGCTGGTCTTCTTCCAGGACGTGCCCGGCTTCATGGTCGGGTCGAAGGTCGAGCACGAGGGGATCATCCGCCACGGCGCCAAGATGCTGCACGTGATGAGCTCGGCGACGGTGCCGAAGCTCACCGTGGTCGTGCGCAAGGCCTACGGCGCGGGCTACTACGTGATGTGCGGGCGCGCCTACGAGCCCGATCTCATCGTGGCCTGGCCCGGCGCCGAGATCAGCGTCATGGGCGCCGAGGGCATGGTGGGCATCGCCGGTCGCAAGCTCTTCGGAGGTGCGGAGCCCGACCCCGAGCTCAAGAAGCAGGTGGTCGGCATGATCCAGAAGACCATCGACATCTACCGCGTCGGCGGCTGGGCCCTCGTCGACGACGTCATCGATCCGCGGGATACCCGCCGCGCGCTCGCCTGGGGCCTCGAGCTGTCCCGGCACAAGATGATCGAGCGACCCCACCGCAAGCGCGGCGTCATCCCGGTGTGACCCGCGCCCACGTCACTCCGTGATGTGCTGCGGCGGTGGCTGCGGCGGCGGCTGAACCGGCGGCGGCGGCACGAACGGCTGGGGGGCCACGGGGTTCGTCGGGATCATGGCCGGGTTGATCAGGTTCGGCGGAGCGCCGGGGCCACCCCGTCGCGCGACCCGCGGCGCCTTCCGGCGGTCGTCCCTGCCGCGCTTCTTCAGGAACGGCCGCTCACCGGTGTGGATCCGGACCGGCGCTGGCTTTCGCGTCGCGGTGCGCCCCACGAAGGCGTCGATGCCGAACCGGTGCCCGTCGTCGCTGGCGTCGAACCAGGCGTTGACGAGGTACAGGCCAGGGCGAGCGAACGTGTCGCGCGGGCAAAGCTCGCTCAGGCGGTTCGTGAACGTCATGGTGCCGCCGCGCCGCAGCGCGAGGAACGCCTGCCGGTCGGGGACGCGTGAGTCGGGCTGCGGGTTGCACACCACGGTGCCGTCCGGACCGAGCACCTCGAAGGTGAGCAGCTCGCGGCGGAAGTAGACGTGCGCAGTGTCTGCTCCCTTGTTTGCCAGCTTCACGGAGACCGTCGCCGAGAACTCGGCTTGCGCGTCGGACCCGAGCGCCATCGTCAGCTCGAGGGGTGGCAGCGCGTGGGCGGCCGTGCCCTCGTCCTTGGGAAGGGCAGAGGACGACCACTCGGCGTAGGTCGAGCGAAGGGCGAACGACTCGCCATCGAGCTGCTTCACGGCGCCGAGCGCGGAGTCGTCCTTCGAGGGTTCGAGCACGAAGGGGGGAAGCTGATCGGTCGCCTCCTCGACGAGGCGGCCCTGCTTCCAGGTCTTCTTGACGCGCTCGGGCCAGCCGAAATGCGGCGTGACCAGCGCCCCCGGCACGAGCGCGCTCTGGCCGCCCGCCGCGAAGCAGTAGAGCCGGGGATCGAAGTCGAGGCCGTACGCCTTTCCGGGCGCGAGCTCGACGCGGTAGTCGCGGTCGATGAACGTCGGGAAGAGCGAGTCGGGGACGCGGCACGAGACGGGGCTCTTCCGCCCCGGCACCTTCACCTCGAACCACGTCAGGCGTGGATCGATCGCCAGCACGACCGCCTCGTCGCCGCGGTTGGCGATGTGGAGGTGCCACGGCTGCTCCGGCCCCTGCTCGACGACCGAGAGGTCCACGATGGGGGCTTCGGGCTCGGGCGCTTCCTCTGCGGCCGCGGGACGAGCGAGCGCCGCGACGCCGAGCAGGAGGAGGGAAGGCGGGACCCGCACACCCGTTCGCTAGCACGCGAGGACGCGCGCGGCGATCCGGTTGTCTGCTCCGCTCCGATGACCTACGAAGTGGGGACCCGCGGATCGGTCCGCGGGCCTTCGTCCACCGTGAGAGGCCTCTACGCCATCGTGGATCTGGACGCGCTCGCCGAGCGGGGGCTCGATCCGCTCGACTTCGCCGAGCGGGTGCTCGCGGCGCGCCCGGCGGCGCTGCAGCTCCGTTCCAAGCGTGCGACGCCGCGCGCGACGGTCGTGGCCCTGAGGCAGCTTCGGGAGCCCGCGAGGCGCGCGGGTGTACTCTACTTCGCCAACGACCGTCCGGATCTCGCCCTGCTGGCAGAGTGCGACGGGGTCCACGTCGGGCAGGACGACCTGCCCGCTGCTCTGGTCCGGCGCTACGCGCCGCGCCTCGCGGTGGGCGTTTCCACCCACGACGTGGATCAGCTCGACCGAGCCCTGAGCGACCGCCCGGACTACGTGGCCTTCGGCCCCGTCTTCCTCACCCTGTCGAAGGAGCATCCCGACCCCGTGGTGGGCCTCGAGCGCCTCGCCGCGGCGCGCGAGCGGTGCGACGCGCACGGCACGCCGCTCGTCGCCATCGGCGGGATCACGCACGCGCGGGCGCCGCTCGTGGCCCAGCACGCGACGGCCGGGGCCGCCATCGGCGCGCTGCTCCCCGACGAAGGAGAGACGCTCGACGGCGTCGAGGCCCGAACGCGCGCCCTGCACGTCGCGCTCGGCGGCGCGTGACCCTCGCGGTGGTCGCGCTCCTGGGCGCGGCGGTCGTCGCGGCCGTAGCGCTCCACCTGGCGCGTGTCCGGCGCCGGGCGCTGCCACCGCCGGCCGCCGCGTCCTCTCCGATCGAAAGCGACGAGCCGGGGGGACCGGGCGTCGGCGACGTCGTGACGGTGGCGGGTTCGGACGTCTGGGTGCGCGGGGCCTGGCGCCTCGACGAGGACGGCGCGCACGTGGCGACGCTCGCCTTCGGCGACGACGCGACGCTGCTGGTGACCGACGCGGCGGTTTTCCTGCTCCGCGAGGCGGCTCCTCTGCTGGGGGCCGGTGCGACGGACACGGTGGAACTCGGGGCGCGCTTCTTCTCGCGTTCCCGGCGCCTCCCCGTTGCGGTGCTCGCGACGGGTCGGGCGCCTCCGGCGCCCACGGAGGGAGTGGTCTACGTCGAGTACCGCGGCGCCGACGGCGTGTTGCTCATCGTCGTGGGTGCCGCCGACACGTGGCGCGCCTGGACCGCGGATGCAGTCGGTGCGGTCGACGTCGAGCGCTGGGGACGCGTCGAGTGAGGCTCACGCTGCGCGCAGGCGCAGCACGAGCGCTTCGACCGCGAGGGTCGGGTGCGCGTTGGCGCCCACGTCGGCGATGGTCTCCATGACGACGGCGTAGCGGCGCGCGTGGAGCTCTGCCTCGGCGGGCGCTTCCGGCGCCAGCGCGCGTGCGCGGTCCGCGAGGCGGTGGGCCAGGTGGTGCAGATCCGCCAGCAGGTCGCGTCGGTCGCGATTCCCCGCGGCCAGCTCCATGGCGAGCACGAGCGTGGGCGACGCGGTGGCCTGAAGGATGCCGCGCGAGAACTCCTCCCGTGCTTCCAGCACTTCGGGCACCGAGAGCGCCAGCGCCCGCGCCGCGCTCCCGTCGCCGAGCCGCGCCGCCGCGGGGGAGTGCCCCTCGGTCTGCAGGATGCCGGCGATCACGCTCTCGGGGAGCGGTCCGAAGCGCACCGCGAGCGTGCGGGAGCGGATGGTGTCGAGCAGCTTCGTGGGCCGACTCGTGAGCAGGATGAAGTGCGTCCTGGCCGGGGGCTCCTCCAGCGTCTTGAGCAAGGCGTTCGCCGCCTGGACGCCGAGCTCGTCGGCGTCGCGCACGATGAAGACGAGGGCGCGCCCTTCGTGAGGCCCGAAGCCGGCGCGCCCGAGCACCACGCGGCGGATCTGGTGCACGCTGATGGTCATGGCTTCCTGGCTCGTGCCGCCCAGGAGCTCCTTCGGGTACAGGCCGCGCTGGACCAGCACCACGTCGGGGTGCTGTGGCACCTGCGGCTCGCCCTCGGCCAGCGTCGCGACGCGACGGCAGGCCGAGCACTCGCCGCAGCCGAGCGGTCGCGCGGTGCACAGCAGCGCCTGGGCCAGCGCGAAGGCGGCGAGCTCCTTGCCGACGCCGTCAGGCCCCTCGAAGCGATAGGCGTGGGGGACACGCCCGGTTCTCACGGCGCGCACGAGCGTCTGAACGGCGGGCTCCTGTCCGAGGATCGCCGCGAACGGGCTCGCGCCGTCGATGCCCGGGCCGGCGTTCGTCGTCATCCGTCAGTGCTGTCCGGCCCAGTCGAGGGCGCCGCCCTCGACGACGCCGGGCCACGCATCGACGTACTCGCTCGGCGCGCCGGGTGAAGACGCATCGACCCAGAAAGCGTGCCCGGAGCCCGTGGGCCGCAGATCGACGTGCACGAAGCGGTTGTTCGGGTAGTACCCGCAACCCACGTCGGGGATCCTGCGGCAGACGCGGAACACGTCGGCGTTCTCCACGCCCGTCACGAAGAGATCGACCGCTCGACCCTTCGCGTGCGGGCTCTGGGCGGCCTCGGGGCGGTAGCCGCTGATGAAGTAGAGGGGGCGGTGTGGAAAGGCGTCGGCGAGGCGCTGCAGCACCCAGAGCAGGCGCGGGTGCAGGAGGCGCACACCATGCACCCATTCGCCGGCCCGGGTGCCCGGATCGGGATCGACGGGCAGCGGGAGTCCCGGGTGCGCCGCGCCAGGTGGCCGGGCGAGCACGCTGGTCACGTCGAGCGCCTCGGCCGACACGGAGCCGTCGCACTCGGTGAGCTGCACGCGAGCGCTCTCGCCGCCGTAGCGTCCGATCATGACGGGCTGAATCCTCTGCCACGGGGCGCAGTTCTTCGCGCGCGCCGAAGCCAGCAGGTCATCGGCCGGCGCAGGGGCCGACAGCGCCCACGTGGGGAGCAAATCGACACCCGACAGGCGCGACGGAAGCACCTGCGCGAAGGCGCCGATTCGCAGCTCGAAGAGCTCCGGAGCCGAAGCCGAGAACGATGCGGGGGCCCCCGCCGAGTCCGGCGGCGCTTCGCACTCCACCGCGCTCCAGGACAGCCGGGGACCGAGGCGCAAGGTCGCCAGACCGTAGTCGCCGTCGCGGAACGAGCGTGAAGGGTACACGCGCTCGACGCTCGGCCGGGTGTACGGCTTGAGCAGCGCGTCGATTCCCGAGCTGCCCGGGAGCGTCCACGGAGAGGCCACGGGCGCATCCGTGAGCCACGACGCCGGAGTCAGCGCGCCGAAGGCGTCGCCGAGGGCGGCGGGGACGTTCCCGGGCGCCGCGCCGGGGCGGGCGAGGGCCTGCGCGGCGACGAACGACGTCGCGGCGAGGGTCGCGATCCGGAGGGGGGCCGGCGCTCGGGCCACGAGAGAGGTATGCCCGACTCGGGCCCCGAGGGGAAGGAACGCGAGCGCCCTCAGCCGCCGACGCGTCACTCCGCGGGGGCCGAAGCGTCCTGCCGCGGGAGGTTCTGGATTCCGAGCCGGAGGAGGTAGAGGAACGTGCGATAGGCGTCGCGCGCCTTCGCGTCGTCGCCCTCGAGGTACTCCGACACCGAGAGCCCATTCAGCACCGCGAGAATGAGCGCGGAGGTGGCCTCCATGCCGCGCATCTGGTCGGCCCCTGCGCCCAGGACGTCGGCGATGCCGTCGGCGACGAGCTTGCGCGACTCCTTCTGCAAAGCCGCGGCCCGTCGCTTGAGCTCGGGGTCCCTGCGCGCCGCGCTCCACACCTCGATGCTCAGCCCCACGCTGGTCTTGTTGCTGTGGAGCGCTTCCCAGAGCGACTCGAGCGCGCCCTCCGCGCGGTTGGAAGAGTCCCCGCCGACCGCCTGGATCGCGTCCTTCACGCGATCGAGATAGCGATGATAGGCGTAGCTCTGCACCTCGTGGATGAGCGCCGCCTTGCTCGCGAAGTAGTAGTGGACGATGCTCTTTCGCAGACCCAGCTCGCGGCCTATCTCGGCGAGCGTCGTCGCGGTGAACCCCTTGCGAGAGAAACACTTCGCCGCTGCGGTGAGGATCGACGCGACCCTCGGGTTCTCCCAGTCCACCGCGCGCGGCGAGATGGTGCCTTCGGGATCCATCGGCGTTTCGGATGCGGTCTCTGACATGATTTCGCGTCCTTAGACCGGCTGGCCGACCAGCCAACCTCGTCCAATCTACCGGCCGGCGCTCGTCGGGGTCAAGCGCTCTCGGTCCCCGAGAGGGCCGCATGTTCCGCGGGTGGGAGTTCGCCGTCAAGCGGCGAGTGGGTCGCTCCGATTTCGACCGGCGTCGCGTAGCGATCCGCTCCGCCGCAGTCCTTGCGCGTGGCGTGGGGCGCGCTCACCGGCTCTCGTACATCCGCCTCAGGCACGCGCGGAACTCCGTCGCTGGGGCGATGAGCAGCGCGGCATCGTAACCTTGTCCCGCCAGCGCCCTCGCCTTGGCCTCGGCCACGGCCTCGTACGCGGCGCCGACACCCATGCCACCGGTGCACAGGTGCGCGGCGATGACGGTGACGCTCCTGCTCATCCCGGCCGCACAGTGCACCAGCACGTTGCCGACCGTCATGCGCTCCTCGATGAAGGGCAGCGCTTCCTCGAGGGTGTCTTCCAGCTCCTGCTCGCCGTTGCCACCGTCCGCGATGGGACGATACAGCCACTTCGTCTCGGGGCGGCGCGGCTCCCGGACGGCGTCGTCCGCGAAGAGCGGCACCGGGCACAAGGAGACGATGCCGGTGAACGGCGCCTCGGTTCCCGCGGGCATCACCGGGCGTGGCTCGCCCGCGAGCGCGGCGCGTCCCGAGCGGTAGTCCCCGAGGTACAGGCGCTCGCGAATCAGCCACATCGTCGTCGGTCCCAGCCCCACCCCTGGGCGACATGCGTAACGGATTTCCAACGCTCGCGCCAGGCCGCGTCGAAGACCTCGTCGAGCTCCGGCGCATCGCGCGGCACGCGCCCGGTCCAGCGTGGTCGCTCCGGCGGTGTGGCGTTCACGGGCAAAGCACGACGCGCCCGGTCGCAGCCCGCTCCGCGAGGGCGCGGTGGGCGTCCTCGGCGCGCTCGAGGGGAAGCTCGCGATCGATGACCACGTCGAGCTCACCGCGCCTCATCAGATCGAAGCAGTCGACGAGATCGCGGCGGCTGCAGCCGTGGCTACCGGCGATGGTCAGCCCGACCAGGATGACGGCGCCCGGATTGAACGTGATCTTCTCGGTCGTGATGTTGCCCACGAGCACCAGGCGCCCGCGGCGCCGGAGGCTCTTGAGCGCCGCTCGAAACGTGGCGTTGCCGGTCAGCTCGAGCGCCACGTCGGCACCGCCGAGGCGGCGAACTTCCTTCTCGAAGTTGCCGTCGGGACTCACCACCACGTTGTCCGCACCGATCTCCTCGAGGGCCTTCACCTTCGCGGGGCTCGTGGTGGTGGCGATGACGCGCGCGCCCATGCGCTTCGCGAGCTGAACCGCGGGCATCCCGACCCCGCCGCTGGCTCCAGTCACGAGCACGGTCTCGCCCAGTTCCAGCCGCGCGTGGTGTCGCAGCGCGCGCAGCGCGACGGCCGCCGTACACGCCGTGGGGGCCGCCTTCACGAGCGGGATCTCGGCGGGTACCTCGACCAGCGCGCGATGATGCGCGGCCACGAGCTCGGCGTAGCCGCCGTCCACCGTGTGTCCGAAGCTCTGCCACGCGCGCTCGCAATCGACCTGGTGTCCCGCGGCGCAGCTCTCGCATTCGCCGCAGTGAGGGCGGTGCAGGTTCGCGACGCGACTGCCCACCGCGAACGAAGTGACGGCGCTGCCGACCTCCACGACCTCGCCTGCGAACTCGTGCCCCAGGATGGTCGGCAGCTTCATGGCGGGGAATCCGCCGCGGCGATCGATCAGATCCCGCCCGCAAACACCGCACGCGGCGACGCGCACTAGGACGTCTTCCGGTCCGAGCTTCGGGTCTGCGACGGTCCTATGGTGGAAGGGCCCGCCGATGGCGTCCAGGACGGCGGCGCGCATCACTTCTCCAGGACGAGTTCGTCGAGCTTCATGCCCACCTCGTCGATGGCCTCGAGCGAGAGCTTGCCGTCGGCGACGGTGACGAGACCGACCGACCGGGTGTCGGCAATCGTGAGGATTTCGGTGCAGTCGCGGTGGTTGTTGCCCACGTCTTCGCTCGGGGAGATGAGCCCGACGTTCGTCATCACGTGGGGAATGCCGCCGACGATCTCCGAGCGCTCGTAGTACTTGTCGTGGCCCACCAGCACCAGGTCGACGCCGCCGCTCTCCTTGAACGTCTTGATGAAGGAGTTCTGCACCCAGACCCGGTCGCCGGCGCGGTTCTTCTGCAGGCTCGAGCACGCAGGGTAGTGCCAGGCGCCGATGACGAAGGTGGGATCGTCCTCGCCGTCGTGCGCCAGCGCGTTCTGTTCGCGAAGCCAGGCGGGCTGCTCCGTCGAGATGTCGAGGTTGACCAGCGACGTCGTCGAGTCCAGCGAGAACGCGAGCAAGGGTCCGTATCGCGTGGCGTACCAGCGCTCGTTGTTCGGCAGCACGAAGAGGTCCTTCAGGTTCGCGTTGCCCCCGGGCCCATCCACGTGGTTCGAGCCCGCCGGCAGGAGGATCAGGTTCGAGATCCACGGCGCTGCCGTCCGAAAGTAGCTGCGCCAGTCCTCGAGCAGCTCGCCACTGTCGACCATGTCCCCGCTCTCCACCAGGAGGTGCGGGCGAAAATTCCGCAGGTGGGAAGCGAACTTTGCCACGTGTTCGGACTGCCCCGGGGCGTGGAACTCGCCGAAGTGGACGAAGCGAAACGCCGAGCGCCCTGGCGTGACGAACACGCCCCTGCGCACGGCGCCGGTGCCGTCCACGCGCACCTCGTACCAGTAGGCCGTCGCCGGCAGGAGCACGCCCAGGTCCACGTGATGGAGGTTCGCGCTGGTCGAGGACGCCGCCGTCTCGCCCAGCGAGGGACTGCTGCCGAACGCGACGGTGCCCGTCGTCGCGCTCACCGTGCGCCAGCTGACGACGATGCGACGCGGCTCCGGCATCGTGACCCACGGAGGGAAGTCGATCTCCGGGGGCAGAGGTTCGTCCGCGGGCCAGTCCGGGTCCGTGTCGTTGCCGGGCGCGGGAGCGCCGGCGCCGCCCGCCGCGCCGCTCGCGCCTCCGCTGCCACCTGCGCCGCCGGACGACGCGCCGGAGGCTCCGTCCGCCGCGCCGCTCTCCTCGGCCGAGCTGCACGCAGCGAGCGCGAGGGCGATGAGCGAAGCGCCGAGCCTGGCTGCGCGCACGTGGCCCGACATGCGCACGAGCCTAGCGCACGGCGCGCCGGCTGTGGGCGTGGCGTCGCGAGGCCGCTCAGAGCTTGGTGGGCGAGCCGGCCTTGGGCGCGTCGGCGGGCTTCGGCGGCGCCGCTTTCGGATCGGCCGGCTTGGCCGGCTCCGCGGGCTTCGGCTTCGCGGACTCCGCCGGCTTGGCGGCCTTCGCGTCGGCGGGCTTCGCGTCCGCGGGCTTTGCGTCGGCGGGCTTCGTGTCGGCGGGTTTAGCGGCGCCTTCCGCGGGCTTCTCGTCGTCCTCGCCGCCCGCGTCGCCGTCGGCGTCGTCCTTGGCCGCGGGCTCTTCTTCGTCGTCGTCGTCGAGCAGCTCGTTCTGCGCCGGCGCGGGCGCGACGACGGGCGCCACAGGCGGAATGCTGGCGGGACCGCCGCTGCCACAGCCGACGGTTCCGAGGAGGAGGAGGAGCGCAGTACCGGTGAGACGCATCGTGTCGCGGAGGCTAGCCCCGGCGCCCGGCGGGGCACAAGGGGGCCCGGACGTCGCTCTCGTGGACGGCGCTCAGTTCCGTCGCCCTCGGTTCGCCTTCGCCGACGCGCTCGCGGGCTCGCCCTTCGGGTCCTTCTCCCGCTTGCCGTCGTCGCCCTCGCCCTCGGCCTCCGCGCCGCCGCGCCAGAACGGCATGCCCCTGGCCTCGGTCCAGCCGTAGCGCCCGAAGCGACCCGGCTCGCGGATCTCGCTCATGGCACCCGCGCGTGCGTTTCCGTCTTCGAGGTTGGCCCCCTGCGTCGCGACGAGGAGCTCGTCCGCGACGTACTCGGGGTGAGGATCGTCCGATGCCTTGCTGGGCTCCGTGGTCGCAGCCGCCGTGCCCCTTCGAACGATCTGCGGCGTGGGCGGGTAGACCTCCGACCAGCGCTCGCGGACGGCGTGGGTACCCGTTCGGACGATCCGGTACCGGTGGAGCTTGAACCCGGGGATCCCGCGCTGGCCGAGCACGCGCTCGCCTTCCGGGAGCGCGGCGTCGGGTCGTTCCACCTCCTCGTAGGGGAGCGCTTCGTCGATCTTCCGGATGAGCGTCACGGTTCGATCGGTCGGGGGACCCAGCACCTCGGCGCGAACGACGCCGTTCTTCACCGTCTGGTGCAGCACCACCGGGTGGGCGAACGGATTGCGAACGCGGAACGTGATCGTCGGGTACACGACCGTCGCGTCGAGCCCCATCTTGATGTACGAGCTCGGTCGCGTGTGCGGATGGCGCTCGACGATCTCGAGGCCCGCGAAGAACGCAGCGCCGTGGAGCGTCCCGCTGATCTGGCAGGTACCGCCGCCGATGCCGTCCACGAGCTCTCCCTCCGCGATGACGGGGGCCACTTTGTAGCCGCTCGCCTCGTCGCGTGGCCCCACCACCTCGTTGAAGTCGAACGTCTCACCCGGCAGGAGCACGCGCCCGTCGAGCTTCGACGCGGCCAGGCGCAGGTTGAAGGTCCGAGCCTCGTAGCGAATTGCCCGGTTGTAGCGGGTCTCGAACCACCCGAGCACGTGGTCGAAGCGGACGTTGCCGAGCTCCGCGGCCACGCGTCGGGGGCGGCGCTCCTCGAACACGGCGCTCGCCTCGCGCTCGCCGCGCCACAGCGCCGCCTCCACGGCGAACATCGTGGCATCCACGTCGAGCAGGCGGCCGAACTCCTCGGTCACGAGCGCCTTCTTCTCGAGGTCGAGGCGGGCGTCCACCGGGAGGCGGTCCGCGCCGTCCTTCACCCGGAGCAGCGTGGTGAGGGCGCGCTCCCGCTGCAGCGAGAGCGGCACGGGCAGCGCGATGACGCCGACGCCACCGGACGAACGCCACGCGCGCCGCAGCGGGCTGGTCGGATCCTTCGCGTCGCGAACGAGCGCCGTGAGTCGCAGCTTGTCGATCTCGACGCCCAGCTCCCCGAAGCTCGTCGCCTTGCGCTCGTCGGGTCCCAGCAGCAGCGTGAACGATCCGGCCACGTGGCGGCGCACCGAATCGACGGCCCGGGACACCGCCGAGTCGTCGAGGACCAGGGGCCGCCCGAGCAGCTCCACGGGCGGCGGTGGCGCTTTCGGGTCGTCGGGCCCCGGCGTGCGAGGGACGAGCAGGACGCCGATGGCGATGCCCGCGGCGACGGCGACGCCCACCGCGACCACGCTGGGCGGGACGTTCACTTCGCGCCCGAGGACCCGCATCGAGTGGGCGTCTACCACGGTCCCGACGCGGATCCAGGGAAGGGCACGGCCCGGCGAGCCATCGCATAATGGCGCCCGTGGCTGCGGCGGAACTCGACGCGAAGCTCGACTCGCTCCCGACGAGCCCGGGCTGCTACGTGTTTCGCGACGGCAAGCGGGCCGTCCTGTACGTGGGCAAGGCCAAGAGCCTGCGCGCGCGCGTGAAGAGCTACTTCCAGGCGAGCTCGGGAGACACGCGCGCGTTCGTGCCGGTGCTCCTCGGCGTGGTGCAGGACTTCGAGACCATCGTGACGGTCACCGAGAAGGAGGCCGCCATCCTGGAGAACAGCCTGATCAAGGAGCTGAAGCCCCGCTTCAACGTCAAGCTGCGAGACGACAAGGAGTTCCTCACGCTGCGGCTCTCTTCCAGCCACGCCTGGCCTCGCCTCGATCTGGTGCGGAGGCCGGTGGACGACGGCGCGCGCTACTTCGGCCCGTACCACTCCGCGACGGCTGCACGGCGGACGCTGCACCTCGTCGAGAAGCACTTTCAGCTCCGGACGTGCTCCGACGCGGAGCTCGAGCGCCGCCGTCGCCCCTGCCTTCAGTACCAGATCAAGCGGTGTCCGGCCCCGTGCGTCCTTCCGGTCGACTCCGACGTGTACGCGCACCAGGTCCGCGCCGTCGGGCTCTTCCTCGACGGCCGGCACGACGAGCTGACACGCGACCTGGAGAGCAGCATGAACGAGGCGAGCGGTCGCATGGACTACGAGCTCGCGGCCACGTACCGCGATCAGCTCGCAGCCGTCGAGAGCGCACGCGCCGAGCAGCGCGTGGTCGTGGCCACTCGCGCGGACCAGGACGTGCTCGGACTCCACCGCGAAGCGGATCTGATCGAGCTCGCGGTGCTCACGGTGCGCGCCGGACGCGTCGTCGACGCGACGACGTTCTCGACGAAGAAGCTCGAGCTTCCCGACGACGAGGTGGTTGCCGCGTTTCTCCGCGAGCGCTACGCGGACGCGTCGGGCGGCACGGAGCTGGTCCCGGACGAGATCCTGGTGCCGGTGCTCCCCGAGGGTGCCGCGGGCGTGGCGGAGTGGCTCACGGACCTGCGCCAGAGCCGCGGCGGCGCCGCGCGGAAGGTGCAGGTCCTGCGGCCGGTGCGCGGTCCGAGAAAGCGCCTGCACGATCTGGCGATGGAGAACGCGCGGCACGCGTTCCTGGAGAAGCGGCGCGCCGCGAACGATCTCGACGAACGCCTCGCGCGATTGCAGAACAAGCTCCGGCTGCCGACGGTGCCGCGCCGGATCGAGTGCTGCGACATCTCGCACCTGGGCGGGGGCGACACGGTGGGCGCCGTCGTCGCCGTCACGGACGGCGCCGCCGACAGGAAGCGCTACCGTACGTTCCACGTTCGCGGCGTCGCGGAGGGCGACGACTACGCGGCGATGTACCAGGTGCTCTCGCGGCGCTTCCGCCGCGGACGCCGGGTGGAGGCCGGTGACGGCGAGCCGACGGACCAGGACGCGCGGGCGGCGGAGTGGGACCTGCCGGACCTGTTCGTCGTGGACGGCGGCCGAGGTCAACTCGGCGTGGCGCTGACTGCGGCGCGCGATCTCGGGCTGCACGATCTGAAGGTCGTCGGCCTCGCCAAGGAGCGTGACCTGACCAGCGAGCACGTGACCGATCGGATCTACCTGCCGGGGCAGAAGAACCCGATCATCCTCCGGTCCAACAGCCCCGAGCTGTTCCTGCTCGCCCTCGCGCGCGACGAGGCGCACCGGTTCGCGAACGTGGGGCGCGAGCGCCTGGGCAACAAGCGAAGGCTGACGTCGGAGCTCGACGCCGTCCGCGGCATCGGCGCCAAGACCCGGAAGGCGCTGCTCACCGCCCTCGGCTCGGCGAAGGCGGTTCGAGACGCCACGGACGAGGCGCTCCTGGCGGTCCCCGGCGTCACCCGCCGGCAGGTGGCGTCGCTGCGGGAGCATTTCGCGTCCCCGCCCGACGCCGAGCCGCCGCCAGCCTCGCAGCCTCGCCCCGACGCCCCCGCCGACTGAACGGGCGGGAGCGCCAACCCGGTTGGCGCCGCCACGGGGAATCGCCCCCGATCAGGCCGCGATCGTCCCGGCACGTCGCTTGCTCAGTACCCTGGCGGCTCAGAAGGCCGACGTCCCGTCCTCACCGGCCGAGTCCGCGATTGACAACAATGGTCTCGCGCACTTAGCCTTCGCCCGCACCAAGGAGCAGCATTTCGATGACTTCGCACGCTCAGGTCCCCCGCGCCGTGAAGCTGGTTCGGACAGGTCTCGCCGCCCTCGCCTCCGTGGGCGTGATGGCCGGCGCCACCGCCGGCTGCCTCGATCGCCCCGTCTCGCCGCTGGTCCCGAACACGAGCAACGTGTTCGTCGATCAGATCAAGCAGTCGGCGGTCGACAAGATCGACCTGCTCTTCATGATCGACAACTCGGCGTCGATGGCCGACAAGCAGGAGATCCTCGGGTTCGCGGTGCCCGACCTCGTGGGCCGTCTCGTGAACCCCGTGTGCGTCGACAAGGCGACGGGAACGGTCAGCGCCCCCCCTCCGAACCCGAACGACCCTTGCCCCGTCGGCGAGCGCGAGTTCAAGCCGATCAAGAACATCCACATCGGCATCATCACGTCGAGCCTCGGCGGCCACGGCGCGGACTCTTGTTCCACGGCCATGGGCATGTCGTTCAACGCGACCATGAACGACTCGGGTCGGCTCGTGGCCCGTGACCGCGGCGGCGCGCCGGTCGGCACCTACCAGAACTTCGGCTTCCTGGCGTGGGATCCGGACCAGAACACCCACGTCCCGCCGGGAATCGGAGATCAGGGCACCCTGACGACCACGTTCCAGAGCATGGTCGAGGGCGCGGGCGAGAGCGGCTGCGGCTTCGAGGCGAGCCTCGAGGCCTGGTACCGCTTCCTCATCGATCCGGAGCCCTACGCCCAGATCGTGCGCGTCCCGTGCTTCGACGGCGACGGCTCGAACGGCTGCGCGGCCGAAGACGGCATCGACCAGCAGCTCCTGACCGAGCGGGCGAACTTCCTGCGCCCGGACTCGCTCGTCGCGGTCGTCATGCTGACCGACGAGAACGACTGCTCCGTCATCGACGACGGCCAGTTCTTCATCAGCGTGCAGTCGAACTCCGGAGCTTCGGCGTTCCACCTGCCGCGGGCCTCCGCCGCGTGCGCCACGAACCCCGACGACCCTTGCTGCCGCTCCTGCGGTCAGGGCGCCGGAAGCTGCCCGCCCAACTCCGCGGACGGCTCCTGCTCGATCGACGGCAGCTTCTACACGACGGCGGGCAAGGAGGACGAGCTGAACCTGCGCTGCTACGACCAGAAGCGACGCTTCGGCATCGACTTCCTCTATCCCATCGGCCGCTACGTGGCCGGCCTGCGCGACCTCTCGGTCCGCAAGAAGTGGAACGACGAGAATCCGAACAACCGCGTGCCGAACCCGCTCTACTCGAACCTGCAGAACAGCGACGCCCCCGTTCGCGATCCCTCGCTGGTCTTCCTCGCGGGCATCGTGGGCGTGCCGTGGCAGCTGCTCGAGGGCATGCCGCAACCGGGCGATCCTGCGGGCACCCTCCGGTACCTCACGGCGACCGAGATTGCCGAGACGCCCGGCAAGTGGGACGCCATCGTCGGCGCCTGCCCGGGTGAAGAGATCGGCGGAGAGTGCTGCGCCAGCGGTGGCAGCATCAGCGCCGAGACGCGCTGCAAGATCGGCTCGCGCCAGACGCGCGGAAAGCCGACCGAGCCGCTGATGATCGAAGGCCCGGCCGAGCGCTCCGGCGTCGGCATCGGCGGCCCGCTGGCGCCCTCGAGCGCGGGCCCCGGCGCCAACCCCATCAACGGTCACGAGTGGAACGTCGTGGGCAACAACGACCTGCAGTACGCCTGCGTGTTCCCGCTTCGCCAGGCCCGCCCCATGGGCGACGACTGCGGCGCTCGCGCCGCAGAGGAGCGCAAGCCGCTCTGCCAGGACACGGGCGGCGGCTACGGCACGACGCAGTTCCTGGCGAAGGCCTATCCCGGTCTGCGCCACCTCAGCGTGCTCAAGGGCTACGGAGCGAACTCCATCATCGCGAGCATCTGCGCGCGGAACGTCGGCGACGTGAACGCCGCGGACTTCGGCTACCGCCCGGCCATCGGCGCGATCGTCGATCGGCTGAAGGAGCAGCTCCAGGAGCGGTGCCTGCCCCGCGAGCTCGCGGTGGACGACCAGGGCCGCGTGCCGTGCGCCATCGTCGAGGTTGCCCAGCTCCGCGGCGAGAACAAGGTCTGCGACTGCAACCGGCCCGCTCACAGCGTTCCAGACGAGGCCATCCTGCCGGCCGTGCGCAAGCAGCTCAAGGCCACGGGCGCCTGCGGCGGCGCGGGCCTGCCCAACTGCGAGCTCGACTTCTGCGCCTGCGAGGTGCACCCCGCCGGTGGCGACGCCGACGGCAACATCGTCGATCCGAACCTGCACAGCCGCTGCCAGACCGAGGCGGCGCCGGTGGGCGTGGACGGCTGGTGCTACATCGATCCGCCCAAGACCTCGCGCGAGCGCCCCGAGACCGAGGCCGCACAGCGCGCCCTCCTCGAGAACTGCGGCGAGGCCGAGAAGCGCAAGCTCGCGTTCGTCGGTGCCGGCCAGGGTCAGTCCGGGTCGATCATCTTCGTCGCGTGCGTCGGCGAGGCGTTCTCCGGCGGCGCCGTCGTCGAGCCGGTGCAGTAACGCGCCCTGCGGACCGTGCCGCGGCCCACCGGCTGCGGCGCGCGCTCAGTGCGGGATGTCGCAGACCGCTGCGGCCGGGGGGGACGTGTTGTTGTCGGTGCGACACTCGACCACGCCCAGCGGCGGTGTGACCGTCGCGTAGACCAGGGTCGAGCCGTTCTGGACGTCCGCGGGAGCGGTCGAGAGATCCAGGGAGAGCGTCTCCGCCTGCGCGAGGTACAGGGGAACGGTGGTGGCAGAGGTTGCGAGGAGCGTGCCGGCGGGCGCTGCCCCTGCGAACACCTCGACGACCACGCCGGGGGGCAGCGGCGCGCTCCCCAGGTTGCGCACCTCCACGACCACGCCGAACGGGCCCGAGCAGCGCGCCTCGAGGGTGACCGTGGCGTCCGGCGCCGCGAACTCGCTGCCCGGCTGCTTGTTCTGACGGAAGTTGTTCAGCCCTGGCACCGTCCAGTTCGCGACCTCCGCCGTCGGGATGGTGCCGTCCTCTTCGACGTTGGTGACGTGATAGGTGTGCTGGTTCCAGACGCGCCGCGTGCGGACCCAGGACTTGCTCGCGCTCTGGATGACCCGTACGCCGCTCTGCTTCGTGCCCTGGCAGTCGAAGGCGTAGGCGTTCGAGGCCACCACGATGTCGGCCTGCCCGTCGTTGTCCACGTCGGCGATGACGGGGTACTCGATGAGCGTCCCCGTCGTGTTGCAGGTCTGCCACAGGACGGCCCCCGTCGAACCGTCGTACACGCGGAGCTGGATTTCGTCGGAGTAGACGGCCTCCGCCTTGCCATCGCCGTTGAAGTCGAACACCGAGCTCCCGGTCGCTGCGGAGGAGCAGTCCCGCGTCGGGTTCTGCCAGAGCAGCGTGGACGCGCTGGGGACCGTCGGGTCCACGAGCTTCTTGCCGTCGAAGATGACGTACGCGATCGACCCGGCGAGGGCGACGTCGGGGAAGCCGTCGCCGTTGAAGTCCGCGACGGTGGGAGGGCCGCCACCGGCGAGGTGGCCGCACGGGTTCGACGGGGCCGTCTCGTGGATGTCGAAGGGGGCGCGCACGACCGTGAAATTGGGCGAGCCCGACGTGACGCGCCACACGTGCAGGCGGCGGCTGCCGTCTGCGGCGTTGATGCCGATGATCTCGGGCGTCCCATCCAGGTCGAGATCGCCCACCGCCGACCACCCGGAGGCGATGCCGCTGTCGGCGAGGAGGGTCCCGTCGGCGCGGTACGCGCGGCGACCGTCCACGACGTCGAGCTTGCCGTCGCCGTCCACGTCGGAGACCGCGGGCACGCTCAGGCCTGCTGCGAACGAAGCCTTGATGGCGCCGTTCACGCCGTTCAGGATGGCTCCCTCGACGACGACCTCCACCGTGCCGTCGCCGTCCAGATCGGCGAGGGCCGGGGCGCGGCAGCCGACCACCGGGCTCGTCCAGAGGTGCTGACCCGCCCCATTGAAGGCGAGCGCCGCCCCGCCCGCGCACCCGACGATCTCGTTGCCCGGCTGCCCGTCGATGTTTCCGCCGGCCAGCTCGCTGGAGGCGTTCACCATGCCGCCGACGGCGAACTTGTCCACCACCTGGCCGTTCACGATGGAGATCGCGTGGAGCGTGCCGATCCCGCCGTAGTCCCCCGACGCGAAGGTGTTGAACACGATCTCCGGAATGTCGCGCTCCGTGATCTTCCCATCGCAGTCGTCGTCGTCGAGCTGCACGACGATGGGCGTCATCATCACGTCGCTCGAGGTGGGCGGCGCGGTCACGCCGCCCCACGTGTAGGCGATGACGGGATCGAAGGGCTCCGTGCTGGGCGGGCGCTCACACTTCTCGAGGCAGTCCGGAAAAGTCTGCGAGCCCGTGCACTCGGGAGGCCGCGGCAGGCAGCGACCCTCGCCGGCCACGAAGCCTCCCGTGCAGCTCCCCGCGTCGCTCGGAGCCGCCGCGTCGGGCGCGTCCCCGAGCGCGAGCTCGCAGTACTCTGCGGCCCCGCACTCGGAGGACTCCGTGCAGGGGCCCCCCGGGGTCACGCACCGCTCGAAGGAGCAGAACTCCGCCATCGCGCAGCACTGGTCGCCGCACGCGCTCCGGCGATCGCAGCAGGCTCCACCGACGCAGATCCCGCCGTCGGCGCACGACCTGCCCGGCTCGCACGCGCCCGAATCGAGCCCGATGGAGGCGTCGGCGGCCGAGCCGCCCGAGCCGCTCGCTCCGCCCGAGCCCCCCGCGCCGCCGGTTCCGCCCGCGCCGACGCGGTTGGAAGCGGTGCCCCCCGAGTCGTCGCCGCAGCTCGACTGCACCAGCGCCGTGGCAGCGAAGGCTACGACGCTTGAGCGAACCGCGTCGAAGGTGCGCATCCCGGGAACGGTCGCACGGTCCAGCGCCGCTCTCAAGCCGTCACTTCGGCGTCGTCCCAGGCGAGCCGGTCACCGTGCACCGACCGGCGTGGCACGCCGCCCTCGCGTACTCGGGGTATCCCGGATCGCAGTCGTCGCACAGGGCCATGGGGTCGCAGAGGATCTTCACGAGCTCCGGCTCCGAGCCGACGCGCACCGCGATGAGCGAATCCGCCTCCGCGCTGCCGCCACACTCGCAGCAGTCGGACGTCCGGATCCGGCAGTCGGCGTCGGTGCTGCAGGCCGTGAGCGGCAGCGCCAGGAGGTCGACGACGCGGCACGAGCCCGTGGAGCACGTTGCGACGAGCGTGGGATCGTCCGGCATGAAGCACAGGTCGCACCCCTCGCCGGAGGCGCAGGCCTGCTGGAGGTGCGCTTCGGCCGCCTTCCGGTTGACGCCCACGGCGTCGCCGCGGGTGGCGGCGCCGCACGAGCCACAGCACGTCCCCGGGCGAACGACGCACTCGCTCGTCGTGGTGCACGCGGACCATCCCGCGGCGGCGGCCGCGCCCGCGTCGGCGAGTCCGCCTGCGACGCCCGCCACACCACCCTGGCCGCCGCCACCGCCCACCCCCGCGGCGCCCGCTGCCCCACCGACCATCGTCCCGCCGGCGCTGCCGCCCGTGGACGTTCCACCGGTAGCGCCTCCCGAGCCGTCGGCGCCCGAACCCCCGACGGCCGCGCCGGCGCCCGCGCCTCCCCCGGGGCCCGCCGCCCGGTCGTCGGTGCGCGCCTGTCCTCCGCAGCGCCAGGCAAGGAGCGCCAACAGGAGGAGGTTTCCGGCGCGCCAGCCCGTCATCGACACGAGTGTACTCCTGCCCTGAGATGCCCGTCCCCTGCGACTTCCGGCGTCCGCACGGCCGAGCCCGGCACTGGACGTGTGGGCCGGCAATTACCGCCAGGGCCCCAACGGTGGTACTTCTCACGCAACCTCCTTGTTCTGTCTGATCCGACCACCCGGAGTGGAGACGTTCCGAATCGGGACGCTGTCGCTGTCCCCGCCGCTCGGGGCCGCCTACGTCGCGGGTGCGGTCGAGGCCGCCGGGATTCGGGTGCAGGTCATCGACGCGCTCGGCGAGGCGCCGACGAAGAAGACCGGGTACTTCAGGGGGCACCTCATCGGACTCAGGTTCGACGAGATCGTCGTGCGAATCTCTCCCGAGGCGACGGTCGTCGGCATCACCTGCATCTTCACGCACGAGTGGCCCATGGTCGCCCGGCTCACCGAGCAGATTCACCGGGCACGCCCCGACGTGACGATCGTCGTCGGCGGCGAGCACGTGACCTCGATGCCCGAGTTCTCGCTCTTGACGTCGCAGGCGGACGCTCTCGTGCTCGGCGAGGGCGAGGAGACGGTGGTCGAGCTCCTTCGCGCGCTGGCCTCGGGGCGCCCGCTCGACGAGATCGACGGCATCGCGTTCCGCCGGGGCGATCGCGTGGTGATGAACCCGCGCCGCGCTCGACAGACCCAGCTCGAGAAGCTGCCGCGACCTGCGTGGCACCACTTCGACTTGCGGGCGTACCACGCCCACCGCTTCGTGGGCGGGGTCTACTCCGAGCGCCTCACCGTCCCCATCCTCGCCACCCGTGGCTGCCCCTATCAGTGCACGTTCTGCTCGTCGCCGAACATGTGGACCACCCGCTGGGTGGCGCGCGACCCGAAAGACGTCGTGGACGAGATCGAGGGCTACGTGAAGGAGTACGGCGCGGGTAACTTCCCGTTCCAGGACCTCACCGCGGTCATCAAGAAGGACTGGATCATCGAGTTCTGCCAGGAGATCATCGACCGCGGGCTGGACATCACGTGGCAGCTCGCCAACGGGACGCGGTCGGAGCAGATCGATCTCGAAGCGGCCTTGCTCCTGAAGCGCTCCGGGATGATCAGCGCGGCGTACGCGCCGGAATCCGGCTCGGCGAGCACGCGCGCGATGATCAAGAAGAAGGTCAAGGCCGAGCGCATGATGGAGAGCATTCGGGCCGCCGCCGAAGCCGAGCTCAACATCTGCGCCTACATGATCGTCGGCTTCCCCCACGACACCCCCGATCACATGCGGGAGTGCCTGCCCTTCCTGCGCGACATCGCGAAGGCCGGGGTCCGGGACATGGGCGTCGCCTACTACATGGCGCTCCCGGGGACCGAGCTGTTCCGGAGCCTCGTGGACGCCGGGAAGATCCGGATCGACAGCCGGTACTTCCGCCAGGTGCTGGAGGGTGTCTCGCCGTTCCCCGCGGCCACCTTCTGTGACCAGCTGAGCAAGGCGGATCTCTTCTACTGGAAGGTCCGGTTCTACCTGGCGTTCTACGGTACGCGGCTCGAGATGGTCGGGATCCCCAGCACGGTGCGCGCCGCGCTGCAGATCTTCCGCGGGGGCAGCCAGGACACCAAGCTGCAGTCGGCAGTCCGCATGGCCGCTCAGAACGGCGTGGCCACCATGCTGTCGTGGCTGGGTCCGCGGTGGATTCCGCGGGACGAAGAGGCCGAGATGTTCGAGGGCTGGGATCGGCTCTTCCGTCGCATCTGGCAGAACCGACGAGCGGCGGGCGTGGAGCCGCCGGCGCCGACCGACACCACGCAGCTCGAAGGCCGGCAGTTCATGCGGGTGGTCAAGCTCGACCACGAGCTGCGGCGCTCGCTGCCTGTGTTCTCGGACGTCGCTGCGGCCGGTCCGGGCCTGGGCGCCTGAAGGCGGCAGCGTCAGGGGCGCGCCGGCGGCGGCAGCATTCGGTCCACGCGTCCTCCCCACGCGTAGTTCTCCTCCACCACTCGGGCGCACCAGCACTGGGAGCATCCCCCGCGCCGGAGGCGGCCGAGTGCCTCGGCCACACCGAGACGAACGACGTTGTTCGAGCGGTTCAGCCGGGCCACCTGCCCGCAGTGGTAGAGATTGCCCTCCGGGTCCAGGGTCACGTTGATGTGTCCCGCGGCGCACGGCAGCGAGGTGTCCTCGGGATAGCGCCTGAAGTGCACCAGGCTGGACCAGCGGTTGAGCACCGCGCTGGACGAGCGCTTCCTCGCTTCCACGCGTGCGAACGCGGCTCGCACCGCGACGGGCTCCGCCACGAACGCCGAGCCGTCCCGGCGCGTGTCGAGGAACAGGCTCGGGCGTACCGGCTGGAACAGGACGCGCAGACCGAGGCCCTCCACGAGATCGATCAGCTCGTCCATGGCATCGGCGTTGTGACGCCCGACGGCGCACGTGAACTCCACGGGGATCCCGGCGTCCCGCGCGGCTCGCGCACCTCCGATGGCTCCGCGGAAGGCGCCCGCGCCGCGCATCGCGTCGTGGTGCGCCTCGGGACCATCGAGGCTGATCTTCACCTTCTCGAGCTTCCGGACGGTCTCGAGCCGGCGGGGCACCAGCAATCCGTTCGTGTTCATCCGGACGACGACGCCGAGCCCGACGAGCGCGTCCACGACGGCATCGACGTGGCGGTGAGCGAGGGGCTCGCCTCCATCGAGCGAGAGCTCACGCATCCCGTGCAGGTGCAGCTCGGTGAGCGCGCGGAGGATCGCATCGAGGGGCATCTCGCGCGGCATCGGCGTGTGGCGGTCGCAGTAGTCGCAGCTCAGGTTGCACAGGTGGGTGATCTCGAAGCCCACGACGAGGGGCGTCGGAAAGCCCACCCGCGCCGCCACGACACGTAGCGCGGTGGTCAGCTTCACGGTGGTGACGGCACTCATGAAAGAACGATGCCAACGTCCTCGCTCTCCGACGGCGCTCGTTCGCTCGAAGGTTTCGAGGCGGACGCTCGCGGCGGGCGCGTGAGCGTCGTCGTCCGGCAACGGGGGTGTGCCGCCAGCGCCCCGGGTGGCGCTCCGTTTCACTTCTGGTCCGGGTTCGTCTAGAACTCGCTGGGCGCGGCGCGCGCCCCCCCTCGATGGAAACCAAGAAGACCATCCTGGTGGTCGAAGACGAGCCGCACATCGTCCTCGGCCTGAAGGACGCCCTGGAGTTCGAGGGCTTCCGGGTCGTGTCCGCGATGACCGGCAAGGACGGGTGCGACGTGGCCCGCCAGGAGCGGCCGAACGCGGTCCTGCTCGACCTCATGCTGCCGGACATGAACGGGTATCAGGTGTGCGAGGAGCTCCGCCGAACGGACGCCCTCGTTCCCATCATCATGCTCACGGCCCGCGGCACCGAGGCGGACAAGATCCGCGGCCTCGACTCCGGCGCCGACGACTACGTGACCAAGCCGTTCAGCGTGGGCGAGCTGGTCGCGCGCGTGCGCGCGATCCTTCGTCGGACGACCCGGCCCGCCTCGGGGGAGGACGCCGTGTTCCCGATCGGCCAGGCGACGGTGAACCTGGACACGCACACCGTCCGGCGGAAGGGCCGGGAACCGGAGACGCTCTCCTTCTACGAAGTGGAGCTCCTGCGCCTGCTGCGTGAGCGCGTGGGGAGGCCGGTGAGCCGCGAGGACATCATGAACCGCGTCTGGGGCGTGGACGCGAGCCCGACCAACCGGACCATCGACAACTTCATCGTGAAGCTCAGGAAGAAGATCGAGAAGCACCCGAACAAGCCCGAGCACATCCTCACGGTGTACGGGCATGGGTACAAGCTGGTCGACTAGGGTGGGCGTTCCGCGTTGCGCGTCACTGCGTCGCCGCCGTCACGGCGGGGCGCGTTTCGGCGCTGCGCGCGGTCGCCGTCCGTCGTGGCGCGGCGGCGTGGACGGTTCTCCCCGCGAGGACCGTCTCGACGACTCGAGCCCGCTCGAGGGCCTCTTTCGAGACGGTGGGATCCTCCGAGAGGATCACCAGGTCCGCCCGCTTGCCCGGCTCGAGGGTCCCCGTCACGTCGAGGCACCCCGCCGCTCGCGCGGCCTCTCGCGTGTACATGGCCAGCGCCTCCGCGGGCGTCACCGCCTCTTCGGGCTGCAGCACCGTGCCCTGGAGTGTCCGTCGGAAGACGGCGGCGCGCATGCCGTCGAGGGGGTCGAACCCCGTGACCGGCGCGTCCGAGCTTCCCGCCACCGCGACGCCGGCGTCCAGGAACGTGCGATGGGCGAGCGACCGCATGCCCGGGATTTTCGGCATCCTGTCGAAGATGGGCAGCTCGACGAACTGCGGTTGAGTCACGATGGTCACGCCGAGATCGGCGGCGCGCAGCGTGAGGTCGCGCGTGATGAGGCTCGCGTGCTCGATCCGTGGCGGGGGTACGTCGCGGTGGCGACCGCGGGCGTCGGCGAAGGCGGCCAGCGCACGCGCGACGGCGTCGTTTCCCAGGGCGTGGACCGCCACCGAGAATCCCCTGTCGCAAGCCGAGCCGACGAGGCGGCTCGCCTCCTCGCGGGTCATGTACTGAACGCCGGTCCGGAGCTTGCCGTCGCCGCCCCAGCGGGGCTTCACGTCCTTCGACGTCCGGAGCATCGCCATCGAGCGCTGCGAGAGCGCGCGGCCGACCATTCCGAGCGTGACCCGAAGCGCCTGCCCCGCCGTCATGCAGAGGGCGCACCGGTTGCCGCCGTCCAGGAACAGCTTCAGCGGTCCGCGACGCAGATCCTCGGGGCCTTCTCCCGTCGGAGGTCCGTCCACGCGATCCCAGGGAGGGACGAGGGCGCCGCGGCTCCCGATGGGCATCATCACGACGGGAAGCGTCAGGAGGCCTTCCTTTCGGGCGCGCCGGTACACGAGCTCCATCTCGAGCGTCACCGTCGGATCGCACACGCGCGTGATCCCCACGGCGAGTAGGCGTCGCTCGTACGCAACCATCCGCTGCAGCACGGCGTCCTCGTCGCGCGCGACGAGGCTGTCCTCCGCGAGCTTGCGGGGCAGAGCCGTGGCCGTCTCGACGAGGCGCCCGTCAGGCTCGCCGTCGGGCCGTCGCCCGATGAGGCCACCACGCGGGTCTGCCGTGTGGCGGTCGATGCCGAGCACCTCGAGGGCGCGGGAGTTCACGGCGCCTTCGTGATGGGAGTAGTGCATCAGGAGCACCGGGTTGGGCACGCCCGCGGCGTCCAGATCGTCGCGCGTGGGGTGCCGCGCCTCGGCCAGGGAGTGCTCGTCGTAGCCGGACGCGAGGATCCAATCGCCTGGCGCGGTCGTTCGCCCGGCGTCCCGAACGGCGGCGACGATGTCGTCGATCGATCGGACGGCCTTGGGGCTCGTGTCGATGGCGAAGGCTCCGATGACGGCGGCGCCGAGGTGGTGGTGGGCGTCGACGAAGCCCGGGACGACCGCGGCGCCCCCCAGATCGACGATCCGCGCGTCCGGTCCCGCGGCGCTTCGCACGCTGGCCTCGTCGCCGACGGCGAGGACACGGCCTTCACGAATCGCCAGCGCTTCGGCGACGGGCGAGCCCGGCGCCATGGTGCGTACGACGGCGTGAACGAAGACGGTCGTGGACTGCTTCATGGCGCTCATGCTCCCTCCCACCTGTCCTGCGCGCGCAGCGCGATGCGATACGCCTGGGCGCCGAGGTAACGGACCCAGGGACCGAGCATCGAGCGCGGTCGCCGCCCGTAGAAGAACGGGGTGGGCGCCGGGTCGTGCGTTCGCACTCCGAGGCGCTCGAGGATCCGCGGTGCGAGGAGCGCTCCGGCGTGGTTGCTCAGCGCGACTCCGTGACCGGAGTACCCGGTGGCGTAGAACACGTTCTCGTCCGTCCCCGTCGCGCCCATGCTCGGAAACATGTCGAACGTGACGCCCAGGACGCCGCCCCACCGGTGGGTGATGCGCGTCCCCGCGAGGGCCGGGAAGAGTCCCACGAGCGCCCGCTCCAGCCGCCCGAAGACGGCCGGGTCGGCGTCCCTGTACCGTCCGCCCCAGTAGAGCTTCGCGTCCTCGCCGCCGAAGAGGATGCGGTTGTCCGCGGTCAACCGGAAGTAGTGGATGAAGTTGCGAGCGGTCTCGAGGCTCGTCCGTGCGTTCCAGCCGATCTCGCGGAGCTTTGCCTCGTCGAGGGGCTCGGTGAGGACGATGTACGTGTGCATGGGGAGCACGCGCTGCTCGAAGAAGCCGAGGGAGGCGCCGTATCCGTTGACGGTGAGGACGCCGGAGCGCGCGGCGACGGAGCCCGTCGGCGTCTCGACGTTCAGGGTCGCGCCGTCGCGGAACGCCGTCACCGGCGTGCGCTCGTAGACGCGCACGCCCAGACGCCGCGCGACGCCGAGGAGGCCACGCGCCAGCTTCGCGGGGTTCAGGATGGCCGTGTTCGGGTCGAAGAGACCCCCGGCGAACGCGGCCGAATCGAGGTGTTCGCGCAGCGAGGCTCCCTCCAGCCAGCGGAGGTCGAAGCCGAGCTCGCGGCCGATCTCGACCTCCTCGCGCGTGTGCCGCGCGCGGCCCTTGGTGGCGAGGAGCAGGTAGCCGGTGCGCTCGAGGTCGCACTCGATGCGGTCGTCCATGACACGCGCCTCGAGCGCCGCGATCGCGTCGTACATGAGGCGGTAGGCCTCACGCGCCTTCGCCGCCCCGAGGGAGTTCACCGTGTACGTCAGGTCCCATCCCAGCAGCGGCATGGCGAAGCCGCCGTTCCTTCCGCTCGCCCCGTGGCCCACCACCTCGCGCTCGAGCAACACCACGTCGAGATCGGAGCGCGCGCGCTTGAGAGCGCACGCGGTGGAGAGGCCCGAGAAGCCACCTCCGACGATGACGACGTCCGCCTTCGTCGCGCCCTCCAGCGGAGCGCCGGGAGTCAGGTTCACCGTCTCGTGCCAGTAGCTCGCCGGCCGATACCCGTCCCCCGTCGCCGCGGTGCCGACGTTCGCGTACGGACGCGGGTCGAGGGTGAGCGCGAGCGGTGCGCGGCGACGGCGCGAAAGGGTCGGTTCGACGGACGTCGGTGAGGGCATGCGCCGGAAGCTACGTTGGGACGCGCGTGCCGTGGGGTTACCGGGCGGTTACATCGCGCTGGCGCAGCGGGAGCGAGCCGCGGTCGGCGTGCCCGACCGACCGGCGCTCACGACGGCGGGACGCAAGCCTTGTCGCCCTTGTCCGCCTCGGTGAACGTGACGCTCGACGAGCAGTTCGCCTCGGCGGAGGCCGGTCGGTACGCGTTGCACTGGTCCTTCGTGGCGCAGATCAGGAAGCAGAACGTGCTCCCCCCCTCCCGAACACAACGGGATCCCGCCGGGCAATCGGCGCTCGCCATGCACCCTTCGATCCCGCAGTAACCGCCCTTGAACGAGGTGAGACACTTCTGTCCGGCCTCGACGCAGTCCGCATCCACCGCGCAAGCGTCGCCCACGCCGCGCTGCTGTGCCGCAGATCCGCCTCCGGGTGAGGAGTCTCCGTCACCGCATGCGGCAAAGAGGAGCAGAGGGGCGAAGGCCGTGAGAGTGACGTTGCGCATACACGTCATCTACCCGGAGCCGGCCCGTCGCTGCAAGCCGGACGGGGGAGCGAATCGACGACGATCACCGCGTCGGGCGCGCTCGCCGCGGTGAGCGAGCGCGCCCTCGGTGAGTCCGTGACGGACCCGTACCGACGTGAAGAACGCGAAACCGCCGTGGCCTGGGTCAGCCCGGCGCGGATGTGGCCACGGAGCTGGCGGCGGAAGCCGGGCTTTCGTCGATCGCGAGCTCCGGCGGAGGGGGCAGCGGTCCCGTGAAGTCGAGGCCGTGGGCTTCGGCAAGCCGGGCGCGAAACCACGCCGAGAACTGATCGTTCGAAGTCGCGATGCGTGCCAGGAACTTCTCCGGAGCCGGCCCCTCGTAGAGCACCACGGCGAGGTCGGAGCCGTCGGGGCCGTGCTGGTGCCAGACGCGCAGCCGCGTGACGCCGCCTTCACGAATTGCCGTGTGGTACTCGGCACGGCGGGCGCCGAGCACCTCCTGGACGCAGCGTCTCCAGGCGTCGAGCTTCCCGGGTAGAATGGGCGCGGTAATGAGCAGGGACTTCATGGGCATCTCCTCGTTCGGCGAAAACCGCCGTTCATCTGGGCCCAGGATGAACGACCCCATGGCGACCGGGGAGACGGGGATTCTGCACAGGGGGGGTGCAGTGGCATCACGGTGGTCATGAAGCCCGGAGCCAAGGCCGGCTCGCTGAACGCGGAGGACCTGCGCTTCTTTCTGGCCCTGCGTCAGGCGCGATCGATCAAGGGCGGTGCGCGCATTCTCCGCGTCGATCACTCGACCGCGAGCCGTCGCCTGGCTTCGCTGGAACAGGCCCTCGGTGCGCGCCTGTTCGAGCGAACGCCGGAAGGTCTCGTCGAGACCGACGTCGCCGTCGCCATCGCGCCACTTGCAGAGCGCATCGAAGCGCTCACGGGCGAGCTCGAGGACGCCGCGAACGCAGCGGCGGGCGTCCCGTCGGGTCCCGTCCGCATCGCAGCGAGCCCAGTGGTGGCCGAGCACTTTCTCATTCCGCGTCTGCCCGGCCTGATGAAGCGATTTCCCGACGTCGCGTTCGACATACATGCCGACATCTCCCGCCGCAGCTTGTCGAAGCGCGAAGCCGACATCGCGATTCGGCAGAGTGCGTCGGAGACGCCGCTCGCCGAACCGTCGGCGCTGGCAGTGAAGGTTGGAAGGCTCGCGATCGCGGCCTACGCGAGTCTCGAGTACTTGGAGCGCGCAGGTCGTCCGCTGCGTCCGGTGCGAAGCCTGGCCGGGCACGTGATGATCAGGACCAGCTGGTCCCCCGGCGAGTCGTGGAACACGAGTCTCGACGAGCCGGCCGACTACGTGCTGTCCGTCTATCCGTTCTCGTCCGCAACGGTCGCCGCGGTCACGGGGATCGGGATCGCGGTGCTCCCGTGCCTCGGATCGGACACGAACCCACGGCTTTGCCGCATCAGCGACGTGATCTCCACGTACGACATGTGGGTGGTCACGCCCGCCGAAGTCCGCAACAACCCCCGCGTGCTCGCCGTCAAGAGTGCGCTGATCGACATGATCCGCGAGGCAAACCCGGAGCTCGCTGGCGAAGCGTGACGGGCGTCGGCTCGTCGTGCCGACGGACGACGACTCGTCGAGGTTGTTTCCGGAGCCAGGGTCGAGAGCGTCGGCTACCTAGCAGAGTGCGACGTCGAGCGCCGGGTCGACGCGCAACAGATCGTCCGGATCGCTCGTCAACACCTTCGCGGCGTGGCGCCGGGCGAGGAGCGCGACGCTCGCGTCGACGACGTCGGACGTGCGACTTCGCTCGCAGAGGACGCCGACGGCCTGCGCCTCCGGCTGATCGAGCAGGGTCACGTTCACGGCGCCCGAGCCGAGCAGGCGTGCGATGCGCGCCTGCCGGCGGCCGTCCCGCCACACCTGCGCGACCACGGCCGCCGGTGTGTGGAGAGGCGCGCCGTGCGCGAGGGCGAGTTCCACCAGTGTCCGGACTCTCCGATCGTTCCTCTCGAACGCGATGAAAGCGCCCGCATCGAGGACTACAGCCCGAGGGCGGCGCGAGCCCAAGCTTCCTCCTCCCTCGTGGCAGGTCCGGACTCGGCCTTCATCTCCGCCAGTAGTGCGGCCAGGTCTTCGCGGCGCGCCTTTTCCTCGATGGCGGCGTCGACCCACGCACTCACGGACTTCGCTCGGCCCCGCTTGACCTGTCGCCGTGCCTTGGAAAGGCTCTCGCGTCGGACGGTCACGGTGATTCTCTCCTTCTGCATACTAAGATCATACTCTGACCGAGACGTCGCGTCGAGCCGCCGCGCGCGTACCAGCACGATGCCGGACCCCAGCGGCCACTCCCCCTACTCGCCCAGCGGCAGCACGTTGCGCGGATCACAGACGACCGTGTACGCGTTCCGCGTGAGCTTGTTCGGGGGCAAGGCGCGGACGTCGACGCCGTCGCGAACCCGCCGCACCTCGAGGTGAAGGTGGACGTCGCCGGGGCTCCCCGAGTCGCCCACGAACCCGACGAGGGAACCTTCGCGGACCGACGATCCTTTGCCCAGGCCCGGCGCCGGACCCTCCAGGTGGCCGAAGATGACGATGTACTCTCGGAGGCGCTCGGACTCGCGAACGGCGTGGCGCGTCACGATGGAGTTGCCGAAGAGCGGACCGACGTGGACGACGTCGGCGTCGCCCACCTGGTGCTCGAGCGCGACGAGGCGTACCTCGGCGCCGCGGCGCTGCGCCAGATCGATCCCCCCGTGCCCTACCGCGGCGAGGTGCTCTCCGCGTCGTTGCTCGGTGTTCGGGCGATCGAGATCGTAGCCGCTGGCGTTCAGGTTCTGATTCGCGAGCACCTCCACGGGATACCGGTACCGCCGGTAGTCCTCCGGTCGCTCGGGCCGCCGCGGGAGGTGCTCGTAGGTGCGCCACGCGCCGCTCCGCTCACGGTGCGTGTTCTCGTCGGACGCCAGCTCCTCGCCGCCGCTGCCGGCAGGGACGGGGATGCAGACGCGGGCATCGGGGAGCGTGCCGGCGGGACAGTGAGACGGCAGCTTCGGGAGCGCGGCGTGCGCCTCCGTGGCGTCGGTCCCGCGGAGCCCCGCCTGCCGCTCCGCGGCGGACGAGACCGCCGCCAGGAGGGCCGCCACGATGCCTGCCTTCACGACGGGGTCCACGATGGAAACCATAGCGCAAGGCCGACTCCGCCCTTGTGGTATGGATCGCGCGGTGATCCCCGGCGGGAAGCTCAGCGCAGCGGAGGCGGCCGTCATGGAGACCTTCGCCGTGCCCCGCTATCTGTCGCTGCTGGGGGATCTCGCGCTCGAGATGCTGCTGGCCGGGGACGGTGCGCGCGTCGCGCACCTGGGCTGTCGGACGGGCTACCCGGACCGGCACCTGTGCGAGAAGGTGGACGGCTGCACCGTGGTGGGCATCGATCCTTCGCTGCCCGCCCTCGAGCTGGCTCGCAACAAGGCGGCGATCCGCGCCAGCGCGGACCTGAAGTACCTGGTGGCCACGGAGTACCCGACCGAGCTGGACGCGGAAGGCTTCTCCCACGCGCTCTCGCTGCATCCTCTGGGCGGCGCGGGCGAGCGCGCCAAGCTCTTCGCCGAGATGTTCCGGCTCCTGTACTCCGGCGGACAGGCCCTGGTCGGGATGCCCCTGCGCGGGTCCTTCCAGGAGATCAGCGACCTGTTTCGCGAGTACTCCCTGAAGTTCGACGAGGGCAGCTTCGGGCAGGCCACCGACACCGCGGCGAACGAGCGCCCGACGCTCGAATCGCTGTCCGAGGAGCTCGAGGACGTCGGGTTCGACGACATCGACGTGGAGATTCGGCAGACGTCCCTCACGTTCGACAGCGGCCGCGCGTTCGCGGAAGACCCCGTCACACGCTTGCTCGTCGTCCCCGACCTGGCCGCGACCATGGGCGTGGAGGACCTGACGAAGCCGCTCGGCTACGTCCGTGACGCCATCGACAAGTACTGGTCGGAGGCGAAGTTCGACCTGACGATCAACGTGGGCTGCGCCAGCGCTCGCAAGGGTTGAGGCCGCGGGGCAGCGGCCTCAGTAGCGGTACTGCCAGATGAGATCGATTTGCTGGCGGAAGGTCCGGGTGCCGACCTGGTACCGCAGCGACCACCGCTCCGACATCCTGAGATCGGTCGTCAGGATGAAGTGGTCCTCTTCCTCGCCGATGGTGCCGCCTCCTGGCGGCGCGTACGTGACCTCCGCGGTGACGTTGTCCTGGCGGTAGCCCCCCGTGACCGCCTGTCGCCCTTCGCGCGTCGAGTCCGCGCGCAGCTCCACCGGCGTCTCGGCGAAGACCTCTCCGAGCACGGCCGCGCTCCCCACGCCGGCCGCCACCGCGCCGGGGTTCCCCGACTCGCCGTCGCTCGATCCCGTGGACGACCCTCCCACGATCAGCGCGTAGAGCTCGGCCTCGGACTTGGCTGGATCGCTGCGGAGCGTGAGCCGCGCCTCCGCGAGCGTGCCCGTGAAGTCCACGTACACCAGGGTGCCGTCCGGGGCGCGCCAGCGCGCGGTGGCCTGGACGTGCGGGTTCGCCGGATCCCCCGTGTCGAAGCGCACGACGCCGCTCTCCACGATGAAGATCTTGCCGAGCGCGGGGAGTCGGCCGCCCGGGATCAGCTCGATCTCCCCGCCGACGGCGGTGTCTTCGGCGATCATGACGACGGGGGCGCCGCGGATGGGGAGCTCGAGATCGGCGCGCCGGATGACCACTCGACCGACCTCGAAGGTCACCTGCCAGGGGAGCACGCTGTCGCCGGTCGGCGGCTTCTGGCGCTGAACGATCGTGACGTCGGGGTTGTCGCGAAGCGAGATCACGTTGCGGGAAGAGCTCCGCGGCAGGCGGACGCTGCCCTGCTGAACGCGAATCGTCGCCGCGAACAGGTCGGGTTGGCGCTGGCGGAGGAACTCGGCGGCCAGGGTCGCGCGTGCGTTGCCCAGGTTCACGCCCTCCACCAGGATCGGTACGTCCTCGAGCTGGGCGCTTGCGGAGCCTCCCGTGAGCTCGAGTCCGTCGAAGACGAGGCGCGCCCGTGCGGTGAGGTTGACGTTCTTCGAGCGCGCTCGAGCCTGGATGTCGTCGGTGGTCACGAGGGTGAGCCCCCGGGCCTGCTCGACCTTGGCGGTGAAGCTCGCGTCCCTCAGCTCGAGTCCCATGGCCGCGACCTGGACGACCCCCCTCTCCAGCTTTGCGCGGCCCGAGATGTCCCCGCGCCACTTCAGGGCGCCGGCCGTGTCCTCGCTGGCATGGAGCGCAAAGTCGAGCTTCGCCGTCAGGTCGCCGCCCAGCTCCGAGAGGGCGTCGCCGAAGAGGGGCTTCAGGACGACCGCGTCGAGATTCCGCGCCTCGGCCGAGACCCTCACGGGCTTCTTGGTGTCGAGTCCGGGCGTGACGCCGCTCCACACGAGCCCCGCGCGCGCCTCGCCTTCGAGGCTGCCCCGCGGCTGGAGCAACCTCACCTTGGCGACCTGTTCGCCGCCTTCTGGCTCCACTGCGATGCGCGCGGTCCCGATGCGCGTCCTTCCGACGGTCAGGTCGCGGATCTCCACCTGCGGCACGCTCAGCTGTGCTTCGGTGTTGCTGCGGGTGAACAGCAGCCGTCCGAACACCGAGCCCGCGATGTCCGCGTCGGCCAGGTCCGGAACGACGCCGACCGGAAGTCCGTCGAGGGAGATATCGCCAGCGGCGACCCAGTCCACGGGCTCCGCGCCTCGGGGGAGGCGCACGCGGCCGGTGATGGTGCCGTTCGCCACGGGTCGCCCTTCGTGGAAGAGCGCGACGTGGCTGCCGAACTCCCCGGTGTGGGGCACCAGGTGAGGTCGCGCCTGGATTCTCAGCGGAACGGCGTCGGGTCTATCCTCCTGGGTCACGCCGTCGAGGACGATCATGCTGGCGAGGGTGGGGCGACCTGGCTTGCCCGAGACCTCGACGCGCAGGCTCTCGATGGTCCCGACGACGCCCTGGGGGCGGATCAACTCCGGTAGGTCACGGAAGCGGCGACGGCCGACCGTGAAGGCGGCTTCGAGGGGCGCGTCGAGGATCGCGTTCACGAGGTCGTCGGGATCGCGGAGGATGGCGGCGAGGTCGGGCTGCAGCGTGCCGGTCATGACCGCCAGGGCGGTGCCGCCGTGGACCACCTGGGTCGTCCCGTCGCTCTTGCCCGTTCGCCCGTCGAAGACGCCGCCGGCCAGCACGTCCATGTCCTTCACGTGGTGTCGGACTCCATCGACGTCGACGAGGGCGTCCAGCCCGATCGTCTTGGCGTTGAACATGATGCTCGGCAGGGGTGCGGGCTCGGGGCGCTCCACGCGGAACTCCCCTTCGACCTTCCCGCGCACCTGGACGACGCCCAGGGACTTGGGCAGAACGTGCTCCAGGTTCGACAGATCGAGGTCTCGAAGCTTGACGATGCCGGTTCCGAGGAGCGCTCTCCATGCGCCGGGATCGAGGGGATGACTCGGGGCTCGAGCGTCCCAGGTCGCGCTGACCGACCCGATGTGCTCCATCCTGGCGCTCGCCGTTCCGGTGAAAGCCGTCCCCGCGACGGAGCTGTCGATGTCGAACGTGACCCCGGGGAACCCGAGGACCGAGCCCGCCGTCAGCGCCGCACGCAGGGACCCTTGCATGGTGTCGCGCCCCACGCGGGCGCGCGTTTCCAGGTTCAGGCGGCCTCCAATCGTCCCACGCCCGATCCCGAGCGCGGTCGCGAGCGCGTCGAGGTCCACGTTCTTCCCGTGAAGGTCCGCCGCGATCTCGTCCGGGCGCACGCTGACCGACCCGGTCAGCGGGCCACCCGCCCCCGTGAGCGTCAGGTCCGTAGCGTCGAGCGTGCCGGCGCCGACGTCGAGCCGCGCGATGCGCCCCCGCAGCTCTGCCCCGGCGCGCGCCACCGCAACCTCCATCTCGCGGATGCGGGTCCTCGCTCCCGGAGTCACCACTCCGGAGACCTTCACGCTCGGACCGTACCTGTCCCGGAGGTCGGCGCTGACCCGCTGCGAGGTCACACCGCCGCGCGCCGTGGCGGACACGGCCTCGAAGCCGAAGCGCCCAGCGCCGAGCGCCTGGCCGGCGAGCCGCGCGTCGAACCTGGTCTTCGTCAGATCACCCAGCGGCCCCTCCGCGTTGGCCGTGAGACTGCCGGAGGCGAGGCGCAGGTCGCCCACCTCCAGCCCGGCCACGTGCGCGGACACCTTCGCGCCGAAGCGCTTCTTCTCGACCCGCGCGGCCACCTTCACGTCGGCGCGCCCCCGCGCCATCCCGGCGAGACGCGGCGCGCCGTGGATCGCGAAGCTCCGAGCGTCGGCCTCGATGTCCACGGCTCCGCTGGGGTGGATCTCGAGGTTGGCCCGAACGGGCATGCCCGGCTCGTGGACGTTGATGCGACCCTTGAAGCCTCCGTCTTCGAGGCGCCCGAGGACGTCGATGGGCGGAACCGAGTGGCCGGCGACGAGGGTGGGAGCGATCCTCCCGTTGACGTCCACGTTGACGCTCCCCTTCTTCAGCCAGACCTCGACCGCGCCGTCTACCCGCAGGAACGTCCTGGGCGCTTCGGCGAACAGGACCTTCGCGTCGACGCCCGTACCGGTGATCTCGAGGTCAGCGCCGACGTCTCCGGAGACCGTCAGCGTTCCGGTGGCATCGACGAGCGCGGTTCCGACGGCGAAGCGCGCCTTCGTGTCGAGGCGCGGAAGCGTCCCGGTGGCGTGGACCGTGCCTGAAGCCGGCGCGAGCAGCGGCCACGAGGGCAGCACGGCGCTGACGGCCTCGGGGGTCGCGTTGGGAAAGTCCAGGCGAACCTCCAGGTGGTCCCCCTTGTTCGCGGCGAAGGCCCCCACCTCGAGCTCGCCGAAGAACCCGTCGAGCCACCCCCAGACGCGTCCCGGTGCCCTAACGTGTACGCGACCCGTTCCCGCGAAGTCGGCACCACCGACGCCGCGCAGCACGGCGCCAAACCGGTCGACGTCCACCGCCGTTCCCTTGGGCGTGACCAGGACGCTCCCCTTCACCGCCGAGAGGGTCGTTTCGGACGTGGGCAGGTCGGGGAGGGAGCTCCGAGCCCAGGCCTTGCCGATCTCGACGCTGGGGAACCACACGCGGACGTAGCGCGGCTTCTCGGCCGTGGGCGCTCGTGGCGCCCTCGAAGGGACGGGTTCGAACGCCCCTGCGATGGTGGGGCGTCCCGTCGTGGAGTCGGCGATGAGCTCGACGTCCGCACGCTCGAAGCGCACCGATTCGATGGCGACGTCGAGCTTCTCTTCGGCAAAGGCGACGTCCCGGATCAAGCGAACCACGTCGACCACGACGCGGACGTCGTAGACGGTCAGCACCTTGCCGCCGTGTGGGTCGCGCACGACCGCGCCGGGGAACTCGATCTCGCGCAGGCCGAGTCGAGTGTACGTCTCGATCGTGATCGTTCCGCGGACGAGATCGCTCAGGACGGCGCTCGTGATGCGTGCTGCCACGGCCCGCGCGGGGGCCATGTTCGCGTGGAGGAGCGTCGCAGCGAGCCCCGCGCTCACGAAGACGACGACCAGGCCGAGGCCCTCCAGCAGTCGAACGACGGAAGCGACCAGCGCCGCCCTCACCAGCCCGCGTGCGGGCATCAGAAGGCCTCGCCGATCGCGAAGTGGAACGCCAGGGGCTGCCCCAGGATCTCCCCCGGGTTTCCTTCGCTGGGTCGCAGCTCGTCCTGGCCCACCTGCTGCAGCTGGGGGATGCGGTAGCCGACGTCGATGCGGAACGGTCCGATGGGCGTCGCGTAACGGACGCCGAGGCCCGCGGCGACGTGGGGGAAGTCGAAGCGGATCTCCGCCACGCGACGTGTGACGTCGCTCGCGTCGAGAAAAGTCGCCCCGTCCAGCGGTCCCACGATGGGGAAGCGTACCTCCACGGACGCCTCCCACAGCGTGAGGCCGCCCAGTGGGCGGATGCACTCGGGACTCGTGTCCTCCGGTCGGCAGCGCAGCTCGCCCGGGGCCAACAGCCCCAGGGGGCCGTGGGGACCGACGCCTCGGACCCCGTAGCCGCGGTTGCTGTTCGGGCCCCCGGAGTAGAAGGCTCGAAAGAGCAGGAGCTGCTGATCGCGAACGATGGCCGGGTTCGTCGCATCGATGAGGCTCGTGGTGGCGGCCAGCGTGCTCCCGTAGCTGTCGGGATCCGGGAAGAGCAGCCCCACCGTGGTCCGCGTCGCCAGGGTCACCTTCCTGGAGATGGGGACGTACGTCCGAAGCTCGGGCCGGACCTTGACGTCCGAGGCGTCCCCGCCGAACGCGTAGCCGGCGACCTGCACGCTGTTGCTGAAGAAGACTCCCGCGTGGGGCCGGACCGTGTCGTCGCGGAAGTCCAGGTTGAACACCAGCTCGGGGTACGAGACGATCACTCGCCGCAGACCTTCGTTCAACTCGTTGAGGTACGCGAACGGGAAGCTCGCCTGCCAGTTGTAAGACGGCGTCACGAACAGGTGCTGCCCGAAGAACGCCCGCTCCACACCCAGCGAGGACTTGAACTCGCGGAAGCCCAGGACGGATTCGTCCTTCTGCGGCTCCTCCTGGAAGAGCACCGCGTAGATGTTGAACTCACTCGAGAGGAAGCCGGTGGTTCGACCCTCGAGGAACGACGGCTGCTTCAGCTCGGCGCGTACGCGGTTCTCGGGCAGGAAGTCCGTCGGAAGCTGGAAGGAACTCTCGCCGCTGGGAATGCGAGTGGGGAAGAACACGAGCCCGGGGCGTGTCTCGATGGTGAAGCGCCGCATCCCTCCGAGGAAGTTCTTGCTGATCCAGCCGGCGCGCAGGTGCGTGCTGAAGCGGACCTGGTCGATCTCCGAGCCGCCCCCGAGGCGAAGGGTTCGGAGCGCCGATTCCTGGACGATGACGCGGATCGGAACACGGCGGGAGTCGGGGTTGCCGAGCTCCTGGTGGATGTCCACTCGCGCGAACACGCCCAGCGCGTTCAGGGCGGAGCGCGCGTCTTCGACGTCCGCCTCGGAGTAGGGCTCGCCCTTCACGAGACCCAGGTTGGCGCGCACCGGCGCCTCCGGGATCTCCTTCAGTCCGATGAAGCGTACGTCGCCGTAGACCGCCAGAGGCCCCGGAACGACCGTGACGTCGATCTCCGCCTCGTGCCGGGCAATGTCGACCCTGGCCTTCGCCGTCACCTTGGCGAACGCGTAGCCCCGGTCCGTCAGGGCGCGCCGAATGGCCTCCTTGGTCGCTTCGAGCTCGATCTCGTCGAAGACGTCGTTCTCGTCCAGCGTGCGCGCCGTGAACGCCGCGGCGGACACGTCGAAGGGAAGCTTGGCGATGCCGGCCACGTGGAGACGCCGGATCCGGACGGGTGGCCCCTCGAACACGCGGATGACGACCGCGACCTTGCGCGGATCGTCCGGGTCGTGGATCACGCGCGCGGCGGTGACGCTCGCCTCGTAGTGGCCACGAGCCCGGTACAGACGCTCGATGCGCAGCAGGTCCCGCGCCAGGACGTCCTCGTCGAACACCTCGTACTCGAACAGCACGCCATCGAAGAGCCCGAGGAACCTCGACGAGGGGGCCGTCGCCAGTCCGTCGAGCACGTCGTCCGGATCGACGACGCGAGCTCCCTCGATGTCGACGGACGACACGACGTCCTTGTCCGCCGGCAGCTCCTTGAAGACGCTTCCGCAGCCGATCTGCACGGCGACGGACGCCAGGGCCGCGGCGAACTGGGATCTTCGGCTCACGCGGAGCGAGAAAGTGCCACCGCGTTCGGTCGGGCGCCAATCTCCGGGCTCGGCGCGCCCGGTGGTCGGGTCACTTCTTCTTCATGCCGGGAAGCGTCGCCTTCTCCGCGGGCTCCTCCGCGAAGGTGAGCTTCTCGTACGTCATGATCCCCATGATCGGATCGCTCTGCGTGCCCTTGGTCGAGCGCACGAACGTGGTGGAGTACGTCCCTTCCACGGTGACCTTCGCCCCCTTCACGGGCAGCGGGCGTGGCAGCTCGACCTGCCAGAAGGTGTCGATCTTCGGCTCGACCTTGCTCTTGTCCTTCGCCTTCTCGTCCTTCTCGTACTGCTCGATGGCGTCGTAGACCTGGGCGAAGTTCGACGCCCAGCCCATGACGGCGATCGAATCCTTCTCGCCGGCGTCCTTCGAGTCGGCGACCCAGAACGTGGGTACCGGGGCGACGCAGCCGTCGGGATCGGCCTTGCCGCCCTCGTGCACCGCGCACTCGGGTGCGTCGGGAAGGTTCGTCTTCGAGATGTAGCCCGTGATCTTGATCTTCTGGCCGACCACCGCTTTGGAGTGCACGCGGCTGCGCATGGAGTAGCTCGCGCCCCACACCGTGTAGGCGTCGCCCGCCTTGATCGGGTGCTTGGGCACGTTCGGGACGGCAGGAAGGTTCGGCTTCATGCCACTCGGCGCGGGTCGGGCCTGATAGGGCTCTTCCTTGGGGCCGCAACCAAAGCTGGTCAGCGCGAGAGCTCCTGCGAGCGACACGGCGCACGGCAGCCGGGCGGAACGGAACGTCATCTGTCTGCCTCCCTAGGTACTGGGAACCGCACGGCTATCACGCGGGGCCCCGGCGTTTCAAGCGCGGCGTCCGTCCGGACGGGCCGGTGGTCGCTCCGGGCGCGCCGCAGGCGGTCGTCGTGACCCCGTCGCCGGCAGTTCTCCCAGGTTTTTCGCCCTCGTCTCGGCCTCGACGATTTTTTCCGAGCTGCACGGCCGAGGGGACGCGAGGGCCCGAGCGCGTCGTGGATACGGGCGTCAGGGCAGCCGCTCGGCCACCAGACGGAGCCCTCGAAGCGCGTGACAGCCGTCGCCCACCAGGTCCAGGTAGAGCTGCCTCTTGGTGGCTCGAAGCTCCGCGAGGCGAGGCCACCACTGGTCGCGGTCGAGATCGGAGAGGGTGTCCAGCACGTCCGCGGCGACGCTCCCGAGCAGCTCGTCCATCCCGATGCTCGTCGGCTGCCACCCGTCGGCGCGCGCCTCGGCGAGCACCTCGAGCAGGTGGCCGTGGAACTTGAGCCGTTGAACGAGCAGCTCGAGGCGCCGCCCCGGATGCTGGGCGAGCGACCGGGTGTACAGATGGCGCTCGGCCCGCCATCGAAAGACGACGTCCTCGAGGATTCGCCCGGCGCGGTCGTCGCCCGCTGCGGCGCCTCCCTTCGCGCCCAGCGCCAGCACGCCGCCCAGGAAGTGCAGGCCGCCGCACGTGTGGGCGTAGATGGCTCGCCGTCCTTCCTTCGCAGCACGCAGCGGCATGCCCAGCTCGAATGCCTGGTCCGGCGCAGCGCCCGACGCTGCGCGGAGGGGCTCGAGCTCGCGGGCGGCGTGCGCGAACGCCGCGTCGCGGATGGCGTCGAGGCGGTCCGTGGGGATCTCCTGGTCCGTACGGGCCAGGACGTAGAGGGTGAACGCCGCTTCGCGCCAGTCCGTTCGCGCATCGAAGCGCGCGGAGGCGACGACGTCGGCGACGAGGTCCCTGACGGTGACGGTGCCGGCGTCGCGGCTCGCGAGGGAACGGTCCGCGTCGACGCCCGCCTCGAGGAGCTTCGCGAGCACCAGGTGCCGGTGCGTCTCCAGGGGCTGTCCGCCGACGAGCGGGGGGAAGCGCCAGCCGCCTGCGTCTCGGGTCGCGTGGGCGACGAGCACCTGCGCGGCGGGCGTCCCGCTCTTCGCGGTGAAGCTCGGGCCGAAGGCGAGGAGCCCGTGGGCGACGGCCCAGGGGATGGCGTCGTCCCCGGCCGGCTCGCGCAGCAGCGACTCGAGGCGCGCGACCGCCGCCGTGACGGCGGCGCGGGTCACCGTTCGACCGGACTCCGCGGTGAGCGGGGCGGCGGGGCCGCTAGACGCGGGTGCCGCCGCCCGCGCTCCTTCGGCGGGGCGCTCTCGGGTCACCTCCAGGTAGATGCCCGCGCCCGCCGCGGCCCCGAAGATGACGAGCAGCGCGCGCCGATCGAGGAGGGGTTCGCCGTCGTCGGAGGATCCCACGCGGGCGGTAGTATGCACCGGGAAGGACATGGTGTCGGATCGTTCGAAGCCCAGGGTGTTCGTGAGCCCGCTCGTGCCCGGTCCTGCCGTGCTCGACGCCGACACCAGTCGGTACGTCGTGCGCGTTCGCCGGCTGGTCGCGGGGGCGCCCTTCCTCGCGTTCGACCCGGAGGCGCGAGTGGAGTGCGACGCCGAGCTCGTCGAGGCGAACCCGCGCGCCGCGCGGTGCACGCTCGGCAGCCTGCGCGCCGCGCGGCTCGTCTCCCGGCTCGACGTCACGCTCCTGCAGTGCGCGTCCAAGGGCGACAAGGTCGATCGCGTCGTGCGCGACGCGACCGCCCTCGGCGCCCGCCGTATCGTCGTCTGCGGGGTGGCGCGAAGCGTTTCCAGACCGTCGGAGGGCGGGTCGCGCACGAGGGCTCGCTGGCGGCGCATCGCGACGCAGGCTGCCCGCCAGAGTGGGCGAGGTGACTGCCCGGAACTCCACGGTCCCGTTCCGCTCGCCGAGGCGCTGGAACACGCCCGGGGGCTGAAGCTCTTGCTGGTTCCTGGTGGTTCGCTCTCGCTGCACGCCGCGCTGGACGAGTGGACGGCGGGTACGGCCGCGTGCCTGCTCATCGGCCCGGAGGGCGGCCTGGCGCCCGCAGAGGCAGACGCCGCGATCTCGGCGGGCTTCGCCGAGGTGACGCTCGGCCCGTTCGTGCTGCGCACGGAGACCGCGGCCACCGCCGCGCTGGCGGTGCTGGCGTCGCGCGCACCGGTCGAATAAGAACCACCAGCATGAGGAGGCTCGCTTCAGCGGCGCTCGCGCTCGCCCTTCTCTCGCCGTGCCCGGCGCTCGCCGAGCTCACGGCGTCCGAGAAGGCCCAGGTCAAGGCGTTCGTTCAAGGAGGAGAGGTGTCCACGGCCGGGAGGATCCGCGCCCTGGTGGCCCGACCGGACCTGAGCCCCGAGGAGGCTGCCGAGCCGCTTTCGGCGGGCTACTCGGCTGCGCCCTTCGACGCCGCCCGAGCCGAGCTCACCCGCGCGCTCCTCTACGGCCCGGGATCGATCGCCGCGCGAAATGCCCTGGTCGGGCCGCTCGTGCGCGCGCTCCTGGCTCGGGCGACGCACCTCATGGCGCGCCTCCCGCCGGCGACGAGTGCCCTGGAATCCAGCGATGCGCGAGCCATCGGGGACGAGATCGTCCGGATCCACCGGTTCGTGACCGATCACGTCGCCAACGCCGGCGCGCCCCCACCGGATGGACACGACGGGTCGATCGCCATTCGTGACGACGCTCTGCGCGCTGCGGCGACCGCCTACGCTCGGCACATCGAGGAGCACGCGAAGTGGCTCCGCCACGAGGACGGCGCGTCCGGCGCGCTGCTCCCGGTCAGGGCGCAGGCCCATCTCGCGCTGGTGGATCTCTCACGCGGCATCGTCGCCCGAAACGAGACGGCCGGCGCGCTGGGGCTGACCGGCGCACGCCGCGGCCTGTTCGAGCGCCACGGAGCGCTCCTGGAAGACGGAGGCGCCGCGTCGGAGGCGCGCGTCGCGAGCGCCGTGGCGCTCATCGAGAGCGCACCGCTGGCGACGGGCGGTACGAGCCTGTGGATCGTGCGCAAGCGGCCGGCGGGTGGCGTCGGCGGTCGCGGGGGCGTGGCGCGTGCCAGGACGCTCCTCACCGATTCACCTCCGCTCGTTGCCGCGGATCGCTTCTGGCCGAGCGACGTGGTGCCTGCGACCCCGGACGCGCAGCTGCTGGCCGTCGCGGACGCCGTCGCGTGGCGCGTCGCGTCGGCGGCGTTCGCGCGCCGACCCGCGTTGCGCGGTAGGGCCGAGGCCGCGGCGCGCCGCGCCGAGTCCGGTGGGGGCGCCGCGTACCTGGCTCACGACGCGGTCCTCGCCCAGATCTCTCCGCCCATCTCCGACACCACCGGTCTCATCGGCGCTTCAGCGGAGCTCCTCGCCTCCGGCGCCGTGGGTCGCGTTCTCGTGGATGCGCCGCGAGCCGCAGACGTCGCCCTCGCGCGCAGTCTCGCGGGCAACCGCGGCCCGCTCGATCAGCTCGTCCTCGCGTTCGAGCTGCTCGCCGCGGTCTCGTCGGATCCTTCGGCGCTCGTCGTCGGTCGAACCGAGCCGGACGGCCGCATCACCCGGGTCGAGGTCCAGCTCGAGCTCGACGGGGATCGACTGAAACGGTTCGTCCTGGACGGCCGCACGGTGGACGTCGCCGTGGGTCCCGACGGAGGCGTCGCGAGTGCCACCGTCGATGGTGCGCCCCCCAAGCTCTCGGGCTTGCGCAGCGTGAAGATCGTCACGAGCGCGGGAGAGCGCTGGGTGCTGGCCGGTGCGGAGCTGGAGCGGCTGTCGGGTGATCCCCGCGGCGTCGTCATCGACGGCGCTCGATTTCGCATGACCGCACCCGAGAAGAGCGGCGGGTTCGACGCGGTGGCGACGGGACCCGCCGGGCAACCCGGTGCGTCGGTCTCCGCACGGCTCGTCGTGCAGGGCCAGGGCGGCGGCCTGCTGCTGAACGCGTCGCAGGGACCCGCCAGCTACCGCGCCGTTGCGTTGCTCGTCGGCGCCACGCCGGCCCAGGCCCACCTGGTCATGGTGGACGGCCAGGGCAAGGCGTTCGAGCTCGCTCCGCCGGTGAGCCTGCCGCCGGCGGCAGCAGTGGGCTACGCGGTGACGCTCTCCGCCACCGACACGGAGGTCGTGGCGCAGGTGGACCAGGTGAAGCTCTCGGCCAAGCTGGGCGAGCCGCTGGGCATGGGGCGCGCCGGGCTCACCGTGCGCGCGCAGGGAACCGTCGAGGTGGCCGATCTGGTCGTCGGCGCGCCGAAGGCCAAGAAGAAATGAGCGGTGGGCGAGTCCGGATCCTCGTCGCGAAGCCGGGCCTGGACGGCCACGACCGCGGCGCCAAGGTCGTGGCGCGGGCGCTGCGCGACGCTGGGTTCGAGGTCGTCTACACGGGGTTGCACCAGACGCCGGAGATGATCGCGAGCGCGGCGGTGCAGGAGGACGTCGACGCGGTCGGCCTGTCCATCATGAGCGGCGCGCACAACACGCTCGTCCCCGCCGTCATCGACGCACTGCGTGCCCGCGGGGCGGAGGACGTGGCCGTGTTCGGCGGTGGCATCGTTCCCGACGACGACCTCGAGCGCCTGATGAGCGTGGGTGTCCGGAAGGTGTTCAAGCCCGGGACGTCGCTCGACGACATCGTCGGCTGGGTGCGCGACAACGTTCCGCCCAGAGCCGGCTGACCGCGTCCGCGTCCACGCGGACACGCGACGCGAACCCTTGCCCACGGCCGTCCGAGGGGCCAAACGGCCAAGCCCGTGAAATCACACGAGGTGGGTCGCGGCACGCGACTTGGAGTACTGGGGCGCATGTCGCTCCTCGCCTTCGCCGCCATGCTGCCCCCCGCCCTCGCGGGCCTGCTCGTTGCCGCCACGCTCCGACTGGGGCGCACCACGCTCCGTTCCCCGTCCCGGCACTGAACTCGCGTGCATGTAGGGCGCCGCGCCCGGGATTTCACCGGGCAGCTCGCCGCGGCGAACAGTTGACACCTCCGGGCCTGCCCCCGTAGGTTCGGCCGGCTGAGTGGGATGAAGTGGGATCAAGTGGATCCACGTCCCAGCCAGAGCTGGTCATGTTTCGAGGCCAACACGTCCACACCATCGACGCGAAGGGGCGGATCAGCGTCCCTGCGAGGTTCCGGGAGCGGATCCCGGCGGACGACGGCACGGCACGCGTGGTGCTCACGCCCGATCCTTTCGGAGATCCCTGCCTTCATCTGTACCCCATGAGTGCCTGGGAGGAGATCGAGCGCAAGATTTCCGCCTTTCCGGGGTTCCAGAAGCACGCGGTGCGCTTCCGGCGCAGGTTCGTCGCCCACGCGGAGGAGTGCGAGATCGATCGCGCGGGCAGGCTGCTCGTGCCGGCGCACCTGCGCGATCGCGCCAGGCTGGAGAAGGACGTGCTCTGGGCCGGCGCGATCACCAAGATCGAGCTCTGGTCGAAGGACCTGTGGGACACCGGTGCGGCGCTGTCTCCGGACGAGGAAGACGCCTACCGCGAAGCCGTCTCGGAGTGGATATGACGATGGCGGCCGTCCCGCTCGAGCCCGCGCCGTTCGAGCACCGCACCGTCATGCCGTTCGAGGTGCTCCTCGGCCTCGACCCGGTGCCCGGCGGGTTCTACGTCGATGCCACGACGGGTGGCGGCGGGCACGCCGCGGCGCTGCTCGCCCACGAACCCCGGGCGCGCCTCCTGGCGCTGGACCGGGATCCGTCCGCGGTCGCCGCGGCCAGGGAGCGCCTCGCGGTCTTCGGCGATCGCGCGCAGGTCACCCAGGCGCGCTTCTCCGAGCTGCCGGAGGTGCTCTCGCGGCTCGGTGTTTCCACGGTCCACGGCGTGGTTGCGGATCTCGGCGTCAGCTCGATGCAGCTCGACGATGCGAGTCGCGGCATGAGCTTCCGCGCCCCCGGGCCCCTCGACATGCGCATGGACCCGGACCGGGGCGAGACCGCCCGGGAGCTCATCGAGCGCCTCGACCAGGACGAGCTCGCCAACGTCGTCTACGAACTCGGGGAGGAGCGGCGCTCGCGTCGCGTCGCCGCGTGCATCAAGCAGGCGCTCGAAGTGGGGGAGCTGGAGACGACGCTGGACCTCCGTCGTGCCGTGGTGCGCGCGGTCGGTCCCAGGAGAATCGGGGGGATCGATCCGGCGACGAGGACGTTCCAGGCGCTCCGGATGGCGGTCAACCGGGAACTGGACGAGCTCGCGGCGCTGCTGGCGCTCCTTCCCTCGGTGCTCGACGAGAAGGGCGCGGCGGTGCTCATCAGCTTCCACTCCCTGGAGGACCGCCTGGTGAAGCGCGCGTTCCTGCAGCAGGAGGTCTGGAAGCGGCTGACGAAGAAGCCGCTGCTCCCCCGCGACGACGAGCGCGCGCAGAACCCGCGCAGCCGAAGCGCGAAGCTGCGCGTCGCGCGCCTCAGGGAGCCCGACGAGGCGCCGAGCCCCGTGCCTCCGGACGGAGAGGAGTCATGAGCAGCGCGCGCGTGGCCCGGTCTCGACCGTTCATCGTCCTCTGGGTGCTGGCGGTGGTCGCCGGAACCGCCGCGTTCTCGGTCCACGTGGGAATGCGCACGCGCTCACTCGAGCTCGGCTACGAGCTGGGACGCGCTCACGCGCGCGTCGCCCGACTGCGCGAGGTGCGGCGGGTCCTCGAGCTGGAGGCCGAGAGCTACAAGACGCCCGAGCGTGTCGATCTCGTCGCGCGAACGCTGCTGGGCATGAGCGAGCCACCGCCGGAGCGAATCCTCTCGGCGGGGCCGGAGCCGGCGGACGACGAGGCGCCCGAGGGGGCTTCGCCGACGGTTCCGGCAGCGGGGGAGTCGCCGTGAAGGCGCGCGCGCCGAAGGCGAACGGGCACGGAGGCGCGGTGCCCGGCGACGCGGCGCCCGACCCGATCGATCGACGGCCGGCGATCCGCGTTCGCATGGGCCTCGTGTGCGGCGTCCTGAGCATGGGCCTCGGCGTGATCGTCTCGTCCGGCTGGTCCATCATGGTGGGCGACGGCGATGCCTGGCGCGAGGAGGCCGAGCTGCAGCGGCAGCGACGCCTCCACGTCCTGCCGAAGCGGGGCGCCATCTACGATCGCAACGGCACGGCGCTCGCCGTCACCGTGGAGGTCCCGAGCGCGAGCGTCGACGCGGTCGAGCTGCTCCGCAGGGTGCGCGGTCAGCAGGTTCCGGTCGTGGCCCGCGATGCGGCGAACCGCATCGCGCGCGCGCTCGACCTGGATCCCGCCGCCGTGGAGCGGAAGATCCTCGCCAAGCGACGCTTTGCCTGGCTCAAGCGGCGGATCACCGCGGAGGAGTCCTCCGCGCTGCGCGTCCTCATGCGCGGCGAGGACGGCGGCGAGCCGATCTCGGGGCTCGTCGTCGAGGGCGAGGGCCGCCGTTACTACCCGCGGCGGCAGGTGGCGGGACCGCTCCTCGGCTTCGTCGCGCCCGACGGCGAAGGCAAAGACGGCGTGGAGCTGACGCTGAACTCGCGACTGCAGGGAACGGTCGAACAGGTTCGCGGCATGCGCGATCGCTCCGGCAAGCTGATCTTCTCCCACGGGATGCAGGACGACCGCGCCCTGGCCGGCCACGACGTCTACCTCACGATCGATCAGGGGCTGCAGTTCGCCGCCGAACGCGAGCTGGCCGCGGCGGTGCAGACGTTCGAAGCCGTGGGCGGGTCGGTGATCATCGTGGAGCCGAACACGGGCGAGCTCCTCGCCATGGCGAGCTGGCCCGCCTACAACCCGAACGACTACTCAGAAAGCGCCGTCGAGGCCCGCCGCGATCGCGGGATCACCGACCAGTTCGAACCCGGCTCGACCATGAAGATCTTCACGGTCGCGCTCGGCCTCGCGGAGGGGGCCATCACGCCCACACAGCGGATGTACTGCGAGAAGGGGGCAATGCGGGTGGACAACGTCACCATTCGCGACACCCACGCTTCGGAGTGGCTCTCGGTTTCCCAGGTGCTCTCGCAGTCGTCGAACATCTGCTCCGCCAAGATCGGGCTCAGCATGGGCGGCAGCAAGCTCTACGAGGGGCTCCGCCGCTTCGGCTTTGGGCTCTCGGCCGGGCTGCCGCTGCCCGGCGAGTCGTCCGGCGTGCTCCGTCCCCGCGGGCGCCCCTGGGTCCAGGTCGAGACGGCTGCGGCTGCTTTCGGACAGGGCATCGGTGTGACCAACCTCCAGCTCGCGATGGCGACGGCCGCCATCGCGAACGGCGGCAGGCTCATGGAGCCCATCATCGTCAAGAAGACGACGACGGCGTCCGGTGAGATCGTCGATACCGCGTCGCCCAAGGTCCGTCATCAGGTCGTGCCGGTCCACATCGCGCGGACGCTGTCGGAGATGCTCGTCGGTGTCACCGAGGGCGAGGGGACGGGCGTCGAGGCGGCCCTGAGCGGCTACGTCGTGGCCGGAAAGACCGCGACGGCCCAGAAGACGGACCCCGCGACGGGTCGCTACTCCCTGGAGAAGTACGTCGCGTCGTTCGTGGGCTACGTCCCGGCGAACAAGCCGCGCCTCGCTATCTCGATCGTGATCGACGAGCCCATGCTGGAGCACGCGGGCGGTGCGGTCGCCGCGCCCGTATTTCGGCGCCTCGCACGGACGGCGCTCGAGTACGTGGGGCTGACTCCCAAGGGAACCAAACCCGTGGACCTCGCCAGCCTGGCGCGCGAGCCGGACCCGGCCCACGCCGTGGGTCAGCTCCTGCGCGAGAACCGAGAGGCGTTGCCCTCGGTGCAGGAGCACGTGAAGGGGGCGGTGCTCGCAGGTGGGCAGGTGCGCGTGCCCGAGATCACCGGCTGGCCCGTCCGTGAAGCCGTGCGCAAGCTCATCGAGCTCGGCCTCACCCCGGAGGTCCGCGGCACCGGCCTCCTCGTTCGTCAGAATCCCGCACCGGGTGCGCCGCTCGGGAAGGGGGAACGCGTCGTGCTCGAGTTCGAGCCGGCGACGTGACGGCGGCCCTCATGACCGCTCTGTCCGCCGGTCGGTCCCTCGACGAGCTTGCCGGCGACCTGCGGCGGTTCGGCGCGGTGGTTCGTGGAGACGGCGCGGTTCGTGTGCGCGACGTCCAGCAGGACTCTCGGCGTGCGAGCGCGGGGGATCTCTTCGCCGCGCGAACCTCGGACCGCGAGCGCCTCGACGCCCACGTGCACGAGGCCATCGGGCGGGGCGCGTCCGCCATCCTCGCGGTGCCCGGGAGTGTGGGGCCGAGCGTGGGCGTTCCGGTGGTCGAGGTCGATGACGTCCGCCTTGCCCTCGGTTTCGCAGCGGAAGCCGTCCACGGACACCCCTCCCGCTCGCTCGAGGTCATCGGCGTCACCGGGACCAACGGCAAGACGACGGTCACCTGGCTCGCCGAGCAGGTCCTCGAGCGCATGGGGGCTCGGCCCGCGCGCCTCGGAACGCTCGGCTACTCGCTCGGCCAGGACCGCACGACGTCGCCGCTCACGACGCCGGAAGCGGACGAGGTGACCCGCTGGATGGCGCGCGCACGGGACGGCGGGGCGACACACTTCGCCATGGAGGTGTCGAGTCATGCGCTCGTACAGGCACGTGTCGAGGCGATCGCCTTCCGCGCCGCCATCTTCACGAACCTGACGCAGGATCACCTCGACTTCCACGGCGACATGGAGACGTACGGGCGCGCCAAGCGCCGCCTCTTCGTCGATCTCTCCCCGGCGCTCGCCATCGTGAACGTCGACGATCCGTTCGGTGCGCGCCTCGCCGGCGAAGCGGCGGGGCGCGTCCTTCGCGTCGCGCGCTCGGACGGAGAAGGCCGCCCGGACGTCTACGCCGAGAGCTTCGCCCTCGACGCCCGCGGCCTTCGCGCGCGCGTGCGGTCGCCCACCACGCAGGTGGACGTCGACACGCCGCTGGCCGGAGTCCACAACCTGGACAACGCGCTCGCCCTCCTCGCGCTCGTCGAAGCGCTGGGTCTGGACGTGGAGGCGGCGGCGCGAGCGCTCGGAAGCGTCACCGGGGCACCGGGGCGCCTCGAACGGTGCGACGGCCCCTCGGACGACGTCCTGGTTCTCGTCGACTACGCGCACACGCCCGACGCGCTCTCCCGCGCCCTCGACGCCTGCAGGAGGATGACCGAGAGGCGCGTCCTGTGCGTCTTCGGCTGTGGCGGCGATAGAGACCCCGACAAGCGACCGAAGATGGGCCGCGCGGTGGCGCGGGGCGCCGACCGCGCCATCGTGACCAACGACAACCCCCGCAGCGAAGATCCGGCCGCGATCGTCCGGGCCATCGAGGCGGGACTGCGCGACGGCGGCGCCGACTACGAGATCGTCCTCGACCGGGCCGCGGCGATCGATCTGGCCGTGAACGAGGCCGAGCGCGGGGACGTCGTGTTGATCGCCGGCAAGGGCCACGAGCCGTACCAGATTCTCGGGAGCCGCAGGGTCGACTTCGACGACCGAGTGGCGGCTCGTCGCGCGCTGCTCGCGCGACGCGGGCGAGCGGGCTGAAGCCGAGTGGCGACGCCGATTCCTCCGAATCGAGCGGCCTTCACGGTCGAGGAGGTCGCGCGGGCCACGGGCGCGAGCGTCACGAGCGTTCCTCGCGACGCGAGCCCCATCGTCGGCGTCAGCACCGACTCCCGAGGCGACGTGCGCGGGACGCTCTTCGTGGCGCTCCGAGGCGAGTCCTTCGACGGCCATCGATTCATCGACGCGGCGGTGCGCGGCGGCGCGAGCGCGGTGCTCTCCGAGGATCCGCTCGACGTCGGGCCGGCGACTCTGTTTCGCGTCACCTCCACGCTCGCCGCACTCGGCGACCTCGCGCGGGCTCATCGCCGGCGCTGGGGCGGGAGGCTGGTCGCCGTCGCGGGATCCGCCGGCAAGACCACGACGCGGGCGTCCATCGCGGCGCTCCTCCTCGCCGCATCGCCGGGAAAGGTGCACTTCGTACCGGGGAACCTGAACAACCTGGTGGGGGTACCCATGGTGCTCTTCGGCCTGGGCGCGGATCACGAGCACGCGGTCGTGGAGATCGGGACGAACGCGGTGGGTGAGGTTCCGCGGCTCGTCGCGGTGACCGAACCGGACTGCGCGGTGCTGACGCTCGTGGGTCTGGAGCACACGGCGGGACTCGGCGACCTCGACACCATCGAGCGTGAAGAGGGCGCGGTGCTCGCAGGGCTCGAACCCGAAGGTGCGGCCTTCGGCAACGCGGACGACCCCCGCGTGGTGCGACAGCTCGGCGCCTCGCCCGCCGCCACGCGGACCACCTACGGAACCGCGAAGGAGGCCGACTACCGCATCGTTGCGCGCGAGCCGCTCGGCCTCGCCGGGACGCGGGTGTCGATTGCGCGGCCCGACGGCAGCACGGTACGGATCGCGGCGCCGCTCTTCGGCGCGCCGGGAGCGCTCGCCGTCGCGGCCGCGCTCGCCGTCGTCGAACACGCCGTGGGACGAGAAATCTCCGAGGACGAAGCGACGCTCGCGCTACGGAACGCTGCGGAGCCCGGGCGGCTGCGCCCCGTCGAGCTCGCGGACGGAACGGTGCTGCTCGACGACAGCTACAACTCCAACCCTCCGAGCGCCCGTGCGTCGCTCCAGGCGGCTCGGGAGTTCGCCGACCATCGCGGCGCGCGGCTGGTGGTCGTGCTGGGGGAGATGCGCGAGCTGGGCCACGCGTCCAGGTCGGAGCATCGGGCGCTCGGCGGTGTCGTCGAAGCGGCGCGCGCGGCCGTCGTCGTGACCGTGGGCGGCGACGCCGTCGAGATCGCCGGACGCGCCGTGCGCTTCGCGCCCGACGTCGCCGCGGCCGTGCCCCTGGTCCGTGACCACACGCTTCCGGGGGACGTGGTCCTCATCAAGGGATCTCGCGGCGTCGGGCTGGAGCGCATCGTGGAGGCCCTGGTCCGTGATAGAGGACGACCCGCGTGATCTACGAGCTGTTCTATCCGTTGAGCGCGAAGTTCGGCTGGGCCGGCGCGCTCAACGTGCTGCGCTACGTGCCGTTTCGCGTGATCATGGCGACGCTCACCGCCATGTTGCTCTGCTTCGTGCTCGCACCGTGGTTCATCCGCGAGCTCCAGAAGAAGCAGATCGGGCAGGTCGTCCGCGCGGAGGGCCCGGAGTCGCACCGGGTGAAGGCCGGCACGCCGACGATGGGCGGCTCGCTGATCCTGCTGGCGGTGCTCGTTCCCACCATGCTCTGGGCGGACGTGAAGAACGTCTTCGTCCTCGCGACGGCTGCCGTCACCGCGGGCTACGGCGCCATCGGCTATCTCGACGACCGACTGAAGATCCAGGGTCGGAACTCCAAGGGCCTCGCGGGGCGCTACAAGCTCCTCGGACAGACGGCGATCGCCGGGGCGGTCTTCGGCTGGCTCTTCTACGGCACGGAGCACATGCCGCCGGGCTGGCTGGCGATCAAGGGCCGGCTCTCCATCCCGTTCGTCGCGTTCTCCAAGCACCCGGTCGAACTGCCACTCTGGGTCTACGTCGTCTTCGCCGTGTTCGTCGTGGTGGCGATGAGCAACGCGGTGAACCTCACCGACGGCCTGGACGGGCTCGCGATCGGCCCGGTGATGATCAACGCCGGGACGTACCTCGTCTGGGCGTACATCGCGGGTCTCGTTCTCTTCGGTCGACCCATCGCGCAGTACCTCGACGTCCCGGGGATCCCGGAGATGGGCGAGCTCGCCGTCTTCGGAGCGTCCGTCATCGGCGCGGGGGTGGGGTTCCTCTGGTACAACACGTACCCGGCCCAGGTGTTCATGGGGGACGTGGGTTCGCTTTCGCTGGGTGGGGGCCTCGGAATGATGGCGGTCCTGACGAAGAACGAGCTCTTGAGCGTCCTCATCGGCGGGCTCTTCGTGGTCGAGGCGGTGAGCGTCATCACGCAGGTCGTCTCGTTCAAGCTGTTCGGCAAGCGCGTGTTCCTCATGGCGCCCATCCACCATCACTTCGAGAAGAAGGGGTGGCCGGAGCCCCGCATCATCGTCCGCTTCTGGATCATCTCGGTGCTCCTCGCGCTCGTGGCGCTCTCTTCCCTCAAGCTCCGATGACCTCCCGGCGCCTGGGCCTGCCCTCCGGAGCGAGCGACCTGCCGTGAACGTGGACCTCGAAGGGCGCACCGTCGTCGTCGTCGGCCTCGGCCGCAGCGGCGTGGCCGCGGCGCGGCTCTGCTCCGCGCGTGGGGCGCGCGTGATCGGCACCGACAGCGCGGAGCTCGACCAGCTGTCGGACGCCGCCCGGTCTCTGCCCGTGGTCGTCGCCGGGGGCCACCAGGGGGTCGCCTTCGACGAGGCGGATCTCGTCGTCGTGTCCCCCGGAGTCCCGTCCTTCCCCGCCCTCGAGCGCGCGGAGGCGCGTGGGGTCGAGGTGATCGGCGAGCTCGAGCTGGCCGCGCGTTTCGTGCGCGCGCCGATGGTCGCGGTGGGCGGGACCAACGGGAAGAGCACGACCACGACCCTCGTCGCCAGGCTCCTCGAGGGGGCCGGGCATCGCACCTTCGCCGGGGGAAACCTGGGCATCCCGCTCTCGGAGGCGGTGGGGGCCAGCTTCGACGTGCTCGTCGTCGAGGTGTCGAGTTTCCAGCTCGAGCGCGCGCCCACGTTCCACCCGGTGGTCTCGGTGCTGCTGAACGTCAGCGAAGACCACCTGGACCGCTATCCGGACTTCGAGGCCTACGCCCGCGCGAAGGGGAACGCCTTTGCGCGCCAGGGGCCCGCGGACACGGCGGTCGTCCCCGCCGGCGACGAGGTCTGCGCGGAGCAGGCCAGGCGAGGAGGCGGCAGGCTTCTGACTTTTGGCCCGGGCGGAGACTACGCGGTACACGGTCGAGGGATCGTCGAGCGAGCTGCAGAGACCCATTTCTCGCTGGAAAACGTGGACTTGTACGGCGCCCACAACCTCAGCAACGCGGCGGCCTCCGTGGCCGCGGCGCGGGCGTTCGGTGCCTCCGTCGAGGGCATACGCGACGGCCTCGCGCGCTTCCGGAGCCTCCCTCATCGAACGGCGCGGGTCGCGGACGTGGGGGGAGTCGTGTTCTACGACGACTCGAAGGGGACGAACGTGGGGGCCGCGGTCACGGCGCTCCTCGGGCTCGAGGAGCCGAAGGGCGTCCTCATCGCCGGGGGGCGCGACAAGCACGGTGCGTACGAGCCGCTGGTTCAGGCGCTCGAGCGTAAGGGGCGGGCCGTCGTGCTCATCGGCGAGGCTGCCCCACGCATCGCGGCGGCCATCGGCGATCGCGTGCGCACCGAGCGCGCATCGAGCATGGAGGAAGCCGTCCGGCGCGCGCGGCAGCTCGCCCGCCCCGGCGACGCGGTCCTGCTCAGTCCGGCGTGCTCGAGCTTCGACATGTTCCAGAACTACGCCGACCGGGGTGAGCGTTTCGTCGCGGCCGTTCGGTCGCTCGCGACGGAGCGAGTGTCGTGAGCGCGCTCTCGGGGCTCTTTCGTCGCTCGGCCTACGCGGGCCCGCCCGACGCCGTGCTGTTTGCGATGGCCGTGGCGTTGCTCGGGTTCGGCGTCGTCATGGTGTACAGCGCGAGCGCCGTCGAGGCGACCAACGCCCTGGGCGACCCGCAGTTCTTCCTCAAGCGTCAGGCGGCGTTCGCGGCGGTCGGCCTGGTGCTCATGGTCGTGCTGTCCCGGTTCGACCATCGAAAGCTCCGGCCGTTCACGTACCTCATCCTGTTCGCTGCGGTCGCGGGCCTCGTGTCCGTGCTGGTCGTCGGGTCGGTCGCCGGCGGCGCGAAGCGCTGGATCGCCTTCGGGCCCATCAAGATCCAGCCGTCGGAGGCCGCGAAGCTCGCGCTGGTGCTGTGGCTGGGGCACTCCCTGGCGAAGAAGGGCGAGCTCGTCCGGACCTTCAAGTTCGGCATGGCGCCCCATCTCCTCATGTGCGGCTTGCTCGTCGCGCTCTGCATGCGCCAGCCGGACTTCGGCGGCGCCGTCGTGCTCCTCACGCTGACCTTCGCCCTCTTGTTCGTCGCCGGCGCGCGCGTTCCGCTGCTCATCGCTGCGGCCATGGCAGGAAGCGTCGTCGCGGCCATCGCCATCCGCTTCAAGGAGTATCGCTGGGAGCGCATCGTCGCGTGGTTCAACATGGAGGAGCACAAGCAGGACCTCGCGTACCAGCCCTTCCAGGCCGTGATGGCGTTCGGCTCGGGCAAGATCTCCGGTCTGGGGCTCGGCAACGGCCTGCAGGTGCTCTACCTCCCCGAGGCACACAACGACTTCATCGCCGCCATCATCGGCGAGGAGCTCGGGTTCGTGGGGCTCGGCCTCCTGTGCGTGGTGTACCTCTCGATCGTCGCTCGCGGAATCCGCATCGCGTTCGCTTCGGAAGACGAGTACGGGTCCTACGTCGCCTTCGGGATTTCCGTCCTCTTCGGCGTCCAGGCCCTGGTGAACATGGCGGTGTCCATGGCCATTCTTCCGACCAAGGGCCTGACGCTGCCGTTCGTGAGCTATGGCGGCTCGTCCCTGCTCGTGAACAGCGCGGCGATGGGAATCCTGCTGAACGTGTCGCGACCGCGCGAGTCCCTCGGGAACGTCCGGATCGGATCCGCGGGGCCCGAACCCGAAGCGAGCGTCGTCGTGGTCAGCGAGGCGGACTTCGCGCCGGATCACGAGCCCACGCGGTCCGGGTCCTCGCGATCGTCGCCACTCGCCACCGAGGGTGCGTGACGGCGCCCTGCCTGCTCTTGGCCGGGGGCGGGACCGGTGGTCACGTCTTCCCCATGGTCGCCGTGGCCGACGCGCTCCTGCGCCTCGTCCCCGCGCTGCGCGTCGTGTTCGTCGGCACGGCGCGGGGAATGGAGACCAAGGTGGTGCCGAGTCGCGGCTACGAGCTGGAGCTGCTCGACGTACTGCCGATTCGCGGCGGTGGCGCCTGGGGCGCGCTCCGTGGCGTGGGGCGAGCCGCGGCCACGCTGCCGGCGGCGCGATCGCTGGTACGCCGCCTCGCGGCGCGCGCGGTGTTCTCCATAGGTGGCTACGCCGCGGGGCCCGTCTCCCTCGCGGCGCGGGTCTCGGGCGTGCCCGTCGCGCTGATGGAGCCCAACGCGGCGATGGGCCTGGCCAACCGCCTCATCGCGCCGATCGTTCAGCGCGGCTACACGGCCTTTCCCGAGGCCGAGCGCCACTTCGCGCCCCGCGTGGTGCTGCGGTCCGGGGTGCCCATCCGCAGCGGGTTCGAGGCTCGCCGCTACGCGCGGGAGCCGGGCAGGCTCCGCGTGCTGGTCCTCGGCGGCAGTCAGGGGGCCCGGACGCTCAACGAGCGCCTGCCGAGCGCGCTGGCGCGGACCGGCGTGGACGTGGAGGTCGTTCATCAGACGGGGGCCGCGGAGGTCGAGGCCGTCACCAGGAGTTACGCGCAGTGTGGCCTCGCGGAGTGCGCGCGCGTGGTCGGCTTCATCGAGGACATGCCGGCGGCGCTCGGGGCGGCCGATCTCGTCCTGGGCCGCTCGGGAGCGAGCGCCGTGTCGGAGATCTGCTCCGTGGGACGACCGAGCGTGCTGGTGCCGTACCCCCACGCCAGCGGCGATCACCAGCGCCTCAACGCGCTGTCGCTGGAGGGCGACGGCGCGGCCGTCTGCCTGCCCCAGGAACGAGCCGACGTCGATGCCCTCGCGGCGACGGTTCGCGAGCTCGCGACGACGCCCGGGAGGCTGGAGCAGATGGCAGAGCGCGCTCGCGCTCGCGGTCGACCCGACGCTGCGGACATCATCGCGAAGGATCTGTTGACGCTGGCCGGCCTGGGCGAGGCCGTGCAGACGGCCGGTGGTGCCTCGGGCCCCGTCGACGACACGTCGGGTGTACTCCGGCTCCGCGAGGCGGTCTGATGTTCCGGGGTCGAGTTCGCCACGTGCACTTCGTGGGGGTGGGTGGCATCGGGATGAGCGGCCTCGCGGAGATCCTCCGGACGCTCGAGTTCGACGTCTCCGGATCCGATCTGAAGGAGGGCGACACCACGCGGCGCCTGCGGCGTCTCGGCGTGACCCTCCACGTGGGCCACGCCGCGGAGAACGTGACCGGCGCCGACGTCGTCGTCTACTCGAGCGCGATCGCCGAGACCAACCCGGAGGTCATCGAGGCCAGGACCCAGGGGATCCCCGTCATCACGCGGGCCGAGATGCTCGCGGAGCTCATGCGAGTGAAGTATGGCGTCGCCATCGCGGGCTCCCACGGGAAGACGACGACGACGTCCCTCGTCGCGACCGTGCTGCGCGCGGCCGGTCTGGACCCCACCGTGGTGGTCGGCGGGCGCATGCAGGCGCTCGGGACCAACGCGCGCCTCGGCGCAGGTGACCTCCTGGTTGCCGAGGCCGACGAGAGCGATGGGTCGTTCCTCCGTCTCACGCCGACGGTCGCCGTCGTCACGAACATCGATCCCGAGCACCTCGACTTCTACCGGACGCACGAGGCCCTGAAAGACGCCTTCGTCTCGTTCGTGGAGAAGGTTCCCTTCTACGGACTGGCGGTGCTGTGCCTGGACCACCCGGACGTCCAGGATCTGCTCCCGCGAGTACGGCGCCGGCACGTCACCTACGGCCTCTCGCCGCAGGCCGACTACTCGGCGCGAGCGGTCGCCTTCCACGGCACGACCACGAGCTTCGTGGCGTACCGTCGGGGCGAACCGCTCGGCGAGTTCTCCGTCGCCATGCCGGGCCAGCACAACGTGCTGAACACGCTCGCGGCCATCGCGGTGGCCGACGAGCTGGAAGTACCTCTCGACGTCATGAAGGAGGGCCTGGCGACCTTCGGCGGGGTCGCCCGGCGCTTCAGCATCGCCGGCAGGGTCCACGGCTTCACGCTGGTCGACGACTACGGGCACCACCCCGCGGAGATCGTGGCGACCCTGCGCGCGGCCCGACGGGCGTACTCGGGACGCGTGCTGGTCGCCTTTCAGCCGCACAGGTACACCCGCACGGCCCACCTCTTCGAGGAGTTCTCGCGCGCCTTCAACGAGGCGGATCTCGTCGTGGTGACGGACATCTACCCCGCCGGTGAAATGCCCATCGAGGGGGTGACGTCCGAGGCGCTCGCGCAGTCCATTGCTCGCCATGGGCACCACGCCGTGAGCTACGCGCGGAGCTGGACGGAGCTGTCGTCGCGGCTGGCGCAGGAGGCCGCGAGCGGGGACGTGGTCATCACGCTGGGCGCGGGCGACATCAATCGCGTCCTCAGCCACGTGGGCGCGGAGATCGCCGCGCGCGGCCCGGCGGATTCCGACGCGAGTGGCGACGAGGACGCCCGGGCCGGGCGTCGTCCCGGAGGCGACGCGTGACCGCGCGAGCGGCGTCCGCCGCCGCGGAGAGCCCCACTCCGCCACCGGCAGAGGCGCGCCGTCAGGGCGCGAGTCGCAATCAGCGTCGGGTCAGCGCGCCGGTGCCGGTCGCGGAAGGCCCGAGCCTGGGCAGGCGCATCCTCGACGTCGCCAAGCAGCTCGTCGCCGTCGGGATCGTGCTCGGGCTGGTGGGCGCGGGTACCTTCGGTGCGTACCGGCTGGCGCTGACCACGCCGCGTTTTGCCGTTCGCGATCTGGAGATCACCGGTGCCCGACGTCTCACCGAGGCGAAGCTCGTCCAGCTCGGCGGCATCGAGATGGGCAAGAACGTGTTCGCCACCGACATGTCCGAGATTCGCGATCGGCTGCTCGAGAGCCCGTGGATTGCCCGCGCAGAGGTCAGCCGACAGCTCCCGAGCACCGTTCGAATCGAGATCGAGGAGCGGCAGGTCGGGGCCATCGCGACGATGGGGGGGCACCTCTACCTGGTCACGCGGACGGGCGAGCCGTTCAAGGAGCTGCGCCTCGAAGACGGTGACCCGTACGACCTGCCAGTCGTCAGCGGAGTGAGCGCCGACGAACTGACGCGCGACCGCGGGCGCGCCATCGATCGCCTTCGTACCGCCATGGACGTGGTGCGCCACTACGAGCGCCTGCCCATGAGCAAGGTGTTCCCGCCGCAGGAGGCGTTCATCGCAGAGGACGGCGAGGTCGTCGTCACGGTGGGGGAGAAGGGGATTGCGCTGCACCTCGGGCGGGGGCCGTGGCGCAAGAAGCTGCTCATGGCGTCCACGGTCGTGTCGCAGGTCCAGCGGCGGGGCCACGTGCCGGGCATCGTGTTCGCCGACAACGAAGCCCACCCCGAGCGGGTCGTCGTGCGAATGCGCTAGAGCCCCGGGCCCCTCGGTCCCGAAGGCCCGGGATGCGCCGCGGAAAGTTGGCCCGGGGCGGGGCTGCGTGGCAGCGTCGAACCGGCCCCGAACCCGATTTTCATGAGCAAATTCGCCGCCCACCGAGACCAAGAGCGCCCCATGCACTACGGCCTGTCCGCACCCGAAATCGTCGTCGGCCTCGACCTGGGCACCACCAAGGTGACGGCGGTCGTCGGCGAGGTCGACGCCGACGGCATCACCATCCTCGGCGTGGGCAACGTCCCCTGCAAGGGGCTGCGCAAGGGCGTCGTCTCGAACATCGAATACACGGTCCGCTCCATCCGCGAGGCCGTCGAGGCTGCACAGACCATGGCCGGGGTCGAGATCCGCACGGTCTACGTCGGCGTTGCCGGAAGCCACATCCGCAGTCAGCTCTCGGACGGCGTGGCCGCCATCAGCGGGCGCGAGGTGACGCGGGCGGACCTGGAGCGCGTTCTCGAAGGCGCTCGTGCCATCCCCGTGGACGCGGACCGCATGATTCTGCACGCGCTGCCGCGCGAGTACATCGTGGACAACCAGGACGGGATACGCGACCCCATCGGCATGAGCGGTGTGCGACTGCAGGTCCGGGTCAATCTCGTCACCGCCGCGACGTCGTGCCTGCAGAACGTGATCCGGTGCGTCGAGCGCTGCAACCTGGAGGTGGCCGACGTGGTGCTCGAGCCGCTCGCCAGTGCCTACGCGGTCCTGGACGACGATCAGAAGGAAATCGGCGTGCTCGTCATCGACATCGGCGGCGGAACGACCGACGTGCTGGTGTACGCCGACGCGGGCATCGCGCACACGAGCGTGATCCCGGCGGGGGGCAACAACATCACCGCGGACGTCGCGGCCGGCTTGCGCACGCCCATGGCCGAGGCCGAGCGGCTGAAGCGCAACTACGGGTGCGCCCTGGGTCGGATGATCAGCGACGACGAGGAGCTCGAGGTGCCCGGTGTCGGGGCCCACGCCGCCCGCAAGGTCGCTCGTCGGGTACTGAGCGACATCATCGAGCCTCGCGTGGAGGAGATCTTCAGCGAGGCTCGTCGACGCGTCGAGGAGCTGGGACTGCTGGAGCAGGTCAGCTCCGGCGCGGTCCTCACGGGTGGGGCGGCCCTCATGGAGGGCATGGGCGAGTGCGCCGAGGAAGTGCTCGGCATGCCGGTGGAGCTGGGATTCCCCATCGGCGTGAAGGGAATCGTTCAGCTGGTTCAGGGACCGCAGTACGCGACGGGCGTGGGTCTGGTGCGCTACGGCGCCCAGCAGCTCGCTGACGCGCGCGACGCCGGCATCCTTCCCGAGACCAAGATCTCGGCGCTCGAAGTCGAGGATTCCGTGAGGAGAGGTGGCTTCTGGAGCTGGCTGCGCGCCGCTTTCTAGGCCACTGCGGGCACAGTAGGGCAAGAGCGAGAACGTTCGAGACCGCCGAACCACAAGCCACCAAACGGGGAAGAGGCAGCCCCGAGGCGACGTGATGCGGCGGCAGGTCAGCCGGGAGAGAGGACGAAAAACGCATGAGCTTTTCCATCGAGTTCGCGGACGATTCGCAGAGCTACAACGCGCGGATCAAGGTCGTCGGGTGCGGCGGTGCCGGAGGCAACGCCATCAACACGATGGTTCACTTCGGTCTGGGTGGCGTGGAGTTCTGCAGCGTCAACACCGACGCGCAGGCGCTCAACGGGAGCGCCGCCGCCGAACGCATCACGATCGGGCAGAACGTGACGCGCGGGCTCGGTGCCGGTGCGGACCCCGACGTGGGCCGCAAGTCGGCCCTGGAGGACATCAATCGCCTCAAGGAGGCGATTCAGGGCTGCGACATGGTGTTCATCACCGCCGGCATGGGCGGCGGCACCGGCACGGGTGCTGCACCGGTCGTCGCGCAGCTCGCTCGCGAAGCCGGGGCGCTCACCGTGGCCGTCGTGACGAAGCCGTTCCTGTTCGAGGGGCGCCAGAGGGCGCGCCGGGCGGAGCAGGGGCTGGTCGCACTGGCCGACCACGTCGACACCCTGGTGACCATCCCCAACGAGAAGCTCGTGGGGCTCGCGGACGACGACCTGACGTTCCTGGACGCCTTCCGGAAGGCCGACGAGGTCCTCTACCAGGCCGTCAAGGGCATCACGGACCTGATCACGCTCGACGGCCTCATCAACGTGGACTTCGCCGACGTGCGCACCGTCATGAGCGGCATGGGTCGGGCGCTCATGGGCACGGGCGCCGCAAAGGGCGAGGGTCGCGCGCGCATCGCCGCGGAGCACGCCATCACGTCCCCGCTCCTCGACGACATCTCCGTGGAGGGCGCCACCGGGGTGCTCCTGAACATCGTCGGCGGACCCGACATGAAGATGCGGGAGGTCCAGGAGGCGGCAGCGTTCGTCAGCGAGCAGGCTCACGAGGACGCGAACGTCATCTGGGGCGCCAGCGTGGACGAGTCCATGGCCGACGCGCTGAAGGTCACGGTGATCGCCACCGGGTTCGATCGCCACGAGGAGGACGCCGACGAGCTCCTGCGGCAGGCGAGTCGCCAGCCCCTGGAGCGCGCTCAGGTGCGCGAGCGACGCGACTCGCAGCGCGACGTTCACGCGCCGCGCACGGTGGCGTCTCGAGGAAGCGAAGAGATGGCCCACGCGTACGCCGCGCGCAGGTCGGGTGCGGCGACCGCCGCGTCGCTTCAGGCCGGGAGCCAGCCGCCCGCGTCTTCGGCGCGCATCGCCATCCGCGACCGCATCACCTTCCCGTCCCACCTCGACACCGACTGGGACACTCCTGCGTTCCAGCGCCGCGCGGGCGGCTGAGCGCGCCCAAAGTTCACCCCTCTCTCCAAGGCCCGGGTCGCCCCGCTCCCCAATGGGGGGGAGCGGGGCGCTCGAATTTCGGCCGAGCGCCGCGCCGGCGCGTGTTGCGGCGGTCCGTGACGGTGGGTCACCAGTGCACGTCGTACTCGCAGGTGCGCGCTCCCTCGTAGCGGCACGCCACGTGCCGTGCGGTGGGCGACCGCGCGCCGGTCATCTCGAGGCCCTGCTCGAGCCAGCCGGGGACGCCACCACGACAGACGAGCAGGCCCGGCCCGTCTTCGGGGCCGAGCGGCGCGTCGAGCGACAGGTGCCACGACCGCTCCCCGACCTCCCTGGCGGTCAGCGCTCCCACGTCGAAGTAGCGGCTCCAGAGCGACTCCGCGCGGCCGAGCAACAGCCCCGGTGAGGCCGCCTTGAGCAACAGCTTGAACAGCGTGTTGAGGTCGTGATCGGCGACGTACCTCGCGACCGTGCGGGCACCGAGGTCGGAGTCCTCGAACGACCGCGACACGTACGCTTCGAGCGCCGCATTCCAGAGCCCCACGGGCTCCCAGCCCGTTCCGACGATGCGGCCGTCGATGCGCTCGCGGTCCTCCGCGGGCAGCGCCTCGAGCACGCGCGCCCATGCGGCTTCGCCCTGGGCGTCCGTGGCGAGTCGCTTGAGGTGAGCGAAGACCGAGCCTTTGACGTGCGCCGTCACGAGCGTGTGGCCGAGTGTGACAGCGCGCCGCGGCCGCGCACACGCCGGATCTGCGCTTCCCGGGCGGAAACGTCCGCCCTCGGCGGATCGGCCGACGTCGCCGGACGACGGACTGGCCAAGGGGCCGGAATTCGGGGCACTCTCGGGCGACACGGAGGCACGGTCATGGCGAGGTCCGCGTGGTTCGGGTTGCTCGGGGTGGTCGCGGCAGGGGCGCTCGCGTCCTGTGGTGGCGACGGCGGCGCTGCGGGCGGGAGCGGGGGCAGCGGAGGTTCCGCGGGCGGCGCCGCGATCTGCTCGCCGGCCGATGGCTGCGGGGCCTGCGAGAGCTGCTTCCAGCTCTGCCTCTGCACCACCAGCGACGCGGCGAAATGTACGAGCGCATGCTCCGTGAGCGCATCGGGCGGTGCGTCGGCGAGCGGCGGAGCGGGCGGCCAGAACGTCGGGGGCACGGGCGCAGATCCCGGCGCCGGGGGCACGGGCGCGGATCCTGGCGCGGGTGGCGCCGCCGGAGATCCCGGTGCAGGCGGCTCGGCGGGCGACCCCGGTGTGGGCGGTGCGGGTGGCGACGGCGGCGTGGGGGGATCTGCGGGCGACCCGGGCGCCGGCGGCAGCGCGGGTGATCCCGCGGGCGGGGCGGGCGGCGCCGCGGGGATCGGTGGCGCGGGAGGGATGGGCCAACCGCCGCCGTTCACACCCGTGTTTCGCGTCGAGCTCCGGGTCCACATCGGGCAGAGCCAGCTCCTTCAGCAGGGCGAGCTCGCGGCGGTCCTCGAGGAGATCAACTGGATCTGGTGGTCGCAGGCGGCGATCTGCTTCGAGATGCACACCGTCACGCACGATGACGTCATGAGCACCGGGTTCGACCTGTGGTTCCGGCCCGTGAGCGGCCCGAACGGCTACTACTCGGGCGATCACGACATTCACAGTCGCGACTACCCGAGTCTCGGCTCGTCACCGAACCCGACGAACCACCCGGCCTCGCGCACGGCGGCGCACGAGCTCGGACACGGACTGCGCCTCGACCACTACAACGGCTTTCCCGATTCCAGCAACAGCCTCATGTCCAGCGGAACCCGGGGCTGGGCGCTCCACGACTTCGAGATCCAGACCGCTCGCGGTCGCGCGATGCAGAAGGCGCTGCCCGACACGTCGCTCCCGTACTGCTCGGCGCCCGTCATCGACTGACGGTTCGAGATCACGGAAGCGCGTGCTTCTGGAAGAACGGCCACATGGCATCCGTCGCCGAAATGTCGGTGCTGCCCGAGAAGAGGCAGCTCGTTCGGCCGGGCCAGCAGTGACCCATGCCCTGGATCGTGCAGAGTGTGACCTCGGCGCCGCCCGAGCACGCGAAGCGCGACTCGCACTTCGCGTTACCGTTCGTGAACGTCGTCGTCGGAGCGTCCGTGCACCCGTTCCGCTTCGCCCAGCCGTCCACGGTGTCCGCGACGCTGACGTACCTGAGCAGCGGGTTGCCCCCGTACGGGACCACCAGATCGGAGGTGCCGTGGAAGTGCATCACGGGCACCGGGCGGGATGGCGTGCACTCGCCGGCGTCGATTCCGAGGACGCCGGCGACGGGAGCCACCGCCGCGAACACGTCGGCGGCCTGGCACGCCAGGCGATGGGACAGGAAGCCGCCGTTGGACATGCCCGTGGCGTAAACACGCCTCGCGTCGACGCAGATCTTGCTCGAAGCATCGGCCACCACGGCGCGAGCGAAGCCCACGTCGTCCAGGTTCGCGCCGGCGGCAGAGCCACAGCACGCGCCTCCGTTCCACGAGTTCCCCGTGCCATCCGGGTAGGCCACTGCGAAGCCGTTCGCGTCGGCGACGGGCGTCATGCCCGTGTAGTCGGGCTGCTGATCGGCGCTGTAGGTGTAGCCGTGAAAATTGAGCACGAGGGGGAGCGCGCTCGCGCCGTCCCAGCCGGCCGGGACGTGGAGGAGGTAGCGCCGAGCCGCGCCGCCGAAGTCGACGGCGACGTCCGTCGTGCTGCCCGCGGCGAGCGACGAGGGCGCACACGTGCTGCCGGTGCCCGCGGCTCCGCTCGTACCCGCGCTCCCGCCCGTGCCTGCACCGGTGCCGGCGTTGCCCGCCGTCGTACCGCCGACTCCCGCCGCCGCCCCCGCCGTTCCGGACGATCCCGCCGCTCGGTCCTCGGCACCGGCGTCGTGCTCTCCGTCGGACGCGTCCGAGCCTCCGCACGCGCAGGGTACCGAAGCGACGATGCCCAGGACGATGACGGAAAGTCGCGCCACGGTCCGGCCATCGCACCACGAACGGCAGCTTTCGGCCAGCGCGATCCGAAGGGGTGCAGCCGCTCGCGGGTTGCGCGCCGTGTCGAAGCTCTACGGGTTCTTGCGACTCGGGTCCGCGCGGGCTACTCAACCCCACGACGACGGACGGGACACGTTCGAGGAGGCGCCATGAAGAACGCGATGATGGGAGCCGTGCTGATTGCTGCGAGCGCGCTGAGCGTGACGACGTTCACCGACCGGGCGGAGGCGGTTTGCTGCGGCGCATGCTGTCTCATCGACGGCAAGTGTCGGTCCGCCGGCACGTCGAACCCCGACGATTCTTGCCAGCACTGCGACCCGACGCTGAGCACGAGCGCGTGGTCGAACATCACGGGCTGCACGCCCACGGGCGCGGGAGGGAGCGGACACGGTGGATCGGGTGGCGGCTCCTCGTCGGACGACGAAGGCTGCTCGTGCCGCGTTCCGGGCGCCCCGGCGGGGCCGGCGGGAAGCGTCGCGGGTCTGCTCGCCCTGGCCGGGGCTGCCGTCGCCTGGGGCCGGCGTCTGCGCAGGTAGCCGGCCGCGCCGTCACCCCGGTAGCATCCGCTCGATGACGTCGCCCAGCGCCACCGCCCTCGTGGTCGGTTTGCCGCCCGGCGAGAGGGCATCCACGGCGCAGCTGTTCGCGGGTTGCGGGCTCGCCGCTTCCTTCGTCGACGGCGGCGCCGAAGCGCTGTCCGCGGTGCGGCGCGGCGAGCCCGATCTCGTCGTCGTCGACCTCTCGCTCACCGACTGGACCGCGCTCCTCGACGAGGTGACGGCTCGGTGCCCCGACGTTCCCGTCGTCGGCGTGGCCCCGCAGGGAAACATCGCGGCCGGCGTGGCGGCCGTGCGGGCGGGCGCCGCAGACTTCGTCCGCAGGCCGCTCGACGGCGAGGAGCTGGCCTACGTGCTGGGCAAGGCGGTGCAGCGGCTGGAGGCGGCGGCGGACGAGCCGCCGGCCTCGATGGTCATGCCCCAGACCCGCATCTTGGGCGGCTCTGCCGCGATCCGCGACGTGCTGGACACGATCCGGAAGGCCGCTGCGGGTGTCGCGACGGTGCTCGTCCGCGGCGAGAGCGGCACGGGCAAGGAACTCGTCGCGCGGCAGGTGCACGAGCTCAGCCCACGGCGGGGTGGGCCCTTCGTGAAGGTGCACTGCGGCGCGCTTCCGGACAACCTCCTCGAGAGCGAGCTCTTCGGCTACGAGAAGGGCGCGTTCACCGGGGCCACGGCGCGCAAGCCGGGGCGCGTCGAGCTGGCCGAGGCAGGCACGCTCTTCCTCGACGAGATCGGTGACATCACGCCGGCGGTTCAGGTGAAGCTCTTGCGCGTGCTGCAGGACAAGCAGTACGAGCGACTGGGTGGGACGGAGACCCTCGACGCCAACGTGCGCTTCGTGGCCGCCACGCATCGTGATCTCGAAGCCATGGTCGGGAAGGGCGAGTTTCGCGAGGACCTGTTCTACAGGCTCAACGTCGTTCCCGTCACGAGTCCGCCGCTCCGCGCTCGTCGGGAGGACATCGACGAGCTGGCCCAGCACTTCTGCGACGCCGTCGCCGCGGCGAACGGCAGGCCACGGGTCACGCTCGATGCCGACGCCCTGGATCTCCTCCGTGCGCAGTCGTGGCCCGGCAACGTCCGGCAGCTGCAGAACTTCGTGGAGCGCCTCGTCGTGATGACCGAGGCGCCGCGCATCTCGGCGGACGCGGTGACCCGCCAGCTCGCGACGCAGGCCGGCGCGCTCGGCCTCGCCATCGCCGAAGGGTTCGGTCCCGAGGCGAGCGGCGACAGCGAGGTCATTGGTCTCGACGCAGCCATCCGCAACGCGGAGAGGCGCGCCCTCGAGAAGGCGCTCAAGAAGGCCGGTGGGAACCGGAACGTGGCGGCGCGCATCCTCGGGGTGAGCCGCCGCACGCTCTACTACAAGCTCTCGCAGCACGGCGTCGGCTGACCTCTGGTCCGCTCGCGGCACGGCGGCGCCCGGGCCGTTCGGCGGCGCCCGCGCTGCGCTCGCTTCAGAAGACCAGCGCGTGCCCCAGGGACACTCCGACGAATCCGACCGCGATCCGGTTCGTCTGCCGGCAGAGCGGGCACGGATCGTTGTCGTCCGGGTTGAGGATTCCCGCCACGCCAGCATAGAGGCTCGCCTGGAAGCCGAAGTCTCCGCGGACCTCCAGACCGAGGTCGTAGAACGCCCACGCTGCGAGATCCCACGAGTGGCCGTCCGCCTCGTACGGTCCCGCGGACGTGCCGACGCGGAACCCGAACGCCAGGTTCGTTCCGGCGACTCGCCCGCGGACGGCGAGCGCTCCCTGGGGCCCGACGAAACCGCCGCCGACCCCCACCTCCGCCGCGAAGGCCCTGGGCACGAACGCATGCTCGTAGGCCACGCCCGTGCCGAACGGCAGGTTCAGCCCGGTGTGCACGGTGATCGCGGAGGGGATCGCCCACGGATCCGCGGGCTCGCTCCGGCGGCGAGGCTCGGCACTGGCGCTCGCCGCAGTGGCGAAGATCGCCATCGCCGTCGCCGACGCGACACCGCGCCTCACGGCGGGACCGGCGCCAGGACGCTGAGCTTCTGGCGCACGATCGCCACCGACTGCGGGAGGGGTTCGCGATCGACGTCGTACTGGATCTCGTCGCCGGTGATCGTGATGGCGTCGTCCCACCGGTACCCGCCGGGGGGCACGGGGACGACGGCGAGGGCGCCGTCCGACAGGCGGTAGGCGTGCAGCACCTTCGCCTCGTCGGATGCCGTGCCGCTGAAGTGGGCGTACCAGCCCGCGCCTGCGGCGCTGTTCACGAGGCCCACGAACCTCTCGATGCCCCGCAGGCGGCGGGGCCTCATGGCCGCCTTCGCCGTCGCGAAGGGCGACACCCAGAGCGACGTGTCCTGCCAGTAGATCTCCTGGGTCCACGGTTCCGGGCGGCGGCTCGCCTGCACCCAGACCATCGTCGTGCCGTCCGTGGCGAAGTCGGCGATGACGTCGGGCCAAGGCGTCACGAGCTCGGTCGCCACCCCGGGCGCCTTCCACAGGTAGCCGTCGAGGGCGCCGCTCTCGAAGGAGATGCCGAGGGTCGCGAAGGGCCCCCAGAAGTGCGCGCGGTAGGTGTAGTGAACGACGCCGGGGAGCTCGATGCGGACGAACCGGTACCCGTCGAGGAGGATCGCGCCGCTGGCGCCCGCACCGAGCCATTGACCGATGAGGTCCGACGTGAGCGTGTCGGCCTGGCTGAGCCCGGTACCGACGTAGCTGGCCGTCTTGGCGGCGGCGACCTCGCCGGAGGCGCCGCAGGAGTAGCGCCAATCGAGCGAGGTGTCACCCGACATCAGCGGCACGCACACGCGGTCCTCGGACATGGTCGGCACCGCGGCGAAGCAGCTCCCCTCACCACGGATGGCAAACGCTGGACGGCCGTCGGGCTCGTACACGGCCGTCGTCACGATGGACTCGTTCTTGTCCGGGTCCAGGGAGATCTTCGAGATTGCGACGCCGGTGCGGTACCCGGCCTGGGTCCAGCCGCCGAGCCCGTTGACCATGAGCTTCGAGCCGGGAGGCCACGCGGGCTCGAACATCGTGCAGCCCTCCGTGCCGGCTCCGCACGGCTTCCACTCGAGCGGCGGCACGGCGCGCTCGGGGTGCTCGGCGTAGCGTGCGATGCAGCCCGGTGGAGCCCAGGGCAGCTCGTGCCACGTGGTCGCGGCGTCGTCCCACCAGGGAAGCCCCGCCGCATCCGGCGCGGGGCCCGCATCCGAAGCGCCGCCGGAGACGCCCGCCGTGCCGCCGCCTCCTCCCGTGCCGCCCGCCCCTCCGCGCGCGCCGAAGCCCCCGCCGTGAGCGGCGGCTCCTGCCGTGCCGCCCGCGCCGCCGGCGTCAGGTGCCGGCGTCGCCGCGCCACGGGTGTCCGAGCACGCCGCCCCACACCCGACGGCCAGTAGCGGCAGCAGGGCTCGAGGGGCGCGCAGGGATCTCACGGCGCGATCTCCCCATCCGGCGGCGACGGCGCGCACGTGCCGCCCTGAGCGCAGGAGCGGGTCGAGACGATCTGCGCCTCTTCGTCCGGACAGGCTGCCCCGGCGTGGTGCGGCACGCACACCGACACGCGTCCCTTGCAGCTCTTGCCCCCCGGGTCGGTCGCCGTGAAGTCGAGCTCGTAGATCCGCCCCGGGCCCGGACCCGCCCGCTCGGCTCGCAGCCGGACCCCGGATGCATCGATGAAGGCGTCCGGATCCGTCGCGCCCGAGCCTGGCGCGTGCAGGACCTCGTTCTGGCGAACGCGCGTCACCGTGATCGCGAGGGCCTCTCCGTCGCCGTCCGTCACCCCCTCGATGCGCACGGGACGGAGCTTGTGGTTCGGGGGCCAGAGCACCGCCGGGGCGGCGACCGCCGCCTGGCAGCTCGGGGCGTGCAGCACGTCCGGGCGGAACGCCGCCGGTCCGTCGCCGAAGTCGGCGAGCGGCACGCTCAGGTAGCGAAACGGGCCCGCCGGCGGTGCGTGATCGAGGAGCAGCACGGCGGAGGAGCCGACCGTCGGCTCGACGAGCACGGCGCGCGGCACCGTGGCGATGCCGAGCAGTGCGACTTGCCGGTCGAGGTGCCCCGTCAGCCGGAAACGGACGAGCACCGTGAGCGCGCCGCCCGGTGCGTCCGGGGCGCGCACGGCCGTGAGCACGAGATCTCCCTCCGGACCGTGGGTCAGGAAGAAACGGTCGAACGCGTCGTACGCAGGCGGCAGCGTCGCCACCGCATCGAACGCCGTCTCTCCGTGTCGCCAGCGCGACAGGCGCAGCCCCGAGGCCAGCCGCTCCAGCGAGTACAGGCGCTGGTCGTCCATGCACCACGTACCCGCGACCACGTCGCCGGGCGCGGACGCCGGTTCGATGGGATGGTGGCTGACCGTGAACGCCGGCGGGGACTCCAGCGTGAACGCCCCCTGGGCGACGCTGGTGCGCCCGTCGCCGAAGGTGTAGAGGTGCTGCTGCTCGGCGCTGAGCACGACCTCGCTGGTCGGGAGCCGCGCGATGTTCGCCTCGTCGCAGCCGGGCGTTTCGCAGAAGAAGAGCGTGTCCAGGCGACCGTCGAAGCCCGCGACCAGGACCGTCGCCGGACGAGCCTCGGCGTCCAGCGTGACCGATCGGAGCACGACACCCCGCTGGGCGAGGCGGCTGAACGGCTCCGATGCGTTCACGACCGTCTCCTCTCCCGCTGCGACGCGCGCCAGCGTCGACGTGAGCGAGAACGACATCGCGGGGTCGCCGTCCGGGACGTACCAGTCGTCGCCGTCGTGCGAGAGGACGTAGCCAGGGAAGCCCTCCGTCGGGTTCGAGCGGATCGCCAGGAGATCGCCGACCCCGAACGGACACGTCAGCGACGAGACGCACGGGTTCTTGACCGTGACGATGTTGCGATCGTCGGCGAAGAAGAAGCTCCCCAGCAGGGAGCGGTAGGCGCTCGCGACCGTGGCCCGGACGTCGACGCCCGCGGTGCCGGACTCGTAGAGGCTCGCGAATCGCTGCTCGACCGTGCCGCCCGGCACCGGCGTCGCGAACGTCGGGAACCCGACGACCTGCGACCAGAGGACGCCGTGCACCTGGGGCCGCCCGCTGCCACACGCGCCGGACGTGCAGCGCGGGCAGCCGCTGCCGTTGCAGTACGGCAGGGCCGTGAAGTCCCAGAGGTACGAGGCGTCGGCGACGCCCCGCCGCACGTCGTCGAAGTTGCCCGTGTAGAGCGCGTCGAACCCGGCGACGGCGCGCAGCAGCGCGACGGGCCACGTCTCGCTCGCGTCCTCCACGCGGCGCACCGGAATCACGTTCCATGCGGGGTTCGACGTCGTCGTCAGGAGCTCGCCCGCGGTGCATCCTTCCAGCACACGACATCGAGCCCGCCCGATGGCCGTCGCGGTGTCGTGACCCGCGCATTCACAGTGCCGGAACCCGTACGTCCCGCTCAGGGGCGCCGCCGTTCCGGCGCGCTCGACCCTGAACTCCGGGTGGGCGAGCCAGAGGCGCTCCACGTCGATCCGGTTGCGCACCAGCGGCGTGCAGTCCCTGAAACCCGGCAGCGCCGCGCAGCTCGGCGCGTCGCCGACCCCGCGCGCGTCGAGGTACACGTCCCTCGGGAGCGCCCCCGTGTCCGAGTCGAGGTGCCCCTCGAGCGAGTCCGCGCCGCCCGTGAGCTGGCCGAGGAACTCGCTCGTGCTGTCCGCCATCGCGACGGGGGACGGGGCGCAGGCGTCCGGCAGGATACGGTCGCGCTGCTGGAGAAACGCCTCCGGCGGCTCCGTCTCGCCCTGCCCGTAGTGGACCGCGACCTCCGTCTCGAGGTTCGCATTGCTGGCGTCCCGCGACGGGTGCCGGGGGCACAGGTCGCACGCGTCTCCGATGCCGTCGCCGTCCGTGTCGGTCTGGTCCTCGTTGCGCACCGTGGGGCAGTTGTCGCAGCAGTCCGGCCACCCGTCGCCGTCGGCGAACACCTGCCCGTCCTCCGCAACCGTGTCGCCATCGGCGTCCGGAGCCGCGCAGTCCTGCCGCTCGCACCGACCAAGGAGCCCGTCGCCGTCGGCGAACCCGTGCAGGGGGCTCAGGTCGTCCTGGAAGACCCCAGCGTCGCGCATGAACGCGATGTTCGCGCGGGAGTCGATCGCCGCGGTGGACGAGCCGATCACGCCGAGGAGGATCGGGTACTGGCGGCTGATGATGCCGCACAAGGGGTCGCGACCCGACACGGACGCGAAGAGGGCACCGCCCGAGTCACCGGGCACGATCGACCCGGTCGCGTCGAGCAAGAAGCGGTTCCGGTAGAACCGCTCCCCCGAGCCCGAAACGACTCTCTCCCAGTCATCCGCCGTCGCAGAACTTCGGAAGGCCTCCGACTGCGGACCGGCAAGCACGACATCACCGTACCCCACGGTTCGCCCGCTGAAGTCCGTGATGTCGTCCACGCGGTCACGGCAGCTCTCGACGCGCTCGATCACCGGCGGCTCGGCGGGGAGGACGACTTCCATCGGGATGCGCCGATCGAGGCGGATGAGCGCGAGATCGCGGGCGGCGCCGGAGTTGGAGCAGAGGTTGATCTCGTCGGCGTGCCGGACGGCGATGGGGCCGCTCTCCGCGCGCGTGTGGATGCCGGTGCGGGGATCGTCCCGAGGCAGCTCCAGATATGGACCGGACTCGACGTCTACCGTGGCGTAGTGGCTGAAGTAGACGTTGAGGTCCGCGTCTGCGTGTGACACGTGCCCGCCCCCTGCTCCGCCAATACATTCCAGACCATCGATGGATCCGGTGATGCAATGATTCGCCGTCGCCACGAAGCGCGGGGAGACAAGCACGCCGCTGCAGAAGCTCGTGTCAGTCCGCAGCCACCCGACCGCGTCATCGGAGAGCGTAGGCGAACCTCCTACGACCGGAAGAGCAGCCGTATCAGCGTCCGAGCGATGCATCGCGCTCGGGTCACATGCCCACGAGCCGCCAGCGATCGCCAACAGCGCACCCGCGAACTGGAACGTCGGAACGTCGGAACGTCGGAACGTCGGTCATCGCGCGCCTCCCGTCAAGTGACGCGGTGATCCGTAACACGGAGGGGCGAGGATCGGCAACGCCGCCCCCGCGCGCTCCCCTACCGCAGCAGCGCTGCGACGTCCTCGGCGCTACGGAAGCGCTTCAGGTCCTCGACGCGGGCGAGCACGCTCTCGCTCCCGCGTCCGGCGCCCGGGCGGCGAGGTAACATGCTGGCGAAGATGGCCGTCGTCGTCCGGAAGGTGCTGCGACCGACGACTCTCGCGGAGCCCGGAGCAGCCGACGCGGAGGACGCGAGGCTCGGCGACTACCGGGCCCGGTTCGAGGCCGTCGAATCCCTGCGCGGGTGCTACCTCTACGATGGCGACCATCCACGACGACTGGAAAGAGTTCTTGCTCGCGCTTCAATCGGAGCGCACAAGGTTTCTTCTGATTTCGGGCGCGCTTGAGCGCTTCGGCTTCGGCGGCATGATTGCTGAGGCAGCGGCGTTCGCGACGCCGGATCGAGTCTTCATGCTCGGGGTCAAGCCCTGGAGAATCGACATCCTGACCGGTATCGACGGAGTGACGTTCGCCGAGGCGTGGGCGACGCGCGTGCCGGCGGATTTCCACGGGATCCGGCTCGACGTCATCGGCCGCGACGCGCTGCTGGCGAATAAGCGCGCTTCCGGCCGCAGAAAGGACCTCTTCGACGCCGCGCTGCTCGAGGAGGCCGCCCGCGACGACGAACGGGAGCGAAGGATTCACGCGCGGGTGCGCGCCGATCGATCGTACCGTCGAACCGTCGTTCCTGGACACGATGGTTCTGAGCGCCTCGGAGCTCAGCCTGGCCGTCGAGCGTGACTCGGACGCGCAGGTGCAGTTGCTCGTCCGCCAGCGGCAGCTCCGCATCGCACACCACGCTCAGGTCGCTCTCGGGCGACCGCGCGGGCCAGCCGCTCTCGCGGTGCCAGGACCCGCCGTCACATGGGCGCCGCGAGGACGCTGCAGTCGCCGGCGTAGCGCGTCAGGCCGTCGCCGGCGTCTGCCACGGGCTGGCTCTGCTTCACGTTGCCGTCGAACAGCACGCTGGTCCGCGCGAAGCCGAGCATGACGCACATCTCCTGGTCGCCGATTCCGTAGCCGACGTGGTCCGTGCCGGCGTTCTCGTACCGGCACGTGAACCGAAACCCCGACGAGCCCGCCATGTCCACCGGCGGATCGAGCAGGCGCTCCGTCGGCTCGCTGCCTTCGTGGTCGTAAATGACGTCGCCGTCGGACTCCCCGCCGAGCTTCTCCAGCCGAAACCCCGTGCCCAGGTAGTGGTAGTGCGGCTGGACGTAGAACAGCTCCATCGACAGCGGTGCGCCGGTCTTCGGCGCCTGTGCAGCGTCGAAGTCGCAGTTGCCGGTGAGGTTCGTGCGGCTCTGCGGCGGGATCTGGATGTCCGAGATGTTCAGGCGGAAGAAGTGGAGCGCCGTGTCTTCCGCGCTCGGCGGGACCTGGTAGACCGTCAGCTCCAGCTTCGACACCAGGTTCTCATCGCCGGTGTTGAACACGTGGGTCGCGCCGATGATCCGTGATCGGGGCGGGATGCGCACGATGCCACCCGCGGGAAAGACCTGCACCTGGTGCCGCGTCTGCGTCGACTGTGCATAGAGCACGCCGCCCCGAAACGCGGCGAGGGCCTCGTCGAACTCGAACTCGCGGCAGCTCCACGTGCCGTCGGGCTGGTTCCACAGGTGCTCCGGGACGAAGAACCAGTTGGAGTGGTGGTAGCCGCCGCCGTTGCTCTGCTCCACCGTGCGGTACCAGATCTCCTCGTCGTTGTTCAGCGTCCAACTCTGGCAGAGGCCGTCGTGCTCCTCGCCCGGCTCGAGCGACATCTCGCCGAAGTCGTGGTGCCACGCGGTGCCCTCGATTCCGCCGCACTCCGTCCCCGTCACGGGGGCTTCCCCGCGCGGACACGGGACGCACGCGGCCTGACTGGCCGCCCCTTCGCACACCTTGCGCTCGGCCAGACACTCCTCCGCCATCGCGATGCACGCGGCGCTCGGTGCCCCACCGACGCCGTCCTCGCCCGCTTCGGAGCCGCAGGCGACGCTCGGGCCTACCAGGACGAGCGCGAGGGTGAGACGGCGAAGGTCGATCACGGGGAGTCGGCGGTGGAAGCTACCACGTCCGCGCGAGCCCGAGGCGTGTCGGTGCGCAAGGGAACGGACATCGCCAGGTCCTCGTAGAGCTCGAGGCCACGACGCCTGAACTCCTCGATGAAACCGATGGGTTCGATCACTCCTTCGGGGGCGTACACGCCGCCGCGGGTGGTCGTGAGCTGTCGCCGCCCGAGCATGAGCGCGCCGATGGAGAGCGACAGTCCCGTGGCCATGCGCATTTGACCGACGCCGCACGCCATTCGATGCCCGATGCCGCCGTCCTTCTCGCCCCAGACGTCGATGCGCAGGGCTCCCGTGCCGGGCTCGGCGGGACGGGTCAGCGCCGCCAGGCGGTGGAGCAGCGCCGCCGCAGCGTCGATGCGCTTGCCCGTGCGGAAGAGCCCCCACTGCGCCGGCCGCACGAACAGCTCCGATCCGCGTCCGAAGCCGAGGAGGAAATTCACCTCGCGAACTTCGGGAAAGTACCGGGGAAGCGTGGCCGGCTCGCTGTGCCCCATGTTCCACACGCGCACGCGCCCGAAGCGGGGGAACTCGTCGACGCGTGACTCGCTGCACGCAGGAATGAGGCGCCGCTCGCCGTCACGATGCGCGACGACCTGCCCGCTCATGATGTAGAGCAGGTGCTGAAGGACGGCGGGACCGCCGCCGGCGTCGAGCGGCTGAAACGTGGCGATGTCGACGCGACGAAGTCGATCGAACCCCCGCGCCAGCCATGCGGCCGTGACGCTCGAGATGCCGGGGCTGGCACCGAGCCCCGTGATCGCGATGCGGCCCCGCTCCCGCGCGATCCCGTCCAGCCCGTCGATGACGTCCTCGGCGGCCTGCCACTCGTCACAGATGCTGGCGTACTCGACGCCCGCCTCGATCGCCGCCTCGATCATGCGCGCTTCGAAGCGGTGGAACGGGCCCACCGCCGAGGCCACGACGTCGTGATCGCGCATCAGCTCGACCAGCGCGGCGTGGTCGTTCGCGTCCACGCCCCTGGCGACGACCTTGGCCCGGCCGCGCTCGGTGCGCCGGGCGAGGCGGTCGGCTGCCGCCACGTCCCGGTCGCCGATCGTGACCCGCTCGACGTCCGGAGCGACCGCGAGATCCTCCACCGCCTGGCTCCCCATGTCTCCCGCGCCGCCCAACACCAGGATCTTCATGGGCCGAGGACTAGCAGACGGCCGCCCCGGCGTCCCTGAGGGTTTCCTGAGGACCGCGAGTTCCTGGCGCCCGCGGCGCCCCTCCTTCCAGACGCGCGTGTCGCGTGGATGACGCATCGCGTGCCCGGCAGTCGTGCTAACTGGTCGCGGATGCCACCGCCCGTTGCCCTCCGGATCCTCGTCGTCGGCTCCTGCCTGTTCGGTGCCGCTGCGTGCAGCGAGTCGAAAGGCGCTTCCGACGAGGCACCGGCGGACGTCTGGACCACGCTGGTCGAGGCCGAGTGGTCCCTGCCGCAGGGCGAGGAGGGCTACACCTGCGCGCGCCTGACCACGACCGAGGACGTCTGGATCCGCGCCCTGCGCCCCATCGCGCCTCCCGGGACGCACCACACGCTCTTCACGCTCGGGGACGCCACCGGGCAGCCCGACGAGGTGTTCGGGTGCAGCGCCGCCACGATCGGTCCGAACATGGTCTTCGGGTCCGGCGTGGGGACGGATGCGCTCGAGTTCCCGGACGGCGTGGCCATCAAGCTCGCTGCGGGGACCGAGCTGCTGCTCAACCTGCACCTCTTCAACGTGACCCGCGCCCCGATCACGGGCAGGTCCGGCGTCGAGGTGCTCCGTGTCGATCCCGCCGACGTCGTCCACGAGGCGGAGATCGTCCTGGCCGGGAAGCTCCGCGACCTCGAGGTCACCCCGGGCAAGAGCACGCAGTCGGGGTCGTGCGCGATGAGCCACGACGTGACCGTCTTCGCCGTCTTCCCGCACATGCACCAGCTGGGGTCGCACATGCGCGCCACGGCCGAGCCCGCGACGCGCTCCGCGACCGTCCTCGTCGATGCGCCGTACGACTTCGAGGACCAGCGCTACTACCCCGTCGAGCCGCACGTCTCGCTGGCGGCTGGCGATCGCGTCACCGTCGATTGTGAGTACCAGAACCCATCCGCCGAGACGATCGGCTTCGGGGACAGCTCGCTCGAGGAGATGTGCTTCGTCGGCCTGTACCGGTACCCCAAGGCGTCCGACGCCGCGGGCTTCATCTGCAGCGAGTCGGGGACGTTCGGTCGCCCGACGCTGAACGGTCCGCCCTGCGCGGACACGGGCGCGCCGGGCAACGCGGAGGGCGTGGGGCGGCACTGCACCACCGGTGGCGGAGAGTGCGGTTCGGGAGCGAGCCTCTGCCTCGCCGAGGTCACGGGCGGCACCTGGGGGAACTTCTGCACCACCCCGTGCAGCGACGACACGGAGTGCGGGGACGGCGCCAGTTGCCAGGGCACCAGCACGAAGGTGTGCATTCCCGGCCACTGCGAGCTTCCGACGCTCGACGCCGGATCCTGACGCTCGCGGCGCAGACTCTGACGGGGCTCGGCATGCCCTCGCGCTCGCGCCGTGATATGCGCGCACCGAGCGCACATGGCCCGAACTCGCACTTTCGACACGGATCTCATTCACGGCGGCGAGCCGCGACCGCGCATCGAAGGTGCGGTCGTGGTCCCGATCTTCCAGTCCTCCACCTTCGAGATGGCGGAGGCGACCGGATACCACGACATCCGGTACCTCCGACTCAGCAACACCCCGAACCACGACGCCCTCCACCACAAGATCGCGCTCCTCGAGGCCACCGAGGCGGCCCTGGTGGCGTCGAGCGGCATGGCGGCGATCTCGACCACGTTCCTCTCGCTGCTGGCCCCGGGGGATCACCTCATCGCGCAGCGTGGCCTCTACGGCGGGACCCACGACTTCGTCACGCAGGACCTCGTGGCCCTGGGTGTAGAGCACACGTTCGTGCCGGGTGACGACCCCGCGGCGTGGCGGGCGGCGCTGCGTCCCACGACCAGGGTCTTTCACTGCGAGGCGATGTCGAATCCGCTGCTCGAGGTCGGGGATCTCCGGGGAGTGGCGCGCTTCGCGCGGGAGCACGGGCTCGTCTCGACCATCGACTCCACCTTCGCGACGCCGATGAACTTCCGCGCGGCGGAGCACGGGTTCGATCTGGTGCTCCACAGCGCGACCAAGTACCTGAACGGCCACTCCGATCTCGTCGCCGGCGTGGTCGCCGGCAGCAGGGAGCTGGTCTCACGGGTCCGCGTGAAGTTGAATCATCTGGGCGGCTCGCTCGATCCGCACGCGTGCTTCCTCCTGCACCGCGGGATGAAGACGCTCGCCGTCCGGATGAGGCAGCACAACGAGACGGGTCTGACGGTCGCGCGGGCCCTCGCCGAGGAGCGGCGCGTGTCGCGGGTCCATTACCCCGGGCTCGCCACGCATCCGAGCCACGCTCGCGCGAAGGAGCTCTTCAGCGGCTACGGCGGCATGGTCAGCTTCGAGATTCGCGGCGAGGCCGCGGAGGCTCAGGCCGTGATCGACGCCCTCGAGCTCTTTGCGGCCGCCCCGAGCCTCGGGGGGGTGGAGTCCCTCGTGACGCGCCCATCGACGACGTCGCATGCCGGCATGCCGGCGGAAGAACGCCGCGCCCTGGGCATCGGCGACGGGCTCGTGAGACTGTCACTGGGGCTCGAAGGCGCGGACGATCTGGTCGCCGATCTGGCGCGCGCGCTCCGGGGCTGAGCACGGATGCTGGAGGGCCGGCCGCCCGACGACGAATCGCCGCCCGCCGCGGCCGGTTCATCGACTCGTCCCGCCGTCCTGGGCGCGACGCTGGCGGTGCTGGTCGTCGCGGTCTCGTGGCCGCTGCGCGCCCGCTACCTGTACGAGTGGGACTCGGTTCAGTTCGCGCTCGGAGCTCGGAGCTTCGACGTCGCACGGCACCAGCCGCACCCGCCGGGGTACCCGCTCTGGGTGCTGCTGGTGAAGGCCGTCTCGGTCGTCACGGGCGATGCGAACACGGCGATGATCGTCCTGGCCATCGCGTTCACGTGGCTCGCGGTGGTGGCGTTCTACCTCCTCGCCGAGAGTCGCTGGGGGCCGTCACGGGCCGCCGTGCTCGTCGCGTGCGTGCTCTTCTCGCCCGTCGTCGTCCTCTACTCGACGGTCGCCGCGACGTACACCGTGGACCTCGCGCTGTCGTGCGTCGTAGGACTCCTGGCCTCGCGCGCGTGGCACGGCGACCGTCGCGCAGCGTTCTCGCTCGGGGTGGTCGTGGCGGTGTTCGCCGGGATCCGCCAGAGCGGCGCGGTGCTCATGGCGCCGCTCGCGTGCGCCGCGATGATCCGGGGACTGCGCGCCCAGCCGAGGACACTCGCCGCCGCCGCAGGTGCCGCCGGAGGCGTGTTCGCGGCGTGGTTCGTCCCGACCGCCTGGCTGAGCGGCGGGGCGACCGCCTTCCTCGGCCTGGGGTCTTCGACGGTGCGCGGCTACTTCGGCCAGGCGTCGGTGCTGTTCGGTGGTCCCGGCCACGAGCACGTGACGATGATTCTCCAGAACGCCGTCTGGCTGCCGTTCGCGCTCGCGCCGGCTCTGGCGCTCGCGCTCGCCCGGAGAATGCGGATTCGTACGCTCCGGCACGAGGCGGCGACGCCGTCTCCTGCGTCGGCGCCACGCCTCGGCGGCGTCTTCCACGCCCTGTGGCTCGGCCCCAACCTCGCCTACGTGTTCCTGCTCCACGCGCCGAAGCCGGGGTACCTCCTCTTGTCCCTTCCTCCGCTGGTCCTGTGGCTCGGCGGGGTCGCCGCGGGCACGGCGGGGCGAGCCCAGGCCCTCGTCGCCGCGGGCCTCGGCATGGTGCTCGCGAGCACGCGCTACGACACGTGGTCGGCCACTCGCGTCGGCAAGGCGCTGCATCTCGCGTCGCTCGGCAGCGTGGTCGAGTCCGACCGCACGCTCGACGCGGTGCTGTCCGTGGTGCCCCGCGAGCGCCCGCACGAGCACCTGCTGGTCACGGGCGACGGCCGCAAGGCGGGCGCGAGTCAGCGAAAGCTCAGCTACTACCTGCCGGAGCACCTCGCCGTCGCGTTGCTTCGCAAGTCCCTGACGCAGTCCCTCGACGCCCAGGTCGAGCCCTTCGGCGACGTCCCGAGCCAGGTTCGCTTCATCTGGTGGTTTCGCGCGGCCCCCGACTCGGCGAAGGATCTTCGCGAAGCGTTCCCCGACACCACGCGAGTCTTCGAGGATCCGTTCCTGGTCGTCTACCGCTCGGAGGTGGGCGACGAGCCGGTGCACGCACGGGTGTCCGTTGCCGGTCACGCCGTGCGGCTCTACCGGGAAGTGCCGCCGGCGCTCGGCGACGGGTTCTCGCACCTCGAGACGCCTGGGGCCGAGTCGTGGCGCTGGAGCCTGGGCGCACGTTCGACGGTTCGCGTTCCGCTGACCGTTCCGGGCAGAGTTCGCCTGCACCTCGAGGTGGCCGCCCCGCGACCGGAGCAGGTGCTGACCGTTCGCGTCGCCGGCCGCGACGTCGCGCGCTTCGAGGCGCCGCGCGCGGACGTCCCTTCGATCGTCGACTTCGAGGCGGGGATGGGGACCTCGGTGGTCGAGCTGCTGGTCAACCGTCACAACGGCGCGCCGGAGCGCTTCGCCGAGCGCGACGCGCGGCCCCTGGGGCTCCGCTATCGGCGCATTCTGGTGCAGGCTCTCGGTCGCGACCACGAGCTGATCCCGCGGCCTGCGGGTCCGCCCGCGCCGGCCCCGCAGGGAGCGCCCACGCGTCCGGCGGCGGGCGCCACCGCCCCGACGACCGTGCCGCCGGTTGCCGAGCTCGCCCCCGGCCAGCGCATCGACTTCACGACCGCCGCCGCCGACTACTTCCTGGGCGAGGGGTGGAGCGGTCGCGAGGCGTCGTTTCGCTGGGCCGTCGGCGAGCGGGCGACCCTGAAGTTCCGGCTCGCGGAGGTGCGGACGCTGAACCTGGTCGTCCGCGGGCTCGCCTTCGAGCGGCAGCGCATCCACGTGCTGCTGAACGGCCAGCGCCTCGGGACCTGGACGGTGGACGGTCAGGGCCTGCGGGAGCTCGAGCTGCAGGTCCCTGCGTCACGCTTGTCCGAGCTCAACGAGCTCACCTTCGAGATGCCCGATGGCAAGAGCCCGAAGAGCGCCGGTCTGAGCGACGACACGCGTCGCCTCGGGATCGCGGTGCAGTGGCTCTCGTTCCAGCCCCGGTGAGCGGGCGGCGGCGGGACGTCAGGGGTCGGGTGGCGCCTCGGCCTTGATTCGGGGCAGCAGCTCCGCGAAGTTGCAGGGGCGCGTTCGCCGGTCGAGCTGCGGCAAGATGATCCGATCCATCGCCAGGCGCACGGCGCCCGTCGAGCCGGGCAGCAGGAACACGAGGGTTCCGCCACAAAGCGCGGCCTCGGCCCGAGACTGGATCGTGCTCGTCCCGATCTCCGCGAAGCTGAGGTGCCTGAAGAGCTCTCCGAAGCCGACGATCGCCTTGGTCACGAGCGGGGCGAGCGCCTCCGGCGTCACGTCGCGCTCGGTGATGCCGGTGCCGCCCGTCACGATGACCACCTCGATTGCGGGATCGGCGATCCACGCCGAGAGCGCCCCGCGGATCGATTCCCGATCGTCGGCGACAATCCGTCGCGCGGCGACGGTGTGTCCCGCGGTCGTCGCGCGCTCGGCGGCGAGGCCTCCACTGGCGTCGGTCGCGGTGGTGCGTGTGTCGCTCACGGTGAGCACGGCGATACCGAGCGCGATGAAGTCGGACATCGGGCCGGATTCTAGCCGGATTGGCTGCCGGCTGGGCCCTGCGCCGCGCCCGACCTTTCCACGTCTTCGCCCGGCGGACGGTGTACGATGCGCGCCATGCAGCCTCCGCCGCAGTACCCGCCGGGTCCTCCCCAGTACCAGCTTCCGCAGCAAGGCTACCCGGGCCCCGCGCCGGGAGTGCAGGCGCAGATGGCGCCGGGCCCCGCCACCTCGACCGGCGTGAACCCCATGGACGCGGTCAAGTTCCTCTTCGACGATCCGGACTGGAAGACGAGCCTGCTCTTCGCCGTGATCTTCATGTTCATCCCGATCGTCGGCGGCATCGCGGTCGCGGGGTGGTACTGCGAGATCCACCAGCGCCTGGCGCGCCGCCATCCGCGACCGATTCCGAAGCTCGACTTCGGCGACTTCGGTGCGTACATCGGGCGTGGTCTCAAGCCCTTCGTCGTGCAGCTCGCCGTCGGGTTCCCCGTCGGCATCGTGCTCTTCATCTGCTACGTCCTGACGGCGCTCCTCGGCGGCATGGTCGCCTCGGCCGCGGGTGAGCCCTTCCTCATGTTCGGCTTCCTCGGCGTGTTCGCGCTCTTCGCCGTGGGCGTGGGCATCGCCGCGAACGTGGTCGTGAACGCCGCCGTGACCCGCGCCGAGCTCACCGAGGACTTCGGCAAGGCGCTCGATTTCGGCAAGATCATGGCCTACGGCAAGGCGACGTGGGTCACGGTCATCGTGAAGAACATCATCTTCGGATTCATCGCGTTCGGCATGATGCTGGCCGGCATGCTCGCGTGCGGCGTCGGTCTCTACGTGGTCATCCCCATCCTCGGCGTGGCGGCGCTCCACCTTCGCTGGCAGATCTACGCGGACTACCTGGCCAAGGGCGGCGAGCAGATCGAGCTCGCACCGCCCCAGCAGCTCCAGTCCGAGATGGGACTCAGCGGGCCCGGCATGCCCCCGGTTCATCAGGGACGGCCGCCCGGGTACTAGGCGCGCGGGCGGAACGTGCTGGGCGCGCGCGCGGGACGTGCGGCGGCGTTCGTGGCGGTCGCCGCCGCGGCGTGTACGCCCACCGCGAGAGTCTCCCCCGCCGAGTCCAGCGCGGCCCCGGCGAATCCCGTCGCGACCGCGCCGAGCGCGTCGGTGCCGAGCGCCGTGCCGTCCGGTTCCGCTGCGGCCGCCCCTGACGGGCCCGCCGGTCTCCCTGCCGGCACCGCGCCACCCATGCCCGCGGGGGGGCCGCGCGCGACGCGCGGTGAGCACGGCGTCGTCGTCTCGGTCGAGCCGCACGCGACACGGGCCGGCGTCGAGGTTCTCGAGCGCGGCGGCAACGCGATCGATGCGGCCGTGGCGGTGGCCTTCGTCCTGGCCGTGACGCACCCGTCCGCGGGCAACGTGGGCGGCGGGGGCTATCTGCTCGCGCGCTCGCGAGACGGGCGCGTCCGGGCGTTCGACTTCCGGGAGCGTGCGCCGTCCGGGCTGACCGACGAGAGGTTTCGCGCGATGATCGACGCGGGCGGCCGAGGACCGGCGTCGAGCGGCGTGCCGGGGACCGTCGCGGGGCTCGGGCTCGCCCACCGCCAGCTCGGCCGCCTTCCGTTCGCCGAGCTGGTCGCGCCGGCGGCGCGCCTCGCGCGGGACGGACACCCGCTGGGCGCGCGACAGGCGGCCGCGCTCGGGTGGGCGTGGCGCGTGCTACGGAAGGATCCGGAGGCACGGCGCATCTTCGGGGACGCACGCGGTCGACCGCGTGTCGCGGGGGCCAGGCTCGTTCAGAAGGATCTGGCGACGACCCTCGACGCGATCGCCGCCGCCGGAGACGCCGGGTTCTACGCGGGCAAGGTGGCCGAGCGCCTCGTCCGGCACGCTGCCAGCGCGGGCGCGACGATGTCTCTGTCCGATCTGTCGGAGTACCGCGCGATCGAGCGCTCGCCGCTCGCGTTCAGGTACCGGGGCATCGACGTGGCCGTCGCGCCGCCATCGTCGGCCGGCGGCGTCGCCGTCGCGCAGATGCTCCTCGGTCTCGAGCGCCTGCGCGCCCACGAGCTCCAACCCGGTTCGCCCGCGGCGGTCCACACGTTTCTGGAGGTGTCCAAGCGCGCCCATGCCGAGCGGCGCTTCGCCGTCGGTGACCCCGACGCTCTCGCGCCGACCGAGGACGCGTCCCTACGGTCCCGGTGGCTGGACCCCGCCCGTGCGCCCCTGCAGGGACCGGCCATCGACGGGGCTCGCGCCACGCCCGCGGCGGAGATTCACGGGCTCTACGCCAAGGCGGTTCAGGAGCTCGAACACACGACGCACTTCTCCATCGTCGATGCCGACGGGAACGCGGTTTCGTGCACGACGACGCTCTCGGCCGGCTACGGAGCAGGCTACGTCGCTCCGGGGACCGGCGTGGTGATGAACAACGCCGTCGCGGCGTTCGGCACCGCCGGCGCCAACGTTCCGCGCCCGGGCCGCCGACCGACGAGCTCGATGACTCCGACCATCGTCGCGCGGGGCGGCGAGCTGGCGGCGGTCCTCGGGACGCCCGGTGGCGACACGATTCCCAGCACCGTGGTGCAGGTGCTCCGCAACCTGGTGGATCACCAGATGACGCTCGACGCCGCGGTCGACGCGCCGAGGATCCACCACGGCCTGGTCCCCGACGAGGTCCGGACCGAGAAGGCGCGCCCCGTGTCGAAGGAGCTCCGTCACGCGCTCGAGGCCCTGGGGCATCGGTTCGGGGGCCGCGGCCTGCCCATCGGTGACGCCAACGACCTCGTCGTGTCCGGCGGCGTCGCGTACGCGTACGCCGATCCTCGCGAGGGAGGCCTGGCGCTCGCCGCCCGGAACCCGAAGTGACGGCCGCTTCAGGGTGCGGCGACCGCCGGCGAACGGGCGCGGTGAGCGTGCGCGAGCGCCCAGAGCGCGAGCCCGGTCGTGTGAGGATCACATGCGGCGCCCGCGCGTGAGGGCCAGCATCCCTCCGGGCGCTGCGCGGTCGCCACGGCGCGCCACGCCGCTTCGGGGACGTCCCGCGCGAAGCCCAGGTGCCCCAGCATGGCCAGCCGCTCCGCCGCGAGATCGGAGAATGCGGGGTCCGCGGCCGCTTCCTTGGCGAGGTTGGCCGCCAGCATGTTCCGCAGGGCGTCGGTGCCGACGCCTCGCTCCGGGCAGCCCTGCCAGCGCCAGATGGCGAGCCACACCGCCTGGTGCGTCAGGACGTAGCCCCACCGATCCCGCGCGCCGACGAACTCGCGGCACTCGGTGGGCAGCGCGCACCGAATGGCGCGCTCGACGCAGTGGCCGACCAGCGTTTCCCCCGTCGCGTGCCGGGGCGAGACCATGCTCGGATCCGGGGAGGTAGCGCTCTCGAGCGCGCGATCGATGCGTCCCTCGGGCCACGGTGGCTTGGCGCCCTCGAGCAAGGGCGCGTAGCGGCGGTCGTCGACATCGAGATCGACCTTGCGGCGCTCCGCGAGCAGGGCGGGCTCCGAGTCCCCCGTGAGCGACGCGACGGCCCGTAGCGAGACGATCACGTCGGCCGGAAAGGGGGCAGGGACCCGAGCGAGATCCTGCAGGCCGCGCTCGAGGAGGGTGGGCCACGCCTGCGCCGGCGGCGCGACGGTGGTCGGGGCGGGGGTTGCCGTCGTCGTCGCGCTGGGCGCTCGTGGCGCGTCCGGTGCCGCCCGCGTGGCTTGCGTCCGAGTCTCGGGTCGCGAGCACGCGCCGACGACCGCGGCGACGAGCATCGCGGCGCGCCGCGCGCGGCTCACCTTCCTTCCCCGACGGCCAGGGAGATGCCGGGGTCGCGCGCCGCCCATTCCTGCAGATCGCCTGCGGCCACCGCCACGACCGGGACGCCCAGGGCCCGCGCCTCGCGGATCACCGTCGGTGCTCCCTCCTCGCGGGAGGCGCTGATCAGCACGTCGGCTGCTGCGATCCACGCCAGGGCCTGGTCGCGCGCCACGCTTCCCGTGAAGCGGACGCGTGGGTGCGCCAGCGCGAGCGCCTCGCGCTCTGGCCCGTCCCCGACGACGACGACGTCGAGACCACCGATCGACGTGGCCGCGTCCAGCGCCACCGCGATGCGCTTGCGCTCGATCAAGCGACCCACGATGACGGCGATGCGGCGCTCGCTGCGCAGCCCCAGGGCTCCCCGAGCGGCGGCTCTGCCGGGTGCGCCCGAGACGTCGAGTGCGCTCGGTGCGACCGCCGCGTGGTCGCGCACGCGCTCGGTCGTCGCGCGGGCCACCCGGTCCAGCAGGTCGCGCGAAACGAAGCGGAACGTGGCGCCGCGGTCCAGCAGGCTCTCGACGAGCCAGCGGCGCGCCGGACGCGGCAGCGCGAGCAGCAGCCGCGCGTCGCCGCCGTGCACGACGACCGACAGCGGGACGTCCACGGCCGCCGCGATGGGCCACGCCGACGGGATCAGCCAGTGCGCGACGATCCGGTCGGGTCGAATCGCGCGCAGTGCGCGCCGCGCGCGAAGCACGAACGCACCGACGTCGCGCACGAGCGCCGGGTGGGCGCGGACACGCGCGGCGACCCCCGGCGCCCCGAAGGCCCGGTCGCTTCCCAGCCGGACGACCTCGAGCCGCCGCTCGTCCGGATCGACCCAGGAGCCCGGTGCGACGACCACGACCCGCCCCGTCTCCGCCAGCAGGCGGGCGTCGGCGCGGACGAAGTGCCCGGCGTAGTCGCCCGGGCCGTCCGGATACGACGTCGTGACGACGGCGGTCGTCACTTGCGAGGCAGCTCGGGAGGCGGCACCGCGTCCGCGCCCCGCTCCTCGACGAAATCGGAGAGCTCTCGCAGGTAGCGGAACGAGTAGATGCCCGAGGCGTGCAGGTCGCCCCACTCGATGGCCACCGCGTAGTTCCCGACCGGGCGCACGTCCCGGATCTCCTGATTGCCCCCCTCCACGAACGAGATGGTGCCCGAGTGGCCCTGGCAGCCCGCGCACGGGCAGTAGCCCCGGAGCAGAGAGTGTGGGATCTGCGACGTCCGGCCATCGGCCCACGTGATCTCCATCACCCGGGCGCCGTGGGGAGCGCGGATCCCCGTGGGCGTCGTTCGGGGGTCGCCGGGCATCGCATCGACGTGAATAGGAGGCCGCCCGGGGACTGTCCAGTCGCGGCAATCGCGGGAAAAGCCCCGCCGGGTCGCCCGGGGCTTGAAAAGCCCCCTCGCGTCTGCCAGAAAGCGCGGACCTTGAGCACCCCCGGCGAAGCAGTCCAGTGCAAACCCCTCGAAGTCGCCGTCGGCGACAAAGGCATCGAACGCGCCATCAAGCACCTCAAGCGCAAGATGGCCGGGGAGGGGATCCTCCGTGAGCTCAAGCGCCGTCGCCACTACATGAAGCCCAGCGTGAAGCGCCGGAAGAAGATGAGCGAGGCCGCGCGGCGCCGCCGCAAGCGCGAGAAGATCCAGGGGCCCTGAGCCCCTAACTTGGCCGCACGGCGCCGGGTCACGCAGATTCGGACCATGCGGTCGGACCCTCGCTCTCCGCGCGCTCCGCTGCCCTCCTCACCTCCGACGAGCCACGAGGTCGTCGAAGGAGGCGCGGCGTGGACGCCGCCCATCCGGCTGAGGTCGGTGCTGCTCGTGGCGTTGCTGGTCGGCGCGGGGTTCTGGGCGAAGCCACGCGCGATCGCCGCCTGGAAGCTCCACGACGCGGCGACCGCCCTGGCGAACTACGCCCTGTGCATGGTGGGGCCGACGGGACCGTCGCTCCTTCGCGACAACCCCGAGGAGTTCCGGCGGCTGGTGCGGCGGCGCCTGGTGACGTCGGACGCGGCCGAGCGGCCCTTCACGAACTGCGCGAAGGACGCCCACGCGCTCACGGGCGACGGCGACGTGGAGCGCGCGCACAGGGCGACGGCATGGAGCTTCATCGAGTTCGGCGGCGTCGCCGCCGACCGCGCGGCGGGTGGCCACAGGGGCGAGATCGGGCTGGCGGCGCTGGTCGTGTCGTCGCGCCCGGTGGCGGAGCTCGCAGCGGCGGCGTGGCCGTTCGTTCGCGGGGGCTACACCCAGCTGGTGAAGCCCTCCCTCAGCGCCAAGGAGGCGACGCACCCGGTCAGCCTCGCGTCGCCGGTTGCGGGCCGCGGCCTCCCGCCCTGGCCGGCAGTCTACCGAGGCGTCCACGCGGTGGGGCGTGGGCACGTCGTCGCGATCGGCCAGGGGGCGAATCTGGCGGCGTTCGAGACGCGCGACGGCGGTCTGACGTGGGAGCCCCGCTCCGCTCGTCACCCCGACGTCGCGGACATTGCCGAGCGCTGTCCCGCGGGCGACAGCCGTTCGTTCTCGTTCGGCCGGAGCGACTCGGGTGAACTCTGGACGGTCACGTCCCTCGGCCCGGACGGATCGCCGCACGTCGTCGACCTGGTCCCGTCGAGCTACGACCTGGTCGGCGCGTCGTGTGACGATCAGGCCGTGGCGACCCTGGTGAAGGCGCGCGACGCCGCCGACGTCACGCTTCACCTGTGCTCCTACCGAAGGACCTGCAAGGCCGTTCCGCTGCCGCGTTTCGGCGGAGTGGGCGCTCTTCCGAAGTACCCGATGGACGTCGCGCGCCTGCGCGGCGTGACCGTCGTGGCCACGGTGATGCACGGCATCGTGCGTGTCGCGTCCTCGCGAGATGACGGCAGAACGTGGACGCCGTGGTCGGTCGCCTACGATCACGGCGAGCACGCCTCCGTGGTTCCCGGCAGCCCGCCGCCCTCGAGGCTCCTCGCCTTCGCCGACCGGGTGATCCTCTACGCCGGGGGGGCGACTCCGAAGACTCCGTACGCCGTCCTGGCATCCATGGATCACGGCGCGAGCTGGCGTTCGCGCTGACGCCGCGGGCGAGACTCCGCGCCAGCCCTTCACGGCCGGGCCCCGCCCGCGCTATCTAGGGAGTCCGGCCTCACCGCCGCCGCCGTCCCGATGCTCGCCGACCTCGATCCCGCAGCCCGCCTCGGCACGGTGATTGCCGAGCGGTACCGCCTGGACGCGCTCCTGGGTGAGGGCGGGATGGGGACGGTCTACTCCGCCGAGCACGTGCTCATGAAGAAGCGCGTGGCGGTGAAGATCCTGCACCGCGAGCTGACCGAGATCCCGGACGTCGTGGCGCGGTTCGAGCGCGAGGCCATGGCCGCGGCGAACATCGAGCACGAGAACGTCGCGGGCGCCACGGACTTCGGTCGTCTCCCCGACGGGTCCGTGTTCCTGGTGCTCGAGTACGTTCAGGGGCGAACGCTGCGCGAGGACCTCGCCTTCGGGCGCTTCGAGGTCGCCCGCGCGCTCCACGTCGGACGGCAAATCGCCAACGCCCTCGCAGCCGCGCACGCCATCGACATCGTGCATCGAGATCTCAAGCCGGAGAACATCGTGCTCGTACCGAAGGGCGCGGATCGCGACTTCGTGAAGATCCTCGACTTCGGCATCGCGAAGGTGCCGATCGGTGACGCGAACGACGGCGCACCGGTGAGCGGGAAACCCATCACGAAGGTCGGGTTCGTGGTCGGGACGCCCGAGTACATGCCGCCCGAGCAGGCCCTCGGCGAACGCGTCGACGCGCGGGCCGATCTCTATTCGCTCGGCGTCATCCTGTACGAGCTGCTCGTGGGCGAACGGCCGTTCGGGGACGCCACGGGGGGCGACGTGCTCGGCCGCCAGCTCTCGGGGCCGCCGATCACTCCCGCCGAGCGCCTTCAGGGCGCCCTGCCACCGGCGCTCGATCGCCTCGTGATGCGCCTGCTGGCGACCAAGAAGGGCGACCGGTTCGGCGACGCGGAGTCCGTCGTAGTGGCCATGGACGGCATCCTGCACGGCGGTCCACGCGAGCAGCTGCCCACGCGGCGACTGGGGTCGCCCTCGGAGCCCCCGCGGGCAGGACCAGCGGAGAGCGTCGGGGCGGTGGTCGAAGTGGCTCCGCGCCCGCCGCCCGCGGGGTTCGCGCCGCCCGACGACGGGCCCATCGAGCTGCCGGGGCTGTCGCCCGGCGTGGCCGACAGGGTCCTCGCGGCGCTCTCCGCCTCGTACCGCGACCTCGAGGCGCGTCGGCGCGGCTGGCCGGATCCTCTCCGTCGAGTTCCCGTGGCGCTGCTGCTCGGAGCCGGCGGAGTGGTCGTGCTGATCGTTGTGCTCGCCGTCGGTGCGCTCGCGACGTCGAAGCCGAGCGGTGCCATCGCCGCGACCAGCGCGAGCGCGGCGCCCTCCGCGGCGCCACCGGTGATCGCGCCCGTCGTCGCGAGCGCCGCACCGGGCCGGGTCGTGGCGGCGGAGATCGACGTCGCCCGCCGAGGTGGCGCCGAGGCGCTGGCCGCCCTCGCCGAGCGCCATCCTGGGGACCCGCACGTGCTCGCGGCGCTCGGCGCCGCGCATCGCGATGCGAAGCGCTACGAGAAGGCGCTCGAGGCAGTGGAGAAGGCGTTCACCCTCGACGCCACCGTCGCCGAGGGGCGGGACGTGCGGGCCACGCTCTACACGACCGCCCAGGCGAAATCGACGAGCGACGCGACCTTCGACCTCCTGGAGAATCGCCTGGGGAGCGTCGGGGCCGAGATCATCTACGACCTCGCGACGCAGGAGGGACTCGGGCGGAACGTTCGCCGTCGGGCGGAGGCGTTCCTCGGCACCAAGCAGTTCGAGCGAACGTCCTCGCCCGCGTTGCTGGTGCTCGTCGCGCTGCGCACGGCGCGCACCTGTGAGCAGCGTCACGCGCTGGTGCTGCGCGCGAAGAACGTGGGCGACTGGCGAGTGCTCGAGTATCTGGAGAAGCTCGAAAAGACGACGGGGTGCGGTCGCAAGGGCGCCGAGGACTGCCACTCCTGCCTGCGCGCGGACGACCGACTCGCCCAGGCGATTCGAGAGCTGCGCGACCGCGTCAAGCGCTGACGCTGCGTTCCGGCGTCACGACCCGAGACAGCCGAGCGCGATGTCCACCTTCGCGTTCTGATCGATCTTCACGACGTCGCACGTCCCGTCGCAGAGCGTCAGCTTCGTCGGGTTCACGTTGTTGTCGTAGTACCAGCCGCCGCCGGCGGCGGCGCAGTCGCCCTGCGTGTTGACGCGTCCGACGACCTGGGCGGGTGGGACGCCGTTCGCCGAGTAGTGCACCGTGACGCTGTCCAGGTTCACGATGCCCGCGTCCGTTCTCGGCATCTGGTACTCGCAGCCGAGCGCCTGCCCCTGAATGGCCTTGAGGGCCGCCAGGAACGCGGCCGCTCCGCCCGTGGCGTCGCAGGCGGAGTTCGGCCCGGCCGTGTCGCAGTCGGTTCCGCCGCCGTTCGCGATGGCGTTCAGCACGTTGAAGTCGGCTCCCTGCATTCCCATCGTGAACGTCTGCACGTTGTTCGTCGTGCGCGCGTTCGCTGCGATGTTGGACAGGCCCGTGGCGTCCGTCGGCGAGCAATCGGTCGGCTGTCCGTCGCTCACCAGGATGCCGACGCACTTCTCCGTGGGGTTGGCCGCCTGGTAGGCGCCGCAGAAGGCCACCAGGCCGTTGAGGGCGCCGGCGGTCGGCGTGGCGCCGCTCGGCGCCGTCGTGTTCAGGGAGTTCTTGATCGGTGCGGCGTTGCCCGGGAGCGCACCCATGGCGACCGCCGGGATCTGGTAGCCGGTGCATCCGCTCCCGGAGAAGTACCCGAGCGCGACCTTCAGCCCGACGGACCCGGGGTCGTCGACGAAGCTCGAGATGGCCGTGCGCGCGGAGTTCCACTTGTTGTTGTCGTTCATGCTGCCGGATCGGTCGAGCATGATGTAGATGGCGAGCGGCAAGAGCTCCGCCTCGACCGTCGTCGCGGCGCACGCGTCCTGGTCCGGATTCACGGGGCCGTCGTAGGTGAAGCGAACGTCGGGCGCCGCCGCGTCCGCAATCGACGAACCGCCGGCGCCCGAGCCGCTGGTCGCGCCGGACCCGCCCGAAGCGGCCGTTCCGCCCGAGCCGGCCGTCCCGCCCGATGCGCCCGAACCCGAGCTGCCCGCCGCAGCATCGCCTGCTCCGCCGCCGGAGCCCGCCGAGCTGCCGGCGCTTCCGCCCGCCTGCGCGGAGCCGGAGACGCCCCCGGAACTCTCGTTCGAGCTCGAGCCGCTGGACTCGACCGAGCAGCCGGCGTACGCGGCCACCGTTGTCGCAAGGCACAGCAGAACCGACCGCACGACGGCAGTTTCCGCCAGTGTCGCCGCGCGCGCAAGTCGCGCCCCACCCCGCCGGCTCCACTCGCCCCGCCGAGGCGTCGTTTCCCGAGGAGGGCGTGGGGGTGCGTCGAGAGGCGGGGTGCGGGTGATCGCGTACCGCCGTGCGGTTCGGTTCCAGGAGGTCGACGCCGCGCAGATGGCCTTCTTTCCGAACTTCGCCGTGTGGGCCCACGAGGCGATGGAGCACTTCTTCGGCGACCTGGCCGGGGGCTACGCCGCGCTGATCACGCAGCGACGCGTGGGGCTGCCGGCCGTGAAGTTCGACGTGGAGTTCAGGGCGCCGCTCGTGTTCGGGGATGCGTTCGTGGTGGAGACGCGCGTGGCGCGCATCGGGGGACGGAGCCTGACGATGAGCTACCGCTTCGTGCGAGAGCGGGACGGCGTCGTCTGCGCCGAGGCGTCCCACGTCGTCGTCACGACGGACCTCGACGCGCTGAAGAGCTGCGAGATGCCGGAGGACGTTCGCGCGCACCTCGAGGCGCACCTCGACCGCGGGGCGTCGGGACACCGCGGCTGACGCGAGCCCGTGGTACATTCTGCGCCCCACGAACCGGAGAGAAGGCATGCACGTGTTTCGGATGGTCCATCTCGCGTTTCTCGGAGCGGTTCTCGTCGCCTGCGAAGGTGAGAGCGCGACGTGCTCGAAAGCTCGCGGCGAGGCCTCCGATGCATGGCGCCAGCTCAAGGAGAAGGCCGGCGGATTCAAGCACCGCGGCGCCGTAGGCTACGAAGACATGGACGAGCGCCAGAAGGCCGACCACTTGAAGACCTGGACCGAGATCGAGACGCAGGCCGAGCTGCTGTCGAAGTCGTTCGCGTTCTCCAAGATCACCTGGGATACCGCCGAACCCGCCAAGAAGAAGCTCAACGAAACGTTCGAGCAGTATCCCCACAAGAAGGACTACGGAAGCGTGTCGGGCAGCTTGTCCGCCGCGAACACGCAGCACGATGCCGCGAAGGCCGCGTGCCAGTAGCCTCGCGTCGTCCGAGGTCGCGTGCCGAGGGACGCGGAGGCCGCGTCAGAAGGTTCGCCTGAGCGTCACCGAGCCGCCCCGCGTCCCTGCGGCGGGCGCGAGCGCCGTCTCGCTGCCGTCCTTCGACGTCGAGAGGAGCAGGTAGCCGCCCAGGCCGATCCCGAGGGCTCCGACGACGAAGCCGGCGGTGGAAACGGTCGACAGGGTTCGGCCTTCGTCCGCCGCGTCCGCGCCCTCGCGGTTGCACACCTTGCGAGCGTCGCAGTTGGCGTCGACGGTGGACTTCTTCGACAGCACGGCGACGCCCGCGATCGAGCCGACGGCGAGTCCGACCACTCCGACGCCTCCCACGAGCCAGCCGAGGGTGGGCGAGCCGGATTTCGGAGCGGGCTCGCCCGGCGTCGAGGCGTCGGAGCCCAGCGCGGCCGCTCCCCGGTTCGGTGCCCCGACCCGGACGGTGAGGGTCTGTCGCGAGCCCTCGCTCGCCTGGATCTCGAAGATGGCGCGCGCGCGACCGGGGCTGTCCACGATGACGCGCTGAACCCCGGGGTCCACGGGCAGGTGCGCGTCCATGCTCGCGCTCCCGAGCGGCACGCCGTTCCGGGTGATCTTCGTGCCGGGGGGCGAGGGCCCCTCGAAGTGCACCGAGAGCCGCGGCAGCCGATCTTCGAGGAGGCTCGCGCGCTGCTCGGCCAGCGGGCGGCGGTCGTCCGCCGGGGGTAGTCGCTGGGCGACCTCGCGGAACGTGGTCCAGGCCGTTGCGACGTTGCCGAGCCGCTCCTCGCAGTCGGCGATGTTGAACAGCGTCCCGAGGGCGGGATCGAGCCGGTGGCTCTCGCGGAACTTCGCGCACGCCGTGCGGTGGTCGCCCTCGTCGGACGCTTCGCGGCCCTGGCGGAACAGGGCTTCGGCGGCGGCGGCGTCGCGGGGCTGCGCCGACGAAACGGGCGAGAGCGTCGCGCCCGCGAGCAGAGCGGCGATGACGACGGCGCGTCGCACCCGAGCCATGTCGCCATCATCCCGCGCGGCGCGCGGCGGCGCCAGCCCGTCAGTGCCGCCGATCGAAGGGATTGCCCGAAGCGGCCTTCGGCGCCGGCGCCGGTGCGGGAGGTGGCGCCGCAGCCGGTCCTTTCGGCGCGGCGACCGGACCCGTCGCCCGTCGCGCGGGCTCCGAGGGGGTGCGGCGGGGGCGCGCACCGGCGTCCGCCGCGGCGGCGGGGCCGGCGTCGATCGCGCGGTGGTGCTCCACCGTCACGTCGGGCTCCTTTCGGGGCGGCGGCGCGGCCGTGACGTCCGGCACGGCGATCGGCGCGCCGGAAGCAGCGGGTGCGGGCCCGGTCTCGGTCGCCGCCGGCCGAACGAGCCAACCGATGGCGGCGACGAGGACCACCGCGCTCGCCGCGGCACCCAGCCATGCGCCGCGCTTCGCGGCGGGCGACGCCACGCCGCTCGCGCCGCTCGTGATGGCGCGTGCCGTCGTGAGCGTCTCGGGCTTGGGAAGCGGCGTGAGCGCCGCGTCGGGATGGCTGGCGAGATCGGGCGTGAACCCCGCAGGCGCGACCAGCGTCTCGGTGTCCACGTTCACGACGACCGACGGCTTGGGGAGGCTGATGGGACCCTCGACGCCGAGGAGCTCCGCCATGACCTCGCGACCCCGGGCCTGCATGGCCGCGGCCGACTCCCAGCGATCGGTCTTCTTGTAGGCGAGGGCCCGATCCACCAGATCGACGAGCGCCGAGGGCAGGCCGGGCATGACCTCGCCCAGGGAACGCGCCGGAACGGTCGCCGCCTGGATGAGCTGCTCGTTGATCGTCTCCGCCTCGTGGACGTACGAGCCGGAGAGCGTCGTGAAGAGCACGGCGCCGACGGCCCAGATGTCGGTGCGCCCGTCGACCTCGTCCCATCGTCCGCGCGACTGCTCGGGAGCCATGAAGGCAGGCGTGCCGAGGAGGGACCCCGCCTTGGTCTCCGCGCCGCTGTCCTTGGACAGCTCGCGCAGCCTCGCGATGCCGAAGTCGAGGACCTTCAGCTGGCCCTCGCGGGTGAGGAACAGGTTCTCGGGCTTCAGGTCCCGGTGGACGATCCCCTTGTCGTGAGCCGCGACGAGCACGTCGAGGAGCTGATCGACGATGGGCAGCACCTCCTCGGGCGGCAGGTGGCGGTCCTTGCGCTCCCAGCGGGCGTCCAGGGTCTCGCCGCTGAGCAGCTCCATCACCAGGAAGGGTGCGCCGTCGGGCGTGACGTCGTCGTCGAAGACCTCGACCGTTCCAGGGTGCCCGACCGTGTTCGCGACGTACCCCTCCCGCAGGAAGCGCGCCGTCACGTCGGCGTCGAGGCCGATCTCCGGGTGGAGCATCTTGATCGCGAAGCGCTTCTTGTTCCGGTGCGTCGCAGCGTAGACCGTCGCCATGCCGCCGACGCCCAGGACCCGGCCGAGGGCGTACTTGCCGTTGATGACGGCGCCCACGCGTCGCTGCGCGCGCTCTCCCAGGTCGTTCGGCGACGTCATGGCACCCAGTCCGCGGTCGGCGGTTGGCCCAGGGGGTCTCCGCCGCTCGGTCGCCCTACGCTCGAGATCCGACATTTCTTCCTCGCAGGCGCTCGAGGCGGCCCTGGCCGCCTGGCCGCGGACGTGACTTCGAAGCGCCCAACGAGGAACGGATACGCGCGACGCGCCTTACGGGTCTGCCGGTCGCCCGGGGCGGGCGGCGGCGCCGGTGGGTGGCCCTCCCGCACTACCCCGCCAGACCGAGCCGCTTGCGCGCCTCGGCGTAGGCGTCGCTCACACTGAAGACCGCGAGGTCCCGCGCCTCGGGGTTGCGGACGATCCACTTGAGCCGCTCCACGCCCTCCGTGGGCACGTCCTGGTGGCCACCGGCCAGCGCCACGCCGCGCACCGCGGCATTCGGGTCGCCGACCGCCAGCAGCGCAGCTCGGTTTCCGAACTCGTGGATCGCCGTGGCGAGCTGGCTCGCCCGGTTCCCGATCGCACCCGAGACCTCCAGCGCGAGCACCGCGACGTCGTCGTCGATGCGACTGGGGAGGGTGCGCTTGATCTTGGCCTCTGCCTCGGCCAGCTTTCGCGCGTCGACGCCCTGGGGCTGCCAGTCCGGAGTGAACGTGCGCAAGAGGGCGGCGATGACCGGCCAGAGATCGATCGGCGCCGTTCGCGCGAGCGCTGCGGCGTTGCTCTGCAAGACCTTCACGGCTCGCACGAAGAGGAACGATCGGACGGCGTCGTCCGTGCTCTCGAGGAGCGCGGAGCCGAACACGATCTGCGGCGGGTTGGCGCTGAGCGGCATGCACACGGGGCCGATGGCGTTCGAGACGAGCACGTCGAGGTTCTGGATCCCGAATGCGGCGGCGGCCTGGCGAAACTGCGCCCCGACGTCCGCCGCCTGGGCGGGCAGGGGTGCGGCGCGGAGTGACTTGGGATCGAGCGCGTAGGCGTTGTCGAGCGCGGGGCCGGTCTTGCGCAGGAGCGACCGCAGCGGCGCCGTCAGCAGCTCGGGCGCGATGAGCTCGTCGAGGCGGGCGTCGCCCGCGCCGAGTCCGGCGCCGCGGACGGAGACGTCCTCACCCCGCAGCGCGCCGAGCGTCGCCTTGGCGATGGCCGCGGCATCGGGACCCGAGCGCAGCTCCGCCACCACGGCGAGGATCTCGAAGAACGAGGGATCGAACCGTCCGGTGTTGAGGGCGCGGCGCGCGTCGTTCGCCGCGCGATCGAGCAGGACGTTCAGTGCGGCCGTCTCGCCGTGGCGTTGATGGAACGCCGCGAGCGCCATGAGCACCTCGGCGCTCTGCGGCCAGGCCTTGCGCGCCTTGTCCAGCACGGACTCCGCTTGCCGGCGGTCGCCCGCGGTTCGCTCGTGCACGGCGGCGAGGGCCAGCGTTCGGTCCCGCTTCTCGTCGGGATTGGTCGCGGCGTTCACCAGCTCCGTGGCGAGGCGGATCGCGTCCGCGGGCTGTCCCAGCCGACCGTAGACGTCCACGAGTCGCACCTTGCCGTCGACGTCGTTGGGCTGACGCTTGAGCACTTCCTTGTAGGCGAGCTCCGCGCGCTGCGGGTTCGGCAGGTTGCCGTCGTACAGCCCGCCGAGCTTGCGGTAGATCTCCGCCTGCCGCTCCGGCTCCTGGGCGTTGCGCGCCAGCCGGATCCACGCCTGTTCCGCGCCCTCCCAGTCGCCTTCGGCGGCGCAGAGATCCGCGAAGGCGTCGAGCGCGTCGGTGTGGTCGGGGTTCGCGTCCAGCGCCGCGGCGAGGGCCTGCCGGGCGGCGTCGCGCTCCCCCACCTCCGCGAGCGCTCGACCGCGCGTGACCTCGAGGGCGACGCGCTCGGCCGGGTCGGTCGTCGCGTCCAGACGGCGCTCGAGGAGCGCGGCGAGCCGGGTGCTGTCCTGTGCGGCCACGTACGCGGCCTGAAGCCGTCGGAAGACGTCGTCTTGACGAACGTCGATCGCGCTCGCCTGCTCCAGCGCTGAGACACCGCGCTCCACGTTCTCGGTCCGGTCGAGCCAGAGCACCGCCGCGCGGTACCAGGCGTCGAGCCGGTGCCCGTCCACCCTGCTGAGCTGCGCGACCACCTCGAACGCCTCCGCGGCCTCGGTCGCCTGGTCGGAGTGCGCGAGCACCTCCGCGCGCCGCCGGGCTGCGGGCAGATGATCGGGTGCCAGCTCCGCCACCCGCTCGAGGAGCGACCGAGCCTCGTCGTCCTTGCCCGTGAGACGGGCCGCCTCCGCCGCGCGGGCCAGGAGCGCCGCCTGGTCTCGCGGTCGGCCGACGCGCTCGACCAGGCGCAGCACCGAAGCCAGCTCGTCCGCCGGGTTCGAGCCCAGCGTCGCCATGGCCGCGGCGCCTCGGAGCGCCCACAGCGTGGGCTGAGGTTGGGCCGCTGCGATCGCGATGGCCGGTGCGGCGTCGGCGAGCTCACCGGCGTTGACGGCGATGCGGGCGGCCAGCACCGCGTGCGCGGACGACTCGGGTTCCGGCAGCTCCTTCGCGAGGGTCAGCGCCGTCGGCCCGAGGTCGTCGATGCGCCCCTCGGCGAGCAACGCGCTCTCCAGGTAGGCGAGGGACGGAAGGTAGGACGGGTGGCTCTCCAGGATCGCGCTGTGCCACAGCCGGGCGCTCGCCTGATCGCCGCGGCCAGCGTCGATGGCCGCGAGCTGCTCGTAGAGCTCGCGCTGCGCGATGGGATCCTCTTCCTGCTTGGCGCGGGCCAGCAGCGTTTCGGCGAGTCGGGCGGCTCCGGAACTCGCTCCCGTGGTGCGCTCCGCGACGACCGCGGCGATGGCTCCTCCGCCCGCCTCCACGGCGCCGGTGGCCGCGCGCGATGCGCTCTCCATGTCGCCGCCGCGCTCGTACTCGAGGGCGGCTTCGAGGAGCAGCCGCGACTTGGTGTCGGGTTCCGCGGACTGCGCGGCCGCCTCCCGCCAGGCCGCTCGCTGCGCGGGCTCGGGGGCCGCGAGGCGCTCGTGCAGCTCGCGCAGTCCGACGTCGCTGGGGCGGGCGCGCGCGGCGTCTTCCAGCAGGGCGCCGGCCGTCGCGGCCTCCTCGTCGGCGATGAGCAGCGCTTCCCTGACGAGATCGAGGCCGCGCTCGAGGGGATCGGTGGCGGCTTCGCGTCGCCGGCGCACCCAGTCGAGGAGGCGATCCTGCTCGCCCTGCGCGCGCGCCAGCAGCTCGCCGCGCGCGTAGGCCAGGGGCAAGGAGGGTCGTGCCGACGCGGCCTCGCCCAGGAGCCCCGCGTAGAGCTCGGCGTCGCCTTGGGCACCGAGGCGCGTCGCGGCCTCGACGAGCAACAGCGACCGACCCGCGTCGTCGGGCAGCGCGCGCGCCACGCCCGCGAGCAGCGTCGCCGCGGACCTCGGATCGCTCGCGGGGAGCAGCGCACGCACGGCGCACTCCGCGTCCTCGTCGCTGCCGAGCGCGGCGGCGTAGGCGGAGCGAGCTTCGTCGGCAGACTGCCCCAGCTCCAAGGCGAGCGCGCGCGCCAGGTGCGCGTCACGGTCGGGCTCCCCCGGGCGCCACGCGGCCAGCGCTCCGGCGACGTCCGACGCGGATCTCGCGCCCAGTGCGATCTCGAGCCCGAAGAGCCTCACTGCCGGCGAATCCGGCGCCGCCGCAGCGAGGGACGCGAGCGCCTCGCGGAAGCCGTCGTCCAGCGTCCCCGCGACCAGTGTTCGGCCGAACGCCGCGGCGGCGCGCGAGGCACCGGATCCGGCCCAGACGTCGGGCACCTTGCCACCCTCGGTGGCCGCTGCGGCCGCGGCAGCCGCGAGCGGGCGCCGCGCCTCGTCGCTCGCCATGGCGGCAACCCACGGTCGAACGACCACCGGGTCTCCGCCGGTCAGCGCCGCCAGCGCGACCCGATCCGCCGGCGTGAACGGGTCGCTCGCGGAGTCGTCGCGCCCCGAGATGGCCGCCTCGACGCCTCTGGCGTCTCCCTGCTCGAGGGCGCGCGCGGCGAGCGCGCGCAGTACGGCCGGTGTCGGAGCGCTGCCCGCGAGGGCGGTGAGGGCCTCGATGGCGCGCGGTCGATGCTCGGCGTCGTGCGCGAAGAGCGCGGCGCACAGCCACCGCACCGGTTCGGCGAGCTCGGGCAGCGCCGCGAGGCGTTCGAGGGCCTCACCTGCTGCTCCGCGGTCGCCGGCAGCCAGCGCGCGACCGGCGCGGACGAACGTCAGCAGCGCAGGCGCCGGCTCGGCGCCGGGTCCAGGAGCCGCGCCGCGGAGTTCGGCGAGGTTCGCGGCCGCGCCCGCGAGCTGGCCGAGCTCGTCCGGCCACTTCATCTTCGGCGGCGCGCCGCCGGCGGCGAGCATCGCCGCGAACCGGTGCACGTGGGGACGCGGATCTCCGGGAAGCAGCCGGGAGATCTGGTCCAGCTTGCGCTGGGCCATGACCGCGTCCTGGGACACCGCGCGGTGAATCTCCGCGGACAGGGCTGCCGCGTGGGCGCGCGTCTCCGGCGTGGGCGCGCCGCGCACCTCCCCTTCGAGGGCCGTGGTGACGGCCTTCCAGTCGCCCTCTTGCGCCGCGAGCCACCTCGACATCCGCGCGGCCACCTGGAGCGTCGGGGCTGCGCGCATGGCCTCGGCCGCGCACTTGCGCGCCCGCGTCATGTCGTCGAGCATGGCCCACAGCTCGGCGGTGACCACGAGCGTCCGGCCGCGCACGGCGGGATCTTCGCTTCGTGTCGCCTCGGCCTCGAGCCACTCGGCTCGCGCGCGCATGACCTCGGTCGCGCGTTGCTCGGCCAGGTGGGCGGACGCGCGGCGTTCGTCGGCCCACGACGGGGCCTCTGCCGCAGGCTCGACCACGGGCGCCGCTCGCTCGGGTTCCGGCTCCGGCTCCGGCTCTTCGTCGTCGAATGCTTCGAGCGGCACGTCTTCGCCGAGCCCTTCGAGCGCGGCGGCCTCGTTCGCAGGGCTCGGCTCGCTCGGGTCCGCGGGAGCCTCGGGCGCGGCGGCGGACGGCTCGGCGAGCACTTCCGCGCCGAGGGCCTCGAAATCGAGCGAGTCCGCCTCGAGGTCGTCGAGCGTGCTCGACCGCGAGGGCGGCGCGACGGGCTGCTCCGAGCGCTCGGTCGGCGGCGTGGCGCTCGAGCTCGGGACGGGCGTCACCCGGTCGTCCAGCGTCGCGCTCGCCGGACGCGGCGACGGCGCGGCGAGAGCGGTCTTGCCCAGCGGGTCGACGCCGCCCTGCTTCGCGATCGGCGAGGGCCGCTGCGGCACGGTACGCCCCAGCGGGCTGACGTCCAGGCGGGCGCGCGCCGGCGGGCGATCGACGTCCACGATCGCGGGCAGCGGCGCCGTTCGCGGCGCCACCGGGCTGCTCGCCAGCGGAAACGGGGCGCGCGGCGGAGGTCCTGCCGGATTGACCGCCGGAGGCGTCGCGGTCGCTTCGGCCCTGGGGACTCGCGGTCTCGGCGCAGCCGGTGCGTCGGCGCCGGGCACCCTACCGGTCATGGTGATCTCGTCGGCCGGGTAGCCCCGGTCGTCAGGCACGTGGAGGGTCGGGCCCGGCTGGCTCGTGGGGGGCAGCTCCTCCAGCGGCCCGGGATCGTCGAAGAGCGAGTCGAGCAGCGCGTCCGGCTCGAAGTCCAGATCGCCGCCGAGCGCGGCGCCGATGTCGCGCGCAGAGCCGCTCTGCCCCGCAGCGGTGGGTCGCTTCGGCGCCGGCGGCTTGTCGTTCTCGTCGCTCACCGGACACCCATGCCGAGCTGCTCGCGTAGGGCGAGGTAGGTCGGAGAGAGCGCGAACGCGAGCAGGCGACGCGCCCGCTCCTGTGATTCGTTGGAGGCGCCGAGCTGTCCGCGCGGCGTGCCTTCGATGGCCGAGAGCACGTGCGACACGTCTCCAGCAGCGATGGCGGCGAGCCGGTCCAGGCTGGCGACTGCTGCCCGCACCCACGCGAGCGGATCGGGCTGCGATCGAGCGACGGGCTCGGCGAGCTGCGGCAACAGCTTGCGAACCTTCCGGCTGATGCCCTTGCCGAGCTGGCGCTCGAACTCTCCGAGCATGGCGTAGGCAGGAGAGGGAACCTCGAAGCCTCCGAGCTTGCAGCTCGCGACGACCAGCGCGGCGATGTCGGAGGGGTCGCGGTGCCTCAAGATGGACGTCCCGCGGCGAATCGCGAAGAGCTCGCGTGCGACGAGCTGCCGCGCGACGGGCGTGAGCGGCGATCCCACGCTCGCGCCGATCACGAGCGACGGGACCTCGCCGGGGATCCCGAAGACCGCGTCGGGGCGCGGTCCGCCCACGTACAGCTCGAACTCACCGAGGCCCAGCGCTCCGGCCCACGCCGCGATCTCGTTGCGCACCGCGAGCCCCGCGCTGGGCTTGACTCGCTCCCGCTTGGACACCCCGAATGCTTCCAGTCCCGGACCCAGGGTCTCCGCGAAAGTGGGGGCGAGCGCGCGCATCATGTCCGCCAGGGGGCCACGGTCCTCCGGGTGGCAGAGGTCGGGGATGCGCTCTTCGTCGATGGCGATCTGAGGCGTCCGCGCCACGCGCTCGTCGAGCGTCCGGAGCTCGTCGTCTATGGAGGCGGTGCCGTGGCCCACGGCGACGAGAGCCCCGAGCGTCGCCTGGCGCAGCGGGGCGTCCTCGATGTACGCCGCGATGTGCGCGAGCCGACCGATGCGGACCTCGTCCAGGGGGTTGCGCGCGATCCCGGCGACGGTCACTTCTCGGCCGCGGCGCAGCAGCGGTCGCGCCAGGTCCACCGCCAGCGCGCCGGACAGGACGAGGTCGAGCGCTTCACCGTCGTCCGGGATCTCCGTCAGCAGGCGCTGAACGGCCGCCACGGCGCGGCCGGCGTCCGCGCGGCGATCGCGATGGATCACCATCGCGAAGCGGGCGGCTTCGGCTCGCCCCTCCGGCGTTTCCCGCTCGTTCATGAGCTCTTCGAGGATGGACGTCGCGCGTTCCCAGTCTTCGACCAGTGCGGCCGTCTTCGCCAGCCGTTCGCGCACGGGCGGAGTGCTCAGCCCGGCGTCGTGCAGGCCGGCGAGCACACCCAGCGCCCGCTGCGGCTGGCCCAGCTTCTTCTCGAAGATGTCCACCGCGGCGACACCGCTCATGAGGCGCTGCTTGACCGGCGCGTCGTCGAGCTCCGAGAGCCGGGCCAGGTTCTCGGCGGCCTCCGGGAGCTTGCCGAGGGTGATGTAGATCTCACCGGAGAGCGCGAGCGCGCCGACGTGGTCCGGCTCGAGCATGGTGACGTTCTCGAGCGCGGTCATCGCGCCCTCGCGATCCCCTGCTTCGCGCAGGACGCGAGCCCGCTCCCAGAAGAGCTTGGCGATCTCGACGGGGTCCTCGGCGACGGCGAGGCGCTTGTCGATCAGCTCGAGGAGCCGCGGGCCGTCCTTACGCGAGCGCACGAGGCGGAACAGGCGATCGAACGCGTCGAACCGGTGGATGTCGCGACCGACCGCGCGCTCCAGCGCGAGAGTGCCGCGAGCGGTGTCGCCGAGCTCGTCGAGGAGTATGACGGCCGCGGCCTCCCAGAGCGCGGCGCCGCGTTCGTCTTCGGCGACGGTGTCGCCGAGTGCGGCGCACGCCTCGGCGACCGTCGTACGATCCCCCAGCGCCTCGGCGGCGGCGCGGAGCCCGTCCCAGCCGACGACGTCGGTGGGATGAGCCTCGACGAAGCTCCCGAAGAGACGCGCGGCGGTCGCAGCGTCGCCGGCGAGCAGAGCGTTCCAGCCCGCGAGCGCGGTGACGGCGCTCGCGCTGTCATCGCCCAGCGCGGAGCCCACCGAGGAGAGCGCGTACGCCCGGCGCCGAGGATCGCAGCCGGGCTGCGCCAGCTCGAGGTTGGTGAGCAGCGTCTCGGGATCGTTGCCGCTGGCGAGTGACTGGGACTCGTCTCCGCCGGCCAGCGCTATGAGCGCGGCGCTGGACGAGATGGCCGCGCCCTGCCGGCCACCGAGGCGGGCGGCGAGCCGTCGTCTCGCGAGCACCTCTTGCTCGGGATCGGTCACCGCGATGCTCGCGCCGATCCACTCGAGCGCGGACTCGAGTCCTTCGTCGGCAGCGGCCCAGGCTGCGGCGCTCGCCAGCACGCCGTCCAGATCTCCGGTTTCGCCGAGGGCGGCCAGGTTCTGTCCGTGACGTGCCCCGAGCGCGAGCGCCTGAGCGCCCGCTCCCCGCGCTGCCACCTCCTCCAGGGCCACGGCCCGCGAGTCGGTCGCGCCTTCGCGGCTCCACAGGGCACCTGCGAGCGTGGCGGCGTCGCGCGCAACGTCGCCGCTCCGGGCGCGCTCGAGCGCAGCGTCCGCGTCGCCGGAGTCGGTCGCGAAGTCGAGGGTGAAGCGTTCGAGCGAGCCGACGCCACCGTCGTCCGTCACGGCGTCGAGCGCTCGGCGTCGGGCCTCGATGCCGTTGGGGTCGGCCGCTCGGAGCGCCCAGCCGAGCAACGTCCGTGTTGCTTCGGGGGCGCGGGTGCTGGCGGTGTCGAAGGCTTCCAGGGCGCCGCTCCGGTCGCCCGCTCTCCACCGCAAGAGCCCCGACTCGATCAGATGCGAGGCCGCCAGATCGTCGTCTGCGCTGGCCGCCGCGGACGCGGCGAGCACCGCCGCGGCGGCGGCGTCGTCCACTCCCCGGAGCGCATGCGCCAGCGCCGATGCCACCAGCAAGTCGCCCGGCTCGGCGTCGTGCAGCGAGCGCAGCACGGCGACGGCTTCTTCCTTCGATCCAGCCCCCGCGTGTCGGAACGCGACGACGACGCGCAGGGCACGTGCGACGGCGTCATCCGTCTCGACGTCGGCCAGCGAGGCGAGCCCCGCCGCGCCAGCCGCCGAGGTTGCGTCGCCGCCGCCCAGGTCGAGGGCGTAGGCGCCTAGCGCTTGACCCAGCCAGGCGCCGCCCGGCGCCTTGGCGAGACTCGCGAAGGCCTCGGCCGCTCCCGCTCGATCGCCGCGCAGCAGGCGGGCCCGCCCCAGCTCGAACCACAGGCCGGGCTGCTCCGCTTCCGGGGCGCCCGCCGCGAGCAGCCGTCGCGTCGACTCCTCGTACCAGGCGCCGTCGTTGGTGAGCGCGGCCAGGTGCCGACCGACACGGGCCAGCTCGGGTCCCGGCAGCCCGTACATGCCGGCTTGGGAGAGCGCAGCCTTCGCGCCGGATGCGTCGCTCGCCAGCCGGGCCCAAGCGTCGGCGGCGAGGACGTAGTAGCGCGCCTTGGCGTCTTCGGTCCCCAGCTCCGCGGCGGCTGCCTCGAGGGAGGTCGCCAGGTCCTGCGGCGCGGCGCCGCCCGAGAGCAGGTCGAGCTCGAGCGCTCGAGCCGGCAGGCAACCCGGGTCGGCGGTGAGCGCCTGGCCGAGCGAAGCGAGCGCCTCGGCGGCGTCGCCGGCTGCTGCGGCGGCCTCCGCGATGCGGATCCACAGCGATGCGGCGGCGGGGCCCGTGACGCCGCCCTCGAGCTCTCGACGGGCCAGTTCGGCGGCCTTGGCGGTATCGCCCGACGCCTGCGCCGCGTGCAGCCGTGCTTTGACGAGCGGCTGGGCGGTCGGCAAGCGCTCGAGGGCGTGGTCGAGCCGCGTGATGGCGGTCGCGACGTCTCCGCGCCGGCGGTGCGTCTCCGCTGCGCGCAGGAATGCGTCGGCGGCGTGACCCTCGGTGCGTGCCCGTCGTGGAACGCCGAAGGCGTCGCCCGTGGGCGCGTCGGAGGTCGCGCGGAGGAGCAGCGCCGCGCGAGCCTCCAGGGCCTGCGCGAGGACGTCTTCGCGGTCCGCACTGGCGGCGACGCGCTCCAGGGTCTGCAGGGCGCGGAAGGTCGCCGCCCCCTTGAGTTCGACGGCCTGCTGCGCGCTGGCGACGGCTTCGTCCACCTCTCCGGCGGCGAGCTTCAGCTCGGCCAGCGTCGTCAGGAGGAGCGCCTTCCACTCGGGGTGATCGACCCCCGCCGCGCGCGCCGCGAGAGCGCGGACGCGCATGGCGCCGTCGCCGCGGTGGCCCGCCAGCGCCTCCAGCGCCAGCCACGCGGCGGCGTCGTCGGGGGCCTCGGTCACCGCTTGCTCCAGCGCGGTGGCCGCCGCCGAGGAATCCTCTCCGTGATCGGTGAGGAAAGCGGCGTACTCGACCAGGGCGCGCGCGGTCTCTGCGGGCGAGTCGCCCAGGCTGGTCAGGCGCTCCAGAAGCTTTCCGAGGTTCTTGTAGGACTTGCGCCGCCCGATGATGACGATGAGCCGCTCGAGCGGCTCGCGGAAGTCGCCGTCGGCGTTGATCGCACCCAGCAGGTCGCGCGCAGCGGCTGCTTCGTCTCCGATCGCGTCTTCGAGGACGCCCAGCTCGAAGAGCAGCGTCGCCTGTCGGCCGGGATCGTCGGCGCCTTCCAGCTCGGCTCGGAGCCAGCCGAGGGTGGCGGCAACGTCCCCCTCGCGCGCGAGTTCGGACGGCTCGTTCGTGTCGGACATCGATGGTGTGGACGTGGGGCGCTTCGGGGGGCGTTCAACCATAGAAGGGTAGGCGGCCGACGTGAAGGGTCGCGGGCGTGGCCCGAACGAAAGCGGGTTCGGGCGCTTCGGGCTGGCCGGGGGCCACCCGGTGCCGTCAGTCGTTTCTGCGGACGATCCAGTACCCCTTCGGCGTGTCGATGGGCTGGTCGTGGACTGCTCCGGCCTTCAGCGAGAAGAGGACTCGTTCGAGCGCGGGCTCGAGCACCCCGCGCGGAACGTGGCCCTGATCCCCGCGGGAGCCCGGATCCCCCTTCTTCACCGCCTCGTCGAAGTCCTTCATGGCGTTCTCCGCGAGCGACTTCGCCAGCTCCAGCGCCTCCGCCTTGGTCCTGGCGTTCTTGGGAGCCCGCTCCGCGCCTCGATAAGTGACGAGGACGACGCCGAACCCCACGCGCTTGGGCGCGCTCGCCGGAAGCTCGCCCGTTCCGGCGTCCGGCTCCTCCGCCGGCGTCTCGGCGCCGTCCGTGCCCGCGTCGGCGGCCCCTGGCTTCGGTCGGCCGCCGTCCGCGGCCGATCCGGCCTCCGTGGTGCCGCCTTCGGCCGGCTCTTCGGGAGCCGCCGACTTCGCCGCCGCGCCTTCGCGACGCAAGACCACCAGGGCGATGGCCGCCGCGAGGACCAGGCCGAATATCACCGTCGTGGCACGCTGCATGGCCCGCTGGCGCCTAGCACGATACGCGGGCCGCGATGGCGGAGAATCGTCGAATCCGCGACAGCGCGCGGCTTCTCCTGCTAAACAAGCACGAAGGGATCGTGTTCAAGGTCGAGTGCCCGGGCTGCAAGGCCCCGTACCAGGTTGACGAGCGCCGCGTACCAGCGACCGGCCTCAAGATGCGGTGCCCGAAGTGCGGCACGAGCTTCCAGGTCGATCCTCCCGCGAAGGATCCGACGACGACCGGTCCGAGCCCCGTGCTGGGCGGTGCCTTCACGATGGAAGTGAAGAAGCCGCCCCCGCTTCCGAAGCGCAGCGCGAAGGCGACCGTGCTCGGTGTCGCTGCGCCCACGGGCCTCGCGCGTCCCTCACCCGGCGCGGCGCCGCCGGTGGCCGACGGCTCCGACCCGTACGGCGAACTCGATCTCCCCACGGTCGGCGCTCCGAGGGGTCCGACACCCCCGCGCCCGTCCGTCGAGAACGACCCGCCGGTGAGCTCGGCAGGCCTACCGGCGCTGCCCAACGATCCGCCTCCCATCGCGGACTTCGGGGGGCCCATCGGCGCGTCGGCGAGCTTCGGCGAGATCGATCTGCCCGCGGTCGGCGGGCAGTCCCTCCCATCGCTCGGCCGTGTCGGTGAGTCCCGCACCGCGCCGATCGAGGTGGACCTACCGGCCGTGGGCGGGCGCGCGGACTGGGCTGCCGCAGGCGAAGGGCGCGCTGGCGGTGGCGTCGACCTCCCGTCGATCGGGGGATCGGGCGCCGCGTCGCGCGGCGCGGAGGCGGATCTGCCGTCGCTGGGCGGAGCGACGGACCTCCCGTCGTTCGGAAGCGCCGAGCTGCCATCGCTCGGCGGCGCGTCCGGGCTCCCCGCGCCCCGTGGCGGCGGTGGCTTCGGCGAGATCGACCTACCGCTCGCGGCGGGCGACCTCCCGTCCCCGGGTGGAGCAGGGCTGCCGTCGGTGGGCGGCTCAGGTCTTCCGGCCCTCGGCGGCAGCGGGCTCCCCTCCGTGGGTGGTGCTGGGCTCCCGACGGTCGGCGGCGCGTCGCTGCCGGCGCCAGCCGCGGGTCTGCCCACCTCCGCGGGGGCGCTGCCGGCCGTCGCAGGGTCGTTGCCGGTCCCGGCCGCCGGTCTCCCCTCGGGCAGCGGATCGCTCCCGGCAGCGCCGCCCGGATTCTCGAGCACACCTCCGCGCTCGCCGAGCGGTGAGTTCGGCTCCGCCCCGGATCCGTTCGGCGCGCCGCCGGACTTCGGCGGCGGCGATCCGTTCGGGGCGCCGCCGCCTCCTTCGGACTTCGGCGCGCCACCGGTCAGCAGCCCCTTCGGCGGCGGTGAGTCCCAGGGTGACGCAGCCGCCGACGCGATGTTCGGCGCGTCCCAGGAGGACGCCTCTGGGGGTCCCGACTCCGGTCGGGCGCTGACGCGGCAGGCGGGCGGTGGGACGAGCTTCGGCGAGGTGGATCTCGGCGGCGATGACGCGCCGAAGATCTCGTCCGGGGAAGACGACATGGAGTTCGGCGCGATCCCCCAGGAGGATCAGCCCGCCGCCGGTGCGCCCGCCGCGACGGCGCCCGTCGGCGCCCCGCCGCCCGTTCACGTCCCCATCGGCGCTCAG
>CAZARU010000008.1:0-109050 GCA_964487605.1 uncultured Polyangiaceae bacterium
GTCGGCCACGTCCCCGACGTCCTGGGTGGGCAGAGGCTCCGGGGACGGCGACGCGCGCTCGGCGGCGGTCTCGGCAGGCGCGGACGGTTCCTCCGGAGCTTCGCGCGCCACCATGGCCGGCGCCCGCCCGATCAGGTCGTCGATCTCGACGGTCTCGCCCACCCACGCGTCCGCGCGCTCCGCGGCCGGCGGTCCGCTCTCCGCCCGCGCCGTTCCGGCGCGCCCCACCAGGAGCGCGCCCGCCGCGTGGAGCGCGACCGAGGCGACGAGGGCCCAGCGGCCGGTGCGATCCTCCCGAACGGTCACGAGGCCATCGTGACACCGAACGGGCCCACGCGGTTCCGTGGCAGGTCGTGGGTCGATCAGGATGGGAGGGCGGAGGGGCGGCCAGGGTGCTGCAGGGCAAGGAGCCGCCGGATGCGCTCCGCGGTCGGCGGATGGGTCCGCAGCGCGAGGGGCAGCCTCGAGACGCCACGCGGGAGCAACCAACCGACTCGGGGGTGCATCGCCGCCTCGATTCGAAGCAGCGCCGAAGCGAGTGGGCGAGGGTCGCCGAGGAGAGCGGCGGCCCCGAGGTCCGCCTCGTACTCCCGAGCCCGCGAGAAGGCGAGCATGGCGAAGGTCGCCGCGGTGGGGATGAGCACGAGCAGGATCGGGACGCTCAACGGCACCGGCGACGGGCCGAAGAGCGACGCGAGCGCGCCGAGGACGAGCATGACGAACCCGAACGTCGCCGCGGTGCCCGTGAAGCGCCGCAGTGCGTCCACGACGGCCATCAGGGCCGTGTCCCCATGGGCGACGTGCGTCAGCTCGTGGGCGACGACGGCGGCGACCTCGCGCTCCGAGAGGTGCGCGGCGAGCGCGGGCGTGATGGCGATGGCCGCGTCGGCGCCCGAGCCCACGGTGACCGCCTGCGGCTCGGGCGAGCCGAGCACGTACAGGCGTGGTGCACGCGGCAGCCCGGCGCGACGAGCGAGCACCTCCACGGCGCGGAACAGTCCCGGCGCGACGAGAGGCCCCAGCGGCCGGGCGCCGCGCAGGCGCAAGACGACGTCCACGGGGACGCGGCGAGCGGCCAGGAACGTCACGATGGAAATCCCGAGGGCGAGCGACGCCCCCAGCACCCCGGCCATGAGCCAGCCGGAGAACCCGGCGAGCAGGCCGAGCACGGCGAGGAGGCCCAGCGCGCGTGCGCGCCCGAGCCAGCGACTGCGGAGAAGGGCGAACCCGTCCATGAAGAGGTTCTCGGCGGCCGCCCGAAGCCGAGCGACCGGCGAGGGGCCAAGATAGGCCGGCAGTCGCGCGCCGCAAGGGAGGCGCCCGCGCGCGTTCAGAGCAGGAACGAGACGCCCACGCTCGCCAGAGGGCGCCCAGCGCGCATCGTCAGCGTGATGCGATCGGAGAAATGGAAGCGGCCTCCGGCGTAGGCGATGAACGGATCGAACTTCCCGTCGTCCTTCCCCTTGTCCCGAAACCTGACGGCGACGCCGGGCTCTCCGAAGACGGACCAGTTGCGGGAGAGCCAGAAGTTCCACTGCATGACGACCGGAAGAAGCAGGCTGTTGTCCGTCAGATCCGCCCCGACGCCGATCCCGACGGTGTTGTTGATCTTCGAGATGAACCCGTTGTCCACCAGCTCGAACGTGCCCCGGAAACCCACGCCCGGCACGAAGTCGTCGAACAGATCGACGAGCACGTGAGGCTCGGCCTCGAACACGTAGCTCGGGTGCGCCCCGGGGCGCTTGATCACGGACTGGTCGGCGTAGGCCGCGCCGGAGACCGACACGACCGAGAGGGCGGCGCAGATCGCGACGAGTCGCACGGCTTCATGCTAGCCGGCACCCGGCGCTCCGACCACGGAACCGCCCGCTCCCTGAGGGGCGGCCCCCCCGAACGGCGCGCGCGGCGCGGCGCACGAGGCCGTCGCCGCGAGCGGCAGCTCGGTGCTATGAGCCGGCTCGAATGGCGGACGTCGCTTTCGTCACCGGGGCGACCGGCTTCCTCGGCTACGCGCTCGCCCTCGCACTCGTCGAGGACGGCCGTCACGTCCGCGCTCTCACCCGCAGCGGGTCGCTCCCGGGGGAGCTGGGCGAGCGCGGCGTGGAGCCCGTGAAGGGCGACCTGAGCGCCCAGGTTGCGCTGCGGGAAGCGATGAAGGGGACGCGGTGGGCCTTCCACGTCGCGGCGGATGTGAACATGTGGCGCCACCGGTGGGCCGACAGCGTCAAGAGCAACGTCGACGGGACGCGGAACATCGCAGAGGCCTCGCTCGCCGCCGGTGTGGAGCGGCTCGTGTACACCTCGAGCGCCGCCACCATCGGCAAGGGTCCTGCGAGGGGTGCGACGACCGAGCCGGTCACGGTGGACGAGACGACGACGTACGACCTGGGCCATCACCAGATGGTCTACCCCCACACGAAGTGGCTGGGCGAGCGCGCCGTGCACGACGCGATCGTCCGCGGGCTCGACGCGGTCATCACCCATCCGACGGTGATCCTGGGCCCCTGGGACTGGAAGGGGAACCTCCTGCCGATGTTCACGACGGCCCTGGGCCGCATTCCCCTACCCGTGCCGGGCGGGTACCGGACGGTGTGCGACGTGCGCGACGTGGCCCGAGCTCACGTCACGGCGGCGGAGCGCGGAGGGCGCGGAGAGCACTACATCCTCGGCGGAGAGTCGCTCACGGTGAAGCAGCTGTTCTCGAGCATCGGGCGGGCGGTGGGCGGCGCTCGGGAGTACGTCGAGGTGCCCGACGCGCTGATCTCGACGCTGGGCCGCGCAATGGACGCGCTGAGCGACTTCACGGATCGACGCCCGCTCCTCTCGCACGAGATGGCCATCCAGTCGACGTTTCGCGTTCGGCTCTCCAGCGCCAAGGCCCGCCGCGAGCTGGGCTACGAGAGCCGCGATCTGGACTCCTCGCTCGCGGACGCCGTCGCCTGGTACCGGTCGAGCGGGATGCTCCCGTAGGTCTGGCCGGGGGCAGCGCCTCCCCCTGCGGCCCAGAGCGATCCCGGCGTCAGAGTTGACCCAGGGTGTGCCAGGGCGCGGGCCCCGAACGGCGCACGAGTGACCCGGGGGGACGGCGCTTTGCTGCAGGCACGCGCCTTGCTCTACTCCGCCTCATGAGAACCTCCCTCTTCACGTGGCGTGGCGCGCTGCTCGCGGCGCTGGGGCTCGCCGGTACGGGCGCCTGCTCCGGCTCCACCTCCGAAGGCGGTGGCCCCGCGCCGTTTCCGTGCACCGGCTCGCAGCCCGAGCTGGCCGTCGGTCGGGCAACGGGGTTCGAGCGCTGCGAAGACGGCGCGCTGCACCGCCCTACCGTCGTGGAGTGCGCGAGCACGCTGCCACGGAGCGACGTGATGTGCGACACGTCCCTCGGCGGGGGCGACTGCACTTCGGACGCGGACTGCACGGCGAACCCCAACGGCTACTGCAGCGCTGAGGGTCAGAGCGCGTGGTGCAGCTGCCGCTACGGTTGCACCACCGACGCCGACTGCGCCGACGGCAGGATCTGCCTCTGCGGCGATCCGGTGGGGCGCTGCGTGACCGCGTCCTGCACCAGCGACGCGGAGTGCGGCAGCGGCAAGCTCTGCTCCTCGTACGTCACGGAGCCCGGCTGCGGTGACCTCGGGTTCGCCTGCCAGACGTCGGCCGACGGGTGCGCGACCGACGGCGACTGCACCTCGGGCGAGCAGTGCACCCACGACGGAACCCGTCACGTCTGCCAGCAGATCGGGTGCGCCATCGGTCGACCGTTCCTGGTGCACGGTGCCGAGCGCCTCGCTCCCACCGAGATCCGAGCCGACTGGTGCGACGGCATGCGGCCCCGCCAGGACGACCTGGACGCCGCGACTCGTCGCGCGCTCGTCGAGCACTGGACGCTCGTCGGACGCATGGAGCACGCGTCGGTGGCCGCGTTCGCGCGGTTCACGTTGCAGCTCATGGCGCTCGGGGCGCCGCCGGACCTCGTCGGGCGCTCGCAGCGCGCCGGCCTCGACGAGCTGGGGCACGCCCGCGCGGCGTTCGGCCTCGCCGCAGCCTACGCGGAGGCCCCGGTGGGCCCTGGGCCGCTCGAGGTGACCGACGCGCTGGGCGCACGCTCGGCCATCGACGTGCTCTCCGACACCGTGCTCGAAGGGTGCATCGGCGAGACCGTCGCGGCGATCGAAGCGGCGGAGACGGCCGCTCACGCCACCGATCCGGTGATTCGAGCGGTGCTCGAGCGGATCGCCCGCGAGGAGCGGGAGCACGCGGAGCTCGCGTGGTGCACGGTCAAGTGGCTCGTCGCTCGCTCGCCGTCCCTCGGCGCCGTCTTCCTCGAGCTGGTCACCGCCGCCCGCCGCCCCGCGTCGGGCGCGCCCGCCACCCTGGAGGCGACCTCTCCGTTGCTCGGGCACGGCGTCCTGTCGCACGAGGCACGAGGCGCTCTGCGCGCCCGGGTGCTCGAGGACGTGGTGTTGCCCTGCGCTCGCCGGCTCGTGGAGGCGAGCCTCAGGCCACCCTCCGCCTCAGACGGGGACGATGTTCGGGTACTCGGGTAGCCACATCTCGCGAGCCACGGTGGCCTCGATCTCGGCGTCGGGAAGGTCGCGCCCGAGACCGAGGCGCTTGGCCTCGCGCACGACCGCGCAGGCGATCCGCGCCGTGTCGTCCCGAAGCTCCTTCAACGGCGGATAGAGCGAGCCGCTCGCGAGATCCTCCTCCGACACGGACTCCGCCAGCGCCTCGGCCGCGACGGTGAACATGGAGTCGGTGACCTCGCGCGCCTCGGCGACCAGGACGCCGAGCCCGACGCCGGGGAACACGTAGACGTTGTTCCCCTGCCCTATTCGGATGGTCCGGTCTCCGTATTTCACGGGCGCGAACGGCGATCCCGTGGCGACCCACGCCTTGCCGTCGGACCACGGGATGATGTCCTCGGGGCGCCCCTCGCTCTGGCTCGTGGGGTTCGAGAACGGGAACACCGCGATCTGCGGGTGATGCTTGGCCATCTCGCGGATGACCGCCTCCGAGAAGTGGCCAGGCTCGCCGGAGGTCCCGATGAGCACGGTCGGGCGCAGCGCCGTGACGGCCCCGAGCAGATCCGTGCGCCCGTCCGCCGGCAGGCCACACTGCTTGGCCAGCTCCGCGGGCCACACGAAGGGCCGCTTGTGCTCGTCGTCGATCTCGCGTCCTTCCACGAGCGCGCCCTGGCTGTCGAGGAGACAGATGGCCTGCGTGAGGGCGTGGCCCTCGAGGCCAGCGCGCGCGAACGCCGCACGAAGCTGGCGCGCGATGCCGACACCGGCCGCGCCGGCGCCGAGCGTCACGATGCGCTGCTGCTCGAGGGGCTTGCCCATGGCGCGACACGCCGCGAACACGCCGGCGAGGGCGACGCCCGCCGTGCCCTGGATGGCGTCGTTGAAGCTGGGGAGCACCTCGCGGTAGCGGTCGAGCAGCGTGAACGCGTTCGCCTTCTTGAAGTCCTCCCACTGCAGGAGCGCCTTGGGAAAGCGCCGCTTCACCGCTTCGACGAACTCGTCGACGAGCTCGTAGTAGGGCGCCCCGCGCAGCCGCTTCTCCCGCCAGCCGATGTACTGGGGATCGTCGAGGAGGGCGGTGTTGTCGGTCCCCACGTCGAGGCTGATGGGAAGCGTGTGGACGGGGTGAATGCCCGCGGCCATGGTGTAGAGCGCCAGCTTTCCGATCGGAATGCCGATGCCGCCGGCGCCCTGGTCACCCAGCCCGAGGATCCGCTCGTTGTCCGTGACCACGATGAGGCGAACGTCCCCGTAGGACGCGTTGCCGAGGACCTCGTAGATGCGCCCGCGGTGCTTCGGCGTGATCCACAGGCCGCGCCCCCGGCGAAAGATCGCGGAGTACTGCCGGCACGCTTCGCCGACCGTGGGCGTGTAGACCACGGGCATGAACTCGTCCACATGATCGAGCAGCACGCGGTAGAAGAGGACCTCGTTCCGGTCCTGGAGCGCGGCGAGCCCGATGTACTGCTCCAGCGGGTCGCTCTTGCGCGTCACGCTGGCGTAGGCGCGGTGCACCTGATTCTCGATGCGGGTGACGACCGCGGGCACCAGCCCGCGAACCCCCAGCGTCTCCCGCTCCTCTTCCGTGAACGCGCTGCCCTTGTTGAGCAGCCCCTGCGCGATGAGCGCCTGGCCCCGGTACGGAGTCTCGATGGTCACCTTGCCGCGAGCATCGCGAAGGATGCGACTGGGGTCGTGCATGCTCTCCTGTCGCGCGCCGACGCGGCCGCGCGGGCCACGACTCATACAGCAGCCGCGCCCCGCCGGTCACGGCTACGGACGTTCAGGGGCCAGTGCCCGCCGCCTCCCGCCCGTCACTCGCCGGTGACGAACACGGCCACGTCCTCGAGCGCCTTGCGACGCAGATCGGGCACGGTCGCGTCGTCCGCCGCGTACCCGACGGGAAAGAGGATGTAGGGCTTCTCGTTGGGCGGCCGGCCCAGGATGTTCGAGAGGAAGCCCATGGGGCTCGGCGTGTGCGTCAGGGTGCACAGCCCCATGCGGTGGAGGGCCGCGATGAACAAACCGCACGCGATGCCGACGCTCTCCTTCACGTAGTAGTTCTTGCGGCGCGCACCGTCGGCATCGAGGCCGTAGGTCTCCTCGAACACGACGACGATCCACGGCACGGTCTCGAGGTACGGCTTGTGCCAGTCGGTCCCGAGGGGCGCCAGCGCCTCGATCCACTCGGGCGGCATCCGGCCTCCCTCGTAGGACTCTCGCTCCTCCGCCTCGGCAGCGATCCGGATCTCCCGCTTCACGGCGCGGTCGCTCACGGCCACGAAACGCCAGGGCTGCCGGTGAGCCCCCGAAGGTGCGGTCGACGCGGCGGCGATGGCCATCTCGACGAGATCCCGCGGCACCGCTTCGTCGGAGAAGAAGCGCACCGAACGACGGCTCTCGAACTCCGCGTACAGGTCGCGCCCGCGCCGTCTGGCTTCGTCGAGCGGCAGCCGTTCGGGTCGGAAGGGGATCGGCTCGTAGCGCTTGCTCATCGTACGCCGCGGGTCAGGCACCGCTCTTCAGCACGTGGTCGAGGTTCTCGTCGTCGCACATGGACACGAGGACCCGCCGCAGCTCGCCCAGGACCGTCCGGCTCGGCACCTGAAGCTGGGCGTCCAGCACGAACATCTGCGTCCCGCTGAGCGGCGCGTTCGTCACGCGACTCTCCAGCGCGGCGACGTTCACGCCGTGGTTGGCCAGTAGGTGCGACACCGCGCGCACGATGCCGGGTCGATCGACACCGGACACGCGCAGGGAGTACGGCAGGTGCTGTCCGGCCTGCTGCGCGCTCGTGTCCTTCACGATGCAGCGGAGCCCCAGGTCGCTCTCCAGACCGACGATGCTCCCCTTGATGACGTCCAGGACCGCCGCCTCGCCCTTGACGAGCAGGATCAGCGCGAACTCGCCGCCCAGGATCGCCATCCGGCTGTCCTGCAGGCTGGCGCCAGCATCGTGAATCGCCGCGGCGATGGCCTCGACGAGACCGGGTCGATCGGGCCCCACCGCCGTGAACACCATGAACGTATCGGACATGTCGGTGACCCGAGCCTAGACCACCGGCGCGCTCGTGACGACGCGCCCCCGGGAGGGCGATCCACGGCGGCGATCACGCCCCGAGGCCGGTCAGAACCGCCTCCGCTTCGGACGTCTTGCGGGCCCGAGCATCGTCGAGCTGGTCGCCGCTGCGACGCAGCTTGGCCATGGCGTCTTCCAGCTCGAGGATCCTGGTCACCAGGGGGTTGGCGGCCGCCGGGGATCCGCTCTTGTCGCCCAGCGCCTTGAGGTGCTCGCGCACCCGCTCGAGGTCCTCGTGAAGCCGCTCGAGCTCCCGGTTCACGTCCTGGCGCTCCACGTGCTTCTTCTCTCCCTCCTCCAGGAGGGCGGCGGCGCGGCCCAGCAGCGCCCTCTGGTCGACGGGCAGCGCCTCGGCCGCGGCGCGCTCCCGGAGATCCGCGGCGCTCAGCGCGTCGAGAGACGCTGCGGTCTCGATGCCCTCGTCGATGGCCAGGGTGCGCGGCGACTTCTCCCCGGGCGCGACCCTGAACACCGCGAGCGGCCGGCGCTCGTCACCGTCGAAGTCCACCTCGTCCGCGCCCACCACCTTGGCGTTCGCCACGATGTCGAGCACGAGGTACACGACGCGCGCGTGCCCCCCGCGGTTCGTGAGCTGGTACGCGCGATCGTGGTGGCGCACGTAGTGCGATCGCAGCACCCGGTCGGCGAACTGAACCTTCCGCAAGGAGTCGGTCGCCTTGCTCGCATCCACCAGGAGCTCGACGTCCAGGTCGATGCCGAAGCGCAGGAACGCTCGCTCCTTCGGCTTGAGGCGACGCACGCCCGTCTCGCCTGCGAAGCCCGTCGCCTCGTACACGGCCACGGGCCCCGGCGGAATCGTCTGCGCGGTCGTGTTCGTCAGTCGCGCGCCGCTGCGCCCCTGCTCGCCCGCCACGTCGAACCACGTCAGCCGCCGGACCGCGACCTGCCCCTGCGTGAACGGCACGAGCGCCGAGCCGTGCGCGCGCAGATCCACGGCCTGGGTGAGCGCGTAGCTGAACAGCGCGCCCGACTCCAGGCCGGTCGCCTGGGCCACCTCCGCCAGATTGCCGATGCTGATGGCGTCGCTCGCGCCGGACGTGACCATGGTCGCGCCCATGCGGACCCGCGGCGCCTTCGTGTGGTGGCTTCCGCCGAGACGCCCGTGGCCCGATCCGTAGCCGTAGCCGGTTCCCGTGCCGGTCGTCTGGACGTGATCGCCCCAGAGCTGGTCGGCAGTCTTGTCCGCGAGCTGGGGCACCGTGGACATCACGTCCGCGGGCTCGGCGAGCGGCCTGCGCGTGTAGCGGGGCGCCGTCAGAGGGAAGAGGAACGAGTCCGGACGTCCGTTCACCAGCTCGATGCGGACGCCGGACCAGCGCTCGTCGGTGTCGTTGTGAACCAGTGCCCACCCCTGGAGCGCGCCTCGGTCGGACCCTGGCTCCAGCACGAGCCGATACGTCGAGCGCCAGACCGGCGTCTCTGCAACGTAGCCCAGGCGCACCGGGGCCTCGCGCGAGGACAGCACGCGCAGCGACCGTCGAATCTGAGCCGCCCGATCGCCCAGCGCGCCCACGGCGGACGAGAGGCGAGCGGCAAGATCGGGATCGGTCGGCCGTATTCCGCGCAGCCGCGACGCCCGGTGTCGCCGCACGCTGCCGTCGGCCGCCAGCAAGGTGAGGTAGTGGTCGTCCTGGGTGTCGGCCGCGAACCGCTCGGCGCGCCGCTTCTCGGCGTCGGCCTCGCGCTCCCCACGGTACACGTCCAGCGGGATGGGCGGCGCCGGCGCGACCTCCACGAGCTTGCCGGTCGCCGGTCCGCGCTCCGTGTCGATCTCCACGTCCACGCCCATCAAGCTGCGCAGGACGTCCGCGTAGGTGACGGGCTTGTCGGCCTCGAGCGGCAGCGCGGCGAGCGATCGAGCCAGTCCGCGGCTCACCAGGCTCTCGAACTCGATGCCGGAGATCGCGAGGTCGGCTCCGTCCGCCATCACGACCAGCGTCTTGAGGGCATCGTCCACGTGGGAGGCCGGCACCGGCAGCGCGTCGCTCTCCGCCGCGATGCGCCCCGCCCGCTCGAAGTAGCCGACTCCCGTCTCGTAGAGCCGGATCGTCCGCAGCGGCAGCACGTCCGAAGGAGAGGCTGCCTCGGGGGAGCCGTGGCAGGCGGCGAGGGCGAGGGTAAACGGCAGGATGGCGTGCGACAGTGCGCGCATGGAGACTCTCCGGTCGAAGGCCGAGGGACGCCGCGCGACTCGCGGGGGACGTCGCACGTGAACGGAAGCGACAACGCCCACGTCGCGAGAGTTCCCTTCACGCTCCGAGCACCGGATCCCTGGTAAGCTTCGCCTCGAGTTCCCCCCCGTGACCGGCAATCCTCGCGACCAGGACGACCGCGTACGGGAGGCGTGCCGGCTGCTGCGGGAAGCCGAGCGCCCGGTCCGGGTGCTCCGCACCCTGGCGTGGCCCCTCGAGGTGAAGGCGCGGTTCTTCGCCGACGGGTGTCGCGAGCTTCCCCGGGTAGAGTACGAGCCCCACGACCCGACGAAGACCCTCGAGATCGTGGACGAGCTGCGGCGCCGTCCCATCGGCGAGCCGGTGCTCGACGCGTGGATCGCGCGGCAAGCCACCGCCATCGCCCACGGAGCCCGGATGCTCGCCGCCGCGGGAACCCTGGCCTTCTTCCGCCACGCCCGTGAGGTCTACGGCGCCCCGACCGATCCGCTGACCGACGACGGCGCGACACCCCTCGATCTGGCTCGTCGCATCGACGAGTCGCTGTGCGCCGTGGAGCCGGGGGCGCCGGGGATCCCGGAGCTGAGCCGACACTCCGCGGAGGAGGTCGCGGACGGGATTCGCCTGCAGGTCGTGGAGCACTTCGGCGATTCGGGCCCCGAGGTCGTCGTGGTGGACCAGCTGAGCGCGAACGCCCTGGCCGGCCCCACGGCGATACGGCTCCGGCGTGGCGCGGTCTTCAGCGATCGCGACGTGGATCAGCTCGTCCATCACGAGGCCTTCGTCCACGTCGCCACGTCGCTCAACGGCCGCGCGCAAGAGCTCCCCATCCTCGCCGCCGGCCACCCCGGCACGACGCGCACGCAGGAAGGGCTCGCGGTGTTCAGCGAGTTCATCAGCACGGCGATGGACCCGTCGCGCCTGGGCAAGCTGGCGCTGCGCGTGCTGGCGATTCACCAGGCGGCGGAGGGCGCGGACTTCCTCGACGTGTTCCGGTTCTTCGGCGCTCGTGGTTTTTCGGAGGAGCAGGCCTTCGAGAGCACCCGGCGCGTCTTCCGCGGCGGCGTCCTCACGGGCCGCGCGCCGTTCACGAAGGACATGGTGTACCTCGACGGCCTGCTTCGCGTGCACGACTTCCTGCGCGTCGCGGTGATCTCCGGGCGGTCCGACTGCATCCGCCTGCTGTTCGCCGGCAAGCTCGACCTGGAGGACGTCGTGGCCCTGAGCCTGCTGGCGGAGCGAGGCCTGGTGGCGCCCGCCCGCTTCGTCCCCCCGTGGCTGGCGGACATGCGTTACCTCATCGCCCACCTCGCCTACACGTCGTTCCTGCAGCGCGTGGACGTCACCACCATCGAGCGCCACTTCAGCGACTTGCTCGACCAGTCGCCGTACACGATGCGACCGCCGAGCGGCGCGTACGGGCCCGCGGGCGCGTAGGGGACGGCGGCGTCAGCGCAGCGGCAGCGTCCGTTCGAAGATCGGTTACTCTCGCCCCCATGCGTCGCTCGCCCGTCCTCGTCGTCGTTCTCATGGGGCTCCTTTCCGTCGGCTGCGGTGATTCCGACGCCGGCGGCGGCGGCAACCGCAGCGAGGGCCCGCAGGCCGGGACGACCATCTCCCTGGCCGATGGCGCGATCGAAGGCGAAGCCGTTCCCGGAGCGCGCCGCTTCCTGGGAATTCCCTTCGCGGCTCCTCCAGTGGGGGAGCTGCGCTGGAGGCCTCCTTCGCGACCGGAGCCGTGGGAGGGCGTCCTGACCACCCGGGCGTTCGCCAGCGGCTGCCCCCAGGGCGACTCCATCAACGGCAAGCCGAGCACCGACGAGGACTGTCTGTACCTCAACGTGTGGGCACCCGCCGAGCCGCCCTCCCGGCCGCTGCCGGTGCTCTTCTGGATCCACGGCGGAGGCAACCAGAGCGGGTCGGCAGCGGACGAGGTCCCCCTGGGCCTCGGGGGCCTCTTCTACGACGGCAGAACGCTCGTCGAGACGCGCGACGTCGTCGTCGTGAGCACGAACTATCGCCTCGGTGTGTTCGGCTTCTTCGCGCATCCCGAGCTCGGCGCGGAGGACCCCGAGCGACCCGTGTCCGGCAACCAGGGTCTGCTCGACCAGCGCCTGGCGCTAGAGTGGGTGCGGGACAACATCGGCGCGTTCGGCGGCGATCCGGACAACGTCACGGTCTTCGGGGAGTCCGCCGGCTCTTTCGACACGTGCATGCACGTGGTGTCACCGGGCAGCCGCGGGCTCTTTCACCGCGCCATCAGCCAGAGCGGCGGCTGCACGACGGCCCACGACACGCTCGCGGTCGCCCAGACCGAGGTGCAGGGATTCGTCGAGGCCGTCGGCTGCGCCACGGACCCGAACGTGCTCGGCTGCTTGCGCGGCAAGCCCGTCGAAGCGCTCCTCATCCCGCCCGCGACGGCGAACGAACCCGCAATGCCGCTCCCCGGCGGCCCTCGCTTTCAAGGCACGACGGCGCTCTGGGACTTCAACCCGATCATCGACGGCGACGTGCTGCCGGAGCAGCCGCGTCTGCTGTTCGAGGCGGGGGACTTCGCGAAGGTGCCGTACCTTCTGGGCTCCAACTCCGACGAAGGAACGCTCTTCCACATCGGCGCGGCGCCGGTGACGACCGAGGAGGAGTACCTGGAGGCGCTCGAGCGAGCCTTCGGCACCGACGCCGCCACCATCGCCGCCACGTATCCCGCGAGCGCCTTCGAGTCGCCCAACCACGCGCTCATGCGCGTGAGCGGAGACAGCGGCCTGGTCTGCGGAACCTACGACACGGCGCGCCGCGCAGCCGCCGCCGGCGCCCCCGTCCACCTCTACAACTTCGCCCGCGCCATCCCCCTCGCGGCGCTCGCCTCGCTCGACCTGCGCGCGACCCACGGCGCCGAGATCGCCTACGTGTTCGGGTCGGAAATCCCGGACATCTCCGACGAGGACCGCGAGCTCGGCAGGACCATCCAGGGCTACTGGTCCCGCTTCGCGCACACCGGTGATCCCAACGGCCCCGGTGAGGTCACCTGGCCGCCCTTCGGCCCGGACGACGACCAGCGGCTGAACCTCGACGTCGAAGTCAGCGTCATCGACGACTTTCGCAGCACCGAGTGCGCGATGTGGATTGGCCTGTACGACCGGGAGTTCTGAGCGAGGTCGAGGGTGAGCTCACCGGCAGCAGGTCGCTCCCCACGCTAGGGCGTAGTGGAAGTACGTCGAGACGTAGGTGCAGGGCGCGGTGGGGCAGCCCGGCGTGCGTCGGGGGCTGACGGTGTCCGCAACGAGACCCATGCCGTCGACGTCCGACGTGAGGGGCTCGCCCGTGGAGCACGCGAATGCGACGGGCAGCTGGGGACCATCACCGGCACCGACCTGGCAGTCACAGCCTTCCTCCGTCGGGCAGGTGACCTGATCGCTCGACGCTTCACGGACGCAGGACCGAAGCCAGCGCGGAGCCGTCGCCCGAACATCGGCGCCGCCGCGTAGTGCGTACTCACCATGAGAGCACAGGTGCCACGCCGGCGCGCACAGCGTCTCGGCGTTGCACTGGAGCACCTCTCCGTCGCATCCGACCATGTCGGCACCGTACGACTGGTCGTCGGAACCGTCGGCACACGCGGCCTCCACCGCCGAGTCCGAACCGGCATCGCCGGACGGCCCACATCCGACGGCGGGGTTCCTGAAGAAGTCCTCGTCGTCGCAGTCGGTTGCGTCGTCCACGAAGCGCTCCGGCGGCGTGCAGCCCGCGAGGGTCGCTCCTTCCGGGTCGCCGAACCCGTCCCCGTCCCGGTCCACGTACCAGGTGGTCGGCGCTGAGGGATCGCAAGGCTCGCAAGTCGCGTCCGTCGTCTTCGAGGCGCACACGGCCCCGTCACCGCACGGCGCGTCCCTCCACGCGCCCCCCGCGTCGCAGCGCTGCAGCAGCGCGCCGGCGCATCGCTCGTCACCCGCGGAGCACGGCGCTCCGCAGTCCTCCGGGCACGTTCGGGAGTCCTCACCCGGCTGGCACAGGGCATCCCCGCAGCTCGCTGGACACGACATGCACTCCACCTGGTCTGCAGTGAGGGACGCCACGCCGCACAGACAGGGCGTCGTGAGTCGGCAGAAGACGCGGCACACTTCGACTTCGCCGCAGACTCCCGTCACCGTTCCCTTCTTCGTGACAACGCTGTTCCCCGGAGCGTCGCAGGACCGCACTTCGACCTCCGCACTCGACCCCGCGGGACAGGCGCGGGTGAGCGCCACGGGATCGCACGTGTTGCCGCCGTCGGAGCCCGACCCCACGCCAGTCTTGGTGCTCGAGCAGCCGGCGCCGAGCATCGAGGCGAGGACGCAGACACCGGCGAACCCCTTCGGCACCAACGAGATCGACCTGATCATGGACTGCGAGCGACGAGCGTACCACTTCGGCCGTGCGACGACGCGGGATCGAGGCTCGCGGCCGGGCCATCGAGCCCTCGTGGTCGCGCCTTGACGGGCGCGCCTGCGCCGTGGACCCTGGGAGCGCCATGAACCTGCGGTCGCTCGCCGTCTTCGCGACCTGCCTCGCGTGCGCGTGCGGCGGCTCGACCGACGACGAAACGGGCTCGGGCGGCGCCGGGGGCGCCGGTGGGAACGCGGCGGGCGGCACCGCCGGAGCCGGCGGCGGGAGCACGTGTCCCGACCTCTCGGGCAGGTGGACCATCACGGAGCACTGCGCGGCCCACTTCGTGGGCGCGACGGTGACGCTGACGCAGTCGGGTTGTTCGGCCACGGACGAGGACGGTGTCCCCGTGGAGCTCGAGCCGGACGGGACGTTCACCGTCATGGGCACTTCACCGGACGGTGAGCCCCTCGACTGCACCGGCACGGCCACGACGACGAAGATCACCGAGCGCTGCAAGGTCGGCCCGGGAAGCTGCGACATCGTCCTGACGAAGTGACGTCGGCCGACGGCGCCCGGATCCCGAGCCTCCGCCGCGAGCCGAGACCGAGCGTGGAGAGCGCGACCAGGAACGCGACGGTCGATCCCGATCCCGGGGGGACTCCGTGGGGCCTCGTGGTCGAGCATGCGCCGGACCCGCGGCGACTCGGCTCGTCCGACGCGCGCGCAGCGTCGGACGCGTCCCGCGAAGACGCCGCATCCGCACCACCGCCGAATGCGTCCGCTGCGCCCGCGGCGTCGCCACCGTCCGGCGGTCCCTCGTCGGCGTACCAGGAGTCGTTCGCGCGCACTCGGCCGTCGCGGCACGTGGGGTACCACCCGCTCGCCGGATAGAACGGGAGGTCGCAGACGCGCACGGGCGCGGAGCGCTCACCGGTCACGCTCCGCGCACGGATCTCCAGGCACAGGTCCGAGTCTGCGATGCCGTACAGGGTGTGCTCCGGGCCCTCTCGCAGGAAATGGAGTTCCGGGTAGGCGCCCGGTGGGGCGGCCGTGGCCGGGTCCACCACCGGAAGCACGGTGATGTCGACGAACTCTGCGCCCTCTGCCAGCAGGCAGGCGTGCCTCCCCCGGTAACCGGTCTCCGGGCGCGTGAACGTGAGCTGCGCGACCACCGCCGGTGTCGAGGGTACGGACGGTTCCGCAGGGCCCATTCCGGTCGTGAACGAGGAGCGCAGCGGAGGCCCGCGCGTCGTGGCGGCGAGCGTGTACGTCGTCTCCGCCTCGAGGGCGATGGCGGGAAAGATCTCGAACGAGCGCGCCCCGCTGCCTCCGCTGCGCTCGACGCTCTCGCCGACCTCCACGACGCTCGCGTCCACGGCGGCGCCCGAGCCGTCGAGCAGCCGAACGCTGCTGCCGTCCACATGGCCGTCGATGAACGGCACCACGTTCGTCGGCACGTTCGTGGCGGAGTCAAACGGGCTCACGACGGGCTGCGCGTGCGCAACCCCCGCCGCGAGCGCCGCGGCGAGGCCCGCGAGGGCCGAGGCTCGAAGTTCGCGAGACGTCATCGCGTGGCCGCTGGAGCGAGCCTACTACTGCGCTGGCGGGGTGCCAGGGCAGCGGCCCCTACGCGTAGTCCGCTGCGCGAATCGCGTCCTCGATCGCACGCGTCAGGTCCTCCGGCGCGAAGGGCTTTCTCAGGATCGGCGCGCCAGCCGGGAGCGTATCGAGCATGTCCGAAGTCGCGTAGCCGGACATGAATACGACTCGCACGCCGGGTACGAGCTTCAGGACACGCTCGTAGAGATCGGCACCGCTCATGAGCGGCATCACGAGGTCCGTCAGCAAGAGCGTGACTCGGGACGACTCTCGCTCCGCCAGCAGGAGAGCCTCACCGGGGCTGCCGGCGTCGATGACGGTATACCCGGCTCGGCGGAGCGCTCTCGACGCCGCCCTCCGCACCTCGTCGTCATCGTCCACCAAGAGCACGTTGGCGGCCGAGAGTGGCTGCATCGACAGCGGAGCCGGCGGAAGGGATTCGCTGAGTTCTTGATCCGTCTCCCTCAGGTACACGCGGAACGTCGTGCCGTGACCCGGGGAGCTCTCCACCTCGATGTGACCACCGCTCTGGTGCACGATTCCGTGAACGGTCGCCAGTCCCAACCCGGTTCCGTGGCCCTTCTCCTTCGTGGTGAAGAACGGCTCGAAGATCTGGTTCTTCACCTCGCTCGACATTCCGGTTCCCGTGTCCGAAACCGTGAGGATCACGTAGTATCCCTTGGGCAGCGAGCCCGACGGGCTGGGCGGATTGCTGAGGTGGGCGCGCTCGGCTCGAATCGTGAGCTCGCCGCCCTGAGGCATGGCATCGCGGGCGTTGACGGCGAGGTTCACCACGATCTGCTCGAACTGACCCGGATCCGCCTCGACACGGCAGCTCGCATCCGCGAGGTCGAGGGTCAGCCGGACCTGCTCACCGACCAGGCGGCGCAGCAGGTTCTCCATGTCCTGCAAGACGTCGCGGACGTCGAACACGCGACGCTGCAGGATTTGCCGCCTGCTGAAGCTGAGCAGTTGGCGCGTGAGGCTGCTGGCGCGTTCTGCCGCGCGCAGGATCTCGTGTGCGTCCTCGTACGCCGTCGTCTCGGGCTCCAGCGAGCTGGCGAGGAACGTGGCGTACGACATCATGGCGGTGAGGAGGTTGTTGAAGTCGTGGGCGATGCCGCCCGCAAGGCGTCCTACCGCCTCGAGGCGCTGGGCCTTTCGAAGCTGCTCCTCTCGCTGAGCCAGGGCCCGCAACGCTTCACGCTTCTCGGTGAGATCCCGGAACACGACGACGCCCCCAGCGACGGCGCCCCCGGGACCGATCAAAGGCCGCCCGCTCATGCTCACGTGGACTCCCTGGGCGGCGTCCGCGGTACGCACGAACAGCTCGACGTCGTTCGTCGCCTCGCCGCGCGTGGCGCGCGCGAGCGGCAGCTCCTGCTCGCCGATCCGCGTCGTCTCGTCCGCAAGGAACACGCCGAGGGTTCCGAGCGGTGAAGGCCCCGCCTGGGAAACGCCCTGCCCCACCAGCGCTTCCGCCGCGCGGTTGGTCAGCAAGGTGCCGGTCTCGTCGGCGACGATGATACCGTCTGCAGCGCTGTCCAGGATGCACCGAAGCATTCCCTCGGAGCGGGCCAGCTCCTCCGCGCGCTGCTCCAGCGCCGTCTGCGCAGATCGTCGCGCCAGGAACTGCGCGATTTGATCGCAAACGTCCTCGAGCACCGCAATCGTGACAGGGTCCTCCGAGCGTGAACGGATCGAGAGGAACACGAGCACTCCGGCGACAGCGTCGCCGCGCCCTACCGGAACCGCGACGCCGGAGCGCAGCCGTGAGTTCCTGGCGAGCGAGTCGCGGTCGGAAGCCTCGAGTCGCAAGTCTTCCACCCACTGGGCGCTGGACAGCTTCCACGCACGCCCCTCCAACCCCTCCCCGACGCGCAGCTCTGGCGTCGGTGCGTGGTCGTCGTTCGCTGGCACGCCGGTGAACGGATCGCTCCACGACGCGGTCTGCCACAATCGTTGCCCGTCGACCAGCCAGAGCTCCCCCACGTCCCAGCCGACGCCGTGGCACATCGCCTGCAGTAGCGCGGGCCCCGCGTCGTCTAGGGACGTCGCGTCCGCGAGGGTGCGCGTCACCGTGAACTGCGCGCGCTGCCGCCGCAACGCCCGCGTCTGTTCAGTGACGTCCTCGTGTGCCACGACGACCCGGGTCTGCTCCGCCAGTTCGAAGCGCGTCACGTGGATGTTGCACCAGCGCTCCTCCACGGTGTCGCAGCGCGCATACTGGAGCGCAAACGTGTCTCGCTCGCGCTCCAGAACGCCTCGAATGCCCGTCGCCAGCGCTGCGGCCTCCTCCCGATCCGAACCGGTGACGTTCGCGAGCTGGTCCAGATAGTTCACGCCCACGACCCATCCCTGCTCACGCAGGCCGAACTTCTCCGCAAAGCGGAGCCACGTTGCGTTCGCGGCAAGAATTTTCCCACCGGAGTCCAGAATCGCTATTTGAACGGAAAGTGCGTCGAACGTCGATTCGACGAATCGCAGGGCCTCACGAAGCGATTCGTTCGACTGACGCTCGACTTCCTCCCTCGCGCGCGCGCGGACGTAGTCCTCGAAGCTCGAGAGAAAGTAGTGGAGCATCTGCGTCGCATCGAAGGACAGCTGAAAGCGCTGCCCCATGAAGGATGCGTCGGCCGTCGTGGCCAGTGCTGCCCTTGGCGTCACACCGCGATCGATGAGAGCCCGCAGCCGTGCGATGAGATCGTCGGCTTCGTAGGGCTTGGTGACGTAGGTATCCGCACCCGCCTGAATTCCGCGAAGCACCGCCGCGGGATCGTCCAGGGTCGTCAGCAGCACGACCGGAACGGCTCGAATCCGCTCGTCCGCTCGTATCTCCTGGCAGAGTTCCAGACCCGAGAGTAGCGGCATCACGACGTCGCTGACTACTGCGTCGTAGCGTTGGGTCCGCACCATCGCGAGCGCTGCGCGGCCGTCCCGTGCGACGTCGACGTCGAACGACGCCTCCGTGAGCGCGGCCTCTAGCGCCGCGGCCTGCGTAGCGCTGTCCTCGGCAACCAGTATTCGCCTCATCGCGCGCCTCCAGAAGTGGTTCGGATCAGCGACTCGAGTTCGGTCGTCGAGAGCGTAGCGGCGGCGAGGCCAGACTCGACGACTGCGCGCGGGATCCCGTAGACGACGCAAGAAGCCTCGTCCTGGGCGACGATCGCTCCGCCGGCCTCCTTCACGTCTCGCAGGCCCTCCAGGCCGTCCTCGCCCATCCCGGTCAGCGCCATGGCGAGGGATCGGGCGCCGAAGGCCCGAGCGACGGAACGAAACAGCTCGGTTCCCGCTGGTCGAAAACCTCGAACGGCGTCGGTTCGTGACAGCGTGACCGTCGCAGCGCGGGAAACGCCCAGGTGCGCACCGTCGGGAGCCAGGTAGACGTGACCAGGCCTCAGTGACTGACCCTGCTCTGCTACCCCCACGCTGCACGCGACCTGGCGGTCGAAGGCCTCGGCGAGCGCGCCGATGAACCCGGGCGCCATGTGCTGGACCACGAGCATCGGCGGCGTTCTCGGCGACACCGCGGCGATCAGGCGCCGCAGAACCGACGGCCCCCCGGTGGAGGCAAGAACGGCGATCACGTCGACATTCGTCGGGGAGAAGGTGTCGCTCGCCAAGCGAGCGCGCCGTTCGGGCGGAGCCTTCGGCCTCCTCAGTCGAAGTTGGACCAGCGACGCAAGCGAGCCGAGTAGCTCACTGCGAGTTCGATCGAATTCCGGCGAACCCGGTCCCTCCGGCTTTTGCAGGACGGCCAGCGCGCCCGCCGCCAGCGCGCTGGCGCAGCGCCGCATGTCGTCCCGCCGCACGTGGCCCGAAACGACCGCGACGGGCGTCGGCGCCTGCTCCATGATCCGGCGAGTCAGTTCCAGTCCGTCCCAGTCTGGCATCTCCAGATCGACGGTGATTGCGTCCGGGCGGAGCCGATGCACCAGCGCGAGCGCGGCTTCGCTCGTCGAAGCCTCGCCCACCACGTCGAACGCTCCCGTGTCCGTCAGAATCGAGCGAAGCAACGCGCGCGCGGTGGCCGAGTCGTCGGCGATCACGACACGCGGCGGGCTAGAGGAGGCGGCGGATCGCATCGATGAGTTTCCGCTGGTCGAAGTCGTTCTTCACGAGATAGGCGTCGGCTCCGGCGGCCATGCCGAGGGTCCTGTCGCGCTCGCCCCCGAGGCCCGTCAGCAGAATCACCGGTAGGTTCCTGCGCTCGTGGCGCGCGCGAATGCGCTCGCAGAGTTCGAACCCGTTCAGGCGCGGCATCTCGATGTCGGTGACCACGAGATCGAACGAGTCGCGCTGGAGCCGCTCCCACCCTTCCACGCCGTCCGCGGCGGCGATCACTTCGAAACCTTCGGTCTCCAGCACCGTCTTGACGAGAGTTCTGGTCGTCAGGGAGTCGTCGACCACCAGCAACCGTGCCTTCCGCGCGTCCGCTGCCTCCGCCGGGATACGGAGCGCACTCGACTGGATGCCGAGCACCGCGCGTACCAGCTCGGCGCCGCTGAGCACGATCGCAATGCCGCCATCGGTGGTCGTCGTGGCGCCGATGACGAGTCGCAGATTGGGCAGCCGGCGACTCAACGGCTTGACGACGATTTCCGCGTGATTGACGACCGCGTCCACGTGCAGCGCGGCCTCGCTGGAGGCGCTTCCCAGCAGGGCAAAGTACGGTTCTCCGGTCGGGCGGTCGTCGCGAGACTCCAGTCCCAGCAGCGCGGCCAGCGACGCGACGGGAAGCGCTTCACCGTCGATGAGCATTTTCTCGCGGCCGTCGATGGAACGAAGGGTCACGCGATCGCCGCGGACCAGCGCACGTACGTGATTCGACGGCAGCGCGACGACCTCGCCCCCTGCGCGCACGAACACCGCCGCCGAGGTGCTCAGCGTGATGGGCGCGACGATGGCGAACGTGGTGCCCACGCCCGCCTCGGTCCGCATTTCGATGTGGCCGCCGAGCGCCTCGACCGTCGCGCGAACCGAGTCGAGTCCGACTCCCCGTCCCGAAACGTGAGTGACCTCCCTCGCCGTCGTCAACCCGGGATGGAACGCCAGCCGCGCCGCCTCCAGCTCGCCATCGGGTACGGCTACGCCGGCCCGCTGCGCATTCCGGCGTAGCCCATCGACGTCCACGCCGCCCCCGTCGTCGGAGATCTCCACCCTGACGCTCGTCCCGACCAGCGTGCCGCGGACCTTCAGGGCTCCCTGAACGGGCTTCCGGCGCCGCTCTCGAATCTCCGGCGCCTCGATTCCGTGATCGACGGCGTTGCGGACCAGATGCCGAAGGGGATCTCGCAGGCGCTCGGCGACCGCCCGGTCTACCTCCAGGCTCCCGCCGTCGACCGTGAGCTGAACCTCCTTTCCGACCGCCGACGCCACGTCGCGCACCAGGCGATCCAGGCCCCGGAATCCGTCCATCAGGGGAACCATCCTGGTCCGCAGCACGTCGTCCTCGAGATGCCGCACGTGCTGCGAAACCGCCCGGGAGGCCGCAGCGAGGCGCCGCGTCGCCGAATCGAGGCGCGCTTCGAAGGATCGCCAGGCACCCACGGCGTCGCCGGAGGGCGTGTCGTGCGCTGCTGCCACGGAAGCACCGCCGAGGTCCGAACTCGGGAGGTCTCCCCTCACCCGCCTGACTCGGCTCCGCGTGCGCCAGTGAGCGATGTCCACGCGCAGCTCCTCCAGCTCCGCTCGCGCCAGCTCGACGGCGGCCGAGTGAGCAGCGCACTCGGCGGCGCTCGCCGCTACCGAATCGAGCCTGCCGGCGTCAACGCGAAGGGTCGTCTCCACGCGGGGCGACGTGTAGTTCGCGTCGAGGGCGTTCGTGGGCGGCGTGCGAGCCGCAGCGCGCGTGTCGTCGCTCGTCACACCTGACGTTCGAGGCGCAGCGTGGCGCTCCATCGCGACCGCGTCGAGGCGAGCCGTTCCCTCGGTGAGCCCGGCTGCGTCCATGGGTCGTCCCTCGCGGAGCGCTGCTCCGGCAGCTGCAAGCGCGTCACCCATGCGCTGAAGCTCGGTCACGAGCGATGCGCCGAGCGGGCGCTTCCCGTCCCGGACACTGCCGAGGACGCTCTCGAGGGCGTGGCACGCGCGTTCGATGGGGCGGACGCTCACCTCACGGGCAGCTCCTTTGAGGCTGTGGGCGACCCGGAACATCACGCGAACGGCCTCTTCGACGCCGTCGGCGGGCGCGCCGTCGACGGCGGCGGCGGCCTCCTGGAACACCACCAGCTGCTGCTCCAGTTCGTCCAAGAAGACGCGGCGGAGGTGGCGGAGCAGTTCGTCGTGGTCCACGGAAGCTCTCAGCCGGCCACGAGCGTCTTGAGGCGCACCGCGAGGGCGTCGAGATCGCGGGCGGCGGTTTCCGTCTGGCGGGTTGCCGCGAGGTTCTGCGACGCCGCGTCGTTGATGCTCCTGATGGCGTCGTGGATCTGGTTCATCCCCTCCCGCTGCTGGCCCGCAGACGCGTCGATCTGAGCCGCCAGCTGAGCGGCCTCCCCCACGGCCTCAGCCAGGGCCTGGATCATTGCGTCGGCCCGGGCCAGCACGTCCGTCGTGGCTCGAACCTTCTTCGTTCCCTCCTCCGTGGAAAGCACGGCGCCGTGGGTCGCTCGCTGGATCTCCCCCAAGATTTGCCGTACCTGCGCCGTCGCGTTCTTCGACTGATCCGCGAGCGCCTTGACCTCCGCGGCCACGACGGAGAAGCCGCGCCCATGCTCGCCCGCGCGCGCCGCCTCGATGGCGGCGTTCAGGGCGAGGAGGTGCGTCTGCTCGGCAATGTCGTTGACCGTGGTGATGATTTCTCCAATCGATTGCGCCTGCTCGGCCAGGGACACGATCGACTCGGCGATGCTCTCGACCTGCGCCTGAACGGCTCGCATGCTGTTGACCGATTGATCGACGGATGAGCGCCCTGCCCGGCTGCTCTCGTCGGACCGCTCGGCGGCCTTCGCGACGGACCGCGCCCGCTCCGCAGTGTGGTCCGATGAGCGGACGACCTCGTCCACCGTGCTCGCGGTCTCGGTGACCGCCGCGACCTGCTCCTGAGCGCCGGCCGCCTGCTGCGACGCGGCAGCGAGAATCTCTGCCGACGACGACGCCAGAGCACGCGTCGTCTCGACCACTGCTTCGACGATTCTCTCGAGCCGTTCGCGAGATGCGGTCTCGAGCTCGATCTTGGAGCGCAGTGCACCCGTCATCGCGTTGAAGCTGTCCCCCAGGGTCGAGATCTCGTCCCTGCCGCTCACGGGGGCCTTCAAGGAGAGTTCGCCGGCCGCGATGCGCTCCGCGGTCGCGGCGAGGTCGCTCGTTCGGCGAGCCACGCTGCGCCCCACGAGCGCGGCCCCCGCCAGGAGGAGGAGGACCACCGCGAGGAAGAGCCCCTGCAGAGCGGCCGCGCGGCTCGTCGCCGCAGCTTGCTCGGCGATCGCTGCGTCCACCGACTCCGCGGCGTCATTACCGTGCGCGCGCATCAGTGCTTCGAGCTCGGCCAGGTCACGGGCCTCGACGCCGCCCCCCGAGAGGAGCCGGTCGAGGATAGGGCGCACCTTGTCCCGCCACCGCCGGGAGCGACGCTCGAGGCTCTCCCTCGCGTGCGCGCTCGCAGCAGGGATGCCCTTCGAGGAGTCGCCATTCTCCAGCGTCGCGAACCGAGCCTCGACGTCACCGATGACTTCCCGGAGCTCGCGCGCATCCGCACCGGCGGCGCCTCCCGTCTCCGAAGCGATGCGTGTCGCCAGGAACAGCACGTGGAATGCAGCACGCCGCCCCTTGCCTGCCTCACCGACCCACCGGGAATCACCAGCAAGGTCGTCCAGCGCGGCCCGGGTGTAAGACATCGCTGCCGCGGAGATCACGAAGACGAGTAACGTCAGCCCCGCGAGGCGCGTGCCGACGCGTCGATGCCAGGGGACGAGCTGGGTCATGTCAACTCCCTTCTCCGGCGGGGGCGCGAAGTGATTCGAGGTCCAGCAAGGCGTCTGAGCTCAGCAGCAACACACGACCGTCGACGACGCCTTGGAGGACGCTGCCGCTGGCTGTTTCCGTTCGAGCGATACGCGTCGATTCCACCAGGGTGATCTTGTCGACTGTGTCGACCAGGAGAGCCACTTCCCGCCGCTGATGCCCCAGCACGATGAGCGTCGATCCCGTCCGCCGGGAGCGTTCGGAAGCTCCGGCCAGCAGCGCCGGATCCAGCACGAGGAGCGCGGTTCCGTGCACGTTGGCGATCCCGACGATCTCGTCGCTCGCGCCCGGAAGCTTGGCGACGCCGGCGGCTCGCACCACCTCGATCAGTCGCGCCATGTCGACGGCGAACGCTTCATCGTCCACGCGAAACTCGAGGTACTCCGTCGCGGCGGGGCTCGTGGTGGCGGCACTCGGTCGCGCCAGGCGTACGCGCCGCGCCTCGAGCTCGCGCTGAACGTCGGCGTCGCGCTTTCCAGAACGGCCCCCTTCGACCGCAGCCTGCGCCCGCGCCAGTCGTTCGCGGATCGCCGACCAATCGATGCCCTCGGCGTTCACGTGGCCCTCCGCTCGGAGCAGAGATCACCGAGGCGAGCGGTTGCAGCCGTCACCAGGTCGTCGGCGTCTCCGAGCATCGCAGCAGCTGCGACGGCGTTTCGAAACGCTCGCGCCGCAGGCGAGGCAAGCCCCTGACGCAACAAGACTTCGCCGAGCACGAAGTGGACGCTTGGGCGGGTGGGATCCAGAAAGAGCGCGCGACGGAACGCGGCCTCGGCACCGGCGACGTGCCCTGCTTCGAGCAGGAACTCACCGTGAAGCTCGTGAAGCCCGGGCGAGAGCGGATCCGCCGCGATTGCGCGCTCCACTTCCGGAAGCGAGCGAGGTGCGTCGTCGCAGGGTTCGGTAGGGCGCGCGGCGGTCGGAAAGGTCGCTGCGGTGAGCGCGGTCCCCGTCGAGGCTGAATCCGGGGGTGCGCCGATCGGTGGGCTCGGCGGGTGTCGCTCCTGCACGACCGGTGGCGTGGCCATGGGGAGCGCGCTCGGGGAGCGAGCCGTCGCGGGCCGATAAACCAGGCCTGACGGTGTTCTCTCGAGGTCCAGGGGGGCGATCCCCTGCAGCGGCGGATCCGACGGACCCGTGACGAGCCAACCACCGGCGCCGAGCGCCGCCGTGAGCGTCGCGGCGACCCGTGCCACCGACGGCGCGTCGAAGTAGATGAGCACGTTCCTGCACAGGACGACGTCGTACTCACGGCGGCCGTCCGCGGTCGCGGGTGGTTCGTCGATCAGCAGGTTGTGCCGGGCGAAGGAGACGACCCGGCGCGCCTCGGGGCCCACTTCGTGGAGCCCGCCGACGCGAACGAAGTAGCGCTCGACCGTGGCCGCGTCGAGCAGGCGCATCGAGCGAGCGGCGTACCGCCCAGCGGTCGCCTGAGCGATCGCCGTCTTCCGGAGGTCCGTCGCGACGATCTCCACCCGGACTCCCTGGTCGAGCGCGAGGATCGCGAGCGTGTACGCTTCCTCCCCCGACGCGCATCCGGCGCACCAGATCCGAACCGGCTGGCGGTGGCGCCCCACGGTGGGAAGCACGACCGTGCGCAGCATCTGGATCTGAGAGCGCTCGCGCAGGAAGTAGGTCTCCGGCACCGCCAGGCAGTCGAGCAGCTCGTCGAGGGCCTCGTCGCTCCAGGTCGACGGAGTGGCTTCCAGCGACGCTCCGCATCCGGCGCGCCAGCGCTCCACGGCGCATCGCGCTGCTTTCAGGCGACCCGCTGGAAAGAAGAGACCCGTCCGCTCGCGCACGGCCTGGAGCGTCGCGTCGACGTCGAGCTTCTCCGCGACCTGGGCGGCGTCGTTCACGACGCCGCCTCGGAGGCTCGGCCGAGTGCTGCATCGAGGGCCGCGTCCTCCGCCTGGCTCAGGAAGCGGTCGAGATCCTCCAGCAGGACGAGGCCGCTCGGCAGCCGCAGGATCCCTGCAATGACCTCGTTTCCGAGCCGGACGGGCGCGGCGTCTCCGCCCTCCGGCGCGTCGAGCTCGACGAGATCGATGACGCGGTCGACGCGAAGCGCGACGTCGCGCCGTCCCGTGCGAGCGATGACCAAGTGGTCGTCGGGCAGCGCAAGCCGGTCCCGCAGACCCAACCGCACGCGGGGGTTCAGCACCGGAACCAGAGTTCCGCGGTAGTCGATCACCCCCTCGACGACGGCCGGACTGCCCGGCAGGAACGTCGGCAGGACGCAGCGGAAAAGCTCATGGACCGCTTCGGCCGCCAGCGCGTGGCGCTCTCCGTCCAGGGAGAAAACTAGGAAATTCAACGATCTTTCACCCGATCCGCCACGCGTCGGGGACCTCCGGCGCGCTCGATAGATGAAACCCGAGGGTATCCGGGCCGGTAGAGGAGCGGAATGCGTAGAACTCCCCAGTGCCGAGGCACGTCGCAGTTCCCCACAACATGACGTCGCGTTACCTTCGGGCCTGCGCGGGAGAAGGCAGGTTGTTCGCGTCATCCCTGGGCATCGTTCGTGCCGAACTGTGGCAGGCGGTCGAGGCCGCCGGGTCCATGCGACTCGCTGCGAGCTGGTCGGCCGAACCAGACGCCGCATTCGAAGCGCTGAGCCGATGCGTCGCCTTCGGCCCCGGAGAGGGGCTCGTCGGATCGGTATGGTCGAACGGTCCTTCGGAGGTGTTCGTCGACCTCGAGGGTGAAGCTCGATTCGTGCGAGGTCGCGCCGGGGCGTTCGGTGGAGCCTTCGGGCTGCGAGTGGAGGGCGATCCGGACGCACCGAACGCTCGAGTCGTGCTGCTGTTCACGCGTTCGGGGGCGCAGGCGCTCCGCGCGGGCGCGCACGCTCGCAGCGCCGCCATCACACTCGGCGAGGGCCTCGGCCATCGGTCGGCAGCGGCGGCAGGCGGTGTGCCGTCCCCTGCGGTGCGAGACACCGTGGTCCGCGTCCTCCTCGTCGATGATCACCCGGCGCTACGGACGGGCCTGTCACGACTCTTGAGCCTGAGCGATTCGCTACTCGTGGTGGCGGAGGCGCACGACGGCGACTCCGCGATCCGCCTTGCCGTTCAGCACGAGCCGGACGTCGTCCTGATGGATCTCGTGATGCCTTCGATGACCGGAATCGAAGCGACGCGGGCGCTGAAGGCGGTCGTTCCGGAGGTCACGGTGATTGGCTTCACCGGCTCGGCCACTCACGACATGAGGCGCGAGATGATCAGCGCCGGCGCGTGGGGAGTCCTCTCGAAAACCGCCCCGATGGGAGCGTTGCGCGCGGCGATCACGTGCGCGCTCGATGGCCAGCCGGTTCCCGCGCAGTGGGGGCCCTGGATCCTCGACCATTCCGAGGCCCCGACTCGTCCGGAGGCGGGTTCGCCCCTGACGGACCGCGAGCGTGAAGTCGTTCGGTGGGTGGCGCTCGGAAAGACCAGCCGAGAAGCCGCCACGCTTCTGGGAATCTCCGCGCGAACGGTGGAGAAACACCGGGACAATGCGATGCGCAAGCTCGGCGTCCACGGCGCCGTCGGACTCACGCACTGGGCGCTGAGGAGAGGCATCATGCCCATCGAGTGATCGAGAGGCCGGCGCCGCGAAAGAGTCACGCTCGCGGTGCCGAGAGAGCGCTGCGCGCCAGTCGCCGATGTCGGCAACCGGGCCGCGAACCGGCAGCGTGGTAGGCTTCCGGAGGAATGGCGGACCCAGCGCGGCGACGAGCGACGTACGAGGACGTCCTCGCGGCGCCGCCCCACGTCGTGGCGGAGATCATCGACGGGGAGCTGAGCCTGCAGCCCCGCCCGGCAAAGCCCCATGCCGTCGCGGCGACAGCGTTGAGCGAGGAGCTCGGCCCGCCGTTCAAGCGTGGCCGCGGCGGTCCGGGAGGGTGGATCCTGCTGTTCGAGCCCGAGGTGCACCTCGGCGCGGACGTCGTCGTGCCGGACCTGGCCGGGTGGCGACGGGCGCGGATGCCGGAGATCACGGTCGAGGAGTCGTTCTTCACGCTCGCTCCGGACTGGGCCTGCGAGGTGATGTCACCGGGCACCGAGGCGATGGACCGAGCGCGCAAGCTTCCGCTTTACGCTCGCGAGTCCGTGCACCACGTCTGGCTCGTCGACCCGCTACAACGCACCCTCGAGGTCCTCCGCCGCGATGGCCCCGCGTGGCTGATCGTGGCGGTCCACGAGGGCAACGTGAAGGTGCGCGCCGAGCCCTTCGACGCCATCGAGCTGGATCTCTCGATCCTCTGGGCGGACGTGGTGTTGCCGCCTCGCTGAGGGCGCTGGCCCGACACCCAGCTACGCCGGCGCGCTTCGGCGCGCTCTTCGCGATCGACCACGTCCGAAAGCGGAACACGAATCCGCCCGACGCCTTCGGCGATGCGTCCCGCATGCACCGCCCGTGCTACGCTGAGGGCGATCGGCATGACCTCCACGGCATCACGGCGTCGCTACTCGCTGCGAGACTATCTGGACGTCGAAGAGCTGAGCGTCGTGCGCCACGAGTTCATCGACGGTGAGATCGTGGCGATGGCGGGGGGTACACCGGAGCACGCGGCGCTCTCCGGCACGGTCAGCGCCCTGCTGGGCGCGGCGATCCGAGGACGCCCGTGTCGAGTCTACTCCGCGGACCTTCGCATCCGCGTCCTGGCCACCGGGCTGGCAACGTACGCCGACGCGGTGGTGATCTGCGGCCCGGAGGAGCGAGATCCCGATTCCCCCACGCACGTCACGAACCCGACGTTGATCGTGGAGGTGCTGAGTCCGAGCACCGAGGACTACGATCGCACGGAAAAGCGCGCGCACTACCAGCGCATCCCCGCGCTCCGCGAGTACGTCCTGGTCGCCCAGGATCGCGCGCAGATCGATCGATGGCGCCGGGAGCCCTCCGGGGAGTGGATCGTCGCGGTCTTCGGCGCGGGAAGCCACGTGGAGCTGACTTCCATCGGAGCCACGCTGGACGTGGACGAGCTGTACGCCACGGCTGGCGCCGGCGCGGTGGGCGGGACGGGCTGACCCGAGCAAGCCGGCGGCTCGCCACCGCGAGGACCTAGGCGAAGAGTTCGTCCACGCTCACGACGACGTCGACGAAGGCGAGGGCGAGGGCGAGGGCGACGAAGCGAGACGTCCCATGGACGCCTTCGCGGCAGCCCACGACGTAGCACAGGCTCCGGGTCTTGGCGGCCATCTTGCTCAATCGCGATCGGTCAGGGGCCAGGTTCCACGGGCGCAGTCACTCGGAAGATGTAGCTCTGTGAGTCACTACCAATGCCGCTACAGATGTCGCAGTCGAATCGATAGTATCCTGGACTCAGTGAAGCCGAGTTGTAGTTCCAGAAAGCCTGCCAATTCGCGGCACGATCGATATCCTGGACCGACTGATACGTGTTGATCGTCGTACCCGTCAGATGATCCGAAATTCGAAGAGTAATCGTGGCAATTCCTCCAGGAATCGACGACCGGTAGTCGCAGATCATCTGGAAGTACTCTCCCTGAAAAACGATGCGGGGCTCCACCGTCTGCAGCCAGATCGAGAGGCACCCGCCATCGCAGAGTGCAGCGTCGGTGCACCCCGAATCCGCTGGCTGGGCGTCGACGGACGCCTCCGCATTCGCGTCACTGGCATCGACGGGCCCCGCGTCGGACACGCTCGTGCCCCCCGTCCCGCTCGCCCCCACGCCGGCCGCGCCGCCGGTCGACTGGCCCGCGGAGCCGCCTGCTGCCGCGCCCGCGAAGCCGCCGGTGCTCGTGCCCGAGACACCTCCCGCGCCCGGCGCTCCCGCCGCACCGCCACCGCCAGCGCCCGCGCGCGCGGCCGCGCCGCCGGCACCGCTCGTCCCTGCAACGCCGCTCTCACCGCCGATCCCCGCCGTCGCGCCGGATCCTCCGACACCGCCGGCGTTGCCTCCTGCGGCTCCAGCGCCCTGAGTGCCGCCGGTCCCACCCCCAGTCCCCCCGGTCGAGCCTCCGCCCGCGCCCCCGCGGCCCGCGGTGGTCGATCCACCGTCTTCGCCGTTCGAACCACCCGAACTCGAGCCGCAGGCGAGCGCCAGTGCTCCCACCGCCACACACCATCGAACGCCACCTACGCCGGCACGACCTGAAGCGTTCATCGCTCGCTCTCCTTCTGCACCTCGCCCGGGCCGCGAGGAGGTGCTTCGAGGGACGACCGCCGTCATTGACGGTGCCGGAGAGAACGGTACCGGAATCTGCGAGGTCGTACAACGAACGGATGGCTGCGCTCGCGATCCTCACCGCTCGCCCCGGCCCACTCGCATCCGGTCACGATGATTCCGCCGGCGGCGTGCACGCCTTGGCGGCGGCCCACGAGGCAGCGTTCGGTCTCGGTCGTTCGCCTTGCGGAGCACACTTTGCGCCGCTTCGCAGCGCTGGCGGCCATGCAGCTCACCATGCGACGTCCACGGCGGTCCCGGCCGAGTCCACGCGGTGCGAGGTGCACGCGACCGCCGCGGCCACTAGCCCCAGCGCTTCCGCGGCCGGGAGCACCACGCCGGCGAGCACCCCGCGCGCCACGGCGCGGCGCTCGTCTGGCGGCAGCCAGCCGCGTGACCGCAACACAGTCTCGTCGCCGCCAGCGCCGTCGGGGACCGGACCGATGCCCACGTGACGGTGGGCCTGCGCGAGCATGCGCCGAGCGGCGGCCTTGGCAGGCTCGCCGCCGACGGAGATCAGCCAGGCGAGCTGGCGCCATGCGAGCACGGCGTGCGCGGCCTCGTCGCGGGCGACGACCTCGAGCGCTGCACGGACGGCCGGATCGCGGGCGGCGTCGCGGGCCGCCGCCACGATGCCGGCGGACACGGTCTCTGCGACGCAGCCTTCGCCGGTGAGGCGCTCGGTGATCCCCACGAGGGAGAGATCTGCGAGCGCGCCCTCGGTAGCGAGTTCACCGGGTCCGACGGGCCGCCCTCCGTACGCGCTGGCGAGGCCGAACGCGATCCTTGCGTGCTCGCACTCGTCCAGCGCTGCCTCGCACGCAAGGCGGATCAGCTCCGCCGGTGCACCGAGCGCGAGGAGCTCGAGCGCGGCACGCGCGAACGACGCCATCGAAGCGTGCTCCGCCAGTCCTTCTCGCGTCCACAGGTCCGCGAGCGTTCGTCGTGAACTCGCGTCCAGCCCATCCACGGCGGGCGACAGCTCGGCCGACCAGTGGCTGCGCGAGGCCGCCGGCGCCACGCGCGCAGTTCCGTCGATCGTGAGCGGACGGCCTATCGCGCACTCTCCCGTGACCTCGTAGCAGCACGCACCCGAGACGTCGCGAAACGGACCGCACGCGACGTCGTCGCCGCGCTGGGTCAGGCCACAAGAGTAGGCGTTCAGGATGCAGCCCACACCGATCGCACCGCAACCTTCGGGCCCCGAGGGCACTTCGAAGCAGACCTGCGTGACGCCGAGGTACCTGTCAGCATCGCGGTCCGTGCATACCGGCACGGGGCGGTGGTCCCGACCGAGGAGCGTGAACGGACACCGAGCACCGCCGTCGTACACCGGAAGTTCATCGCCTGCCTCGAACGGCTTCGGAGCGCCCGAATCGACCGGTCGCTGGCCGGCCGCGTCGGAGGTGGTGTGGGAGCCCGCGTCGGAGCTGGCGTCGTCCGTGCCGCCACCGCTCCCTCCCATGGTCGATCCGCCGCAGCTCGCAGCGACCGCCACCGGTCCCAGCGCAGCGAGGATGGCGGACAGTAGACCAGGAGGTTCCGCGGGGTCCGGGAGACGAGGGCCGCGCGGCGGTCGGGACACGCGGGCGATGGTACGCGCGGAGGGAGTCGATGGCACGGCCGGCAGACGCCCTCATGGATCTCGGGCGCAGCGCAGGCCCACCGCCGCGACGCCGAGCATCTGCGCCGGTCCCTGGTTGCGGGACGCCGCACGGAGTTCGCTCGGCGCCATCGCGTGATCGCCACCCCGGATGACGCGTTGCCCACTCGATCGGGTGTCGAGCACGTCGGACCCCGTGGCGGCCGGGTTCTGGTACCAGGCGGCGTCGTACCCGTCGAACACCCACTCCGACACGTTGCCGGCAAGGTCGAGGTGTCCGCCGACGCGCGCCGCACCGGCCGCGAACTCGCCGACGTCAGCGACCTCGTTCCTGCACGGAGCTCGGTTCGCGAGGAGGCAGTCTGGAAGCTCGCCTCCCCAGGGATACAGGAGGTTGTTCGTGCCCCCGGCGGCGACGTACTCCCATTCCGCCTCCGTCGGCAGTCGCCCGCCGTCCCAAATGCAGAACGCCTGCGCCTCGTACCAAGAGACACAGTCGATCGCCTTTCGCTCGTTCGCCGCCGGCTCCTCGGTCCAGGTGAGCTTCACGTAGCAGTAGCGGTTCAGGCGCAGCGCGGCTTCATCCGCGGGGAGCGAAGCGCTCCACTCGGCCTGCCAACCCGTTCCTCCGATCCGCGGATGCGCTCCGGCGCCGACGACCGGCTTGCTGCCCGGGTACGCCTCGACGAACTTTCGGAACCGGCCCACGGTGACCTCGTACTTGTCGAGCGAGAACGCGCCGACCTGGACCGCGTGCTCCGGCACCTCGTCGGCTCCGCAGGGAAAGCCGTTCGGGCAACCCGCGGTGCAGCCCAGGGTCGTCTGCGTGCAGTCCTCCGTGCCACGTCCCATGAGAACGGTTCCGGGTGAAGCCGCGACCGTCGCGCAACAGTCGTCGTCGCCGGCGGCACCGCAGTCGCGCGCAAGGCCAAAGCAGCTCGGGCCCGACGAGACACCCCCTTCCGTGCCGCCGCCACCCGATCCACTCGACCCGGCGCTGCCGGCCGCGCCTCCGCTGGCCTGCGTGCCACCGGTGCTCCCGCCGGATCCTGCGACCCCCGCGCCGCCCGCGTGCGCGTCCGAGCCTGCCGTTCCGCCATCGCCCGCCACGCCTCCCGACGCGTCCGTGGGCCCGGAACCCGACGCGCCCCCGCTGGAGGCACCGCCATGACCGCCGACGCCGGAGTCGTTGGCGGCCCCGTCGACCGACGCGTCGACGGACCCCGCGTCCGGTTCGAGGTCGAATACGATGCCGTCGAGCCCGAGCAGACTGGAACACCCGGCAACTATCCCGGCGACCGGCATCAGCGCCGCTCCCCGACGTCCACCCCGCGCTGACCCGCCGCGGCGCGCAGGACTCGATTCGATGAACGGAGTGGGTGTCCGAGACATGGCTCAGCGACGAGGCACGGCGCGTGCCATCCGAGATTCGTGAGTATGTCTCAGGATCCGCTCGCTCGGTTTGACCGCTCCCGGGTCGCCCGTTCCGCTCGGAATTCGCATTGAACGACGGTCCGGCCAGACCGTGGTTGACCGGTAGGGCCGTCCGCGTCGGCGGCCAGCCGTGCACGATGGCTCCGCGCGCCCCGTTCCCACACCCATCTGCAACGGCACGGGATCCGTCAGCGAGCGAGCGCCGCGGCCCGCAGCACGTCGTTGCCGGCCGCCGAGGCTCTCTCGCTACGAGCCTCGTCGAGCTTGAAGTTCGCGCCGCGGCGCATGAACACGATCGCGGAGGGATTCATCCGGCTGCCAGCCTGCCCCACGCCGGTCATGTACTCCGCTACCACGACGATGTCCTTCGTACCGTCGCCGTCCACGTCGCGGAATGCCACCGCGTTCACCTTGCCTGGCATCCAACCCTTCAGCTTCTCGTGGGTCACGAGCCCGTTGTAGACCTTGCCGTTCCGGAACACGAAGAACACGAGCTCGCGCTCGTTCGGGGCGAGCGCGGAGATGAAGCTGCATTCCCCGAGGTCGTCGAACTCCACCTGGAACGACTGCTCCGCGAACACCTTCGTGCCTCCCGCCATCCGTTTCCTCAGCGCAGAGATCTCGTCCTGCGTGAGCACGCGCGTCGCGGCCTTGCGCGGTGGGGGAGCCGCCTCCTCGGCAGGTGATGCGGGCGCAGGTGGCGCCGGATCCGGCGCGCGAGCCGGCGCCGACGTGACCGGCTCCGTCGAGGGGGCGTCACGCTTCTCCTGCTTGCAAGCGAGCAGCGCCATCACGCACACGCCTGCCCCGACGAGGGCACTCCTGAACATCGTTCGCTGCTACCCGCGGTGAGGCGGAGCCGCAACAGGCGCCCGTGCCTCGGCCGCTGACCGCGCTCCCGGCCAGCCTAGAGGAGTCGCGGGGCCGAGTTTCGCGATCCGTCATGGCGGGGACGGTAGAGCCTCACGCGGCCTCGATCGTCCACGACGGCCTCGGCTGCGCTCCGCAGCGTGTCGAAGCTCGACGCCCGGAACCCGCCTCGCGCGCCGCGATCAGCGGTCGTGCGACGATGCGTGCGACGCCTCTTGCGACGGAAGCTGGTCGGCGTCGAGCTCCTGCCGGGCTGAGTCGACGGTCGCGCCTGCGAACGCCGGGTGATAGCTTCGCCCCGTGCCGAAGCTCGAGCAGCAGAAGCAGAAGCGCCACCGGCTCGGATTCGTCGGGCGCGATGCGGAGCAGGCGTTCGACGGGTCGTTGCTGTACACGCCGATGTTCGGCGACGGGACGGTGTACCTGCTCGACACGTCTTACGAGGTCGTGCACACGTGGAAGACCGGGTACCGGCCGGGGCTCTACGGCTACCTGATCGAGGAGGATCGCCCGGGCGCCGGGAACCTGTTCTACGGCGCGCAGGTGAAGAACGACGACATGTTCCGCTTCAAGCACTGGCGCCACTTCAAGGGCGGCGCCGTGCTCGAGATGGACTGGAACGGGAACGTGCTGTGGAAGGTCGAGCATCCCGACCACCACCACGACGCCCGCAAGCTCAAAAACGGCAACGTGCTCATGCTGTGCTCGACCGTACTGCCGGAGGAGTTCTGGCCGCGGGTGAAGGGCGGCGAGCCCGGATCCGAGGACGGGGGGCGCATCCACGCGGACTACATCGTCGAAACGACGACGTCGGGCGAGGAGGTGTGGCGCTGGAACACGTGGGAACACCTCGACTTCGACACCGAGATCATCACGCTGCAGGACCACCGCGAGGAATGGACGCACTCGAACACGGTCGCCGAGACCGTCGACGGGCACATCCTCCTGAGCTGCCGCAACGTCTCGACCGTCGTCATGATCGACCGCGCGTCGGGAGACCTGCTCTGGAAGTATGGCCCGCCCAACGTCGCGCAGCAGCACGACCCGCGGCCGCTCCCGAACGGGAACGTCACCATCTTCGACAACGGCACGCACCGGCTCGACATGCCGTTCCCGTTCTCGCGCGTGCTCGAGGTCGACCCTAGAACGAACCGCGTCGTGTGGGCGTACGTGGACCGTTCGCTCTACAACTTCTTCAGCCCGTACTGCTCGAGCGCGCAGCGGCTGCCGAACGGCAACACGCACATCACCGAGACGGCCTACGGACGGATGTTCGAGGTGACACCCGCGGGGGAGATCGTGGCGGAATACATCAATCCGCACATCGACAAGGCGCCGATGCCGTTCAACGACTGCAACTGGGTGTTCCGCTCGTTCAAGTACGGCCCGGACGAGATCGAGCGCGCGAAGCGCGCGGCGCGGCGGTAGCCGCCCGGGCCGTTCGAAGGCCCAGGTGCGGTCCGCCTGGATCTCCTTCGTGACCTGACCAGCGGGCGCGGGCAGTCCGCGTGGGGTCGTGCGCAACGACATCGCGGCCGGTCTTCCTTCTTCGGGCTTGCGCAGCAGCGGTCCGTGGCTTCGTGGTAGGGCTCGCCCGGGGACATCGGGCAGCAGCGGTGGAGCGGCCGGCACGGGCGGCGCTGGTGGGATCGACGCCTCCGCCTGCGCCGGCAGTGACGGTGGGGTCGGCGGCGCAGCAGGGTCGGGCGCAACGGGGGGCGGAGCCGCGCCTCTGGCCGGGCCGGCGCGGGGCGCCCGGCTGGCACCTGGCGCAAGCTCGCAGCCCACGGACCATCCTGCCTAATCGATCTTGACGACTGGATGGCGGCTGGCGCTTCATGCGCCAATGAGAGCACTCGCGGGTTTGGTGGCGGTTGCCGTCGTCGCGGCGGCATGTGGGTCGGACGAAGAGGGGTCGCGCGGCGGAGGTGCCGTGAAGGACGCGGGGGCGGACCGTTCGACTGACGATGCTGGAGCGGCCGACGGCCCGGGCACGGATGGGATGGGCGGCGCGGGCGGCGGTACGGGCGCTTCGCTCCTGGCCGCCGCGTGCCGGACGGACACCGACTGCGATGGTCTGACGTGCATGACGTCTGGGGAAAACGACGCGGTGCTCGGGGCCGGCGTGGGCAACGGGTATTGCTCCATGCCCTGCACCGACGATGCCGATTGCACGCAGGTCGAGGCGAACGCGATCTGCCTGAAGCGAACCCCCACCGCGGAAGTCGGTCGTTGCCTCCTCGGATGCACTCGCGGCGGCACGTCGTCCATCTACGACCCGTTGCCGGCCACGAAGTGCCGCGGCCGGCAGGACGTCGGGTGCCTCCAGCTCCAGGGTGGCGCGACGGCGTGCTACCCGCGTTGCGGTGACGATGCCGACTGCGCCGCCCCGCGCGTCTGCAGCCCCCGCAGCGGGCTCTGCACGGCGACGCCGCCGACGGGTCTCCCGGCCGGCGCTCCCTGCGACCCGACCCAGCCTGACCCATGCGTGGGCCAGTGTGTGGCATTCACCATCGCCCAGCCCGACGGCGGATCGCAGCGGTTCGGCATGTGCACGTCCGGCTGCGTGATGGGGAACGCCGGGACGAGCACGCAATGTGGCGGCCAGGAACTCGGCGTTTGTGGGTTGTCGGGCGATGGCGCCAACGGCGACTACGCATTCTGCATGGCCCCGTGCGCGACGCACGGCGACTGCCTCGCCGAAGAGGGCATGTACTGCAACACGCTCGCGCGAATCACCGACGAGCGCGGCTACTGCTTCCGACCCGGCCCCTGCACCACGCTGGGAGGCCAGTGCGCCATCTCGGACCAGCGCTGCACGGAGACGCCCATCGGTCGCGTGTGCTTCGACTCGAGCCGCGGGCCCGTGCCGTGGTCCGACGCGGGAGCCCCCGACGCCGCACCGGATGCGCTTCCGGAAGCTGCGGCAGGCGACGCCGGTCCGCAGGACGCTGCCTCCGACGGACCGTCCGACTGACGTCGACGCGGGTTCGACGCGCGCCGGGGCGCACCCCCTCCCCCCCGCACGCATGCCCGGTAGACTCTGCGGGAACGTGAGCCACCGTGCCGTCACCGTCCTGCTCGCGCTGACCGCCGCCACGCGGGGTGCGGCGGCGCACGGTCCGCCTGCGGCGATCCTCGGGGTCGCGGCGGCGGATGCGGACGGGCCGACCGTCGTCGTCGTGTCGGAAGGGCTCGCACAGCGACGCGACGGCGCGTGGCGCTACGTGTGCCCGGCCGTGTTCGGCGCGGAGGCCGCGCCTCCCGCGGCGTCGGCCGGTGCTGATCGCACGTTCGTGTCGGGCACCAGCGATCTGTTCGTGCTCGAGCGCGACGGTGACGTGGTCCCGCAGGAGCGCCCGGAGCTCGCGCGCGCCGCCCTGTCCCGGTTGCTGCACGCTCGGGGTGCCGTCTACGCCGTGTCGTTCGACGGCGCGGACACGGCCCTGCGCGTCGTGGAAGCTCCGGGGCTGCCGCTCTGGTCCGGCGCGGGGTCCTTCACGTCGTCCTCGGCGGACGCGGGCGGGTTCTGGCTCGCGCGCTCGACGGCGGGGCGCGGCGTCGCGCTGCGCATCAGCCTGGACGGGACGCTCGTCGCGGAGCACGCGTTCGACGTCACCGTGGGCGACTCCGTGAGCGACGTGGCCCTCGTGGAGGGCACGCTGCACGTGGCGGTGGTCGGCCCGCTGTCGAAGGGCGCGCTGCTGCGCGTGGAGCCGGGCGGCGCGACGACCGAGCTGGCCACGTCGGACGCACCCTTTCGCGGAATGGTGGAGCAGGGACGCGCCACCTGGACCGCCGCCAAGGGCGTGCTCTTCCAAGTGACCTCCGCCGGCGCCTCGGCGCAGGAGTCGGAGCTGTTTCACACGTGCGTGGGGGCTCACGGCGAGCTCGCCTACGTCTGCGCCCGGACCGCGCTGAACGTGCTCGGGCCCGCGGGGCCTGGCGGCACCGCCGTGGATCTGCGGCACCTGCTCGGACCGGATCTCGAGCGCGTGGCTCCGCAGCACGCGCGCGCGTGCAACGCCCAGTGGGCCGTCTTCCGGGAGGACCTGGAGTCCGTGGGCGTCCTCGAGCGCGCCGACGGCGGATCGCCCGATCGCGCGACGCCGACACGCAACGCCGAGGAGACGGGGGTGTCTTGCTCCGTGAGCCGCTCCCCTCGGCCGCGAGTCGGCGGCTGGGTCCTCCCGCTGTTCCTGCTAGTGCTCGTGCTCCGGCAGGCGCACGCCGGCGCCGGCGCCGCTCCGCGCTCGCAGCGTCGTTGACGGTTGTGCGCGCACCCTGCTATCGAGCGCGTGGGAAGGTGGAGGATCATGCGGGGTTCGGGCGCCATGATGTTTGCGGGACTCGCGCTGGCCGTGTCCAGCGCGGCCGGCGCGTGCGCGAGCGACGAGGGCGAGACGGGGGACGGCGCGGGGGAGAGCGACGGCGGCAGCGCGCCGCGGCCGCGTCAGCCGGTTTCCGTCTACGACGCCGGCCTGCCAGAGGAGGGCCGCTTCTGCTCGTTCGTCGTCGCGGCGGAGTGTGACGGCTCCGAGGACTGCGCTGACGGAATGGTGTGCTGCGGCACGTTCAACGGCGGCGCGTTCACCTACGACTCCATCCGCTGCGAGGCCGAGTGCGATCCGGCCGCGGGAGGCTTTCTCCTGTGCCACGAGGGCGACGTGTGCCCGGTGGAGGGGGACGTGTGCCGGCGAAGCCTCGTGCTGCCGGACTACCTCTCCATCTGTACCGAACCGTCGATGTTCGCGCCGACCGAGATGTTCCAGCCGAGCACCGCGGCGAGCGAGGTGAACTGCGGTCACGAGAGAGTGTGCGGCGCCGGCGAGCGGTGCTGCGTGATGACGAGCTGGGACGCCGCCCTCGAAGCCATCGTGCCCGTCTCGGGCACGTGCGCCGACCAGGGCACCGACTGCGCGTGTCCGGACACGCCGAACGAGGAGTGACCGATCCATGACCCCCCCCAACCTGGTGTCCCCGCTCGTGATCCTCGCCGGCTGCGGCGTCGCGGTCCTCGCGGTCGGCTGCGGCTCGGAGGCGCCCGCCGACACGGGCGAGACCTGGCACGGCGACGTCGCGCCGCTGGTGGCCGAGAAGTGCGTGGGCTGCCACAACGACAGCGGCATCGCACCGTTCTCGATGGAGTCGTACGAGACGGCCGGGCCGCGCGCCGCCGACATGGCCGCGGAGGTCGAGAGCGGCAGGATGCCGCCCTGGCTCGCGCACGAAACCGACGAGTGCGTGCCACGGTACGGCTGGCGCAACGACATTCGACTCACGGCTGCCGAGAAGGAGGTCATCTCTCGCTGGGCCGAGGCCGGTGCCCCCGAGGGCAGCGCGCGGAACGCCGCGGCGTTGCCCCAGCCGGTCTCGCTCACGCTCGAGGATCCGGACATCTCCTTGACCATCCCCGTCGCCACCGAGGTGGACGGAGATGCCGATCAGTTCTGGTGCTACGTGATCGAGACCGGCCTCGAGCAGGACACGTGGATAGAGGCCTTGCAGGTGAACGCGGGCAACCCGCGCGTCGTGCATCACGTGCTCGTGTACGACGACGCGCAGCTGTTGCTCGGCGAGGAGCGCGCGAAGCAGCAGAAGTACGAGTGCTTCGGTGGCCCTGGCGTCTCGGGCGCGTCGCTGGTCACCGCCTGGGCGCCTGGCGGCGTGCCCAACCAGGCTCCCGAAGGCGGCGCCTTCGAGCTCAAGGCGAACGCGCGGCTCATCATGCAGGTCCACTACCATCCGACCGGAGAGCCCGAGACCGACGACGGGACGTCCCTCGACATGAGGATCGCCGACGGCACGCCCGCGTTCCGCCTCAGCACCGCGCTCATCGGCAACTTCGTCGCGCCGGTCGTCCCGGGCGGCCTGCTCCCGGGCTCCAACGACCCCGCCGGGGTCATCGAGTTCAAGATCCCGGCAGGAGCCTCGAACCACGTCGAGACCATGTTCACCACCCTCTCCTCCGACATGATCATCTACGGAAGCGCGACGCACATGCACTACGTCGGCACGAGCATGGTCGTGCACCTGGAGCACACGAGCCCCGGGCCGGACGAGCCCGCGCGCGAGTGCCTGGTCCACACCCCACGCTGGGACTTCAACTGGCAGCGCGGGTACCAGTACGACGCGCCCCTCTCCGAGGTCCCCGTGGGGCGCCCGGGCGACAAGCTCCACTTCCAGTGCCGCTACGACAACAGCCTGGGGAACCCGTTCGTGCGCGAGGCCCTGCGCGATCAAGGTCTCGACGCGCCGCAGGACGTCTTCATGGGCGAGGCCACCCTCGACGAGATGTGCCTCGGGAGCTTCGGCGTCGCGACGCCCATCGAGTGACCGCCGCTCAGTGCGCGCGGCCGCGCTCTTCGAACGTGACCTCGAGCTCGAGGGCGGCGCCCTGTCGCTCGATCTTCGCCTTCACCGTCTCGCCCGGCTTGCTCGACTCGAGCACGTACATGAGGTCGCGGACGTTCCGGATCGGGTGAGGACCGAGCCCAACGAGCAGGTCGCCTCGACGCAGGCCGCTCCGCTCCGCGGCGCTGCCGGCGCGCACGCCGGCGAGCACCACGCCCGGCTTGCCGTCGGGTGGCCCCGTGTAGTCGGGCACGGTCCCGAGCGACGCGTTGAACGAGCGTCGGTCGCCGCGGGGAGCGGGCGACGGGGCGCTCTCGAACGTGAGCGGGCTCCCGTGCTCCGTCACGCGCTTCGCCAGGAGCGCCACGATCTCCGCGATGCGCGCGGCGCCCGCGGCGTTCACCAGGTCGGCCGTGTCGGACGGCTTGTGGTAGTCGCGGTGCGCACCCGTGAAGAAATGGAGCACGGGGATCCCCGCCGCGTAGAACGGCGTGTGGTCGCTCGGGCCGTAGCCGTCGCCCGCGGGCACGCACTGGACGCGTGAGGCGGCGCAAGCCGCGTTCACCAGCGCCTTCCACTCGGCCGCAGAGTCCGCGCCGAGGACGCTCAGCCGGTTGTCACGCAGCCGGCCCACCATGTCGAGGTTCAGCATGGCGAACACGTCGGCAGCGGGCGCCGGAAGCTGCTTGACGAAGTGGGTCGAGCCGACGAGCCCGCTCTCTTCACCCGTGAACGCCACGACCACGACGTCGCGACGAAGGGTGCTGCGGGCGGCGATCAGCGAGCGGGTGATCTCGAGGAGCGCCGCGACGCCGGAGGCGTTGTCGTCCGCTCCCACGTGCGCTTCGGTGGACCCGGGCGCCAGTGAGCCCTCGCCGCCGCGCCCGAGGTGGTCGTAGTGCGCGCCGATGACGAGGGCTCCCGGCAGGCGGTCTACCGCGGGCGCCCCCGAGCGGATCCTCGCCGCCACGTTGAACGCGCTCGAGCGCTCCACGTCGAGCCGGACGGACAGCGACGCCCGTACCGCGCGCTTCTTCTCGAGCTTTGCCAGCACGTCGAGCATCGCGGGGCGGCGTACGAGGAGGACGGGGATCCCCGCGTCCCCGTGCCCTTCCACCGTGAGCGCCGGGAACCGCGCCTCGTCCGGCACCTTCCAGTCGGACGGGGCATCCTTCGGCCGCGCGGGCGCGTCCACGACGAGCAGCGCGACGGCGCCCCGCTCCCTGGCGAGCCACGCCTTGTGCCGCAGGTCGCCGTGGCGACGCTTGGCGTCCTCGCTCGCGAAGTGCTCGCCGTCCGGGACGAAGCGCCGAACGACGACGATCTTCCCCGTCACGTCGAGCCCGGCGTAGTCGTCCAGGCCCAGGGCGGGGATGCGCACGCCCCAGCCCGCCAGCACGAGCGGTGCCGCCGCGTCGCCGCTCCCCGATCCCGCCAGCGGCTGGAACGAGTCCGGAGCGAGCACGGCACCGGCGACCTCGAGGCGCGTCCCGGGCGCGATGGTCACTCGCGTGGGGATCTCGACGGTCTGTCGAAACCCGGCCGTTCCCGCGGGCTCGGCGCCGAGCTCCTTCAGGCGCGCTTCGAGGAATTCGCCGGCGGCCTTCAGCCCCGCGGTGCCCACACCGCGCCCCTCCCGCGCCGGATCCGCGAGCCAGGCGACGTCGGCCATGACGCGATCGGCGGCGCCCTTCTGGACGTTGGGCGCGTGCTCCCGCCACTCTGCGACGAAGACGTTCGTGTCGCGCGAGCCGGGCGCGTTGGCGCGGTTCGAGGCGAACGCGAGCAGGCGCCCATCGGGAGAGAACATCGGAAACCCGTCGAAACCGGGGGCGTAGGTGATCCGCTCGAGCCCGGTGCCGTCCACGTTCACCGCCCAGAGGTCGAACTCCCTGCCCTTCGGATCGCCGAAGTTGGTGGAGAAGAGGACTCGCCGCCCGGACGGGTGGAAGAACGGCGCGAAGGCCGCCGCGTCCAGGTACGTGATCTGCCGGGCGTTGGAGCCGTCCGCGTCACCCACGACGATCTCGAGCTTGCTCGGCCGGACGAGCCCCTGGCCGAGCAGCCGCCGGTAGTCGGCGAGCGCGTCTCCCTCGGGCCGCGAGGCGCGCCACACGAGCAGCGAGCAGTCGGGCGAGAAGAACGCGCCGCCGTCGTACCCTGGGGTGTTCGTGAGCCGGCGGACGTTCTTCCCGTCGGCGTCCATCCGGTAGAGATCGAGATCACCGTCCCGCAGGGACGTGAAGACGATGCTCCCGTCCTTCCCGCACACGGTGGCTTCGGCGTCGTAGCCGGGCGTGTCGGTGAGCCGCACGAGCCCGCTCCCATCGGTCCGGGCGCGGAAGATGTCGTACGTGTCGTAGATGGCCCACACGTACCCTTGGCTGCGGTCGGGCTTCGGTGGGCAGGCCGCCCCGCCGAGGTGCGTGGACGCGTAGACGATCTCCCTATTGCCGGGCAGGAAGTACGCGCAGGTGGTCGCGCCCGTCCCGGTAGACACGAGGGTCGGGCTGGGGGACGCGTCGGCGACGTTCATCGTGTAGATCTGGTCGCAGCCGGGGCCGGTGTGCGCCTGGTAGACGAGCGAGCGCCCGTCGAACGACCAGTACGCCTCGGCGTTTTCTCCGCCGAAGGTGAGCTGGCGCACGCCGGCGAGGTGCGTCTCCTCCGGGAGGCCGAGGCGCGGCGCGGGCGCGACACCGCCCGTGGGCTCGGCGGACGCGCCGCCGCACGCCGCCGCGACGAGCGCGGCGCTGGCGACCGAGCACCGCGCGCCCCTCACCGCGCGCTCACTCCGCGGCTCGCGAGGCACCCGCGCAGAGCGGAAACCCCAGGGCCTCCCGCTGGGCCAGCCACGCGACCGAGACGGCACGCGCGATGGCGCGGACACGACCGATGAACCGCTGCCGCTCGGTCACGCTGATGGCGCCGCGAGCGTCGAGCACGTTGAAGGCGTGGCTCGCCTTGACGACGAAGTCGTAGGCCGGCAGCACGAGCTGCTCCTTCGGATCCTCCGAGCGTTCGAGGAGTCGCTTCACCTCGGCCTCGGCGTGATCGAAGAACGCGACGTGGGCCTTCACGTCCGCCTCCTCGAAGTTGTACGTGCTCCACTCCCACTCGGCCCGCTTGAACACGTCGCCGTACGTCACGTGAGCGTCGTACTTCAGATCGTAGACGTCGCTCACGTCCTGTAGGTACATCGCGATGCGCTCCAGGCCGTAGGTGAGCTCGCCGCTCACGGGCCGGCAGTCGAACCCGCCCGCCTGCTGGAAGTAGGTGAACTGGCTGATCTCGAGGCCGTCCAGCCACACCTGCCAGCCGAGCCCCCAGGCGCCGAGCGTCGGGCTCTCCCAGTCGTCCTCGATGAAGCGCACGTCGTGCTCCAGGGGGTCGGTGCCGAGCGCGACGAGGGACTCGAGGTACTGGTCCTGAAGGTCCAGGGGGCTCGGCTTGAGGATCACCTGGAACTGGTGGAACTGCTGCAGGCGGTTCGGGTTGTCGCCGTAGCGTCCGTCCGTGGGGCGGCGCGACGGCTCGACGTAGGCGACGTTCCACGGCTCGGGCCCGATGGCTCGGAGGAACGTGGCGGGATTGAACGTGCCCGCCCCGACCTCGGAGTTGTACGGCTGCACGATCAGGCAGCCGCGATCCGCCCAGAACTTCTGGAGCGTGAGGACGACGTCCTGGAAGTGCATCGCCACGCAAGTAGCCGCGGTGGGGTCCGTCCGCAAGCCGAGTGACGCTCAGCCGGGCGCGGGCTCGCCGCCCGCAGCGACGAACTTCTGGTTCAGCGTGCCCGCCAGCAGCGGCCCCTCCTCCCCGTGGTCGAAGAACGCGAAGGCGCGCGTCCACGGCTGTGACGCGATGGTCGCCACCCACTCGTCGAGGGCCGCGTCCGGGTAGGCCTCGCGGTGGAGTCTCACGTAACCCCAGTCGGCGGTCACGACGCGCGGCGGAGCGCGCTTCGCATCTTCGGGATCGGTGAACACCAGGGCGGCGCCGCGCTCGCGCAGCACGTCGTACACGTCGTCCGAAAACCACGTCTCGTTCCGGAACTCCACGGCCGCGGCGACGGCCGGCGGAACCTTCGCCAGGAACTCCTGGAGGAGCACCACGTCCTTGCGAAACTGCGGCGGGAGCTGGAACAGGACGGGACCGCGCTTCTCCCGGAGCCCTTCCACCGCGGACAGCAGGAAGCCCAGGGCGTCGTCCACGCCGCGAAGCTTTCCGATGTGCGTGATGCGGCGCGACGCCTTCACGACGAACACGAACCCCGGCGGCGCCTTCTCGTACCAGCTCTCGACGACGCTCTGGCGGGGCATGCGGTAGAACGTGTTGTTGAGTTCGACGGCCGGAAGGAGCGCGCCGTAGGCGCGCAGCATGTCGTCGTCGGGCAGGTCCTTCGGGTAGAAGATCCCCTTCCACTCCTTGTATGCGAACCCGCTGGTGCCGGCGTAGAGGCGCATCAGCGCTCCGGAACGCTCGTGACGGGCGGAGGTGACACGACGGGGGGCCGCTTGAAGCTGCGCACGGGCCGCTTCACCTCGAGGTCGGCGAACAGCAGGGACGGCGCCACCACCGACGACTGGATGTCGAAGCCACCCGGCGTCGGCGCCGAGACGCTGAAGGCGCTGCGGTCGCGCCCCCAGGCGACGATGCGCTTCAAGTCCCGGACCGACATCGCCGAGAACGACGCCCCGCGGACGAGCCGCTCCTTGCCGTCGAGCCCCACCAGGTACGCCATCACCGGCGCGGGCACGGCCTGCCCGTTCGAGCCGCTCACGCGGTGCTCCAGGTCGGTGACGACCAGGCCCACGGTGCCCCCTTCTTCCTGCACGGTGCGCGCGAGGCGCGCTCGAAGCGCGGCCTCGGAGAGCCCGCCCCGCGCCGACACGAGCAGGTTGCCCACGCGGCCGCGCGCCCATCCCGACAGTCCGTTGCGCCCGTGACCGTTCGATCGCGCGAAGCCCTTGCGGGGTGCGCGCGACATGAGAAACCCGGCCAGCTTGCCGCCTTCGACGAGGCTCACGCGCTCCGCGGGCACGCCCTCGTCATCCACCGCGTAGTGTCCGAGCAGGGACATGCCGTCGAGCTCCGCCACCGTGGGGTCGTCCACGACCGAGAAGCCGCTCGGCAACACGCGGCGCCCGAGCTTTCGTGCCAGGGGGCTCTCGAGGCTCTCCGCGCCCTTAGGCGCCGGGGTGCCGCTCAGCGCCTCGCCGAGCAGGTCGAGGACGATCTGCGGCGCCGCCGTCCCCTCGAAGAGCACCGGACCGTCGTAGTCGTCGAGCACCGGCGCGGCGCGGAGGCGGGTGAGCTCGTCCGCAACGCGGCGCGCCTCGCTCAGGGCCGTGGCGAGCGGAGGCAGCGTTCCCCGCACGCGCTGCAGCGTGACGCTTCGCGAGAGCGGCATGCCGTCGGGCGCCTGGGTCGAGCACTCGATGGACACCCCGCGAAACGGCGTGGAGACGGCGATCTCGCTCCCCTCGCTCGAGATGAAGTAGCGGCGCTCGTCCGACACCACCACCTGCACCTCGCCGTAGTGCACGTCCGGAAAATCGCGGAACACGGCGGCGACGCGCCGGGCGTAATCGGCGGGCTCCACGGGCTCCGGCTCCACGGCGGGAGGTGCGACGACCAGCCGCGTCGGTTCCTCCTTCGAGAAGTCGTTCAGCGCCTCGTCGTCGCGCACCTCGGTCTTCGCCATGGAGCGCTTTCGCTCCAGGCTGTTCACCGCGTCCTTGTACGCCGCGTCGGTCTGCAGCCACGCCGCGCGGCGCAGGAGCGCGTCGTCGTCCATGGGGATCACGCGCGGCGTGAGCGCGCCGCCCTCGCCGTACACTCCCCCGTCTCCGAGCATGCCCGAGCTGTCGAACGTCCTGTCCCCCACCCTCGCGTCCACGCGGAGCTGCCGGCCGCGCTGTCGATCGTCCGAGATGAGCGCGCCCGAGGAGGCGACGACGTTGCGCTGCTCGTAGTCCACGACCCAGTAGCCCAGGTAGTAGGGCGGCGGCTGGCTCGGCAGCACGAGCCCACCCTCGGCGCGCTCGAGCTCCGCGCGCAGGTTCGCGAGGAGGGACGCCTCGGTCGCCGCCGGCGCGCCGCCGGTCAGCGACAGCGCCAGCACGGCGATCGCCGCGGACAGGCGGCTCATCGCGCGTGCCCCGTGACGCTCGGGGGCGGCAAGAGCGGCGGACGGTCCAGCTCCTTCTCGCGCCGCGCGACCTCGATCTGCCCCACCAGCAGGCTCGGGCTCACCGCCGACACCGGCACCCACCCGGATTCGCCGCCGCACATCCCGTTGAACACGTCGAAGTCGTTCGCCGCGGCGACGACGCGCGAGAGCGCCGTGAGCGGCGTGCCCTCGATGTCGACGCCCCGCACGAGCTCCTCGCGACCGTCCGGATACACGCGAAACACCATCACGGGCAGCACCTTGAACGCCTGCGGGTCGCCGCGGGTGGTCATGGTGAACCCCCCGGTGATGTCCGCGAAGCGAAGGCCGTACGGCTTGCCCTGCTTGCGGATCTCCCCGAGCAGCAGCTCCTTCAGGCCCTGCCGGGTCGTCGTGACGCGAGGATCGACCACGAGGTTCCCCTGCCGACTCACGACGCGATGTCCCCGCTCCCGGCGCCCGTGCCCATTGGAGCGCGCGAAGCCCTGCAGGGGCGAGCGTGACATGAGGAACCCCTGAAGCACGCCGCCGCTCACCAGGGAGGCCTTCGCGGCGCGCACGCCCTCGTCGTCGTACAGGTAGAAGCCGTCGAGATCCGCGCCGCCCACGCGTGCGATCGTCGGGTCGTCGTACACGTCCAGGAACGCGGGCATCACGGCCTTGCCGACCTGCGCCGAGAACGTCTGCCCCTCGCTCTCGCTCTTCTGCCGGTGGCCCTCCATGCGATGGCCGAACACCTCGTGGAAGAAGACGCCCGCGGCGGGGCCGTCGAGGATGGCCGGGCCCGTGTACGGATCGACCAGCGGCGCCTTGCGCAGCTCTTGTACCTCCCGCGCGACGCGGTCCACGACCTCGGCGACCGCATCCTCCGACGGCAGCCCCGCCGCGGTGCGCGCGTAGAGCACGACATCGCGCGCCAGGTGCATCCCGTCGTCTGCGACCCCCGACGCCGACACGACGAGCCGCGCGTGGGTGCTCGCGAGCTGCTGGCTCGCGCCCTCGCTCGACGCCAGGTAGCGCGCCTCGACGCTCACGCCGAGCGTGATGCCGGAGCGGAGCACCCCGGGCCGCCCGGAGAAGCGGGCGCTCTGGCGTCGCAGCCGCGCCTCCCACGCCGCGCGGTCGAGGGCCAGCTCCGGAACGGCGTCGAAGTGCTTCACAGGCTGCTCCCGCGAGAAGTCGTGCGCCGAGTCGCCGTCCACCTTCACCTCCAGGTCCGCCTGCACCCGGACGAACTCTTCCTCTGCGCGCTGCAGCTCGCGGTGCGTCGTGAGCCACAGCAGCGGGCGGATGGCGCGCGGATCGTCCTCCAGCGGCAGCCACGCCGACAGCGAGTAGAGGCGTGAGTCGTCCCACTCGCCCCGCAGCTCGCGGCGATTGTCCAGCTCGTGCGCTCCCACGCGAACGTCCACGTCCAGGCTGCGGGTGCGGCGCTCGGTGGAGCTCACCAGCGCGCCGAGCTCGGCGGTCACGTCGGCGGTGGTCTCGTCGACGACCTGGTAGGACAGGAAGTAGGGCGCCTGACCCGAGGCCGCGCGCAGCTCGACCAGGTTGCGCTCGACCTCGGCGTGCAGGATGCCGAGCAGCGGCGCGGGATCCCCGGTGCTCCGGGGCTCCGCGCGCACGAACGCGAGGTCCTTCGCCGCGAGCGGCGGTCCGCCCCGGGCTCCATCGGCTGTACGCGCGGCCGGCGGCAACGCGGGACCGCACGCGGCGAGCGCGAGGGATGCGAGGCAGAGGGTCCGCAGCACGGCCCCTTGTACCCTCATTTTCGCGGCCGACGGCGGCGGTGTTCCGGAACGCGGCGGAACCACGGGCACGGTCCTTGCTGTCATCCGGGCGAGATGGCGCGCCAAGCGCGCCGCACTCCGCCGGGACGTGATCACGGCGCCCGGGTGCGACACAACCTGTGCCGCGCAGGAAGGACGACCCATGAATCGACGCAGCCTCCGACACGCCACGTTCGCCGTCACCCTCACCCTCGCCGCGGCCGCTGGGTGTGGCGGGAACTCCGAGGATGGAGGCGGCGCCGCGGGGACGAGCGGCAGCGCGGGCGGCGGCGCAGGCGGGACCGGCGGCGGCGCAGGCGGCACCTCGGGCAGCGCTGGCTCGAGCGGCAGCGGCGGGTCCGGCGGCGTCGATTGCTCGCTCGTCGACTGCCCCGCCATCGACTGCGGCCCGGGGACGAAGAGCGTCACGAGGCCCGGGGAGTGCTGCGCGGTCTGCGTCCCCGAAGATCCGGGCCAGTGCGGCGACGTCCTCGACGAGTGCGATCGCCACCCGGGATGCGCCCCGGGCTACTCTGAGGTGGAGTACGCGCCCGGCTGCTGCGCGTGCCGGCTGGACCGGTGCGATGCCCTGTCGTGCCCCGAGCCTGCGGGGTGCGCTCCGGGGGAGTCGCTCGTCTATGTGGGCGACGCTTGCTGCCCGACGTGCGTTCCCGAGAACACCTGCGAGGACGGTGGCGCGCCGTGCGAGCAGATTCGCTGCGCGGACGGCTATCGCCCGTTCGACGTGGGCGGGGCGTGCTGCCTCGGCTGCGAGCCGGACCCGGACGCCTGCAAGGACGAGCGCGAAGCCTACCACGACATGCGCAGCAAGCTGTTGAGCGCGCCCGACGCGCGCTCCTGCACCACCGACGACGACTGCGTGATCGTCTCGCTGCACAACGAGTGCGACGGCGACTGCGGTACGTCCGTCGCCGCGAGCGAGGCGGACGCCATCGTCGGCCGCACCGCCGAGTACGCCGCGAAGGCGTGCGCCCACTGCCCACCGATCTCGATAGGCTGCCCCGCAGTCGTCCTCGAGCCGTACTGCGACGCGGGCACCTGCGGCGCGAAGCCCTAGCGAAGCGGCGCCAAGGTCGCCAAGCGCCCTCGTTCCTGGGCTACGACCGTGCCGGCCGCCCCGCTGCTCTCATCCGAACGCTCAGATCGATGTCCGCCGACAGGCGATGCGCGAGAAACGCCCCGGCGAGAGCGGCGCCTCCGCCGAGGTGGCACGTCTCCAGCGCCTGACAGCCGCGCACGAACTCGATGGCGTGCTCCGGGAGCACCCGTCTATCGAGAGAGCTGCGCGGTCGCATCGGACGGGGGCCAGTGGAGCGGAAGGCCGAGAAGCCACGCCCAGCGCTCGCGCGTGCGGCCCAGGTGGGGCAGCACGTGGGTCCAGAGGCGGCCCATCTGTTCGGGAGTCGTGTAGAGCCAGACGTCCCGGGTGTTGGCCTCACGCGCGAGCGCGCCCAGCCAAGGTCTACGTCACCCGACGCTGCCTTCGGCGCGGCGCGCTCGGGCGCGCTGGGAGCCCGCAAGGAGGATCGCTGCGGCCGTGCGACGACATCCGGCGGGAGCGAACTCGTGACGCGCAGTTGGACGTCGATCACCCTCGCCCACGAGCCCGTCTCGCGTCGTCCGGCGCGTCCGGCACCGGCTCGCCGCCCGGCGCGACCAGTAGGTCGGCGGCGATCCGGCAGGAGAGCACTCGCCCCCACCGAGGGCGCGTGGTCCCGCTCATGTGTACTCGACGTGCGGCCTCCGTCGTCTTGGCGCTCTTCCGTCCCCAACGGACACCGCCGCGCCACCCTGGATGGCGCCTTGCCCGCGCCCGGCTTTTAATGTACTTGTTCGTACATATGAAGCGCGCGTTCACGACGACCGCCGAGCTGACGCTGCTCTCCATCGCCGTGGCCCTCGTCTCCGCGGGCTGCGGTGCCGGCGCCCCAACGCGGAGGGACGCCGTCGAGAGCGCAGGGGGCACGGCGGCCACGGCGGGGATCTCGTCGGGCGGCTCGGGCGCCACCGGCGGCACGAGCCTCATCGGCGTCGACTCCGGCACGGGGACCGGTGGGACCGGCGGCGACGACTGCGGCGGATACGCGCTGGTGGCGGAGCCGAAGACCGAGCCGGGCAACATCGTGGTGCTCTTCGATCAGTCGTGGACGATGGCCGAGCCGTGGAGCGACCCGGCTTCGGGCGTCAGCGGCCCCAAGCACTTCGTCGCGGGTGACGCGCTCATGCAGGCCATGGAGCCGCTCAAGGCGTCGGTGCGCGCCGGCGCGGTGTTCTTTCCGACCACGCCGGCGCCGACGGTGTTCGACCTGTGCCCCGCCGACGTGGCTCCGATGTCCTCCGCGCCGCAGATCCCCATCGTGGACGGCCCGCAGTTCATGTCGCAGTGGGTGGCGCACTTCCAGCCGCCGTGGGCCACCGTCCTCGGCACGCCGCTCAACAAGGGCCTTCACCAGGTGGACGCCGCGCTGCAGGTCCCTCCGCCGGGGAAGACCGTCGTCGTGCTCTTCACCGACGGCCACTGGACGTGCATGGACGGCACCGAGGCGCCGACCATCGCGGCCCTGCGGTCGCGAGGCATCGACACCTACGTCGTCGGACTCCCCGGCGCGTACGGCGTGGTCCAGCTCGACGACCTCGCGAAGGCGGGCGGCACCGCGAAGCCGGGCTGCACGGCCAACTGCTACCTCTTGCCGACGAACCCCGCCGAGCTGCAGGCAGAGCTCGGGAAGATCGTCACGACCACGCTCCAGATCGACGACTGCAAGTTCACCTTCGATCCGCCACCCCCGGATCCCGGCGACGTGCACCTCATCGTGCGCGACGCGGGCAATCCAACGCCGTACGAGCTCGACCAGGGCGGCGGCGCGACGTGGAGCATCGCGCCCGACGGCTCGAGCGCGACCCTCGAGGGCGCGACGTGCGATCGCGCCAAGGCCGGCGACTTCGAGAGCCTTCAGTTCGTGTTCGGCTGTCCCGAGTCGTTTCTGCAGTGAGCCGCCGCGAGCGGAAGCGCGTGATAGCCTCTTTGGCGTGACGGCCTCGACGGACGACCCCTGGCTCGGCTGCAACCCGTTCGATCCCGAGTTTCGCCGCCAGCCTCACGCTCCGCTTCGGAGGCTGCGCGAGATCGATCCGGTCAACCTCACGCCCATGGGGGCCTGGCGCCTGTGCCGCCACGCCGACGTCGAGCACCTGCTCAAGCGCGTCGCGTGCGGGGTCCGGCTCCCGACCGGGCAGGGCCTCCCGCTTCCCACGGCGCTGCCCGACAATCCGCGGGACCGCTTCATGCTGGTTCAGGATCCACCCGTCCACACGCGGCTGCGCCGGCTCGTGAGCCACGCCTTCACGCCGCGCGCCGTCGACCGTCTGAGGGGCCGCGTCGCGGAGATCGTGGACGAGCAACTGGACCGCGCCGCGGAGGCCGGGCGCATGGATGTCGTCTCCGACCTCGCCTACCCGGTGCCGTCGATCCTGATCTGCGAGCTGCTGGGCGTACCCGTCGCCGACCGGGGGCGCTTCACGCGCTGGACTACCGACGCGACGCACGGCCTGGACATGGGCGCCAGCCCGGAGTGGGTCGCCCGGAGCGACGCCGCGACCCTGGCCCTGGTCGAGTACTTCGAGGCCCTCATCGCCGAGCGACGCGCGCACCTGGGCGAGGACCTCCTGAGCACGCTGATTCGAGCCGAAGAAGAGGGCGACCGCCTCTCGACGCCGGAGCTCGTCTCGCAATCCATCGGGCTCTTGATCGCCGGCTTCGAGACGACCATCGGGCTCATCGGAAACGGCGTGAAGGCGCTGCTCGACCACCCGGGGGAGCTCGCGAAGTTGCGCGCTCGACCAGAAGCCATCGGCACCACCGTCGCCGAGTGCTTGCGGTACGAGGGCCCCATCCTGTTCACGGGCCGCTTCCTCCACGAGGACGCGACCTTCGGCGAGAAGACCATCCCCGCGGGCTCGCTGGTGGTCGCCATGCTCGCCGCGGCCAACCGCGATCCGGAGGCGTTCGCCGATCCGGAGACGTTCCGCATCGATCGCCCCGCGGGCCCCCTGCGCCACTTTGCATTCGGCGGCGGCGCGCACACGTGCCTGGGCGCCCACCTCGCCGAACTCGAGGCCCAGCTCGCCATCGGCAAACTCGTGGAGCGGTTCGCGTCAATCGAGCAGAGCGGCGACACCACCTGGAGCGATTCCTTCTTCAGGGTGCTCGGCTCGCTGCCGGTCGGGTTGAAGAGCTGAAGACCGCGCCCTCAGCGCGCCGAGAACGTCGCCCACTGCGCGTCGAGCGCCACCAGGAGATCGCCGAGGGCGATCTGCCAGTCGCTCGTGTGCATCCCGAAGCCGAGCGTCTCGGTGACCGGTACGCGGTGCGGAAACTCGGTCCGGACGTCCCCTGCCGCCCGGTCCACGGCGACCTCGTAGTAGGTGAACCCCTCGGTCGCGACGCATCGAGCGCGAAACGCGTCTCGAAACAGCACGAAGGGCGTCTCTATGCCGTCGTAGGCAGGCCCCGACGCGAGCGGCCAGATCCCGGTCTGCACGCTCGTCGGAAAGTAGCTCCCGGCGAGGCGACCGCTCGTCCCTGCGATCGCCTGCGGGTCGATGCACGCGGTCGTCGTGGGCGTCCCGTCGGCGAGCACGCCGTCCTGACCGTAGAGCGAGAGCCCCAGGGTCTGCGGGGGCGCCTCCGCGGGGAACGTGTTGTAGTGGATCACGCAGCCCGCTTCCCCGCGGGCGGCGCACACCGGCACGTTCTCGAAGCTGCCGCCGACGCGCTTGCCGGCCTCCACGGTCACGCCGCCGCCGATCAGCATGGCGGACACGAGGCGCGCCGAGAGGTCGGGGTTCGGATCGAACTCCTCGGCCACGAGGCGCGACAGGTGTCGCGTTCCCTGCGAGTGTCCCATCAACGCGAAGGGACGGCCGCGGTTGTCGTTGGCCATGTAGTGCTTGAACGCGTCGAGCACGTCGCCGTAGGCGATGGGCATCAGCGCGTCGCGATCGGGCGCCGTGATCCCCACCTGCCGGTAGAACGGCGCGTACACCTTGCAGAGGCCGTTGAAGCGCGCAGCGTGGTTGAGAATGGGGTCCAGCTCGGTATTCGGCTCCGAGAGATCCTCGTCCAGCCCGGCGACCGACTCGGTCGTCGGATGAACGTAGAAGCAGTCGAACGGCGCGTCTTGCGCGGGGACGTGGGGAACGACGCGCCGCGAGCCGTCGGGCAGCAGCTCCGTCGCGTCGAGATCCCGGCTGCAATGGTCCGACGCGGAGCCGGGCCGGCAGATCCAGAGCGCGGGGTCCGAGTAAACGGGACTGACGTGACCTGGGTAGAACGCCGGGGGTCCGGGGCTCTCCTCCGGCCGGCTACCGTCGTCGTCCGCACCGCACGCGACCGCGAGCAGAGCGATCAGCATCACGGTCGGCGCGGGGCGCGAGGGCGAGGCCATCCGCAGAGAACCTAGCTGAAGAGCGGCTCGAACGGCGCACTGACACCCCTCGGGACGGCGAGGCACCGGCGCCGCGCGCGACCGAGCGGGCCGTGGACGCTGGGAAATCAATAGTTGATATTGTCATCTACTCAATATAGCAAGACATCTCCAATGAAGCGCCGCCGGTACGTGAGCCCCCTTCGCGTGGAGCAGGCCCGCGCCACGGAAGACCGCATCCTCGCGGCGGCCACCGAGCTGCTCCGAGTTGGACGAGGGGAGCTGACGATCCCCGCGCTCGCGCGAGAGGCCCGCGTGTCGGTCCCGACGGTCAACCGGTACTTCCCTTCACGCGGTCACCTCCTGCGCGCCGTGGTTGCGCGCATCGATGCGGAGCGTGCCCCGCCGCGATCGCTCGCGGACTTCCTGGAGGACCCACGAACGGCGATTCGCGAGATGTTCGACCACTTCGAGAGGGCGTCGTTGCCCCATCACCTGGCCTTCGCGCCGGGTGTCATGGAACTCCGGAAGACGGTCACGATTCCGCGACGCCGCAAGCTCATCGAAGACGAGCTCGCGAAGAGCGCGCCGAACCTTCCGCCGAACGAGCGCGCGCTGCTCACGGACGCGCTCGTCGTGCTCCTCTCGAGCGGAATGTACCACCTCATGACTTCCTACCTCGACGTCGGCGCCGGAGCCGCAGCCGATCGCGTCGCGTACGTCTGCGAACAGCTGTGGAGGAAGCGCCGACCGATGCCCCGCCCACCATCGAAAAGGACGCGACCATGATCGTGTGGACCGACGACGAACGGGCATTCGAGCCGAGCCACGCCGGATCGAAGGCCTCGGCCCTGGCGCGCCTCGCAGCCCGCGGCTTCCCCGTACCGCGCGGGTTCGTCGTGACCACCGAGGCCTTCGACGCGTTCCTGACGTGCAACGCACTCGGCGACTCTGCGTCCGAACGCGAAGTCGAGGCCTGCAAGCTGCCCACGCCCGTGGTGGACGCCATCACCAACGCTCTCGGCGCTCTGGGAGACGGCCCCGTCGCGGTCCGCTCGTCTGCCGAGGCAGAAGACCTGGGCGACGCATCGTTCGCCGGACAGTACGAGACGGTGCTCGACGTACGTGGCGCGGACGCCGTCTGCCAAGCCGTCGTCCGTTGCTTCGCATCCCTGTACGCCGAGCGAGTGCGCGCCTACCGCGGCGCGAAGCCGGCAGGGCGCATGGCGGTGCTCGTCCAGAGAATGGTCGCGGCGCGCGCCGCCGGCGTCGCTTTCACCGCCGATCCCGCCACCGGCGAGCGCAACGTGGTCTGCGTCAGCGCAGTGCCCGGCGTGGGCGAGTCCCTCGTCTCGGGCGAGGTCTCCGCGGAGGAGTGGCGCGTCGCCGGCGCCGAGGCCATCCGGGTCCGGACCGCGCGCGAGGCCCTCTCCGCGAGCGACGCTCGGCGCGTCGCCGAGCTGGCGAGAGACGTGCACGCGAGTCTTGCAGCGCCCCAGGACGTCGAATGGGCGCTCGACGGCGACTCGGTGGTGTTGCTGCAGGCGCGCCCACTGACGGGTCTGCCCGAAGCCGTGAGCTGGGAAACGACGGAGACCGGAGGCTGGGTCCGGAACTTCCGCTTGGGCGAGTGGATCGGCGCACCGGTGAGCCCGCTCTTCGAGACCTGGCTGCTGTTGCGGCTCGAGAACGAGCTGCACGCCTACTTCGAGGAACTCACCGGTTTTCCCTCGCCGAAACCCCTGCACATCATCGTGAACGGCTGGTACTTCTATGGATTGCGCATGGCGCCGCTCGGATGGCGCGCGCCCGTGGTCTTCGTCGTCTTTCTGTTCAGGCTCCTGACCCGGTTCCGCCAGGTCGCGGCGGTCGTTCCGCCGCTGGCGCGCTTCGGGTTCGACGCGGAGTCGAAGCGATGGCGCGAGGAGCTCCTCCCGGAGTACCAGCGCGCGGTGGCGTTCGCCGAAACCGCCCTCGACACTTCCAGACCGGAAGCGATTCCACAGCTCGTCGATGATCTGGTGCACGCCGCGAGCTTGCAGTTCGGCTCCATCGTGGGCGTCGCCGGATACGCCGCCAAGACGGAACTACCCCTGGCGGCTTTCTGGAAGCAGAACCTGTCCGAGCTCGACGCCTGCTGGCTCGACGTCGTTCGAACCGACCCCGTAGCACCCCCGCTGCCCCACGCGGTCCAGGGGCTGGACTGGGTCTTCCCTACACTGGGAGAGACGGGTGTGGACGTGGCGCCGCCCGACGCGACGCGTGTCGCCGAAGCGCGCCGGCGCGCCGACGCGACGTTGAGCCGCGCGTACGAGGCGCTCGCCCACGCGCCGAAGAAGCGCGCCACCCTCGACGCCCTGGTCGCCGAAGCGCGCCGCGCTCATCCCGTACGGGAGGAGCAGACACGTGCGCTCACGCTCGCGTGGCCGACGCTCCGCCGCGCTGCGTTGCTGCTGGGTGAGCACCTCGCCGCGCGCGGCACCGTCGCTGCAGCGCAAGACGTGTTCTTCCTCACCCGCTCCGAGGTGGACGCCGCCCTCGGCGGCGACGACCACGACCTGCGCGGAGTCGTCGCCCAGAGACGAGACACGTGGAATCGGCACCATCGGCTCTCGCCACCACTGATGGTCGGCAAGCTGGACGGATTCTTCGCGAAGGTGTTCGGCGAGGTGGACGAGATTCTCGACACGGGCGTCGTCGCCGACGACGTCACGATCCTAGGCATGCCGGGCAGCGCCGGACGCGCGCGGGGCCGCGTGCGCGTCTTGCGCTCGATGGCAGAGCTTCCGCGCCTGGCCCAGGGTGAGGTCCTCGTGGCCCCCGTGACGACTCCGGGATGGACGCCGGCATTCTCGCGCGCCATTGCCGTCATCACCGACACCGGGAGCGTGGCGTCGCACGCCAGCGCGGTCGCGCGCGAGTACGGCATCCCGGCAGTCGTGGCGGCGGCAGGAGCAACAGGGCGGCTCCGCGACGGCCAGTTCGTCGAGGTGGATGGCGGGCGTGGCATCGTACGCATTCTCGCGCAGGCCACCGCGGATACACTCCCCGGTTCGCCAGCGACGCCGGCGCGCCATGATCCCGCGATCGTCGTGGCCTGACCGCCGGACTCGTCGTCTCCCGGAGGGCGCCGTCGGGGCACGTTCGCCCGGCGGGCGTTCGGTGGTACCGTCCGCGGGGCTTGGAGGAGGAACGCGCAGACGTCGAGCTGGAGCGGGACCTCTACCGCCGACTGCTCGAGCTCGGCGAGGGCGACGACGTCGCACCCTTCCTCGACGAGGCGCTGGCGCTGGTCGTGAGCGTGACCCACGCGCGGCGCGGGTACCTCGAGCTTCGAGCCGGCGGAAAGCCGAAGTTCTGGCTGGCCAAGGGGTTTGGCGACCAGGAAGTCGAGCGTCTTCGGGCCGAAATCTCCACGGGGATCATCGGGCAGGCGCTGCAGACGGGGCGCGCCGTCAGCACGGCGAGCGCCATCGACGACCCCAGGTTCGCGGCCCAGGGAAGCGTCCAGGCGCAGCGAATCCGCGCGGTGCTGTGCGTGCCCATCGGCGCGCCGTCCGTCGGCGTCGTGTACCTCCAGGGGCGTGACGAGCCCGGACCGTTCCCACGGGCGAGTCAGGCGCTCGCGGAGATCTTCGCGCGCCACCTCGCGCGGCGCGCCGACCGGCGCCTTCGCCTGGAAGAGGAGGAGGAGCGCCGCGATCACACCGCCGAGGCCCGGACGCGCCTGCGCGTGGACGGCCTCATCGGCACGAGCCGCGCGCTGGCCCGGCTGCTGCAGGGCTTGCTCGTCGCCGCTCCCGTCGACATGGGAGTGCTCATCACGGGCGAGAGCGGCACCGGCAAGACCGCCGTCGCTCGCGCGCTGCACGACAGCTCACCCCGGGCCGCGGGCCCGTTCGTCGAGATCAACTGCGCGGCCATCCCCGGCGCCCTCTTCGAGAGCGAGCTCTTCGGCGCGGAGAAGGGCGCGCACAGCACGGCTGATCGCCGGATTGATGGCAAGGTGGACGCCGCGCGGGGAGGAACGCTCTTCCTCGACGAGATCGCCGAGATCCCGCTCGAACAGCAGAGCAAGCTGCTGACGTTCCTGCAGAGCAAGACGTATCGCCGCCTCGGGAGCACCCTCGACGTCAAGGCGGACGTCCGCATCGTGGCAGCCACCAACGCCGACCTCTCCGACCGCGTCGCGCGAAGGCTCTTTCGAGACGACCTCTACTACCGGCTCACGGCGCTCGAGCTCCACGTCCCGTCCCTCGCAGAGCGCCCGGAGGACGTGCCGCCCATAGCCGACGCCGTCGTCGCCAGGGTGGGCGCCGCCCACGGTCGGCACCTGCCGCTCGGTCGCCTGGCGAAGCGCGCCCTCGCCGAGGCGGAGTGGCCCGGCAACGTTCGCCAGCTCGAGAACGTCGTCCAGCGCGGCTGGGCCACCGCTTCCGCGCTCGGCGACGCCGTCGTCGAGCCGCGCCACCTGTTCGCGCACCGCGCGGCCGAGGCGCCCGCAGGTGCGGACGCGCTGACGTACCACGACGCGCTCCGCCGCTTTCAGACGCGCTTCCTCACCGAAGCCCTGGAGGCGGGCGACTGGAACGTCTCGGAGGTCGCGCGACGCCTCGACGTCTCGCGATCACGGCTGAACGAGCTGTTACGCTCCCTCGCGGTCGAGAGGCCCAGGCGATGACCGAGGCGCTCGATCCCCGCGACACCGAACCGGAGCCACCGAAGACCATCGGCGGCTACGAAATCCTCCGACGCCTGGGCGGCGGCGGCATGGGAAGCGTGTACGAAGCCGAGGAGCCGAACATCGGCCGTCGCGTCGCGGTGAAGGTGCTGCGCAGGCGCTTCGCGGACGATCCCGAGTTCACCGAGCGGTTCCGCAACGAGGCGCGCCTCTCCGCGTCGGTGGGGCACCCGGCCATCGTGGATGCGTTCGCCTTCGGAAAGCTGGAGGACGGACGCCCGTACTTCGTGATGCCGCTGCTCGCGGGCGAGTCGGTGCGCGACGCCCTGCGCGCGCGAGGGAAGATGGGACCCGGCCGAGCGTGGGCCATCGCGCGCGACACCGCGAGCGCGCTCTCGGCCGCCCACGCGGCCGGACTCATCCACCGCGACCTCAAGCCCGACAACGTGTTCCTCGAGCGCACGGCCGCGGGCGAGCGGACGCGCGTCATGGACTTCGGCATTGCCAAGAGCGTGGCGGGCACCGCGCACCCCGACACGCCCAAGACCCAGACGGGCGTGCTCCTGGGGACGCCGGCCTACATGGCGCCCGAACAGTGGTGGGGCGCCAAGATGGACGCGCGCGTGGACCAGTACGCGCTCGGCGCGATGCTGTTCGAAATGCTCGTGGGCGCGCCGCCCTTCGACCCGTATCACGAGTCCGGCATCATGCGCCTGCACCTGCACCAGGCGCCGCCGTCCCTGGAGAGCGTGGGCGTCGCCGCCTCGCCGGAGGCCGAGGCCGTGGTCGCGCGCCTGCTCGCCAAGGAGCCCGAGGAGCGGTTCGCCGACATGGCCGCGGTCATCGCCGCGGGCGATGCGGCGTTCGCCGGCCTGCCCGAAGACGCCGTGGGCGAGGGGCGCGACGCCCTCGAGTACGCGTCCACCGTCGCACAAGAGAGCGATGCGGCGCTCGCCAGCGCGCCGACCGAGACGGTGCACGGCCTGCAGGCGTCCACGGCCATCAGCGCCCATCGCCTCTGGAAGAGGTGGATCTACGTCCACCTGGTCACCACCGTGGCGGCGCCGGCGCTGCTCCTCGGCGTGGGCTACGCCGGCGAGGACCGCTTCGATCCGCGACAGTGGTTCCGGATAGCCGGCTTCTTCGCCTTCATCATCTTCGGCGCGTGGCTCCTCGGCGCGGCGGTGCTTCCCGCTCTCGGTCGGAGCGGCCCCGAACGCTTTCGAGCGCTGTCACGCGGCCTCGTACTCACCCCGGCGGTCGTCGGTGCGCTGGGCACGTACCTGAACTGGGAGATGGTGCGAAAGGTCGTCCTCGGCCTGGACACGACGAAGCAGTTCCGGATCTTCAACGTCGGCACCTACGAGGCGGGGGCCGCGCGTTTCCTCGGCCTCGGCCTGGCCGTGGGCCTCCTGCTGTCCCTGGTGGCGGTGCAGGGCACGGGCCGCCGCAGCGCCGATGCGCCCGCCGCCGACCCGAGGTCGAGATCGACCCTCGCCCTCGCGGGCGGCTCGGTTGCGGTGGGCGCCGCGGCGCTCGCCCTCGGAGCGCCGAGCGGCGCGTACGTCTGCGGCGTCGCGGCGCTCCTCTTCTCGGTCTCGTACCTGCTTCCCGTCGCCTCGGCGGACGGCGCTTCGCAGATCGAGCGCTCGGCGTTCGGCGTCATGACCCTCCTCGTCGCTTCGGGTGTCGCCTTCGAGCGTGTCTCCGCGCGTAGCTCCATTCTCTGGCAGGAGCAGGGCAGCCGCGGCGCGCGCATCTTCGAGGTGCTGGCTGCGCACGCGGAGCTGCAGGCCACGACCGTCATCGTCGCCGCCGTGGTCGTCGCCGTGGTCGGTCTCGAGGTCAGCCGGCTTCGCGCCGTCACCACCGCGAGGGTCCTGCGCTCACAGGCTGCGCTCCTCGCGTTTCTCGCGATCGCGGTGGTCACCGACGTGGCCCTGACGCGGCGCCACGATGCGCTGCGCACCGCCAGTCGCACCGCGCTGGAGGAGCAGTTCGCGCTGTTCGCCCAGCTCGACCCGCCTTCCACCGACGCCCTCGGCGACGCCGCGTTCGATCCCAGCGAGGGTCCGGCCCTGCAGATCACGCCGACGGTCGTCGCCGTGAACGGCGTGGAGGTGACGCGGCTCGCGGCCGTGGAGACCCCCGTCGGACGCTCTCGCATCGAGAACGCCCTGTTCGAGGCGCTCGCGCGCTCCTCGGCCGCGCCGCTCTCGTGCCTGGTCGATCGACGCGTGCCGTGGTCCGCCGTGGAGTCGCTGCTGGGGATCGCCCACGCCGCGGGCGCCACCGACGCGGAGCTGCTCCTGACGCGCGGCCCTCCGCCCACGCTGCCGCGAACCGGGCCCCCCGAGGCGACCTACGTCGAGTCGAAGGACTTCGCGGCCGTGAAGGCGCGCCTGGGCACGGCCGGCACGGCGCTCGACGGCAAGAAGCCGTTCGGCGACCTCGCTGCGGCCCTCGTGTCGGAGGCACAGGGCGGGAAGGTCGTCGCCGTGAGGGTGGCGGCGGCACCCTCACCGCCCGGCCGGGATCCCGGACACTGACGCTCGCCCGACGGCCGGAAAATCGGCCAGCACCGCCGTGCCCCGCGCCGCGCAGCGCGCCTCCGCCGGCGGTTTCGCACTGGGCTCGCGAATCGAGCCGCCCCGTGGCGACTCGGGAGCGCGACGGCACGCCGCTCGCAAAGGGTTCGCTCGTGGCGGCTCGAAGGGAGCCGACGAAAGGAAAACGAAGATGGTCAGGTACTTTCAAGAGGGTGGCTTCTCGATGTGGCTCATTCTGATCGTGGGGGTCGCCTCGGTCGCGGTGGCCGCCGTGCGACGGGGCGAGGGTCGCTCGCGCGCGCTGTGGATCGGGAGCTACGCCAGCCTCGTCATGGGCGTGTTCGGTATGGCGATGGGCATGCACGCCGTGAGTCAGCACATCGTGCGATACGCCGACAAGGGCGCCGCCGTCGCCGCAGGCCTGGGCGAGCTCAGCAACAACGGAACGTTCTCGGCGCTGCTGGCCACGGCGCTCGCCGTGGGTGCGCTCACCCTCGCGCCAAAGCGCGCGAACACGGCCGTCGGGTGACGCGGCGGGGCGTCGTCAGTACCAGGCCGCGCCGAGCCCCAGTGCCACGATGAGCGGCCAGTCTGCTTCGAGAGGCGGCAGCACCTGAGCCGCGATCCGGATGGCAGGGTCGGGATCCGCACGATCGGGATGAGCCCGCAGGGTGGTGATGTCGAGGGTCACCTCCGCGCCTCCGTAGTTGAAGCGCGTGTCGTTCTCGCGACCGCCCGTCTCGTCGCTCCCGAACGCTCTGTCGAGATTGAGCTCGTACTGGAGCGTCGGCGAGTACGCCACACCGAGCATCACGCCGCGCCAGGTGTCGTTGCCGTGGTACCGCCCGAAGCCGAAGTGGATGGCTACCTGCAGCGGCACGTTCGCGAAGAACAGCGTCTCGTTCTCCTCGTCCTCGGAGCGCTTCGCGCCGCCCGCCGAGTTCCGCTTGTACGTGAACCCGATGGGGCGTCGGCTGAACACGGTGGACAGGTCACCGCCGATGCCCATCCGGAACGCGGCGATGACCTCGCCGCGGCTCGTCGTGGGATCGGGCAGCGGCAGCACGAACAGCCCGACGCGGAGCGCCACCCCGCCGCCGATCCCCAGCGCGTCGCCCGAGCCGCGATCGGTCTGCCCGGTGACGGGATTCGTCTCCTCGAACGACAGGTCCCCGAGGCGCATGCCGACCAGCTGGAGCCGAGCCTCGTACGTCGGTCGAAAGCCTCCACGGCGCTCCCACGCTTCGCGCCGCACCTTGGGGTCTTCGAGCGTGCGGACGTTCTCCTGCACGTTGGTCTGGCCCCCGAAGACCTTCCAGCGATCACCCGCAGGCTCCGGCTCCGCGGCGGGCGGAGGGTCGGTCTCCGCGGGCGGCGTGGCTTCGGCCGCGGCGGGCGCCTTGCCGAGCAGCTCCTCGAGCGCGGGCACGACGGCCGCGCCCGGGTCGCCCTTCGGCGCCTGGACGTTGCGCGTCCCCGGACCGCCCTCGCTCACCACGATGACGGTCACGAGGGCGGTGCCGCCCTGCTCCGACGTCTTCGTGACCCGGACGAGCACGTCCGCACCGAGCGCACCGCGCAGCGCCGAGAGTCGAGAGGCGTCCGAGGCGACGACGCCCGCGTCGAGCGCGCCCACGCGCTCCGCAGCGCTCATCACGTCGGCGTCGCGCAGCGCTTCGAAGCCGCTCGCGCGCAGCACGTCGTACAGCCTGGCGCGCAGCTTCGCGCTCTCGGTGGCATCGGTCGACACGTCCGAGACGACCACCGCCTTGCCCTTGCTCTTCGGCGCCGTCTGCTCGGCACCTGCCGCCGACGCGCGGAGCACGAACGCCGGACACGCCGCCAGCGCCAGGACCAAGCACAGCCTCCTCACGCGGTGCATTGTGCCAAAGCCGCAGCCGACGGGTCACGTTTTCGTGAAGCGCGTCCCGTTCACGACGAACTCGACCCGCGAGGGGGCGTTGCCGAGGCAGAGCGCGGGCCGCGCCGAACCCGAGCCGGGGCCGGAGGCCCGCAGCCGGAGAGGCACGGCGCTCGGCCCGCTCGCCGTCGGGCTCGCCCACAGCCACGGCGGAAGCACGCCGCCACCCGGCCGACGTGACGCGGACGCTGTCCTGAACTCACTCACCCAGGGCCACATCCAGGGCTTCGATCAGACGCTTCACCTCGGCGGGCGTGTTGTAGTGCACCATGCTGACGCGAACCACGCCGCCTGCGTGCCCGAGTGACAGGGCTTCGATCGCGCGACGCGCGTAGAAGTCGCCCCACCGGATCGCCACGCCCTTCGCGTCGGTGACCCGGACGATCTCGTCCGAGCGGCGGCCTTCGACCACGAACGACACGATGCACGTGCGGCGGTCGGGGTCCGCGGTGGGAGGTCCGAGGACGCGAACCCCGGGGCGCGTCCCGAGCCACTCGAGGAGCGGCCGCGCGAGCGCCTCCTCGTGGCGCGCCATCAGGTCGAACGTACGGTCCAGTCGCGCAGCGAGGCTCCCGGCGACGGCCGGCCAGTGACGTTCGTGCAGAGCGTCCAGGTACTCGACGATGCCCGGGAGCGACGCGACGAGCTCGTGGTTCACGTTCCCCGGCGTGAGCTTGTACGGAATGGCGTCGTCGCCGATGAAGAAGTGGTTCTGGCTCGCGAGCTCGAGGAGCCGCTCGCGCCGGGCGTAGAGCGCGGCGGAGTGAGGCCCGAACACCTTGTAGAGACTCACGAGGTAGAAATCGACGTCGAGTGCGCGAACGTCCAGTCGGCGGTGCGGCGCGTACGCCACGCCGTCGACGCACACGAGCGCGCCGACCGCCCGCGCGCGGCGTACCACGGCAGGGACGTCCACGATCTCACCGACCAGGTTCGAGCAATGCGTGAAGGCGACGAGCCGCGTGCGGTGGTCGAGGAGCGGATCCAGATCCTCGACGTGCAGCGACGCCGTCTCCGGTCGGAGCCTCCACTCGCGGATCTCGATCCCGTGCTCGGACAGGCGGCGCCACGCGCCGACGTTGGCTTCGTGGTCCAGGTTCGTGACGACGACGGCGTCCCCACGCGAGAGGCGCGGGCGGAGCGCCTGGGCGAGGACGTAGACGTTCATCGTCGTGGAGGGGCCGAGGACGATCTCGTCCGGGTCCGCCCCCAGGAGCTGCGCCACGGCCTCGCGGCCCTTCGCCACCAGGTCCGTCGCGCGAGCCGACAGCTCGTGGGTCGCACCGAGCTGGACCTGCACGGTCCGGCCGTACTCCGCGATGCGATCGACCACGGTGTGTGGAGGAACCACGCCGCCCGCGTTGTCGAAGAGGGCCCACCCAGTTCGTAGCGCTGGAAAGAAGCTGCGAGCGTACTCGACGTCGAGTTCCACGCGACGAACGTACACCGGTGCGCGCATCGACGCGCGCCTGGGCTACGCTCGGCGCCAGTGCCCACCGTCCTCGAGAACCTCGCGCGCTGGGTCGTCGGGCTCGGCCTCGACGACGTGCCGCCGCGAATCGCGGCCCTGGCGCGGCATCAGACGATGAGCGTCCTGGCCGCGGTGGTCGCCGGAACCGACGAAGAGCCCGCGCGGCAGGTGGCGCGCGCCCTGCTCGGAGGCGCGCAGGACCGCGCTGGTCCGTGCACCGTGCTGCCGACGGGCGAGCGCACCGACTGGGCGACCGCGGTGACCGTCGCGAGCGCGCGCGGCATGGCGCTCGACTACGACGACTACCTCTACATGGGGCACACCGGGCACAGCGCCGTGCTCGGCGCGTGGGCGTTCGGAGAGGCGCTCGGGGCGACGACCCGCGACGTGCTCCTCGCGCAGATCGCCGCGAACGAGCTGGGCGGTCGCCTGGGCGCGAGCTGCGCCCTCGGCCCGCAGAACGGGCAAGCCTGGAGCTTCATTCACCTGCTCGAAGGCGCCGCCGTGGGCGCGAAGCTGTTCGGTCTCGACGCCGAGAGAACGGCGCACGCGTTCGCCATCGCGCTCTACCAGCCGTCGTTCACGCTCTGGCCGGGTTTCATGGGCCCGGGCTCGAAGGTGCTCACCGCGGCGGCGCCCACGGTGGCGGGCCTGCGCGCCGCCGAGCTGGCCAGGCAGGGCATGACCGGCGCCCTCGACGTGCTGGAGCACCCGCGGCAGGGGCTGTGGCGCTTCTTCAGCTTCGTGCCGGTGCGACACATGATGACGGGGCTCGGGAGCGCGTGGGTCGGCGACACGCTCGCGTTCAAGCGGTACCCGGGCTGCGCCTACGTGGACACGACGCTCGACGCGCTCTTCGACACTCTCGGCACGCTCGCGGCGCGACGCGGCCGCGCCGTCACTCCAGGCGAGGTCAGGTCGGTGAAGGTCGAGGCGTCGCTTCTGTCGTGCGAGATGGACAGGCTGTCGCGCGGAGCACGGAACGACGCGCGGCTCACCGGCGTGAACGTGAACTTCTCCATCGGCCTCAACGTCGCCATCGGAATCCTCGCGGGTCGCCACACCGCCGTGGAGCTGCGCCAGCCGTGGCTGGACGAGCACGCAGAAGCGCTGCGAGCCCTCGCGAGCCGCGTCCGCTTGAAGCACGACGTCTCCATGACGCTCGAGGTCGCGCGGTCGTTCGACGAGGTCCTGGGCGGCGCGTCCATCGCGCGATCGCTGTCACCCCGCGACGTGGTCGCCATCGTCGCAGGCTATCGGCGAACCCTCGGGCTCGATCTGCGCGGGCTGTCGGCGCTCGGCGGATCCCTCGGAGGCGGCTCGCCCCTCGGCTCGATCGCCCGCGCCGCTCGGAACCTCGCTCGGGCTCGCCAGGTGCTGCGACCCAGCGAAGGATCGGACGTCGGGCGCTCCCTCGACGCCGTGGACTTCTCTCGCTTCCGGATGACGTTCCCGGCCCGCGTCACGCTGGAACTCGACGACGGCACGACGGCCTCGGCGCGCTGCGACGTGCCCGTCGGCGCTCCCGGCGCTCCCGGGCGGCTCGAGGCGGCCGTCGAGAAGCTCATCCGCGACGTCGGGCGCGCGCAGGGAGAGCCCCGGGCGCGTGCGCTGGCCGAACGGCTCGCGCGGTTCGAGGAGGAATCGCTCGAGGAGGTGGTGCGGGCAGCGTGCGGCGGAGAGTCGGCCACGCCGTGAACGGCCCGCGCCCGCTGTCACGAAGGTGCCCCCGAGCACGATGAGCGACCATGGCCCCACACTCCGTCCCGTCTCTGTCGGTGTTCCTGGTCGTCGGGTGCGCGGGGTTGGCCGCGCCAGAGGCCCGCGCGCCGGACGCCCTGGACGCGCCACGCACCCGGATGGCAGGCCAGCGGGCCAGCGCGCCGGTCGCCGCAGCGGCGCCCGTGGACCCGCCACCGCCCACGCCTGAGCCCGTCGCGCCGGCCTACGATCTCGCTGCGGACGTGGAGGCGCGGAGTGCCGCGGCCGTCCTCGAGCTCGGACCCAAGACGCTGACGCGTCTCGTCGAGGACTCGTTCCTCCTCGTGGGTCCCCCCGGCTCCTCCTCGGGCTCGTTCGCGACCAGTGTCGTCACGGTGGAGCGCGCCCTGGCGGCCTACTTCAACGGGCGCTTCGGGCGTCGCCCGGAGCGACTCGTGGTCGTCTACCTGTTTCCTTCGGAGGGGCCGTACGACGCCTGGTGCCGCAAGCGTTGGGGAGGCCCCTGCAGCTCGCCCTACGGCTTCTACCTCCACTCCGAGCGGCTCATCGTGATGAGCGTTCGGCAAGGGATCGGCACGCTGACGCACGAGCTCGTGCATCCCATCGTCGAGGCAGACTTCCCGGACGCACCGGACTGGATCAACGAGGGCATCGCGTCGCTGTACGAGCAGTTCGCCTTCGTCAAGCCAGGGCACATCGCCGGCTACAAGAACTGGCGACACCCCCGCCTGCTCCACGCGCTCTTGTCGAAGCACGAGCGCGACCACGCGAAGCTCGAGCGGCTGTTCGGCATGACGGACGCCACGTTCCGAGGCGACCGCGAGGATCTGCACTACGCCATGGCGCGCTACCTCTGCCAGTGGCTCGACGCGCAGGGACTGCTGTGGCCGTTCTACCAGCGCTGGCGCGACACCCACGCGGACGACCCGACCGGCGAGCGCGCGTTCACGGCGGTGGTCGGGAAGACGCCCGCGGACGCGAGCGAACGCTGGGCGGCGTGGGTGAAGCGACTCTGAAGCGGACGGCCCCGACCGCGGCGACGCGCCGCGAGGCGCGGCGGCACCCCGGCTAGCCCACCATCCCACTCGAGACCACACTGTAGGTGCCGACGCACACCGCGAACGGTCGATCACCGTGCCGCCGCAACGCCGCGCACACGCTCACTGACAAGTCGCGCTGACGCCGAAATCCACCCCGATTCCAGCTGGTTCGTGGCGTGACCGGGCGGCCGGCTCGGGTACACGTGGGGCATGCGCTACCTCCTACCCGTCCTCCTGTGCTTCTCCGCAATCGGCTGCGCCCGTGGCGCCGACGACGTCGGGCCCTTCCAGACCGGCGACGGCGGGTACGCGCTGACGGCCGAGGAGGGCGGCGTGGACGAGGACGGAGGCGCAGCCGGCGCGGCCGGAGCCGCGGGCGAAGACGACGGCGGACCGCTCGGGATGGGGGGTGCCTCATCGTGGCCGGACGCGGGAGGCGCGGATGCCGACCCTGGCGCGTGCGGCAACGGAGCCGTGGACGGGACCGAGACGGACACCGACTGCGGAGGTTCGGATTGCGCCCCCTGCCCGAGCGGCGCGTCGTGCAAGACGAACGTGGACTGCGAGAGCACGTTCTGCAGCGGCGTGGGGCCGTCGCAGCCGGGCACGTGCACCTGACACCCTGTGCGCCGTAGAGCGCCGCTCGCGGCGCTCGGGCGCTGGTGGGCTCACTTCGGGACGGGCAGCGAGCAGAAGCCCGCGACGCACTTCACACCAGTGTCCGCCTCGCAGCAGTCGGCGTCGATGACGCAGCTCTCGTCGCGGGGCACGCACTCGCTCTCGACCGGCTCGCACGTCTTCACGGAGTTCGGATCGCTCGGGTTCGACGCGCGGCAATAACCGCGACAGCAGTCCGCATCGACCTCGCACCCGGCGCCGTCGCTCTCGCACGGCTCGAGCGCCCAGAAGCCTCGCTCGTTCTTGGACCCGGTCTGGTTCGGCAGGAAGAACGGCGGGTGGCTCGGGTCGGTGCCGGGCGCTGCGCCCGGAGTGATGGCCGTCACCCAGAGCTGCTTGCGCTCCTCGCCCGGGAGGTGCGTGTTGCCGTACTGGCGAATGCTGGTGAAGACGACCCAGAAGAACCCCGCGGCCGGCTGCGGCAGCGCGAAGGGCTCGTAGTTGTGCACCTCGTCGAAGGCAGTGTGCCCCTTGTTCGCGTGGGCGAGCTCCACGTGTCCGGAACTCGCGATGTCGATCAGGTGCAGCTTGTTGGGCTGGGTACCGTAGGCGTTGCCGTCCCACGACGGCAGCATGCCGCTGTACTCCGGGTACTTCGCCTGACCCTCCTGCAGCACGATGAGGTTCGAGTCGGGCAGGAACGTGACGTACTTGGCCGTCGCGCCGGAGGGTCCGTTGTCGAGGACGACCTTCAGGTTCTGGAACGTGAGCGTGCCGTTCGGCCCGGTGGCTTCGTCGATGGTCACATCCATGACGCCAATGGACCGGCTCGGCGTACCGGGCTGACCGGGCGCGCCGCCCGTGGTGAACGCGTAGCGCTTTCCATCGGGCGAGAACGCGGGCAGCAACGCCGACACGTCGGCGCCCGCGCCGACGACGGTGGCGGGCGCGAGCGCGGGCGTGACGTCGTCGATCTTCCAGGCCATGAGGTTGGGGCCGCCCCAGAAGTTGTTCTGACTGCGCGTCACGTACTTGCCGTCGGGGGTGAAGACGCCGAACGAGATCCCACGGGTGTCGCCGCCGAGCCCCGCCGGTGCGCCCGTGAGCTTGGAGATCGAGAGATCTCCGTTCACCCGGTAGACGCCGGTCTGCGGGTTCGGCTGGTTCACTTCCGCCCCCGTGGAGAGCGACTTGCCGTTTGCGGACACCGAGTGACACACGACGCAGCCCGTCGCGATCTGCTTCGCCGGCTCGGGTGATCCCGGCTTGACCGCCCAGAGGCCGGTGTGCGGCGCCTCGTAGGTCATGTAATAGACGGCCCCCTTCAGGCTGCCGGGCGCTGCCTTGAGGAGCACCTTCGCCGTGCCGTAGGCCGTTCCGCCCGAAGCCTTGACGACCTCGAGGTCGAGGGTCGAGCCCGAGGCGCTCAGGATCGCGGCGTCCCAGACGTCCTGCGGCGGCGCGACCCGCGGTCGCGCGGCGTTCTTGACCTTGTGAAAGCCGGTCCATTCGAAGTAGGTCCCACGAAGCGTCAGCTTCACGTCCTCCGGGGGCAGCGTTCCGGGGCTGAACTGGACGACGGGCGCGCGGATGTCACGCGGGAACACGGTCTGGTCGTAGGGGTAGAGCACGCTCGACACCGCGGGCCCCGGGTCGGGCGTCACGGGTCCGGTGAGCAGCCCCTTGTTCCCGGGTGTCGGTCCGGGATCGCTCGGGTCGTCGAGGATGTCCTCTGAAATCTTCACGTTCACCGTGACCGTCGCCGTCGCCTTCTGGCTGCCGTACGTCGCGATGACCTTCGCGACGCCGCCGACGATGCCCGTGGTGAAGAACAGCCCCGCCTGATCGACGTCGCCGAGGTCGTACTTGTCCAGCGTCCAGGTCGCCTGCACGGCTGAGCCGCCGCTCCCCAGCTTCGCGACGAACGTCTGGGTCGCCGGCACCGTCTTCGAGCCGACGGTGAGCGTCACCGACGGCGGATCGACGAGCAACGTCTGGGGCGCGCCGTCGCCGAACGCGTCCGGGTTGAAGATGGAGCCACCGTCGTTCGGGCCGCCGCTCGCGCCGGCGTCCGGCCTGGGCGGTCCCCCGCCGACACCTTCGTTCGACGCGGCGCCTCCGCCGTCACCCGAGGAGCACCCCGCGAACGCCGCGACGAAGCAAGCGAGCGCGAGGACCAGGGTGAGGAGCACGCGACGCGGAGCCAGCTGGAGGCGCATGGGTCGAGTGTACGGGGAGAGCCGGCGCGCGCGAACGCGGGGCGTCGAACGCGGCGCACGCCTCCGCGAGCGACAGAAAGTTCCGGGCGTCTGAGAACGAACCGCCGGTGCTCTCGCGGCCGGCGCGAGACGCACCGCGTCGTTCGCGCCGGCGCACTCCTGGGCGGATCGGGAGCGCCGGCTCACGGGCCGCGAAGCGAACACGTCGTCTTTGGTCGCGCCATCGCCGGACGGGTTGCGCGGAAGCCATCGCGCGCGCTAGCGAAGGCCCTGATGACGCCCCTTCGCGTGCGTGGCTTCGTGGTCCTCAGCCTCTGCTTCGCGGCTTGCTCGGCCTCGAGCTCCCGCCCGGGCGGCGGTGCCGGCGGCGCCGGCGGCGCCGGCGGCACTCTCGGAGGCGCGTGCGACACTTGCCTCACGGGGCAGTACACGCCGTGCAAGGCGGACGGCACGCCCGACTCGCCGATCTTCTGTCCTGCCGCGTGCACGCCGGGAGTCGGCTGCTCGGAGTGCACGCCGGGGGCGAACACCTGCGTCGGGAACGGCGTTCACGCGTGCGGAGACGACGGCAAGCCGGGAGCGCTGGTCGAGACCTGCGACACCTCTGCCGGGCAAACGTGCGCCGGTGGGGGCTGCAAGTCGGGCTGCGCCGCGGCGGCAGAGCTCCCCTCGAACGTCGGTTGCGAGTTCTGGGCGGTCGACCTCGACCAGCAGGACCTCCTGAACGACCCAGCGAGCCAGCCGTGGGGCGTCGTCCTCTCCAACGCCGGCCAGTCGCAGGCGAACGTCACCATCGAGCTGAACCAGGCGGCCCCCGGGCAGCCGGTGAGCCCCATGGTGGTTCGGCAACTCTCCGTCGCTGCCGGCTCGCTCGAGACGGTGGCGCTGCCGACGCGCGAGCTCGACTGCGGAGCGAGGCCGAACGACCTCGCCTCCCCCGGCACGTGCCTCTCGTCCAACGCTTTCCGGATCACTTCGTCCGAGCCCATCGTCGTCTACCAGTTCAACGTCTTCGTCAACGCGTTCTCCAACGACGCGTCCCTCCTCCTCCCGCGCGAGGCCCTCGGGACGAAGTATCGCGTGCTCGGCTGGAACGCGGGACACCCCATCGCCATTGGCCCCGTCACACGCTCCTACGTCACGGTCGTGGGCGTGGAAGAGAGCACCAAGGTCCGCGTACGACCCACCTGGCGCATCCGCGGCAACCCGCCCCTCGCGGCCACGAACATCGGGGACATTCTGGAGATGAACCTGGGTCCGTTCGACGTCCTGAACCTCGAGTCCGACGACGCCACGCTCCAGGAGGCGACCGTCTCGGCCAGGCCGGTCGCGGACTTCACCGGGTCCATCGTCGACGCCGACAAGCCCGTCGCCGTCTTCACCGGAGTCGAGCTGAGCAGCGCGCCGGGCCACGTCGACATCCCGACGCCGCCGGGATGGATGGAGAGCGAGACGTGCTGCCTCGACCACCTCGAAGAGCAGCTCTTCCCGCTGGAGTCGATCGGAACGCGCTTCGTGGTGACACGAAGCCCCATTCGCTCCACGAGCGGCGCCTATGCCGAGCCGGACGTGCTCCGCTTCGTCGGTGGCGCGGCGGCCGCCACGGTGACGACCACGCTCCCACCGCCCTTCGACACCTTCACGCTGGGCCCCGGCGAGGTGAAGGACACCTGGACGCAGCGCGACGAGATCGTGACCTCCACGGAGCCGATCCTGGTCGGCCAGCTCCTGGTGAGCCAGAGCTACGTGGACGGCCCCTACGTGGGCGACCCATCCCTGACGCTCTTCCCACCCGCGGAGCAGTTTCGCTCGGAGTACGTGATCCTGACGCCACCGAGCTGGACACAGAACTTCGTCGTCATCTCCGCCCCCGAGGGCACCGCAACGACGGTGGACGGCGCTCCGAGCACGGCGTGCAGCACGACGGCGGCCGGCACGCTCGACGGCGTCGCGTACGAGGCGCGGCGGTGTCCGCTCGCCGAGGGGGTTCACACCATCAGCGGCGACGGACCGTTCGGCATCATCGCGTATGGGTACGGCTCGGCAGGCAGCTACGCGTTCGTGGGCGGCGCGAACGTCAAAAAGATCTACACGCCGCCCCCCGTGCTCTGACCGCGCAGTCGTCACCGCGCTTCGGCGCCGGGCTCCTCCGGGAACATCCAGCGCACGAGCCCGACGGCCGCGGCGGCGCCGACCAGTTCGGCCGCGATGAAGGCGGGCACGTCCGCGGGCCGGATCCCGGCGAACGTGTCGGTGAACAATCGCGCCACGGTGACCGCCGGGTTGGCGAACGACGTCGACGACGTGAACCAGTACGCCGCGGTGATGTAGCCACCGACGACCCAGGCGACCGCGGATGGCCGGCGCCGCACCGTGGCCCAGATGGCGAGGACCAGCCCGAGGGTGGCGACCACCTCGCCCACGAGCTCGCCCACGCTGCTGCGCTCGCGCTTCGAGAGCTGCACGACCCCCTCGCCGAACATGACGTGGGTCACGGCCACGCCGCCCAGTCCGCCGACGATCTGAGCGGCGACGTAGCCGGGCACCTCGCGCCACGTCATCGCCCCCAGGGCGGCGGCGGACAGGCTCACGACGGGGTTGAAGTGCGCGCCCGACACCGGCCCGAACACGACGATGAGCACGACGAGCGCCGCACCCGTCGCGAGGGTGTTCGCGAGCAGTGCGATGGCGACGTTGCCGCCGGCGAGCCGGTCCCCCATGATCCCGGAGCCGACGACGGCCACGAGAAGGAACGCGGTGCCCAGCGCCTCCGCCGCGATGCGCTGGCTCGACGTGACGCGGTGGACGCTGGGTGCCATCTCGATGATCGCCGGATCGCGCTGGCGCGACGAGCGCGCGGGCGGACTCTACCTCGACGGGCGCCGTGATCGCGACCTCTGGCGCCGCCCACCGGACGGACCCGGGCCACGCGGCGTGGTCTCTCGATCGAGGGCGGCCACGGTCCGCTGGTACCAGCCTGCCGCCTCCTCGGCCGACGCACCGATGGCGGTGAACCCGACCTTGCCGAACTGAGAGATGGCGCCGAGGAGGTGGAACACCACACCCGTCTCGTTCCACGGCTGGTAGTGCACGTCGTGGACGGCCGCGATGTCGAGGACGTCCTCCGGCATGAGCCCGCGATAGCTCGGCTTCGTCAGGTTGTCGGTCGAGACGTAGTAGCGAGGCTCTCCCCGTCGCGTCACGTAGAGGCCGCTCTGGTCGTCGTAGGCGCCGTCGTTCAGCAACTTCATCGTCATGATCGGATGCGTGGTGCCGGTCATGCGCAGGTTGATCTCGATCGCGAACCGCTCCCAGCCGCTCTTCGTCTCCACGGTGACGAAATCCACGGCGACACGACCGACCACGCCGCGGCGCACCAGGATCTCTCCGACGCGGAGAGCGTCCTCCTGGATCAGACGCCGGTAGCCCTCGTGAGCCGGAAACTGGCAGCCGAGATACACCTGACCGCCCACTCCGCCCAGGAGCTGATCGTGCGTGCTCATGGGCTCGAGGTCGCCACGCGGATTGATGCGGAGCTGCGCGCTCGGCGAGCCCTTTCGCCGGCCCTCCAGGAACGCCTCCACGACGGCCCCCTTCTGGACGATCTGCTCGGCGAACCGTGCCCACGTCTCGTTCGGACCTATGAACTGCAGGTCCCGGCCGAGCGCCTCGAGCACGGCGTCTCGACGCGCAGCGTGACCTGCTCGCCCCGGAGCGACGCGCCCCATGCCGGCGAGCGGCAGGATGGCGTTCCCCTCCCCGCTGAAGCCTTCGTTCAGCTTCACCACGGTGCGACGCAGCTCGGGCTGGTCCTCCCACAGTGACGCCACGGCCTCGGCGACGCCCCCCACGGAGTGCAGATCCTCGGCCCCCGCGGGGAGCGGAACGCCGGCTCGACGAAAGACCTTCCGCGACCCGCTCTTGGTCCCGAGGTGCAGCAACCGGGGATCCACGCCGTAGAGCGGCAGACCGAGCTGAACCGCCAGGCGTCGTTCGCGATCACTCACCGTGAAGACCGTCATGTGGGCGCGCTCCGGATCGATGGCTCGGCGAATGCGGTCCACCAGGCGCGGGCGCTCGAGAACCTTGTCCGTCAGCGGACGCGGGCTCGCGTCGTAACAGGAGATCATGGTGAGCCGCTCGCGCGCGTGGGCCGTCGGAATGCCGCCGATGAGCGCCAGGAAGTAGTCGAGGATGGCGGGGTGAATCGGCTGCGACGTCACGTACACGAGACGCGCGCGGGGCTTTCGCAAGAGGCCCAGGGTGAAGAGCATCCGCTCTTCGTACGCGTTGATGCCGGGAATCGCCGCGAGCTGGAATCCGTCCAGCGACAGGCTCGGAACGACGACGACGTCTCGCGGCCCGCCGTCGGGGTCCTGCAGCTTCAGCCACCGGTCGACGAGCTCCTGCTGGAGCTCCGCGAAGCGGCGGCGCTCTGCCCGAGGCGTCAGCAGCGCACCGTGGTCCGCCATCGACTCGCGGGAGCGTCGTGGCTTCGGCACGTGCCGACGTCTACCGTGCCCGGCGGAACACCTCAACGGGCCGCGGCGCGATCATCTGCCGGCGCAGGTCACCGCGGCTGCAGGCCGCGCAGCAGCGCCGTCAGCGCGTCGTGAATCGGCGTGGGCACCGCGTGCTTCCTGCCGCGGCTCACCACCGCGGCCTGCAGCGACTCCACCTCGTGCTCCCTCGCCGCCAGGACGTCCTGCAGCATGGAGGGTTCGGTCGTGGCCCACACCGTGCGCGAGCCGTCGATCATCGCGTCCACCAGGGCCTCGGGCAGGGGCGCGCCGTCCGCCCGGGCCACGGCGAGGATCTCGTGCATCGCTCCGCGAACGAGCGCTTCGAGAGACGGCTCCTTCAGCACCTCACCGGGGACGAGGCGCGTGAGCGCGCAGATGCCGTTGAACGGGCCGTTCCACAGGAGCTTCCCCCAGAGCACCTTCCCCAGGTCGGGCTTGGCCTCGGTGTCGATTCCCGCGTCCGACAGCGTCTTCGCGAGGGCCTCCACGCGCGCCAGGTCCCCCCCGCGATACGGGGCGAGGACGATGGTTCCGCCGCCCACCAGGCGGACGCGCCCGGGGCCCACGACCGCCGAACCCATGCGCGCAATGCCACCGATGGTCCTGCCCTCGCCCACGTGCGCCGCCAGGACGTCCTCGGAGTCGAGTCCGTTCTGCAGCGGTACGGCCGCACCGTCCGCGACCAGCGCCCGCGCGACACCCGGGCCGAGCGCATCCAGAGCCGGCGTCTTGACCGCGACGAGGGCGACCTCGGACGTGCCCGGAGCGACGTCCTCGAGTCGTTCGACGACCCGCCCACGTCCGACGAGCACTCCGTCGGGCGTCTCGACGTGCAGCCCATCGTCGCGGATCGCGCGGCCATGCTCGCCGCGGGCGAGGAACGTCACGTCGTGTCCCGCCAGGGCGAGCTTCACGCCGAAGTACCCACCGACGGCCCCGGAACCGGCTATCAGGACGCGCATCGAACGCATGTACCAACGTCGCGCCGACGCGCCAACCGCGCCGCGCGACGGGGCCGGTCTTCGGTCAGCGTCGTCGGCGCCGCCGCCCGACGAGCATCGCCACCAGGGCGAGCGCCGAGAAGGCGCCGAGCGCCGAGCGCGACGGAGTCACCCCGCACCCACAGCCGCCGCCGCCGCCCGGCGCCGCCCCGGAAGACGCGGCGCTGCCGCCGCTCGACGAGGACGACGCCGCGGAGCCACCACGGCCCGCGGTGGGGTCACGCGGGTCGCGCGGGTCGAACGGCCCGCTGCCTCCGGTGCCTCCGGTGCCTCCGCCGTAGTAGTCCTCGCACGTCGGCTTGGCCGGCACCTCGAGCTGGGCCGCCGTGGGCACGGACGACGGACAGAGCACGCCCTGCCGCGCCTTTTGCTCGTTGGGCACCAGCCAGCCCCAGGGCCCGCACGAGTCGGGCCGGGGCGCACAGACGCGCACGTCCTCCAGCGCGTCGCTGAAGTCGCGCGCACCACGCGAACCGGACTGGCGCAGGATGGTGGCGCACGTGGGCAGGGGGGCGTCCGCGACGACCACCGCGCCCGAGCCCGCGTTGCACTCGCACGTGGGGAACCCGCCCACGTCGCGACAGCGGCCGACGGCGCCGCAAGAGAGCTCGGCGCACGCATTCGGCAGGGTGATGCCGGCCGCGGCGTAGTCGACGGTGTGTCGGTCGGGAACGCACGTGACCGACGGCTCGCCGTCGAGGTCGTTGAACACGCGAGCGACGAAGCCCGGGTTGCACGCGCAGCCGACTCCGCGATGCGTCGCGACGCACTCGCCTTCGCCGCAGTACACGGCGGCGCACCCCTGCACGTCCTCGACCGAGCGGTAGAACGCTCCGTCCACGACGTCGGACGCGCAGGCGTCGAGGCTCTTTCGGTTGCCCTGAAGCGTCAGGGGCCCGTTCACCACGGGCGCCCCCGGCTCGAACGCGGGGTCGAAGGACATCTCCTCCGGCGAGATGCGCGTGGTCAGACGCGTGACGCCGCCGTGCCTGGCGGCCAGCGCGTAATAGAGCTCGAAGCCCGAGACCAGCGCCTCCTCCGTGGCACAGTCTGCGGCGTCGAAGGCGTCCCCCGGGCACGAGCAGAATCCGTCGTTGCCGTACCCGCAGCGGTCGGTTGCGTCACCGCAGCACCCGTCCACGCCGGGCGGTCGCGGGGGGACCGCACCGGCAAACTCCATGACGAAGCCGTCGCCGCCCGCATCGTCCGCTGCGCGCGCGAGGACCATCGGGTAGTTCGGGCGACCGCCGCCCGTCGTGAGCCAGCTCGCGTCGATGCCGAGCAGCGGATGATCCACCGGAACGAACGCTTCGGTCGCCGTGGCGCCGAAGATGTAGCTCGTGACCGTGAGGTGGGGCTCGGCGGCCACGGCGGTGAGCTTCAGCGGGATCATCGGGTTCGACGCCGCGTACTTCATGCGCAGCGGTCGAATCTGGTCGACTCCCGCGCCGGGTACGAGCTTGCTGGCGACGAAGAGCATGCCGGCGTCGATGTAGCCCTGCATGAACGGCGTCATCGTGTCGTTGACGATGAACCCCTCGGCATTCAGCCAGGCGACCGCGGCCCCTGCGTCGCCGGCACCGAACGTGACGGTGTCGTACGCCCCGATCTGCTGCCTATCGATGACGTTGACGCCCCCACCTGACCCGCCCGCCGCGCCGCCGGAGCCGAGGCCCCCGTCCGCGGAGAAACCCCCGGCCGAACCGCCGCTTCCACCCGCGCCGCTGCCGAAGCACCCCGTGGGCGGGGGATGGTACTGGCACCGATACTCCGGCGACGGGCACAGGGACTGCACGGCGACCTGGATCGACGGCGCCGTAGCCTGGTCGACCAGCGCGAAGGTGATGCTCTCGCTGAGGGACAGCACCGGCACGTCGGGGACGGGCACGATCCACGCGAACTTGTCGGGCTCGCCGGCGTAGCGGATCAACACGTGGGCGGTCACGAAGCCCGGCTCCACCTCGAAGATGATCTGCTCGGCCTGCTGGTTCACCGCAAACGCGTCATCGGAAACGGCCGGGATGGGCGGCGAGAGGCAGCCGCACGCGTGGGCGGGCGGCGTGATGGACGTGATGAACACCGCGGCGGACAGACCGACGCCGGCAACGAGCGAGCGAAGAGCGGATCGCATGGCTGGAACCTCCCGGGCGCGGCGCGTGGCACACGATGGCACAAGGCACCGCGACCCTCGGGTCCAAGCACGCACCGTGCCAGCCCCCTGCACCGGCCCCTCGCGGCGTAGTAGAAGGGGGCCGCAACGTGCGCGCTCATCCCTCGATCGACTCCGTGTGGCTCCTCGGCGACGGCGCGCCCCGTTTCGGGTTGATGGGCGCACTCCACGGCAACGAGGTCGCGGGGTTGCGGGTGATCGAGCGGCTGGTCGCCACGCCGGACACCCTGGAGCCACGCCTGCGCGGCAGCCTCGCGCTCATCATCGGTAATCCGCGGGCGGCAGACGAAGGCCGGCGGTACTCGGCCGGCGGCACGGACATCAATCGGCTCTTCGGATTCGACTACGTGGAAGAGCTCGCCCGAGAGGCGTGGACGTACGAGCATCACCGCGCTGCGGCGCTCCGGCCGCTGCTCGCCGAGCTGGACGCCCTGCTCGATCTGCACTCGGCGAGTCAGCCGACCGTGCCGTTCGCCGTTTGCGATCGGGCTCCCTCCGCGGTGGCCTTGGCGCGCCGGACGGGATGCCGCGTCACCTACGGCTGGGACGGGCCCGGAATGCTGATGGATCACGTCAGCATCGGGAGCTTCGTTCGAGCGGGTAAGCCCGCCCTCAGCGTCGAGTGCGGCCAGCACGCGGACCCGGACGCGATCGACGTCGCGTGGACCGTCACCGAGCGCTTCCTCGCCGCCGTCGGGGCCATCGAGGGGGACGCGACGCCCTTCGAGGAGCCGGCGTACGAGATCTTCGGACGCGTCGTGAAGCCGACCGTGGAGTTCCGGCTCGCCCGAGACTTCGGGAGCTTCGACAGGCTCGGGGCGGGCGCCATCCTGGGCAGCGGTGACGGCGTGACCATCACGCTGGATCGCGACGCGCACCTCATTCTCCCCACGCCGCGGGCGCAGCGCGGGGAGGACATCGTCTACCTCGCCAGGAGGGACGGCGCATGACCGAGTACGTGCTCGGAACTCACGAGGGGGAGCTGGCGCGCCTGGAGCTGCAGCAGGGGATCTGGCGCCACGTCACGGATCGGTTCTTCGACCGCATCGGTGTGAAGTCGGGGTGGCGGTGCCTGGACGTCGGATGCGGCCCGGGCTTCGTCACGCAGATGCTCGCGGAGCGCGTCGGGCCCACGGGGTCGGTCGTGGCGCTCGACCTGGCCGAGCACTGGCTGGCGAAGGTCGCGAGCGACGCGGAAGCGGCGGGGCGCACCAACGTCACGACTCGGCGCGGCAGCGTCACCGAGCTCGCGGACGAGGGAGCGTACGATCTCGTGTTCGCCCGGTGGGTGCTCTCGTTCGTACCCGACGCGACGGACGTCGTCCGGCGCATGGCGCGGGCCGCGAGCCCGGGCGGTGTGGTGGCGGTGCAGGACTACAACCACGAAGGCGTGTCGATCTTCCCGGAGAGTCGTGGGATGCGCGCGGCGATCCGCGCGACACGCGAGCTGTACGTGGGTTCGGCCGGTGACCCGTGGGTCGCGGGGAAGCTCCGCGGCGCCATGCTCGACGCAGGGTTGACCCTCACGGACTTCACTCCGATGGTCATGGCCGGCGGACCCGACTCCGACGCCTTCCGCTGGGCCGACGCATTCTTCCCGCGCTTCGTCGGCTCGTTCGTGGAGGACGGGCTCATGAGCGAGGAGGAGCGCGCGCTCTTCGACATCGAGTGGCGCCAGCGCCTGGCCGACCCTCGGTCCACGTTCTTCTCGCCCATCGTGGTGGACGTCGCCGGCACGCGCCCGGGCTGATCGCCGTCAGCTCTTCGGCGGTGGGGTGGGCACCGGCGGAGCCGCACACCGCTTCACGCACGCCGAGACGCGCTGCTCGCAGCGAGCCTCGCACTCGGCACCGTCATCGCACCGGTCCAGGCAGTCCGTGAAGCGAGTCTGGCACCAGGTGTTGCAGCGCTGCACGCCGAGCGTCACGGCCGGCGAAGCCTCCGCGACCACCGGAACCGTCCCGACCAACCCGAGACCGGCGAAGGCGAGCCCTCGAGCAATCCGCGACAGGAGGCCCACGCCCACCCGGAACGGCAGCCCCGCGGGAGACTGGAGCCGAAAAAGGGTCACGCCAGACCCGCAGCGACCCAGTGCACGGCGCGCCCCCCGAGTTCGATGGCGAAGCCCGTCGCCACCATCACGGCGAACCCGAGCACGAGGCCCCAAACCGAGCGCCGCGTCCTGGTGAAGTGGACCGGCAGGCAGAGCGGTCCGAACACGACGACCGCCGACCAGAAGCTCGCGTCGTTCCAGACGCGCGCGAGACGCTCGGGGGGTAGACGTTTCATGTCGAAGCGCAGCGCGGCCCACGGCACCACGATGTTCAGCGCGATCACCGCGCTCAGATCGAGGACGTCTGCCAAGCGGCAGCCTCGCTCAGGGCTGAATCGACTTCACGTAGCTCGCGAAGGCTTCCGCCTCCGTCGCGGACGACGGCCCTTTCTGACGGAACGTGGTCGCGCGGTTCGCCTTCGCCTCGCACTCGACGACGGCCTTGAAGGCCTCGAACTGCGCGGTGTGATCCGCGTTGTCGGCGATGGCGATTCCGAGGTCCTTGGCGACCTTGTCGAATCCCGTACAGCCTGGCGCCGGCTCCGGAAAAGACATCGACTCGCCCCCGGAGCAGCAGCCGCTGAACACCGTCGCGTAGACGGCGATCTCGTACCACCCGAGCTGACTCCAGATCTTCGTCGCGTCGGTGATGTTGCCCGCCGCGCTCTTCACGAGCTCGACCTTCAACCTGGAAGCGCCCTCACGCGGGTCGGCCACCTTGCAGACCCACTCGAGGTCGGGCGCCTGCTTGAAGGCGTCCTTCGGCAGCAGCCCGGCGACGCAGTTCGACGTCTCCTTCGACCCCGTCACCGGGACGGCCGCCAGATCCACCTCCTGCGACGACGCGACGGGGGCCGACGCGGCGATGGGCACTTCCACGATCTTCGGCTTGGAGCGGATCGAGGAGAACAGCCACGCGCCGCCGAGACCGAACACCAGTGCACCGATCGCGAGCCCGGCGACGAGCGACTTGGAGGACCTGGCCGGAGGCGGCCTGGTGCTCGCGGCGACGCCCGACATGGGTGCGACGCCGGACGGAGGCGGCGGCGAGCTGCTGGCCCCCGGGGGCAGCGGCGGGGGCTTGCTCGGCACCTGCGAAGGGGGGATGGGAGGGTCCTCGTCCCCCGCGTGATCGACGAACCACCGGGCGAGTTCGCGCTTCATGGTGACGATCGAGTCGGAACGCCGCGCGGGGTCGCCCGAGAGACCGTGCTCGAGCGCGAGCTTGAGTGCCTCGTCGGTGACGCCCGCGGCCTCGAGGTCCGACGCGGTGACTCCGGTCGATGGAGGCAGAGCGCCGGTGAGCATCACGTACAGGATGGCCGCCGCGGCCCAGCTGTCGTCGGTGGACGACGGCGGCCCGAGCTCGCCTCGGTCTGGAGAGCGGAATGGTCCGGCCTTGCTCGACGCGAACAGGATGACGGGGGCCGCCCGATCCACCGGGGCGATCACCACGGTCTCCGGCCGCACCGAGCCATGCGCGCCCCCGGCGTCGTGAAGCACCGAGAGGGCCTGGGCGATGCGGAGCGCGGACCGCACGGCGTCCACCGGCGTCTTCTTGCCCACGACTTCCAGGCGCGCGGAGAGGGTCTCGCCCGGGACGTGCTCGTAGACGACGACGCTGGTTCCCGAGGGCTGCTCGAGCACGTCGAGCAGGGCCGCAAAGTGCTGGTGCGAGAGCCGCGTGGCCGGCTCGACGGAGGCACCCTCGACCTGGGAGGCCTCGAAGAGCACGACTTTCCGGCCCGTCGCGACCTCGGTCCCCAGAAAGGACGTGGAGCCCGGCGCAAGGGGGGCATCGACCTGGTAGCCGCCGACTACCGTCTCTGGGGCAAGGAGGGAGGCTTCCGTGGACACGAGACCGCCGACGGAGCGTCGCATGCGGGACACGGCGCATCAAGGCGTGCGAAATGTGGCGGGTTTCGCCCGGGTCGAGTCGGCGATCACCGCGCCATCACCCGCGCGACCTGGAGCAGGGTTCGCGCCTCGCGCAGCGCGCTCGCGGCGCCGACCGTGCCCGCACCGGTGTGGCCATAGAGCCCCGTCACGAGCACCCGCGCGTGACGGCACAGCCCGCCGAGCTTGCGGGCCTCGTGGTAGGGGATGACGTCGTCGCTTCGCCCGTGACAGACGACCAGTGGGCACCGCAGCCGTCCCGCGGCCGTCCCGGGATCCGCGAAATCGAAGGCGGTGCCCGCCCGGTTCAGGGCGCCGTCCACGAGCTCGACCGCGCCCGGGAGGAGGCCGCAGCCCACGAGGAACAGTCGCCGCTGGGCCTCCGGAACCTGCCGGAGGAGTTCGTGCGCGATGGGACGGCGCGCCCCGGCGACCTTGAGGTCGGGGCGTCCCCAGGTGCGATACGCCATCTGCCGCCAGGCGGCCTCCAGGGCCTCAGTGCTCTCGCCAGCGTCGATGAACGGCAGGACGTTCAGGAACAGGGCCGGCGAGTTCAGCGGATCGCGGGGGAGGACGACGTCGCCCTCGGGCGTGTGCGCGACGCCCTCGACGCAGAACCGCACCGCCGCAGCGAAGTCCGCGTAGCCGCCGAACGTGATCACGCGCTCCACCGCCTCGCCCATGCGAACGGCCACTTCGAGCGCGGGCCACGAGCCGAACGAGATGCTGAACACGGCAAAGGGACACAGCGCGGGCTCGCGGCGCACCAGCTCGCGCGCGAAGAGCTCCAGGTCGTCGGCAGCGGACGGTCGCACCAGCAGGTCGACGAAAGCGGGAAGGAACGGCGCGACGACGAGGAACCCCGCCTCCGCGAGGACGCGGCAGAAGCGATCGAGCCGCGGATCGTCGGGCCCCAGGAAGTGAAGCCCCGGAACCAGGAGGTACGCGCCCACGGGCGAACGACGCGGCCGGTACACGTGCGCTTCGAGGCGTGACCGGCGCCCGGGGGACGGACGCTGTCCCGCAACCCACGCGCGATGGCCGTGGAGCTGACCCTCCTGGACGACCCACGTCTCGCGCCGCGCACCGGAAGGAACGCGATGCCCGGCCGTCCACGGCCCCAGCCACCCGAGGAGGGGAAGCAGGGTGCGAAGCCGCAGGGCAGGCATGAAGGGCGACTCCCTTGTCCTCGGGCGCCGACTCGATCATACCTCGGGCCGTGCCAGTCCTCGCATGGGTTCGCGCCGGCACGATTTCGGTCGCGCTGCTGCCTGTCGCCGCGACGGGCTGCCTCTGCTCGAAGCCGGACACCGCCGGCGAAACGCGCTCGAGGGCGGGCAAGCCGGTGGGTGAGCCCACGACCTTCCTCACCGGGCTCTGGGCAGGCGACGGCGTGGCCGAGTCCACGGCGGAGGATCCGAAGCTCATCACCGCCATCATCAAGCTGACCGCGCTGGAGTTCACCGCCGACCAGATGCGGGTCAAGAACCTCGTCAAGCCCGAGGCGTCCTACACGCAGTCGTACAGGGTGGTCCGGTCCGAGGACGCAACGCTCCACGTCGACACCAAGCGCGACGGTCACCCCGTGAACACGGCCAAGATCGTCATCGTGGACGACGACACCATCTGGATGCGTCACGGGACGGACGCCGCGTACGCCGTCTACCGCCGGAAGAAGACGCCGTGACGCTCACGCCATGGCGAGCACGGCGCGCCACGACCCGTCGGTGAGGGGCTCCGCCTCGCCCTCGACGTGACGGTCGCCCGGCGGAGGCGTCCCGGCGATCCACACGCTGCCGCAGACGGGAGGCAGGAAAGCCTCGCGATCGACGAACCCTTCGACGCGCACGCGGATGGCCTGTCGAGCCAGGTCGCGCAGCGCGATCGCGTTGAGCACGGCCGCGTAGAGCACGGCCACCGGCCACGCGAGGCCCATGGTGCCCACGATGGCGAGGGACAGGTACGCCGTGACGCAGATCCCGAACACCAGGCGGCGCCAGAACGGGGAAAAGACGTACCCCGCGCCGACCGGCACCACGACCCCCCCGGAAATCACTCCCACGGCGATGGCGACGCCGAGGGTGAACGTCGCCTGGGTCTTCAGGTTTCCCGCGCGCTCCCCGGCGATGAAGCGCCCGCTCGAGTGCCGCGCAGCGAACCCTGGAAGCACCGAACGCGCCGACTCGGAGCTGGGCCGGACGCGCGAGAGACCCGCGGATCTGGCGCCGGCCTCGATGGCTCCCGTCGCCACGTGGTCGTCGAGCGGAAAGAGATGGACGACCACGTCGCGGAGGCCCCCCGTGACGAGCCGCTCCACGAGGACCACGTCGCGCGCCGTGACGCTCTCCGCGACCCCCATCCGGCCCAGCCGATGGTGGGGCACGTCGAAGAGGGCGGGGCGCCACCAGCGCCGCACGCCGAAGTGGACCCCGTGCTGGGTGAAGGCGAGCCAGCCCGAACGGCACCACCCGACGCCCTCCGCGCGATACACGTAGGCGGGCAGCGGAGTCGCCGCCGCGTCGAGGCCGCGCGCACCGAGCGCCTCGGTGAACCAGCGCGGTGGCACCAGCTCGGGCGGGGGGAGCTTCCGCGCTCGGCGCCACGCCTTCCGGAGCGCGGCCCAGCCGATGCGGTAGTGAATGAGCGCCAGCCGAGAGAGCAGTGGCGCGAGCACCACACCCAGGGCGAGGTACGCGAGCGCGAGCGCGGCGAAGAGCCACTCGTCGGCGAGAACCAGCCCCGCCACGCTGACGACGAGGGCGAAGACGTCGTCGACGAAAGAGTGGGCGAAGCGAAGCGCGGGTACGGGCACGAGCGACAAGAGCAGTCGCGTCCCGACCTTCCCGATCGTCGCGAGGGCACCGAACACCAGACCGGCGAGGGTCGTGAGCACGATGAGCGCGACTCCCGAGATGTCGTCCACCGCCGGCGCCGTGCCGACGAGCTTCGACGCGCCAGCGAGCACCTGGTCTTCGGTGGACGCGCCCGCGCCACGGCTCGCCGAGACGCCGATGATGACGCTGATGACGACCGCGGCGAGCGGCCGCCACATCGCCGAGATGGGCGTCAGCCAGCGCTCGATGAAGCTCACCTTGTCGGCGATGGACTCGAGCACGGCGAGCGTCAGGAAGACGCCGCTCAGGATGAAGTAGACGTGACTGGGAGCCATGCCGTGCAGCCCGCGATGGAGCGTGGGATCCACGACCCAGTCGGGAGGAGCGTCCAGCCCCGCGACCAGGAACAGCACGCCGAACGGCAGCCAGGGGTTCTTTCCGGCGGCGGCGCTCGACGCGGCGGCGGTGAGGATGGTGGACGGGACCACGCGCCGGTCCTCGTGTCAGCCGCGCCGATTGCGACGCAGGAGCGCCAGCGCCGCCAGGCCAAGGAGCGAGCCAGCGATCGGCGATCGGCTCGTGGGAGCAGGGGTGGAGCACAGCACGTAGACGCGCTGGCGCGACGGATCCGACGGCTGGAACCCGGTGCGGGCAGGAAGGCCGAAGGCGGCGCCGGCGAGACCACCTGCACCAGAGATCACCGTACCGCCAGAGCCGCTCGTGCCGCCCACGCCGCCCGCGCCGCCGACCGGCGCACCGGCCGTGGCCCCCGCTCCGGCGAGACCACCGACGCCGCTGCCGGAGGTCCCGCCGGCTCCGCCCGCCCCCGACGTTCCACCCGTGCCGCCCACGCCGGACGTTCCACTCGTGCCGCCCACGCCGGAAGTTCCACCCGTACCGCCCACGCCGGACGTTCCACCCGTACCGCCCACGCCGGACGTTCCACCCGTGCCGCCCACGCCGGACGTTCCGCCCGTGCCGCCCACGCCGGACGTTCCACCCGTGCCGCCGACGCCGGACGTTCCACCCGTGCCGCCGGTCCCCCCGCTGCCGGTCGGAGTGCACGTGCCGTTCGATGCGTTGCAGGTCGAACCCACGGGGCACGGGAACAGCGGGTCGTACGCCTGCCCGTCGGACCGGCACTGCGTGACGAGGGTGCCCATGCACGCGTAGGTGAAGGGCACGCACGCGTCGCACTGCTGCCCGGCCATGTCGCAGATCACGGGGCAGGTCTGGACGAGCGACCACCCGTTCTGGCCCGCGTTGCACACCTCCAGGCGAAGCCCGTTGCACCGGTGCTGCCCCACGCTGCAGGTGGGGCTCTGGCACGTGCCCCCAGCGGCGTTGCACAGAGCGGAAGTGGCGCAGTTCTGGACGAAGTCCCATCCCGACTGATCGGTCTTGCACCGCTCGAGCCGGTTGCCGTTGCATCGGTGCTGACCGGGCTGGCACGGCGCCGCGTCGCACATGCCTGCGGCGGAGTTGCAGAGCCCGGCGTTCGCGCAGGTGGCTACGGGCTCCCAGCCCGTTCGGCCCGCGTTGCAGCGTTCGAGCGCCGCTCCGACGCATCGGTGCTCTCCGGAAGCACACACCGGGGTGTTGCACTTGCCGCCGGACGCGTCGCAGAGCGCGGAGGTGACGCACGTGCTCTTCGGCGAGTAGCCCGTGAGATCGGTCTTGCAGAGCTCCAGGGCCGCGCCGACGCATCGATGCTGGCCGGAGCTGCAGGCGGCAGCGTCGCAGCGCATGGCCGCCGCGTTGCACAGAGCGGCGGACAGGCAGGTTTGAACGGTGGCCCAGCCCGTCTGAGCCGAATTGCAGACCTCCAGGGTGACGCCGCTGCACTGGTGCTGGCCCGACGAGCACGGTGCGCTCGTGCAGCCCGCCGTGGCGCTGCAGTGGGCCGCGGAAATGCACGTCTCGACCGTCGTCCAGCCGTCGAGCGAGGCGTTGCACCGCTGCAGCGACGCGCCCTGGCATCGCATCTGGCCGGCGCCACACGTCGGTGGCGTGCAGAACCCCGCGGTGGCGTCGCAGAGCGCCACGCTCGCGCAGGTGCCCACGAGCATGAAGCCGGTTCTTCCGGCGTTGCACACCTCGAGATCGGCCCCGGTGCAGCGGCTCTCGCTCGACGCGCACGCGGGGGGATTGCACGTCCCGGCGCCGGCGGCGTCGCACAGCGCGGGCGTCGCGCACTTCGACAGCGTGGTCCACCCCGAGATGGTGCAGGACTGCAGGTCGGCCCCGCTGCACTGCTTCACCCCGATGACGCAGGGGTTCTGGGAGCACGCGCCTTGGGCGGCGTCACAGTGCGCGGCGCTCAGGCACGTCGCGAGGGGCTCCCAGCCCGTCCGGTCCGCGTTGCATGCCTCGACCACGGCGCCGGTGCACCGGTAGTTCAACGGCTCGCACGTCGCTCCGTCGCAGGCGCCGGCGGTGGCGTCGCAGAGAACGTCGGTTCCGCAGTCCTGCCGCACGACCCACGTCGCGGCCTCGCAGCGTTCGAGCACCGAGCCGGTGCACCGATGCTCACCCGTCGCACACGTGCCCGCGTCCGCGCCCGCCTGCCCGCCGGTCCCCGACGCTCCCGCCAGGCCACCGGCACCGGCCACGCCGCTGCCAGCGGCGCCAGCGGTGCTGGTGTCCGGTCCAGCGTCGCGCCCCGCGCTGCCCCCGCTGGACGTCCCGGCGGCGCCTCCCGACCCCGAAGCGCCCGACGCGTCGCGGTCGGACCCGCTGATCGCGAAATCGTCACCGAGGACGGCGGTGCAACCCACCGCCAGCGCCAGTGCCAGCCCCGCGGCTGCGCGTGTCAACGAAACCTCCCGACCACCCCGGCCGATCCGACACCGATCCAGGGCGCGACGGACACCTCCTCCTTCGCGTCCGCGGACGGCGCGGTCAGGAGCAGCGCGAGCCCGGCGCCTGCGCCGACCGCACCCACGACGAATCCGACGGTCGAGAGGGTTCCGGTCGATCGATAGGAGTCGAGAGCGCTCTTCTTTCCCGATGGACAGTCGCCGCCCGGACAGGCGTCCACCAGCTCACTGCGCTTGGCGATCGCCATCATCCCGAAGATGCTGCCCGCGGCGAGGCCGGCGCCGCCGACGCCGAGTCCGATCCAGCCCAGCAGCCGCTGGGTGTCGCCCCGGCCCTCGGTCTTCGCCTCGCTGGCGGTCGGCGGAGCGGCCTCCTCGCCGCTCGGCACCGTCGCCGCGGAAGCGTTCGGATCCGCTCGCAGCGCGAGCTCGACCGTGACGTGCTGCCCCTCGGGGATCTCCACGGAGGCTACCGCGGCGAGCTTGCCGGGCGCCGTCGCACGAACGACGCGCGTGCCCGGGTTGGCCGGTCGCCGTACGTCCAGGGCCGCCGCAGGGACGGGGCGATCGTCGAGCGTGACCGTCGGATCGGAGGCCCCCGTGACCTTGATGGTGACGGCACCGAGGCGCGGCTCGATGGACGCGAGCAGGACCCTGGCGTCTTCGAGGGCGGCGACCCACACGTCGGGCGCGCCCGCGGGAGCGCCCGCGCGCACCGCGCGATTCAGCGTCTCCTGCGCCTCGAGCAGCCGCCCCTGCCCCACCAGCGCCGTCGCGAGTCCGAGCTGGAGCGTCGGGGCCACGATGATGGAGTTCGCGCGACCGAAACGATCCGCCGCCGTCGCGAAGTCCTTGGCGTCGAGCGCGGCCTGGCCTTCCTCGGCCAGGGCTCGGGCGGTCGCGCGGTCGGCGTCGGAGACGTCGGCCGCCACGGGCGTGCTCAACAGCACCGTGACGACCGCCGCGCCGACGCACGACGACAGACGATCCAGCCTCGGACGCACGCTCGGCACCGACCCCTAGATACCAAAATCTTTCTTGGGGGGCTTCGGGACCGCGGGCGCCTTCGGGACTGCGGGCTTGGGAGCGGCGGGTACGGGGGCCACGGGCACCTGCACGGCCGGCGGCTTCGGTGGGGCGGCGACACGTGGCACCGCGACGGGGGGCACCCTCCCGACGGGGTGCGGCACCGGCGCAGGGCTCATCTCCGCCGGAGCCGGCGCCGGAGGAACGTCCGGCGCGGAAGAAGCGGGGCTCGGCGGCTCGGAAGGCGTCGAGGATGACGTCGCAGAGACCGATGGTGGCGGCTCCTCCGAAGCGCTCGACGCCGTCGCAGAGTCAGCGCGCGTGACGTCGCGATCGGTCCAGAGGAGCGCCGCCGCTCCCCCGAGACCGACCAGGAGCGCCCCCGCCCCGAGCGCGAACACGACGCCACGCCCCTGCTTCTGACCCGCACCCACGAAGGTGCGCGACGTGGGGCTCGGTGTGAGCGCGGAGAGCGTGCCCTGAGCCAAGCCGGCAGAGCGCTCCGTCGGACCGCTGCTCGAAGGCGGTGGCGGCGTGGCCGGTCCACCCTCGGGCGCCGGCGGGTGGTCGCTCGGCAGCGGCACGTTGGTGGCGACGGCAGACAGGGCGGCCGTGTCGTTCAGGCCGAGCGCCGGACCAAGCGCGTCCACCAGCTGGCGCGCCGTGCCGAAACGGTCGTCCGGATCCTTGGCGGCTGCCTTCTGCCACCATCCGTCGATGCCAGGCGGCAGGTTCGCGACGCGTGTCGTGGGGAGCACGGCCTCGTTGAACATGATCTGAACCAGCAGATCGCCGAACGCCTCGCTCTGGAAGGGGAGTGACCCCGTGAGGCACTCGTAGACGATCACCGCGAGGGACCACAGGTCGGAGCGGTGATCGACCGCCTTCGTGCCGCGCGTCTGCTCCGGGCTCATGTAGAACGGGGTACCGAGCAGCGCGCCCGTCTTCGTCGAGCTGTCCCCCAGCTTCTTCGTGCGCTTCGCGATGCCGAAGTCGAGGATCTTCGCGATGGCGCCGTCGGCGTCCTTGGCGAGAAAGACGTTCTCCGGCTTCAGATCGCGGTGCACGATCCCGAGGTCGTGGGCCTTCTGCAGGGCTCTGGCGACCTGACTGACGACGGTGAAGACTTCCGCCGGCTCGAGCCGCCCCTTCCGGTGGAGCCGTCGCGAGAGATCCTCGCCCTCGAGGTACTCCATCGCGATGTACGGGGTGCGCTCCCAGGTGCCGTAGTCGAGGATCTGCACCACGTGGGGGCTCTTGATCTGTGCCGCCGCGCGCGCCTCGCGCTGGAAGCGCGCCACGGACTCCGCCTCTTCGGCGGACTCCCCGATGATGAACTTCACCGCACAGGGCACGTCGAGGGAGACGTGGTCGGCCAACCAGACGGCGCCCATGCCGCCGCGTCCGAGCTCGCGGCGAAGCTTGAAACGCCCCGCGACGACCACGCCCTCGGCTAGCTGCACGGGGAGAACTCCGAAGCGCGCGAAGGAACGAGCACCAAGCCCATCAGGCTACCACCCGGCGCAGCCCTGGGCGAACCCACCGCTCGACGCGGCCTGGGCGCGCGGAGAGCGACGGGCCGATCCCGCCCCGACCGCGGGCGCCGGACCGCCCGTCAGGCGTCCGGGGCGGGGCCGGCCTTCGGCACGAGCCGACGAATGGTCATTCCCTGCACCAGGATCGAGAAGGCGACGATGGGATACGTCAGGGCGAGGATCACGTCGCGCTCCGGGCCCTTCGCGATGGAAAGCGCGAGCGCCACGCTGATACCCCCGCGTAGCCCACCCCACACGAGGAGGCGCACGGTGTTCGGTGGCAGCACGCGAAACCGTCGGACGATGGCGACGGGCACCGCGACCACGAGGAACCTCGCGGCGAGGGAGATGAGCAGCGCGACGGCGCTCGCCAGCAAGAGCAGCGGCGGCTCGTGGATCACCACGAGCTCGAGCCCGATGAGCACGAAGAGCACCGCGTTCAGCACCTCGTCGAGCAACTCCCAGAAGTCGTCCAGGCGCTCCCGCGTGTTCTCCGACATGGCGTGCGCCCGCGCGTAGGTGCCGACCAGCAAGCCCGCGACGACGACGGCGATGGGGCCGGACACGTGCAGCGCCATCGCCAGCGAGTACGTCCCGCTCACCACGCCGAGGCTGATGAGGATCTCCACCTGGTAGACGTCGATCTGCCGCATGAGCAGGAATGCGGTCCCTCCGGCGAGAAGCCCCAAGAAGAGCCCGCCCCCGGCCTCCCAGGCCAGCAGCTTCATCGCCTCCGCCACGGAGACGTCACCCGAGCCCGACGCCGCGCGCAGGAGCACCAGGAAGACGACGACCGCGACGCCGTCGTTGAAGAGGCTCTCTCCGGCGATCTTGATCTCGATGTCCTTCGGCGCGCCCGCCGACTTGAGAATGGAGAGGACCGCTATGGGGTCGGTCGGCGAGATGAGCGCGCCGAACACGAGGCAGTACGCCAGGGAGAGCGTGACGCCCAGGACAGCGAGCAACTGGTGCGTGGCGAGCCCGATGATGGCGGTCGTGACCACGACGCCCGCGGTCGCGAGCGTGGCGATGAGGGTCCGCTGCCGGCGCAGGTCGCTCAAATCGACGTGGAGCGCACCGGCGAAGAGCAGGAAGCTGAGCATGCCCTCGAGCAGCGCCTTGTCGAAGTCCACGCTCTCCAGGAAGCGCGCCACCGGACGATCGAGCGGCACGCCGACGCGCGCCAACCCCACGATCACCAGGGAGACGACGAGGCCCATCGCCATCTGAGCGATCGTGCTCGGAAGCTTCAGGTAGCGCGCGTTCACGAACGCGAACAGGGCCGCGATGCTCAGGAGCACGGCGATGATGTCGAACAGGCTCACGTCGGGCGCCTCAGTGTCCACCACCGGGGCTGATGCCGTCGATGTCCTCCAGCTCGCGCTGCTTGGTTTCGGGAAAGCCGAGAAGGACCGCGCCACCCACGACGACCACCGCGGCGAGGTACGGCGTTACCCTCGCGAGGTCCCCCTCGCTCGCGCTGCTGAAGTAGAGCGCGAAGAGGCCCGTGGCCGCACCCAGCGTCTCGAGGACGTTGTAGAGGCCGCTGGCGGCGCTCCTCTGGGACGTCGGGAAGAGCTCGGTCGAGATGGCGCGGAGCACCACACGTCCGCCCTGAGCGCAGAACAGGAAGGCCACCCACGCGAAGGGCATCAGCCAGGACGGACCACGGTAGAACGCCACAACGAAGATGGGAAAGAGCGCGAGCAGCCCGAACCCCACGAGACGACGCCCGAAGCGATCGCCGAGTCTGCCGGCGACGACGTTGCCGATGATCCCGAGCGCCCCACCGACCGTGACCATGAGCGCGTACTGGCCGCCGCTCCAGCCGTGCACGTGCTGCGTGAAGTACCCCGTGAACTGGAACGCCGACACGAGCCCCACCGCGGGCACGAAGCCGGCGACGGCCACGCCGACGGCCCGCATGGGAAACGTCCGGGCGAGCGCCACGAGCGGCTCGATCCACGCCAGCCAGGCGCTGGCCGCGGGCGCGGTGCGACTCGCCATGTACTCGTCGAACCGGCGGGTCTCCTGCACGGCGCGAGCGAAGATCGGATACGCCAGGACCGGGATCAGACCGACCACGTAGAGCCAGCGCCAGCTCAGGCCGCGGCCTTCGAGGATTCCGAAGAGCACGACGCCCAGGCCGTGGCCCATGGAGCCCAGGGCGCCCAGCATCCCCATGCCCCAGCCGCGATGGAGCGCGGGCAGCTCCTCCGTCACCATCACGAACGCGACCGCCGCGCCCGCGACGAAGAACGTCCGCGCGATCATCTGCACGGCGACGAACTGCGCCGGCGACTGCGCCAGCGCGGTCAGGAACGTGAAGATCCCGGTCAGGAACAGCGACGCGAGGAACAGGCTCCTGCGCCCGAACCTGTCCGCGAGCGGGATCACCAGGAACGCGGGGAGCGCGCCCAGGCGAATGAGCCCGAGGTAGAGGCCGAAGTCCGTCTCGCGCATCCCGAGGTCCGCCGCGATGTGCTTGAGCGCGGCGTTCAGCATCGAGAGGTCGTATTCCTCGATGAAGAGCGCGAGCGAGACCGCGCCGAGCAGCCGCAGGTGGTGGTCGGTGAGGCCCGTCGGCACCTGGCCGAGGAACGGCGGTATCCACCAGGGGTTCACGCCCCACACGGGGACGCGAGGGCGCGGGTCGGGCTCGTGGGCGGGTTTCGTCTCCATCGAGCAGGTTCCGCGGTCGGCCTCACATATCAGGTCGAGACCACGACCCAAAGCCCGCCGCGCTCGGCGGCTGACCTCGGTCGCGCCATGGGCGTATCCTCCGCGCGAATGGCAGCTCGTCCCTCGCTCCGCGGCGTCGCCGCCATCGCCGGCGTCGCCGACATCGTGTCGCCGACGGGGCGCCTGGAAGGGACGCTCCCCGCGCTCGAAGCGCGCGCCGTTCGAGAGGCGCTCGACGACGCCGGGCTCGGGCTCCGCGACGTGGACGGTGTGTTCGTCGCACGGCGAGAGCCCATGGCCTCCCTCGACTTCGCCGAGCGCCTCGGCATTCGACCGCGCTGGACGGACACGACCATGACGGGCGGCTCGAGCTTCGAGGTCCACGTGGAGCACGCCGCCGCGGCCATCGCCGCGGGCCTGTGTGAGGTGGCCGTCGTCGTCTACGCGTCCACTCCCCTCGCGCCGGGCTCGTATCGACCCGGCCAGCGGCAGCACGAATGGAACGCCGCTCGACCGTCGCCGGTGTCCGAGTGGGAAGCTCCGTACGGGCTTCCGCTCCCGATGGGCGCCTACGCTCTCGCCGCGACGAGGCACATGGCCCTCTTCGGTACGACCAGCGAGGATCTCGCGGAGATCGCGGTGTCGACGAGGCGCTGGGCGTCGATGAACCCGCGCGCGAAGCTCCGCGACCTCGTCACCGTGGACGACGTGCTGTCGTCGCCGCTCGTCTGCTCGCCGCTCCACAAGCTGGACTGCTGCCTGGTCACGGACGGCGCCGGCGCGCTCGTCGTCACGAGCACCGAGCGCGCGCGGAGCCTGGCGCGCCCGGTGGTGCCGGTGCTCGGTGTGGGCACCGCGCACGCGCATCACGTCATCGGGGCCATGGAGGATCTCACGCGCACGCCGGGCGCCGACTCCGGGCCGGCCGCGTTCGCCATGGCCGGCATCTCGCCCGCCGACGTGGACGTGCTCGAGACCTACGACTCGTTCACGATCACCGTGCTGCTCTCCCTCGAGGACCTCGGCTTCTGCGCCAAGGGCGAGGGCGGTGCCTTCGTGCGCGGCCATCGCCTCGGGCCGGGGGGCGACCTGCCGACGAACACCAATGGCGGCGGCCTCGCGTACGCCCACCCGGGCATGTACGGGATCTTCCTGCTCGTGGAAGCCGTCCGGCAGCTCCGCGGAGAGTGCGGTGAGCGTCAAGTCGAGCGCCCGGAGATCGCCGTCGCGCACGGCACGGGCGGCTATCTCTCCTGCACGTCCACCGTCGTGCTCGGGACGGAGGCGACGCTGTGACCGAGGCGTTTTTGCGCGGTGAAGTCCCGGAATCGGACGTCGCCGCCCCGTTCTGGCAGGCCACCCGCGAGCAGCGGCTCGTGCTCCAGTGGTGCGACGCGTGCGCGCGCCCCGTCCACTACCCGCGGGAAGCTTGCCCACGCTGCCTGGGTGACCGCCTCACGTGGCGGGCCGCGAGCGGCAACGGGACGGTCTACTCGGCGACCCTCGTGCACCGAGCGCCGTCCGCGGAGCTTCGAGCGCGCGTCCCGTACGTCGTGGCGCTGGTCGATCTCGACGAGGGCGCGCGACTCGTGACCAACGTGGTCGGAGCCGACGCCCTCACGGTCGCCGTGGGCGACCGCGTGACCGTCGACTGGGAGCCGCTCGCCGACGGACGCTTCCTGCCCGTGTTCCGGCGAAGCTGACCCGACACCCGGCGGGCGGCGGCGCGCGCGCTTCGGTCAGCGCCAGCGCGTCTCTATTTCGCAGAAGTCGTCCCCGTCGCCACCCCCGGAGAGGATCCTCACGCGCGGAACCTGCACGCGAGCCTGTACCATGAACTCCTCGATGCAGCCGAACTGCTCGAGCCAGAGGTTGCGGTCGAACCCGGTGCAGCCGCTGTACAGCGTCCGCGCGTGACGCGGCGCGAGGCGCTCCACGATGCAGTCGGTGGGGCGAAAGTACGACTGGAAGAACCGGCTCGACTGGCGCTGCAGCGTCTCGACGCTGAGGATCCTGAACAGCAGCCGATGGACGCCGTTGATCTCGCGCCGGATCGACGCGCGCCCTATCTCCCTGGGAATCTGGATGTCGCCGCTCACGGTGACGCTGGCCGCGAACAGCTCGCGGTACCAGCGAATCGGATACCAGCCGCTGGCGATGACCGATCCGAGCCCCAGCGCCTTCGAACTCTCGCTCGGCATGGCCTCGACGACGCGATCGAGGAACGCCTGTCCGCGGAGATCGACCATCGCCCCCTGCACGCTGACGAACGTGGTGCCTCGCACCTCGACCTCGCCGGTCACGAGCGCGCATTCCTCCACATGAGCCACATGCGCACGCCGCCGCCCACGGCGACCTCGCGCCGCACCTCGAAGCCGTGCCGCCGGTAGAGCGTGAGGTTTCGCTCGTTCGAGCTCTCCAGGTAGGCGCCGAGCCCGTCACGATCGGCCTGATCGAGGCCCGCGCGCAGGAGCGCCGCGCCGACTCCCTTTCCCTGATGTCTGGGGTGCACGCCCATGAGGTTCAAGTACCAGTGCGGCTCGGCGGGATGCCACGCCTGCATGCGCCGCATCACACCGAGGCCCCTTCGGAGGCGCCCGAGCCCCAGCATTGTCACGATCCGCGGCAGCAAGCGCAACTGCTCGCCCAGCCCGACGTGCCAGCGCCCCGGCGGCGCCCAGAGCGCCGCCCCGCGCGCGTCGGCGCACGCGAAGGCCCCGTCGAACGCCCGGTGCCGCTCGATGCTCGTGCGGAAGTACGTCTCCCACGCGCGCTTCCGGCGCGCTCCACCCCGAAACGCGTAGTTCATCACCGGATCGTCCTCGTACGCCTGCACGAGGGCGTCGAGGATCGCCGCGTCGAGCGCGGGTCGCGCAGCGACGATCACCGGCGGGTCACTCAGAAGTACTCCTTCGGGATGTCGGTGGCGAGCACCTTCGCGCCAGCCAGCTTCGCCGCCTGCTCCGCCTGACTCATCACCACCTGGTTGTGCAGCTTGAGGCCACCGCGCGTGAAGAACTTCGCGAAGCTGGACGTCTGCTCCTGATACAGGAAGACCTGCGTCAGCTTCGCGGCCTTCGGTACGCCCAGCCGGGACAGTTCGTTCGGCGTCGCGTCCGTGATCATGAACGTGGAGCTTCCGGCAATGGGCGAGCCGGTGAGGTAGCGGTACTCGAGCACGTACGGCTCACCCGGAGGTGGCGCCAGCTCCAGGCGCGCGATGATCCCGAAGTCGCTCGTCTCCTCGTTCTCGATTCGACACAAGAGGTCCTGGATGTCGTCGTCGTCCACGAGCTCGCCGAAGAGCTTCTTCCACTTCCCCGACAGCTCCTGCTTCACCGCGCCCTCCAGGCTGTAGCGGCCCTGAAACTTCTCTCCCGGAGTGAACGGCTTTCCCGCGTTCGCCGCCAGGCGGTCCACGCGAATGAGCCCGTAGCGACGCGCGGGATCACGCATGACGGAGTGAAACGCATCGGCCAGCGCCGCTGCGTCGGTCGAAACGAAGATCTCGTGGACGTCTCGCTTGATCGAGATCTCGTGCAGGGGCCGCAGCGGGAGCTCGGTCTTGGACTGCAGCGCCGCCTCCCAGCGGCTGCGCTGCTCCGCCTGGGCGCTGGTCGGGCAGCCGGTCCCGCAGCCGAGGCACCCCGGAAGGGCCGTGGCCGACACCACCGCCGTGAAGAACACTGCCGCGCGAAGTGATGCGAGCCCCGTCACGGCGACGCAGCAAAGCACTCCCAGGCGCCGAATTCCACGCTCGTGTTCGCGCCGGGTGGGAGTAGTCTCGCGACGGCGCATGAGCCGAAGACTCGACCGCCGCTCGCTCCTCACCGGATCCGCCGGGCTCGTAGCTTCCTACGCGCTCGGCGCGTGCGCGCCCTCGGCGCAGTGGCGGAACGACGCGGGCAACGTCCGCATCACCCCCGAGCGGCGAGAGTTCCCGTCGGGAGCTCGGGAGCTCTGCGACCTGGTCCGCGCGGCCGAGCGTGGAGGTCGCCGGATCCGCATGACCGGCTCCGGACACTCCTTCAGCGACGTCGCGATCACCGACGACATCCTGCTCGGACCCGATCACCTGCGGGAATCGCTGCCGCTCGACGCCCGGTCGCTCCGGACGGACGTTCCGAAGAAGCCGGGGCGACACCTGGTTCGGGTTCAGTGCGGCGCAACGATCCGGCAGCTCAACTCGCGAACCTGGAAGGCGGGGCTGGCCCTGCAGAACCTGGGCGGATACGACGGCCAGACCATCGTCGGCGCGGCGATCACCGGCACCCACGGGTCGGGTCTCGCCTACGGTCCCATCGCCTCCCAGATCGTCTCGCTCCAGATGGTCGGCGTGGGGGGCTCGCTGACGCAGCTCGAGCCGAGCCGGGGCATCACGAACCCGCGGACGTTCGTCGAGCGGCTGCCCGAGGACACCGAGGTCCCGGTACGGCTGGTGCAGGACGACGACGCCTTCGACGCGGCCACCGTGAGCATGGGATGCCTCGGCGTGGTGTACGCGGTGACTCTCGAAGTGGAGAAGCGCTTCTGGATCCGCGAGCGCCGGACGCTGACGACGTGGAGCGCGCTGACGGTGCCCGGCGGCTTCGTTCACGAGCTCGTCGCCACGGGAAGGCCGCCTGCCCGCAAGGGCGAAGGGCCACCCGATCACTACGAGGTGTACCTCAGCCCCTACTCGAAGAAGCCCGGCGAGCAGACCGCGCTCTTGACCGAGCGATGGAGACTCGACCGCGAGCCACGCCGCAACGCGGAGGATCGCCAGCGAGGCCGCGCGTACACCAGCATCGCGACGGCGCTGGGCCTGCTGGCCGATCGGGTCGGCGTCGCCGCGGATCTGTTCGACAGGAAGCCCGAGGAAGGGCCGAAGTTCGTGGAGACGGCGCTCCGAGGCCTCCGTGACGAAAGCTACGTCGATCGCGGCTACGAGGTGTTCAACCTCGGCGCCGCCAACGCCGCGCGCGTCATCGGCGTCGAGCTGGCGTTCGACCTGAGCCAGACCATCGACGCGGTCGCCACGTTCTTCGGCATCGCCGGTCGCGAGCGCCACCTGGGCCGCACGCACTCCATCCCCATCTCGCTACGCTTCGTCGGCCCATCTACGGCGTTCCTGGCCATGCAGTACGGGCGGCCGACCATGATGATGGAAATTGGGATGCTCTCCGGCGTGAACTGGGCCGAAGCGATGCTGTCCGAGTACAGCCACGCGTTCCTGAGCGGCTTCGCGGCACGCCCACACTGGGGGCTCGACCTCGGCACGATTCGCGACACCAGCACGCTTGCCGCGCTCTACCCCGCGTGGCCGAAGTGGCGCGCCGCCTACCACGCGATGAACCCACACGGCACGTTCGACGGGAACTTCACCGATCGCATCGGCCTGTCCTCCCGAGGGTGACGCCGTGAGGGCCGCCTCCTTCAACGTGTTCGGCATCGGCGGGAAGGACGTCAGCGCCGCTGTCGGCTTCGCGACGGGTCTCGTGGGCCCCGACGCCACGGGGCTCGGCGTCGTCGCGTTCCAGGAGGTGTGGACCGAGGCGCAGCGCGACACCGTGCTCGCGGCGTACTGTGGCACCGCCCCGCAGTCCGTCGAGCGCGCGAACGTCACGATCCACCGCTCGGGCGACGGCGCCTGGCGCTGCCTGGTGCCGAAGGTGCCCGCGGTCGTCTCCATGCCGCTCAGCTCGGGCCTGGCGCTGTGCGTGAGGGGCCCCGTGAAGGACTCGTTCTTCGTCGAGTACCGCGGCGGCGCCGTCCCGGACTCCCTGGCGCACAAGGGAGTACTGGCCGCGCTGGTCGAAGCGCCCGGCGAGCCGCGCCGCGCGTTCGTCAACACGCACCTGCACGACTACTCGAACGACCGCTTCGGAAAGTACCGCTGGGCGTGGCTCGACACGCTCGTGTCGTGCGTCCAGTGGATCAACGCCCACTGGCGCGTGAAGACCGTGCTGCTCGGCGACTTCAACATCGACTCCGTGAAGGCCTACTCCGGCTCCACCGGAGCGGACTACCGGCTCTACGCGCGCCTGATCCGCATGGGGATGGGCGGCGACGCGCGCTGGTACGACGTGAACGTCCGCGTGAACCAGGGCAAGCCGGTGAAGACCACGTCGAGTCGCGCCATCGACCATCACCTCGTGGCGGGCGAGACCCCGGCGAGCGCGACCTTCGAGGCTCACCAGACGCCAGCCTCGGATCACTTCCTCACGGTGTCCGCGTGGTGATTCCCCCACGCACCGTCGCTCGCCTCGTCGCGGCAGCGCTCGTTCTGGCGACGCAGCACGCTCTGGCCACCGAGCAGTGGGAGGTGCGCGGCAGCGCCTTCGGGCTCTGGGGCAAGGACCGTCTCGCGTGGGACGCCGCCGTCGGCGGCGCGTTCGACGCGTACGTGACCGACGGCGTGGGGGCGCTCGTCGGTGCCGACGTCCTCGTGGTCGGCTTCCCCGAGCACGACGGCGGCCCCAGCGATCTCGGGCTCGCACCGGAGCTCACGGTGTGGTTCGGGCAGGACGTCCCGCGCTTTCGCCCGACGCTCACCGTGCGACCGGTGTTCGGCCTGATCGATCTCGGCGACGATGGCGTCCGCGTGTTCGAGCGGCTCGAGGTCGGCCCCGGCTGGGGCTTCGCCGCCAGGGACGGAAGCCTGCGCGTGCGCGCGGCGCTGCTCTGGACACCGGCGACCGACCCGGACGATGCGTCCGTCCAGCCGCTCGCCCTCGGCCTGCGCCTGACGCTGGGCTGGGCGCCGCCGGTGCGCCTGCCGCCGAAGCCCTCGGGTCCGTGTCCGCTGCCGTGCACGCCGGGATGCCCCTGCTGAGGTTCACCCGCCGGCGCTTCGTGATGGTTTTCGTGAAGCCGTGAGCACGGACGCCCGAGCGGCCGGCCCCCTGCTCACGAAGTGCGCGCCCCGAGCCGGTCCGTACGCCCGGTGGCGCGCGCCGCGACGCCTCGATGCACCAGGTAAGCGAGCGCGCCGATCGAGCCCAGGAAGACCATGAGCACCAGGTAGGGCGCGGACGGCAACCCACGCTCGCGAGCATCGCGGATCATCCAGCGAGCGTAGAGGACGCAGGCGATGACCAGATCGAGCAGCACCTGAAGGCCCCACGCATCGTCGCGAGCCAGCGTCAGGAAGCCGAAGTAACCGCGCTCGACCACGACCCAGGAGGAGAACGCGGTGAACGCCAGGAGCACGGTGAGGGGCAGCAGGATGTTCTTCATGCACCCACCCATGCGGCCAGCGCCGCGGCGGCGCCATGACGTCGGAGGTAATGGCCGCGCGTCGAGCTCGCTCGTACCATGGTCCCATGCCGTCACGAGCCCACGCAGGCACGCTCCTTCGCTCCTGGCGCGGCGCGCGCGGGCTGAGCCAGGAGCGCCTGGCGTCGAAGGCCGGCGTGTCGACGCGACATCTCTCATTCATCGAGACGGGCCGATCGTCACCGGGCAAGGACGTGCTCCTGGCGCTCGCGGGCGCGCTCGACGTCCCGCTGCGCGACCGCAACCACCTGCTGCTCGCCGCAGGCCTCGCGCCCTGCTTTCCCGCGTCCGCCCTGGCCGACCGCGAAATGGGCGCCGTGCGACGCGCCCTCGACCACCTCCTTCGCCAGCAGGAACCGTACCCGGCCGTCGTGATGGATCGCCTCTGGAACGTCCTCGACGCCAACGGGGCCGCGCGGCGCCTGCTCGCGGTGTTCCAGCCGCCGGAAATGCCCGCCGACGTCGCAGGCAACGCGATGCTCGCGCTCGTCCATCCTGGGGGGTGGAAGCCGTTCGTCGTGTCCTGGGACGAGCTGGCCGGCCACGTCGTCGAACGCCTGCACCGCGAGGTCACCGCCTCCCCCCACGACGCCGCGTTGACCCACCTTCTCGAGCGCGTGCTCGCTCAGCCCGGCGTTCCCGCTCACTGGCGCGCAGCGAGCCCGACCCGCGACGTCGCTCCGTTCGCGTCCGTGCATCTACGTCGGGGCGACGTCGAGCTGCGCCTCTTCACGATGCTGACGACCCTGGGCACGCCGCTGGACGTGACCGCCGAGGAGCTGCGCATCGAGTCCTACTTCCCCACCGACGACGCGAGCGACGGGCTCCTGAGAAGCTGGGCGGCGGCGAACGGCGCTGGTTGAGAATGGGGGGGGCCGGAGGCCCGTGGCGCGACGCCGGCGGCCCTCGGCCCGTGGCTCGGCGCCTGCCGGGCGGCACGCACGTCGGCCCCAAGGCGCTACTTCGGACGAATCTGCTTCCGGATCTTGCGCGTGAACGTCTTCGTGCACCCGCCGTGGGACCCCTCGTACTCGATGATCTCGCGGATGAGCCGGTCCTTGGTCTCCTGGGAGCAGCCGGCCGAGTCGCGGATCTCCGTCGCGAGCGCGCCGCCCTCGAAGGTGGTGGGCCAGGTCGCCTTCTGCGCGACCTCCTTCTCCTTCGCGCCGCGGTGGTGCGACGGCTTGGTCTTGGTGACGTCGCGCATCAGGGGCTCCGCCGCGGAGCGGCGCCCCGAGCCGTGACACGCCGGACAGGAGGTCGTGCGGTTCCACGCTCCCATGATTCGCCCTTCGCCGCCGCAGACCGCACACGACTCGCCTTGCATGAACGAGGCGTACCAGACACGCGAGGGGGGGGATACCGCCGATTCGGAATCCTCTCCTCGGGACCTCAATCCACCGGCGCGCAGTGCGCTTCGATCACCGGGACGGTCAGCCTGATGAACTCGACCTCGGCGCGCAGATTCGGCGAGGAGGCGTCGAACAGGTGCGCGGCGATGCCGAGCTGGACGGTCGAGGGCAGCGACGGAGCGGTCGAACCCTCGAAGAGCACCGTGTGGAGCACCCACTCTTGGTCGCCCTCCAGGCGCCGGTAGAGCCTGAGGGTGCCGCCAAAGCGGCACAGCGACAGGTACGCGTGATGCGGACCCGGTACGGTCGCGATGAACGTCGTCGCGGAGGCCGTGGTGCGCCAGTAGCTCATCCCGGTGGCACTGGCGCTGCCCAGCAGTCCGTTGGTGACGAGCACCCAGTTCTCCGACGTCGCGACGGTCGTCCCGTCGCGAACCAGTATCCCCACGCCTGCCCAGGCGCCTGCCGGCGGCGGGCTCGTTCCACCGGCTCGGTCGTACGCGAAGACGCGAACCGTGACCCGGAAATCGCCCGTCCAGTCCTTGAAGATGAACGGGCCTCGCCGCCCGTCCGACCAGTGAGGACCCAGCGTCGGCTCGATCACCAAGCGCCCCGATCCGCCTCCGTCGACCTCGACCAACGAGTGATCGGCGGCGGTCATCTCGGCCTGGTCGCGCACGGTCCAGCTGGCGAGCGTCCGCTCGTCGTCGAACTCGTCGCTGAACGCCTCCGGAGTTCCCGCTTCGACGCGCGTCCCGCCGGTGCCGCCTGCGCCCGACTGCCCGGCGCCACCCGCGCCGGCGCCGCTCGAACCCGAGTCGCGCTGCCCGCCCTCACCTGCGCGCGCACCACCCGATCCCGAGTCCGGGTGCCCCCCCTCGCCCGCGCGCCCGCCCACACCGGCGGTGGCGCTCGCCCCCGCAGCCGCGTCCGGCACGAGATCGTACGTCTTGTCGTCGAGGCCCAGCATCGTGGAGCACCCCACGAGCACGGTGCCCGCCAGGACAATTCGGTACGAGAAACGCATCCTGATGAGCGGTCGACGAGCGAGCAGCGAACGAACGTCCCGAACTATACTACACGGCGTGGCGTCCGCCCCGCGGGCTCGAGAAGGACCGACGGTGGTCGCCCGCGCGGCGTCCGGCGCGCCGCCTCTCGCCGTCAGACTGCGCGTGGAGGGTGCCCCGGCAACACCCGCATCGTGCGCGCTGACGGACGTGTGCACCATCGGTGCGGGCTCCGACGCCGATGTGATCGTCGACGACCCCGCGGTGTCGCGTCGGCACTTCGAAGTGAAGCTCACGCGCGACGGCGTACGCGTGCGCGATCTGGGGAGCCGCAACGGCACGTACTACCTCGGTCAGCGCATCGAGGCGGCGACGCTCGACCTCGGCAGTGTCGTGACGATCGGCGCGGCGCGCGTCGTGTTCGAGGTGGACTCGTCCAAGCTCGACGGCGACGCCGCGCCGGAGAGCTCGTACGACGAGCTGCTGGGGACCTCGCCGGGGATGCGGCGCCTGTTCGCGATCCTGAGCCGGCTGGAGGGCTCGCTCGCTTCGGTACTCGTCGAGGGCGAGACCGGCACGGGTAAGGAGGTCGTCGCCCGCGCCATCCATCGCCGCTCCAGGCTCGCCAGCAAGTCGCTGGTGGCGGTCAACTGCGGCGCGCTCGACCGCGAAATGGTCAAGGCGGACCTCTTCGGCCACAGGAAGGGCGCGTTCACCGGCGCGGTGGAGACACGAGACGGCGCCTTCGAGATGGCGGACGGCGGCACCCTGTTCCTGGACGAAGTGGGCGAGGTTCCGCTCGAAGTCCAGCCCGTGCTCCTGCGGGCCCTCGAGACCGGCGAGGTCGTGCGGGTCGGCGAGGACACGGCTCGGCGCGTGACCGTCCGCGTGATCGCCGCAACCAACCGCGATCTCGAGGCCCTGGTACGCCAGGGGGCCTTCCGCGAGGATCTGTTCTACCGGCTCGCGGTCGTCCGCCTCTCGCTTCCGCCTCTGCGCGAGCGGCCGGAGGACGTCGCGGTGCTCGCACGCCGCTTCGGTCGCGAGGCGGGTCTCCGCGAGCTCCCAGTGGATCTCGAGCACGCCCTCTCGGCGCACTCCTGGCCAGGAAACGCTCGCGAGCTGCGCAACGCCATCCACGCCTACGCGGCGATCGGCACCCTGCCGCCCTCTTCCGCGGCCGACCCGAGGGCGCTCGACGTCGCTCTCGGGGCCCGTGTCTCGTTCGAGACCACCTACGCTGAGCAGAAAGAAGAGCTGCTGCAGGCATTCACGTCCGCGTATCTCACCCGGCTCCTGGAACACACGGACGGCAATCAGAGCGAGGCCGCGCGAATCAGCGGACTGGAGCGAAGCTACCTGGGCAAGCTGGCGGCCAAGGTCGGCGCAAAGCGCGGCTGAAGGACGATCAGAATCGGAGCGCTGTGCCGACCATGGCGCCCTTCGGCGACGCGTGCTCCTTCTCGCCCCCGGCGAGCAGGAGCACGACGCCGGTGCCGAGACCGACGCCGCCGATGACGAAGGCGATCGTGGACGCATCCGCGAAGCGCTTGGCCGCCGCGCCTTCGTCGGCGTCGGACGCGAGACATCGGTCGCCCCGACATCGATCTTCGAAGCCGGAAGTGCGACTCGCCGCAACCACACCGAGCACGCTCCCCGCCGCGACGCCCAGGGCCCCGATCCCGAGGGCCACCCACGGCGCGACCGGTGGCCCTTCGGCTGGGCGCTCGCGCGCCGGCGAGACGGCCTTGGGCGCCGCCGGCTGCGGCGACGGACCCGTTTCGTTCGACGGCCCGACGAGCGTCAGCACCACCGCCAGCGTTCCGCCGCCCTCGACGACGCGCACGCGCTCCCTACGCCGACGACCGCTGGCCTCGACCTCGATCACGTGCTCGCCCGGATCCAGGCTGATCGGGTCGCGCTGCTCTTCACTACCGAGCACGCGACCGTCGAGCGTCACCCGGGCGGGTCCCGCGGCCCCCTCGATGCGCAGGGTGATCGACGGTATCTTCGCGTTCAGCTCCGCGAGGTCGCGACGCGCGTCGTCGAGCGCTCGCCGCCACGCGGTGGGCGCGTCGGGCGACACGTTCTCGTCTGCCAGGCGCAGCAGCAGCACGCGCGCCGCCAGGAGGCGTCCGAGATTGCGCTCGCATCGCGCCATGTAGAGCGTGAACACCGGGCTGTGCGCGAGGCGATCGGCCGCACGGAAGAGCGCCAGCGCCTCGTTCCAGTCCCCCGCCTGGTAGCGTTCGAGTCCGGCGTGCCCCGCGGACAGCGCCTTGTCGGCCTCCTGCGCCCGGCCAGGGGGCGTGACGCTCGCCACCGCAAGGGCCAGCAACATGGAGAGCGCGCGCGTCACGGGCCGCGTGATGGTAGCCCGAAGACGGGATCAGCGGTGGGCGCCGGCGGCGCGGGCGTTCGGCGCGGCGGGACCGAGCCGACGCGCGGCGCCGCGCGGGGCGCGCGCCTCTCGCCGGGAACGGCGGAGGGCGGCACCGGCGCCGACGAAGGCGGCGGCGTGACGTCGACCACGACCTGTGGACTCGAGCCGCGGGGCGCGGGGGACACGCGCTGCGGCACCGACGCCGGCGCGCGATCAGCCGTGGCCGCCACGTCCTCCGTCGCTGACCTGCCGGTGTCGGCCGGCGCCCGCAGCCAGAGGACGGCCGCGCCGGCGACCACCAGGGCCAGCACCACGGTGAGCGCGAACGGGACGCCGCGCCCGCGCGACGGCCGTTCGCTCTCGACCGCGGCGAGCGTCGCAGCATCGGCCCGGATGCTGATCGTCTCGACGTCGCGCCCGGGCCGGGGCGCAGCCGGCACGACACCGTCCACCGCCGCCGCGAACGCGGACGCGAACTCGGTGGCGGACTGAAACCGTCGGTCCACGTCGCGCTGGAACGCGCGGATGAAGAACTCGTCGAAGGCCGGACCCAGTTCTGGCGCAGAGTCGCTCGCGCGGGGGATCGGGTCGCTGCAGATCTTCGCCACCGTGTCCGTGAGGCTGTCGCCGGCGAAGATCCTGCGTCCAGTCACCATCTCGAAGGCGACCGCCCCGACGGACCAGAGATCCGAACGGTGATCGACGCTTCGAGCACGGGCCTGCTCCGGGCTCATGTAGGGCGGCGAGCCGACCATCGTTCCGACGCTCGTGGTCGCGCCTCCCTCGCGCGACGACTGTTGCTTCGCGATGCCGAAGTCCAGAATCTTCACGATCTCCCGCTTTCCGGCGCGGGCCATGAACAGGTTGCTGGGCTTGACGTCGCGATGAACGACGCCCGCCTCGTGCGCGATCTCGAGCCCATCGCAGATCTGCTGCACGACTTCTGCCGCGCGCCGCGGCGACAGCGGTCCCGTGCGGCCCAGTACGTCCGAAAGGTCCTCACCGTGCAGCAGCTCCATGGCCAGGTAGGGCGAACCCCCATCGATGCCGAAGTCGTGAACGCGAACGACGTGCTCGCTGACGAGCTTCGCCGCAGCCCGTGCCTCCTGATGAAACCGCGCCTCGATCGCCGCGTCGGCCCCCTCGATGGAAACGAACTTGATCGCCACGTCGACGTCCAGCGCCTCGTGCCGCGCGACCCAGACGGCGCCCATCCCCCCCTCCGCGAGCGGCCGGACCAGGCGGTAGCGCCCGCCCACGGTATCGCCGGCCTGCCGGACCATGCGCGAACCCTGCCTTCCTTCCGCCGGTCACGCAATGGCACGCAATCGCGAGGGCGCGGGTGCGGCGGGTTCGCCGGCGCACCTGTACGCAAGGCTCACGGCTACTGGCTCCCGGCGCGTCGGGACGCGCGCAGCGCTCAGCGAAGGACTCGCAGGCAGGGGCCCGAGCGCCAGCACCCGGCGCGCGGACGCACGAGGCCACCCGCCGCCGTCTGGTACGCTCTCGGCGCCATGTGGCGGAAGTGGTCCCTGGCGCCGGCGGTGTTCACCGTGACGGTGGCGAGCGCGCTCGGCGCGTGCGGCGGCGAGTCCTCGGACGACTCCGCCCCCACGTGCTCGGGCAACTTCAGCGCGTGCGGCGGCGACGTCGTCGGGACGTGGGAGCTGAGCGAGATCTGCTTCACGGGCGATGTGGACGCGGCCTTCGGCGGCTTCGACGAGCCCGAGTGCGCGGGAGCGATGACGGGCGTGCGATTCACGCCGTCGGCGACGTACGAGTTTCGCGCGGACGGGACGTACGAAGTCGTCGGGACCGCGAGGTTCACTTTCGGAATGACCGTCACGGCAGCCTGCGGTCGCGCGCTGGCGGGCGATCCCTCGTTCACGTTCACGCCGTCACGATGTCGCTCCCTCGAAGAGTCCGTGAACGACACCGCCGCCGAGCCCGACTCGTCGCTCGAGTCGGCGCAGTGCGCACTGAGCGGCACGGCGTGCGTGTGCAGCGTGACGGGGCGGCCGATGGACCTGAGCGATGCCGGCACGTACGAGACGCAGGGGACTCGGCTCCTCGCGGGCGGCGAGCTGAACGACTACTGCGTGGACGGGGACGAGCTGACCGTCGGGCAGGAGGACATCGACGGGACCGGGCTGCTGAGTGCCGTGATGCGAATGAAGCGCGGGAGCTAGCGGGCCTTCACGCGCTCGCCGCGACCTGCACGGCAGCACGCGCCAGCTGCCGGAACTTCCCGCGCAGGTCGCCGTCGTGCGGGCCGGCCGCCGCGGCGGTGGCGATGACGCGCGCGGCGCGGGGCGCGCCGTGCTCGACGAAGAACTCGACGAGATCGCAGACGACGGACGCCGTGTGAACCGGAAACGCCGGCCGGCCCAGGGAGGTGACGATCCGCTCGACCGCCTCGAGGCTCGGGCCGCACTGCCGAAGCGTCGCGCGCTCGCGCTCGAGCACCGCGTAGGTCGCCAGGCGCTCCGCTATCCACTCGGCGGTGTGGGAGGGCTCCGACGACATGGCGGCATCGTACGCCAGCGGCAAGTCGTCCAGATCGCCGTCGTCCCGCTCCGCCACCACGAAGAGCGCACGGCCGTCGTGAACCTGCAGCGGCACGAGCCCCGCGCGGCGGCAGAGCGCCGCGAGCGTGACCGGGCTGAACGAGAAGAGGTGCACGTTCTGGAAGAAGTTGCCCTCGAGCGATCCATAGGGCTGGTACACGTTGGGCACCTCGATCACCAGCTTGCCTCGCGGTGCCAGGAGGTTGCGCAGACGCACGAGCTGCACGAGCGGCCGGTGAAAGTGCTCGAGCACGTGGAAGAGCTGGATCTGATCGAAGCGCTCGTCGGTCGCGTACTCCTCGAGCGTCCCGTTGAAGCACTCCACGCCGGCGGCGCTGGCTTCCGCCGCCTCTGCCGGCCCGGGCTCCACACCGAACACGTCCACACCGAGGCGCTCCTTCATGAGCGCGAGCGTGCGCCCATGACGACATCCCACCTCGAGCACGCGCGCTCGGGGACCGGGATTTCCCAGCGCCATGGCGTTGCTCGCCTGCGATGCGTGCCACGACTCGAGCGCAGCCGCGTACTCGGGCTCGCCCTCACCCGCGGAGCCACCGCCCGCCGTCGGATAGCGAACCGCTCCGTAGTGCTCGCGGTACGAGCCGCGATAGTAGTCCATCATCGCGTCGTGGCTCGGCCGCGGTGACACGAAGACCAGCCCGCACACCCCGCAGGCGACGTTGCACACGCTCATGCCGAACCGCCCCGCGCGACCCACGACGATGCCCCCGCGCGCGCCGCAGAGCTCGCAGGCGGGCGTCTCGGTGTCTTCGGGGACCATCGGCGAGCGAAGGGCTGCAAGAGCCGCGCCCCACGGCATTCCGCGCGCCACGCGGGGCGAGCGGCAGCCGCGCGTCCAGCCCTTGGCGGTCGTGCGGCAAGGACGTGTCAGAGCGTTGACGCACCTGTGCGACCACGCCACGCATCCCGTTCGTTCGTGTACGATCGCCGCATGCCCTCCGCGTTTCCCCGAGGCTCCGCGCTGCGAACCTCCGCGTGCACGGCTCGGTCGCTAGCGCTCGCCCTGGTGTGGTCACCGCTCGTCGGGTGCGGCTCGAGCGACGACGGTGGGAAGGACGGCAGCGGTGACACGGGCGGCGACGCGGGCTCGAGCACCGAACCACGCGCGAGCCCGGGCTGTGGAGCGGGAGTGACGCCCGCCGCACGCGACGAGAAGCGACGGCTGATCCATGGCGGCGTGGAGCGCTCGTACGATCTCCACGTGCCTGCGGCGTACGACGCCGCCGTGCCGGGCCCGCTCTTGCTGAATTTTCACGGGTTCACTCCCATCGTTGGACCCCAGGCCTCCGGCGCGCAGGCGAGCCTGTCGAGCATGATCGCGAAGTCCGACTCGAGCGGCTTCGTGGCCGTGCACCCCCAAGGGCTGCTGGAGCCCAACGGAACCACCGCCTCGTGGAACGCCGGGACCTGCTGTGCGACGGACACGACGCGGGACGACGTCGGCTACGTGCGGGCCATCCTCGACGAGGTGACAGCTGCGCTCTGCATCGACGAGCGGCGCGTGTACGTCACGGGCCTGTCCAATGGCGGCATGATGTCGCACCATCTGGGTTGCAGGCTCGCAGATCGCATCGCGGCCATCGCCCCGGTCGCCGGGCTCGACGCCACCGTTCCCTGCGAGCCCGGCCGCCCCGTCGGCGTCGTCGCTTTCCACGGCACCACGGACGAGCTCGTCCCGTACGCGAACGGCGTCGCGGCGGTGGACGAGTGGGTGAAGCGAAACGGGTGCGTGGGCGAAGCGGTGGAGACGTACTCGAAAGGCGACAGCCGCTGCGTCACCCACGAGCAGTGCGCCGGGGGCGTCGAGGTCGAGCTCTGTACCGTCGAGGACGGCGGGCACACCTGGCCCGACGGTGCCGATTTTCCCGCGGTTCCGGGCATTCCCGACCTGGGCAAGACGACGCGCGACCTGTCGGCGAACGACGAGATGTGGTCGTTCTTCGATCGCCACCGGCTTCCGTGACCCGGGCGGTGCCCAGGTACGGCTAGCGCGCGCGGAGCCGGCCGGTCCGGCGACGACGTACTACCGCCAGCGCGAGGCCAGCAGCGAGCCATCCCGGCAAGCTGGTCGCTCCGCCTGGCACGCGACACCCGCATGCGGAATCGGACGCCGGCGTCACCCCGCCGCGCGAGCCGGCGCTCGCAGCCGAGCCGCCG
>CAZARU010000009.1:0-97826 GCA_964487605.1 uncultured Polyangiaceae bacterium
ACCCCGCCGAGCCGCCCGCGCTGGATCCGCTGCTGGCGCCCGACCCCGCGCTGCCGTCGCCTTCCGACGCGGCGGCGCCGGCCGAACCGCCGGACCCACCATCCCCCTCCTCGCTTCCGCCGCAGGCCGCGACGATGGAAAAGACGACGGCAGCAGCGACGGAGACGTTTCGCATCGACATGGGGAACTCCGGACGAACGGGGAGCGGCAGCCCGGTGTGTGGCCGCGGCGCCCTGGGGTTATCAAAGCCTAGCGCGCGGCCCGCCATCCCTCCACCTGCCCCACGGCCACGTAGTGCGAGTCGCTCGCGTCCAGGACCTCCACGACGGCGGTCCGGCCTCGCAGGTCGGCGACGTCCCAGGCGGCTCGCCGCGCGATCGGCGAGTCACACGCCGCGGCCGTGCGCTCGACCCGACCCTCCGCGACCAGCTGCACTCCGACGCCCCTGTGGCCCCGTCCCCCCGCCACGGGGATCACGAGCACATCGCTGGTCAGCACGAACGGCGGACTGCGGAGCCGTCCGACGGCCGCGCGACCCGCGCCATCGGTGAACGTGCTGAGGTAGGGGCGACCCAGGTCCGGCGCGAGCGGCTCGCCGGCGACGGGACGGTCTCGTGGCCCCGGCGCGAACGCCCTCCCCGTCGCGGTCCAGGGCAACGCGGCGCGATCCAGGCTGATCACGACCTGCCGAGCGCCCGGGACTTCGCGGCTCGAGAACGAGAATCGAACCGTGGGTGCCAGGGAGGGGTGGGCCGCGACGACCTTGGATTCGAGTGCGTCGCGGCGCGCGGGATCCTGAACGGCAGCGAAGTAGTACCGATCGAAGAACCACATGTCGCACCCGACGCGCTCCTCGGATCGGCCTCGGGGATCGTAGGCGTCGAGGCGTCGGCGGACGTCGGCCCATTCCGTGAGCAGGCCGGCGAGCGCGTCGAAGGACTTCGCGTCGAAGCGACCCGCCCACAGCTCGACCTCGCCGAGCCGAAAGCGAGTCAGCGCCGACCAGGGAGGCGGGAATATCGGCCCCTCCGAGAGATCGACGGCACGAGCGTGGAGGTAGGCCGGCGAGGCCCGCTTCTCGTGACCCGGGAGACCCCGGTGGCGCACCGGCTGCCGGGCTATCGTTCGATCGGTGAGACCATACGTGTCGATCATCGGCAGCCCGGTCAGGTAGCCGCTGATCCCGACCGAACCGACCGCGACCCTGGGACGAACCCCGCGCGGAGCGACGAACGTCTCGACGACCTTCGCGAACCGAAAGTGCGGCGAGTCGATGTCGAGGGGACGCAGCGAGACGAGCGGGTAGAACGTGCGCTCGTCCGCGACGAGGAACGCGCGCTCGCGAGGCGCGAGCAACCGGATGGGCACCGCGGGCAGAGCCAGGGCGACGACCCCGACGCCCGCGAAGACGGCGCGGCGCATTCCGATGCCCGTGGTGACGGCGCGCAGGCGCGCCCGCACGGCGACCTCCGCGAGCGCGAGCAGAAAGGGCATGACCGGAACGAGCAGGCGCGCGAGCATGAAGTCGCCACCGATCTTCGCGACGTAGACGCAGTAGACGGGCACGCCGAGCGCGACCGCGCGAACACCAACCTTGTCCCAGGCGGCCGCCGCCCCGGGCGGCGCGAACAGCGCCGCGGGCAGCAGGCCCATCGCAACCGCGCACACGAGCAAGAAGACGCCGCCTTGACCGAAGTACGCCGCGTCGCCGAGCTTCGCGTAGTACGTGTTCGGGGCGAGGTCGCCGTAGTACCACCAGCGCCACGCGAAGTAGGGAAGCCACACGACGAGCAGCGGGCCGGTGTATCGGAGCATCACGCGAACACGGGAACCGTTCGCGCCGAGTGCGAGCATCACGCCGAGGGCGACGTAGAAGATGCCGTGGTCCGGGTGCGCGAGCAGCGCGAGCACGCCGAGCGCCCCGGCGACTCCGACCCGCCCCGCTTCGGCTCGCTCTACGGCCCACAAGGCCAGCGCGGCGGCGAACATGGTTTCCATCCCCGAGGTGCCGAACGACGCCATCGAGTAGCTCGCCGCCATCGTCACGGCCGCGAGCGAGGGTACGGCCCCTGCTTCGGGGGACGACCACGCGACGACGAGGCGGTGCGTCCCGACGATGACCAGCGCGAAGCTCGCGAGCGACAGGACCAGCGACGCCTCGATGGGGCTCGCACCGCAGCGAATCGCCCCCGCGGCAAGCAGCGTCCACGCGAAGTTCGTGTAGCCCTCGACGCGCTCACCGGGGTTCCAGACGAGCCCGTGGCCGCCCGCCAGGTTCGCCGCGTACCGGAACGAGATGAACGCGTCGTCCGCGATCCACCGGAGGTGCCAGGCCCACGCCAGGCCGGCCAGCACCACGAGGGCGAGTCCCGCGGCAACGCCCCTCGTGCCCGCGCGGCCGCTTCGGTGGCGCAGAGCGAACGCCCACGCCGCCGCCCCGAGCATCGCCGCGACAGCCCAGGGGACCTCCCGACCGAAGGCGGTGGTCCAGCGTGCGACGAGGTCGATGGTCACGTCGTCACCTCCCGGTCCCGAACCGGCGCCTCACCCGTGATAGAGCAGGAAGTACACGACGACGCCGCTCACGGAGACGAACAACCAGATGGGCAACGTCCAGCGAGCGATCCGCCGATGGCGCTCGAAGCTCCCCGTGAGGGCCCGGTAGACCGTGGTGAGCGCGAGCGGCAGCACCGCCGTGGCCAGCAAAACGTGCGGGATCAACACCGAGAAGTACAGCGTGCGCGCCATGCCCGTGCCCTGGTACGGAACGGAGCCGACCCGGGCGTGGTGAATCAGGTAGCCGACGAAGAACGCAGCAGACGTCCCGAGCGCCACCAGCATGCACGCCTTGTGGGCCCCAAGCCTGCGCCGGCGGACGAAGAAGTACCCCATCACGAGGAGCGCCGACGACGTGGCGTTCAGCGTCGCGTTCACGGACGGGAGAATCCCTACCTCCGCTTCGCGCCCCGAACGACCTGGCAGCGCGTAGGTCACGACGAGCACCGCCGCGACGGCCACGAGGGAGATCCCCGCCACGAGCGCGCGAGGTAGCCGGTCCTCCGCCTGCTCCGTGCTCACGGGGGCATGGTGGTGCATCGAGGCCGAGAGCGAAAGTGCCACCGACGACGTGGCCGCCACCTTGACGGCCTTCTCGGCCTGGAACAATCCTGCGCTCCCACCGAGACGGGAGCGATGCCATGCGAGGTTTGAAGGGAAGGGTCGCCATCGTGACCGGCGGCGGCGGCGTGATCGGCCGAGCCATCGTTCGCCGCCTGGCGGCGGAGGGCGTCGTCGTGGGCGTCTTCGATCTGGACGAGCCCGCCGCGCGAGCCACTGCGAACGCCGTCGCCGCCGACGGCGAACGGGCCATCGCGAAGCGCGTCGACATCACGGACTACGCGGCGGTGGTCCGCGCGACGGACGAGCTGGAGTCCGAGACCGGTCCCGTCTCGATTCTCGTGAACAACGCCGGCTGGGACCGCTTCCAGAACTTCGTCGAGACGCGGCCCGAGGACTGGGAGAAGCTCATCTCCATCAACCTGCGCGGACCGCTGCACCTGCACCACGTGGTCGTGCAGCGAATGGTCGCGCGAGGGTCCGGCAAGGTGGTCAACATCTCCTCCGATGCCGCGCGCGTGGGCTCCAGCGGCGAAGCCGTCTACAGCGCCTGCAAGGGGGGCATGATCGCGTTCTCCAAGACGCTGGCCCGGGAGCTGGCCAAGCAGCAGATCACGGTCAACGTCGTGTGCCCCGGCCCGACGGACTCACCCATCCTGCACGCGTTCGTCGGCGAAGGGGAGGCAGGTCGGAAAGTGCACGCCGCGCTCGAGCGCGCCATTCCGTTCCGTCGCCTCGGAACGGGAGAGGACGTGGCAGGCCTCGTCACGTTCCTGGCGAGCGACGAGGCCGGCTTCATCACGGGACAGGTCATCAGCGTCAGCGGCGGACTGACGATGGCAGGCTGAAAGGATCGACATGAGCTACGAAGATCTCCTCTACGAGGAGCGTGCGGGAGTCGCACGCATCACGATCAACCGAGAGAAGAAGCTGAACGCGTTCCGCGGCAGGACCTGCGAAGAGCTGATTCACGCGTTCGGCACCGCGGGCTGGAACCCGGACATCGGGGTGATCGTCCTAGGTGGCGCCGGCGAGAAGGCGTTCTGCACCGGCGGTGATCAGTCGGAGCACGACGGAAAGTACCAGGGTCGCGGCACCATCGGGCTGCCCGTCGAGGAGCTGCAGACCGTGATCCGGGACGTGCCCAAGCCGGTCATCGCTCGGGTCCAGGGTTACGCCATCGGCGGCGGGAACGTGCTGGCGACGATCTGCGATTTCACCATCGCGTCGGAGAAGGCGCAGTTCGGGCAGGTCGGCCCGAAGGTGGGCTCGGTCGATCCCGGGTTCGGCACGGCCTACCTGGCGAGGGTCGTCGGCGAGAAGCGCGCTCGGGAGATCTGGTACCTCTGCCGGCGCTACACGGCCGCGGAGGCCCTGGCCATGGGCCTGGTGAACGCCGTCGTCCCGCACGGCGACCTCGACCAGGAAATAGACAGGTGGTGCGCCGAGATCCTCGAACGCAGCCCCACGGCGATCGCCATCGCGAAGCGCTCGTTCAACGCCGACACCGAGAGCATCCGCGGCATCGCGAGCATGGGAATGCAGGCACTGTCGCTGTTCTACGGTACCGAAGAGAGCCGAGAAGGCGTGAAGGCCTTTCTCGAGAAGCGACCGCCGAGGTTCCGCGCGCCGCGCGGCTGAGAGCACTCCACCGCGTGGTCAAACTTCCGAACAAGCCGCGGCGCCGCCGGCGCGCGCTCACGCACGCGGGCGGACCCATCGAGCTGAAGACCGACGACGGGCGCCTCGCCGAGATCGTCCGCGCGGCCCTGGACGTCCGTCCCGACGAGACGGAGACGATGAGCCACGTCCATGGTTTCCACAGCTACCCCGCGCGCCTTCATCCCCGAACCGCCCGCGCCCTGGTCGACGGCCTGTCGCAGCTCGGCGACAAGGTGCTCGACCCTTTCTGCGGGAGCGGCACCGTGGTGGTCGAGGCGCGCCTCGCCGGTCGTCGCGCGCACGGCTGTGACGTCAACCCCCTCGCCGTGCGCCTCGCAGAGCTGAAGGCGCGCGGCGCGTCCGCAACCGAAGCGACGAGGCTCGTCGATCTCGCGCATCGCGTCGCCGAGCACGCCGAGGATCGCCGCGTCCGTCGTGCCGGACCCACGCGTCCCTACGGGCCTGCCGACCGCGAGCTCTTCGACGTTCACGTTCTGCTCGAGCTGGACGGGCTCATGGACGGCATCGGTCGCGTACGATCCGCGGCCCGCCGACCGCTGAAGCTCGTCTTCTCCTCGATCTTGACCAAGGTCAGCCGCCGCGTCGGAGACTCGGCCGCGCGGACCGAACCGAAGCGACTGGCAGCGGGGTTCGCGGTCCGGCTCTTCGTCGACAAGGCGGAGGATTTGGCACGCCGTCTGGCGGACTTCTCGGCACGCCTGCCACGCAGCGCCTCGCCGGCGCGCCTCGCCGTGGACGACGCGCGGGACCTCTCGATCGTGCGCGCAGCGAGCATGCACCTGGTCGTGACGTCACCGCCCTACCCCGGCGTGTACGACTACTTCGACCATCACGCGGCGCGCCTGCGCTGGCTCGATCTCGACGATCGGGAGTTCGAGAGCCGGGAGATCGGCTCCCGCCGTCACCTCGCGTCGCTGTCGGATCGCGATGCCGCCGCCGAGTGGCGAGGCGATCTGAGGCGAGTGCTCGAACGCGTCGCGCGGTGCCTCGCGCCGGGCGGGCACGCGGCAATCGTCATGGCGGACTCCGCCGTGGGGCGCCTGGCACTCTCGGCAGATGCTCTGCTGGCCGAGCTGGCGCTGGACGTGGGGCTCGAAGTCGTCGCGCGCGGCTCGCAGACGCGCGGTCACTTCCACTCGCCCACCCGCGCGGCTTTCCACGGGCGGCCGCGCCGCGAGCACCTGATGATTCTGCGCTGCGGCGACCCGCCCGAGGGCCGCACGGCGGGCGGGCGCACGGAGCGCCGCGGCACGACCGGCCGCCGCAGGGCGTCCCGGCGCGAGTGACGGTCGCGTCTTTCCCGCCGAGAGAAGCGGACCCTATAGTTCGCGCGTGCGAACCGAGGAGGAGCTCATGGCGGCGTACGTCGCGGGCGACGGTACGGCGTTCGACGAGCTGTTCGAGCGCCTCGCACCCGTCCTGCACCGCGTCATGCGGCAGCAGCTCTTCCGTCAGGAGGAGGCCAACGACCTCGTCCAGCAGACGTTCCTGCAGCTCCACCGAGCGCGGAACGACTTCGAGCCAGGAGCCAAGCTCCGTCCCTGGCTGTTCACCATCGCCATGAACCTGAAGCGCGAGCACTTCCGCAGGGTCAAGCGGCGCCCCGAGACCGCCCTCGAGCTCGACGGCCGTCAGGATCCGGCCGTCGGCGCCCTCGGTGCGGATCGCGCCGACGCGGCGCGGATGGTCCAGTTCGCGCTCGAGCGGCTCCCCGACGACCAGCGCGAGGTGATCGTCTTGCACTGGTTCGAGGGGCTCCCGTTCCCGGAAGTCGCGGCCATCGTGGGAGCGGGCCTGAGCGCCGTGAAGGTCCGCGCGCACCGCGGCTACGTCGCCATGAGGAGGATCCTGGACGAGTCGGGTAACCCGGGCGTCGGGCCGGACATACCGCGGGGGACCGAGTGAATCCCATGGACTGCACCGAGGTCCGCGCACAGTACGCGAGCGGCGCACCCGCGGCGCCGGAACGCGTCGCGGAGCACGCGGCGGTGTGCGGGCCCTGCGCGGAGCTGGCGGACGCCGACGGCGCCCTCGGGCGAGCCCTCGGAGCGGCGGCCCGTGTGGCCGACGAGCCCGTCGCCCCCGGGCTCGCAGCGCGGGTCCGGGCGCAGCTGGACGAGGACCGTGGAGTCGTGGGCGCGCTCAAGAGCCTCTCGACCAGCGCGCGCATCACGCTGGCCAACGCTGCGGTCATCGTCGTCGCGGGCGCCGTGCTCCTCGTCCTCGGACGCCCGGACCTCGACGTGTACCCGCTGGGCCGAATGACGGTGCTGGTCGCGCTGCACGCCGTCGTCGTCGCACTCGCGCTGCGCGCTTCGCTCCGGGGCCTGCACCTCGCACCGCTGACCGAGCGGCGGCGCTTGGGCTTGCTGGCGGCCGCGGTGGCACTGCCCCTCGGCGCGGCGCTCTTGCCCCAGGCCCACGCGGAGCACGATGCGTCGCTCGTGGGCGGCGGCTCGGACCTCGTCCCGCGCGCCGTGGAGTGCTTCTCCTTCGGCGCGGTGCTGGCCGTGCCCGTTCTCCTGCTATTGGTCACGCTGGATCGCGGCGGAGCGCGCACGCCGACCCGCGTCGCGCTATTTGCCGCCGCGGCGGGCGTGTCCGGCGCCCTCGGCCTGCAGCTGCACTGCCCCATCGTCCACCCGTCCCACCTGGTGCTCGGCCACGGAACGCTCGTCGCAGCGGTCGTGCTGATCTGGGTCGCGGCACGGCGCCTGATGACGTCGCCACCGTGAGCGCGCTGTCGGGCCTCAAGGTCGTCGATCTCTCGGCCCTCGCGCCGGGCCCCTTCGCTTCGATGATGCTCGCCGACTTCGGCGCGAACGTCATCGTCGTCGAGCCCGTGACCAGCGTCATCGACCCCGAGGACCACGACGCCCTCCGCAGCGCCCGTCGCTTCGCGCTCGGCCGCAACAAGCGGTCGATCTGCATCGACCTGAAGCGACCCGAAGGGCGCGATCTGCTGCTCCGCCTCGCGGACGACGCGGACGTCGTGCTGGAGGGTTTCCGCCCCGGCGTGATGTCGCGCCTGGGCCTCGGATGGGAGGCGCTCCACCCGAGGAACCCGCGCCTGGTGTACTGCTCGCTCTCCGGTTACGGGCAGGACGGCCCCTACGCCCAGCGCGCCGGCCACGATCTCAACTACGCCGCGGTCGCGGGCGTCCTCGGCACGACCGGCCGCCCGGGCTCGGCCCCCGCCATCCCCATGAACTTCCTGGCGGACTACGCGGGGGGAGGGCTGATGGCTGCCTACGCGATCGTCGTCGCGCTGCTTTCGCGGGAGAAGACGGGCGCCGGACAGTACGTGGACGTCGCGATGTCGGACGGCGCGCTGGCGCTCGCGACCAAGCTCGTCGGGCTGCTCGAGACGACCGGCGACGTCCCCCGCCCCGGTGCGCACCGCATCAACGGCGGCATGCCGTACTACGACGTTCATCGGTGCCGCGACGGTCGATACCTCGCGGTCGGACCCCTGGAGCCACGGTTCTGGGCCAATCTCTGCGCGGCCGTCGGGTTGCCAGAGCTCGCGGGCTGCCAGCACGACGAGGCCCGGCGCGACGAGGTGCGCGCCGCGCTCGAGGCCCGCTTTGCCCAGCGGACGCGCGACGAGTGGTTCGCAGCGCTGGGCGGCGCGGACGCGTGCGTGACGCCGGTCTACGATCTGGACGAGGCCCTGGACGACCCGCAGAACCTGCACCGCGGGATGGTGCCACACGTCGGCGAAGGTCCCGATCGCCACCGCATGGTGGGTATCGCGCCGAAGCTCGGCTCCACACCTGGCGCCATCGTGCGGCTGCCGCCGCTGCCGGGCGAGCACACCGACGAGGTGCTACGCGAGCTCGGTGCCGACGTCGCGGCGCTGCGGCGCGCCGGCGTGGTCGCCTGACCGGTGCGCGCTCTTCCGCGCTCGCGTCACGCGTTCTCGTCGTGCTGATGCACACCGCGGCGCAGCGCCGCGAAGAGCTTCTCGAGCCGCTCGACGCCGACCAGGACGGCCAGGGTGACCGCCGTGAGCGCCACCGCCATCGCGTGCAGGTCCTGTCCGACGGCGGCCCCTATGGCGGCGAGCACCCAGATGACCGCGGCTGATGTCACGCCTCGAACGGTAGTGCCTCCCGAGAGGATGACTCCGCCGCCGAGGAAGCCGATCCCGGTGATGAGCTGCCCGAGAACCCGAGAAGGGTCGACCGAACCCCCGAGCGTCGCGCCCACGCGCAGGAACATCACGGTGCCCAGGCAAATGAGGATGCTCGTCCGAATCCCGGCGGGCTTGCCGCGGATCTGGCGCTCGAGGCCGATGGCGGCGCCGCAGCCGATGGCGACCCCCAGGCGGATCCAGAACGCGGCTTGGAGCGGATCGTCCACGAGACTCGCGATCGATCGGGCGGCTCGCGCGCGTGGGCCAAGTTCCGCGCGCCGCCGCCCGGCGACGCTTCACTCTACCGCGCCCGCCGTGCACCCGGACGACGGACGCGCCGCGCCCGTCTGGTCGAAGGGCGGGCACGCGGTACCGACCCCACGCGCCGGGCTGCCCGTGCTGGGTGCGAGCGTCGGCGCGGCGCCCCCGTTGTCCCCGAGCGGCCCGAGATCCGCGTCGGCCCAGGTGATGCCGTTCGTGCAGGGGTTGTCGTCCTGAGTGCTGGGCTGGCCGTTCTCGTCGGTGCGCTTTCGAGGCCACTGCAGGTTGTTCGACCCCGCCAGCGGTGCGCTCACGTTGCACGTCATGGGCGTCCAGGGATGCGTGTCCTTGTTGTCGAGGAACACCGTGTTGTCCACGCTGAAACCACCACCGGAAATGGCACCTCCGAAGTACGCGGCCATCGCGGTGGCGTCGTAGCCACCGATGGCCTCGTTCTCGGCGAAGGTGCAGTTTCGTACCGAGCCCGGACCGTTGTAGACGAGCCCTCCTCCGAGGGCGCGCGTCACTCGATTCCGGTAGAGCGTGGAGTTCGTCATGTCGAGCGTGCTGCCGTGCGCCCCCGCGTGCAGACGCACCGCACCGCCGATGCCGTTCGCCGTGTTGTTGGCGAAGGTCGTGCCCCGAATCACGAGGTCCATGTCCTGCGTGTAGATGCCGCTGCCCCCGTCCTCGGTGTGGTTGCCGTCGAAATGACATCGGTCGAACGTCATCGTCTCCCGCTGGGAGTTCGGCGTCCTGAACACGCCGCCGAGCGCGCCGCCGGTGTTGTTCACGAACGTCACGCCGCAGAACTCGACCCGCGCCACGGAGCCCCCGTCGATCACGACGGCAGCGCCGTTGCCGCCCGCGCCCCCCTGGAAGTCGTGGTTGAACGGCGGGCACTCGCTGGCGCCGCCGAAGTTCGCCCCGGTCCCGCTCGCGACGTTCCCCTCGAACCGCGTGTTCACGAAGATGCCGTCCGACTGCAGCAACCCGACTCCGCCACCGTTGGAGCCTTCGTTGCCCTCGAACACGCTGCCGACGACGACCACCTCCTTGCTGCCCAGCGCGTAGATGCCGCCGCCACCGGTGTCCGGACCCGGCGTCGAGGCCTTGTTGTTCCGGAACACCGTGTCGATGACGTGAAGAACGCCGTCGCGGACGAAGATCGCCCCGCCCTGACCGTCCTTGTAGCCGTGAGCGCAGCGCGGCTTCGTCGGATCCTGCGCCGTGAAGTCGCTCGCGGGGGCTTCGGCGTTCTGAAGGGTGAGGCGCTGCACGGTGAACACGGTGTCCACGGCCCGGTAGTTCGGTGAGTAGAACCTGAAGATGCGCGTCCGGTTGCCCGACGTGCGGCCGCCGTCGAGCGTCACGACACCGCCGCCATCCACGGTGACGTCCCTGTCGATGGGCACGTCGATGGTGGTCGCGATCGCGATGGTGGTGGGCCCGCCGCAGTCGAACGTCACCTTGCCCCCTGCGGTCACGGCAGCGCGGAGCGCAGCCTCGGTGCACGACGCCGCGGATCCGGTGCCGACGACCCGATCGGGCGACGACGTGTCGACGAGCGCCAGGGGCGCGGTGCATGTCGCTGCGGGGGGATCGGGTGGCGGTCCGCCATCGCCGCCACCCGTTCCGGTGCTGCCCGCGGAACCCGCGCCGCCGGCCGTCCCCGCGCTCCCCGAGGCTCCGCCGACACCCGCCGACCCGGCGCTCCCCGAGCTTCCGGCGCTGCCCGCCGACCCGGCGGCGCCCGCGGAGCCTGCGCTGCCCCCGGCGCCGCTCGGTTCGCAGCGTCCGGCGTCGCATCGCTCGCTGCCGCCGCAGGCCTGCCCGCACGCACCGCAGTGGCGGGCATCCGTCGTCGTGTCGACGCACGACCGCCCACACGGCTCGAGTCCGCCGTCACACGAAGAGGCGCACGCGCCAGCGGAGCAGAAGAGCGCCGCCGCACAGCTCGTGCCACACGCTCCGCAGTGATCCGGGTTCGTGGCGAGGGACGTGCACGCGCCGGCGCAGCGGGTCTCGCCCACGCGGCAGTCGGGCGCGCCTCCACCCTCATCGTCGCCGCCGCAGCTCACCGCCGCAGAGAGCGAGACGGACAAGAGGAGCGCTCCACCGAAGCGCGCGTGAGTTTGCCGGTTCATCGTCTTGCCTCCGCGGGGAGTATACGCTCGCGGCGTTCGGGTGGCGTCCCCGTCGAGCGTACCGTCAGCCACTGCGGCGCGTGACGTTCCAGATCCCCTGGGCCACGGCGATCTCGGTGCCGCCGGCCACGAGGGTCGCGCGGCCGAAGGCGAGACGGCGACCGCGCCGCGTGACCGTGCCGCTCGCGACGACATCCTCGACGCCCGCAGGCGCCAGAAACTGCACCGCCAGGTCCACGGTCGCGACGACTTCGCCTTCGGCAGTGGTCGTCGCCACGGCGATGCTGATCGCCGCGTCCGCGAGGCTCATGAGCGCGCCTCCGTGTATTCCCCCGTAGAGCTGCGTGATCTCCGGAGAGAATCGCAGGGTGACGATGGACGTACCAGTGGCGTCGGAGCGCGCCGTCATTCCGAGGTGCCCGTAGTACGGAGCTCGCTCGAACGCCCTGCAGATCTCGGTGCGGCGCTCGTGGTCGTTCACGGCTCGCCCCCGGAGCCATGCCGCAGGCCGTACCGTTCATCGGCGCCGGGCGCGCGCAGGTCGGCGCGACGGGTCTTGCCCGTCACGGTCCGGGGAAGCTCGCGGGCGAAGACGATGATGCGAGGGTACTCGTACGCGGCGAGCTGATGCTTCACGTAGCGCTGGATCTGGTCGACCATCCCGGCGCCAGCGGGGAAGCCCGGCTTGAGGACGACGAACGCCTTCACGACGCTTCCTCGTTCCTGGTCTGGAGCCGGCACCACCGCGCACTCCGCGACGGCGGGATGGCGCTCGAGCGTCGCCTCCACGTCCGTCGGACCGATCCGATACCCGGAGCTGTTGAACAGATCGTCGTTGCGCCCCACGTACCAGAAGTACCCGTCCGCATCGCGCCGCGCGACGTCGCCCGTCACGAACCAATCTCCGCGGAAGCGCTGCGCGGTGCCTTCGTCGTCGCTCCAGTACCCGAGGAACATGCCGGGATCGCCCCGCCGGATCGCGATCTCGCCCTCCCCGGCGCCCGTAACTTCGCGCTCACCGTCGAGCAACGTGACGTCGTGACCGGGGTACGGCTTTCCCATGGCGCCGGGCCGCACCTCGAAGAACGGTCCGCTCCCGATGGTCGCGCCCATCTCCGTCATGCCGTAGAGCTCGTAGACGCGACGGCCGAACGCGCGCCGCGCCCAGGAGTAGGTCTCGGCAGGGAGCGGCTCGCCGGCCGTGTGCACGCTGAAGACGTCGAGATCGTGGAGCGCGTCCTCCCCCACCGCCGCCTTCAGCTTGTGGAGCGCAGTCGGGGGCAGAAAGAGCGAGCGGACTCGGGCCCGCATCAGGAGCTCGAACACTCGAACGGGCTCGAACGCGTCGCGGCGATGGGCGAGGACGGGACACCCGAACACCCACGGAGTCAGCACGCAGTCCACGAGGCCGCCGACCCAGGCCCAGTCGGCCGGGGTCCAGAAGGGCTGCCCCGACGAGGGCCTATTCTCGAGCTGATGGATCAGCTCGAACGCCGGGAGGCGACCCGGCAGGAAGCGGTGCGCGTGCAGCGCCCCCTTCGGCAGGCCGGACGTGCCCGACGTGTAGATGATCATGGCGGGATCGTCCGCCGCGGTGTCGGCCCACTCGTCGAGCGGCGAGGCGACCCTCATGGCCGCCTCGAGCGACTCCGTGCCCGCGGGCGCCGAGTCGCAGCAGAGCACGCACTTCAGCTCCGGCAGGTCTCCGCGAAGCGCCGTGACGTGAGGTGCGAGGTCCTGTTCGGTGATGAGCACCTTGGTCTGGCTCGCGCCCAGCCGGTGCAGCAGCGCGTCGGCGCGAAACAGCGGCGACAGGGGCACGCTGATGGCACCCATGCCGAGCACGGCCAGGTGCGCCATCGCGCACTCCGCCCTCTGCGGCAGGAACACCGCGACGCGATCGCCCGCCTCGACTCCGAGCGCCCGGAGGGCCCCCGCAAGGCGCAACGCTGCGGTCTGCAGCTCTTCGAACGTGTAGCGTCGAGCGCGCCACGCGTCGGGGTCCATCCGGCCTCGCGCGTCGATCTCGATCAGCGCGAGACGGTTGGCGCCGTCGGCGTGGAGACCGCAGGCGATCCGCGCGATGTTCAGGCGGCCGGGGATGCGCCAGCGATGGGCAGCCAGCACGTCGGCGTACGACGTGCTCGACCAGACGATGCCGGACGAGACGGCCTGCACGGCGGCAGCGTAGCGTGTCGACACCACCGAGCACAGGGGGCGCGCGGAGCCTTCGGCTCGCGGCCGGCGCCTCCTCCCGACCTCGAACGCGCGAGCGACCCTTGGGAATGCCCTTTCGCGCCCCGCGACACGCCCGTACAGTCCGCCCATGGCCGGCGAGATTCGGACCGAAACGGACGGTGCGGTCGGCACGATCGTGTTCGACCATCCCGAGCGCCGCAACGCGATCAGCGTCGACATGTGGCGCCAGCTCCCCCTGGCCGTCGCGCGCCTCGCGGACGACGCGACCGTTCGCGTCGTCGTCCTGCGCGGCGCGGGCGACGTGGCCTTCGTCGCGGGCGCCGACATCTCGGAGTTCCAGTCGTCGCGCTCCGGCGACAGCGCGCTTCGGTACGACGCCGACAGCGCGGTGGCGTTCCTCGCCCTTCAGAACCTCGAGAAGCCGCTGATCGCGTCCATCCACGGCTTCTGCATCGGCGGCGGCGTCGCCATCGCGCTCACCGCCGATCTGCGCTACGCGTCCGAGGACGCGAAGCTGGGGATCCCCGCCGCGCGCCTCGGACTCGGGTATCACCTCCAGGGCGTGGAGTCCCTGGTGAACGTCGTGGGGTACTCGCGCGCGAAGGAGATCTTCTACACGGCGCGCCGCTTCACGGCAGCCGAGGCGCTGCGCATGGGCCTGCTGAATGACGTCTTCGCGAAGGCCGAGCTCGACCAGCGAGTGCGAGACATCGCCGAGCAGATCGCGGACAACGCTCCCCTGACCCTCAGGTGCCTCAAGATTTCCGCCCGGGAGCTCGCCAAGCCCGCCCCGCAGCGCGACTACGACGCCGTGAACCGGGCGCTCGGCGCTTGCTTCCAGAGCTCCGACTACCTGGAAGGCGTGCGCGCGTTCCTGGAGAAGCGTCCGCCGAGGTTCGAGGGGAAGTGAGCGCTCGGCACGACGACACCGTGGCCCCGGGGCCCCTCGCCGGCGTTCGTGTGCTCGACCTCACCCGGTACCTGGCCGGCCCGTTCTGCACCATGCTGCTGGCCGACTACGGCGCCGACGTCGTGAAGCTGGAGTCTCCCCGGGGGCGCGAGTTTCGGATCCCCGGCAGCGAGCGCGACTCCTACTTCTTTCTGTCGAGCAACCGCGGCAAGCGCTCGGCGACCGTGGACCTGCACCGACCCGGAGCGCGCGACCTGGTGCTTCGGCTCCTGCCGAACTTCGACGTCCTGGTCGAGAACTTCCGTCCGAAGGTGATGCAGGAGCTCGGGCTCGGCGCCCACGAACTCCTCGAGCGCCAGCCGAGGCTCGTGTACGCGGGGATCTCGGGCTTCGGCGCCGACGGGCCGTACCGCGATCGGCCGGGCTTCGATCAGATCGCTCAGGGGATGAGCGGGTTCATGAGCCTGACGGGCACGACCGAGACCGGCCCGACGCGCGCTGGGATCGCCATCGCCGACCTGCTGGGCGGCATCTTCGCCGCTCACGGCATTCAGCTCGCGTTGCTGCATCGCGAGAAGACCGGGCAGGGTCAGATCGTCGGCACCTCGCTCCTCGAGGCGATGGTCAGCGTGCTCTCGTGGGGCGCCGGCATGTACTTCGAGAACGGAACGCCACCGAGCGTCGCCGGCCACCACCACCCGCTCGCGTCCCCCTATGGCCGGTTCCGGGCAAAGGACGGCTACCTCAACGTCGCTGCGGGGAACGACGCCATGTGGAAGAAGCTGGCCAGGGCCCTCGGTCGCGATGATCTGACGACGGACCCGAGATTCTCGCACTCGATCGGGCGGCTTCAGAGTCGCGACGAACTCACGTCGGAAGTCGAAGCCGTGCTGGCGACGGCGCCCGTCGAGCACTGGATCGCCGTGCTCAACGACGCCGGCGTGCCGGCGGGCCCGGTGCTCGACGTGAAGCAGGTGTTCGAGGATCCTCAGGTGCTCGCCCGCAACTTGCTCGTGGAGCTGCCGCACCCCGAGGTGGGCACCTTCCGAACGACCGGACTTCCCGTGAACCTGAGCGCGTCGCCCGGCGCCATAAGACGGCGCCCGCCGCTGCTGGGCGAGCACACGGATGAAGTGCTGTCGGAAGCGGGGTTCACCTCGCCGGAGATCGCCGAGCTTCGCGCCGCCGGAGTCGTCGGCGGCTGACGAGCACAGTTCCGAGCACGGGCGTTCGCGACTCGAACGTCGGGGAGGCGCGCTGGCCAGATCGCACGAAGATCTGCTATCGATGAAGGAGCGCTCCGAAGAAAACGATGAAGAAGAAGAAGCCCGTCAAGCCAGGAAAGGTGAAGGTTCGACCGCTCGACCCCGGCGACTACGCCAGCGTCGCCGACATCCAGTCGCGATGCTTCCCGGGCATCAAGCCGTGGACGAGGGCGCAGTTCGACAGCCAGCTCTCGCGGTTCCCCGACGGACAGCTCGGCGTGGAGTTCGGCGGCAAGGTCGTCGCGACGTCGAGCACGCTCGTCATCGACCTGGAGCACCTGTCGAAGCTCCACGACTTCAAGGAGGTGAGTGACGACGGCTTCATCGGAAACCACGATCCGGAGGGCGACACGCTGTACGGCATCGACATCGCCGTGGACCCCGGGTACCGCGGCCTGCGGCTGGCGCGTCGACTCTACGAGGCGCGCAAGGACCTCGTGCGGAGGCTGAATTTACGGCGGTTCGCCATCGCCGGAAGGCTCCCGACGTACCACAAGCACAGCGAGCGACTGACACCGGATCAGTACGTGAAGAGGGTGCTCAAGAAGGAGATCCGCGATCCTGTAGTGACGGCGCAGGTCGCCAACGGCTTTCGGGTCCTGCGGGTGTTGCACGACTACTTGCCGAGCGACACCGAGTCGTGCGGGCACGCGGTCCTCATGGAATGGAAGAATCCCGAGTACAGCTCACGCCCCAAGGTGCCCGGCCGGGGAACGGTGCGCGTCGCGAGCGTCCAGTACCTGATGCGCTCGCTCACGTCATGGGACGAGTTCACCACGCAGTGCGAGTTCTTCATCGACACGGCCAGCGAGTACCGGTCGGACTTCGTCCTCTTCCCCGAGCTCCTCACGAACCAGCTCCAGGCACTCGTCACGGAGGACCGCCCGGGGAAGACCGCGCGGAGGCTCACCGAGTTCACGGACAAGTACGTCGAGTTCTTCTCGGCCATGGCCGTGAAGCACGACGTGAACGTCGTGGCCGGAAGTCACCTCACCGTGGAGGAGGAGAAGCTCTTCAACATCGCCTATCTGTTCCGGCGCGACGGCACCCACGAGAAGCAGAAGAAGATCCACATCACGCCTTCCGAGGCTCGCTGGTGGGGGATCTCACCCGGTGACGACGTGGGCGTCTTCGACACGGACAAGGGCAAGATCGCGATCCTCATCTGCTACGACATCGAGTTTCCCGAGCTTGCGCGCGTCGTGACGGCAAGAGGCGCGCGCATGCTGTTCGTCCCGTACAACACCGACATCCGCTCGGGGTACTTCAGGGTCCGGTACTGCGCCCACGCGCGCTGCATCGAGAACGGCGTGTACGCGGTGCTCAGCGGAGCGTGCGGGAACCTCCCCATGGTCGAGGGCGCGGACATTCACTACGCGCAGTCGTGCATCCTCACCCCGTCGGACGTGGCGTTCGCGCGCGACGCCATCGCCGCGGAGGCGACGCCGAACGTGGAGACCATGCTCATTCACGATCTCGATCTCGACGCTCTGCGACGCGCTCGGATGGGGGGGAGCGTCCGGCCCTGGGTCGACCGGCGCCTGGACCTGTACCACGTGTCCTACGGCGGCCCCGACGGCATGAAGGCCTGACCGCCGCTCATGCGGGCGCGAGCCTGAGGCCCACGGGAAGCTCTTCGCCGAAGAGCTCCGCGCGCTCGGCGTCGGCGACCTCCACGACCTCGCGAACGGCGTGGATCCAGTCTGGTCTGGCGCTCACTTGCTCGAGCCGCCGCGCGACCTCCGCGCGACGAGCCTCTGCGACGTCCCGCGCGCGATCACCGGTGGCACGCGCGAGGAAGAACGCCGCGCGCGGCGCCGTGGAGATCTCGCCCCAGCGCTCGCGGAGCAGGTGGTCGAGCCACTGTTCCGCGGCGCGCGCCGGAAGCGCCTGGTGGGCGCTCGCGTAGATGGGCACGCGAGCGCCGATTCGACCCAGCGCGTCCCAGAGCTGCGGATCTCGGTCGGTGTAGGTCCGATCGACCATCCACGCGCCGAGCTGCCGCCGGCGGTCGTGAGGGACGCGCTCCAGCCACGACGCGAGCTCGAGCAGCTGCGCCACGGGGAGGGGCTTGAAGGCCTTCGGCTTGCGCAGGCCGGCCTCGGCGGGAGCGATGTGGGGGTCGAGGAGATCTCGAATCGCCACCTGCAAGGCCTCCGTCGCGCCGGGCGCGATCCGACGCCACGCGATGAAGAACTGCTCCCAGCCCCGCACCTCCTTCCCGAAGACGAGCCCCTCGCCGAAGAGCGGCTCGATCAGCCGGACGCGTCCGGCGTCGAGGGGATGGCCGAAGCCGGGTCGAAGCCCGAACCCCGCGAGATGCCAGAACGCGCGCTCGTGGTCCGCGGATCGCCTGCGCGCCGCGTGCTTGGGAGCGATGACGTCGAAGAGGGCGCGGCACACCTCCGTGTCCCACGTCCTTCGGTCGCCGAGGAGCCGCTCGAGGTTCCGCACCAGGTCCCTGGGCTCCCGCTCCGCCACGTCCTTCCGCCCCTTGCCGAAGACCCGCTGAACCGCCTCCGTCGCCTCGTCGAACCGCTTGCCCAGCGAGCGCACCGAGCTCGGCGGCGGCGCCGTGGCACGAGGCCGTGGCGCCAGGTCCGTCTCGGCGCCACGCAGCTCGAACACCAGGGGGAAGCGGCGCGGGTCCGCGCCCGTCCCTTCCTCGACGCACCGCAACTCCACGGTGCCCACGGCGGTGAGCTCGCCTTCGATGGCGACCGGGACCTCCCGTGCCACGGTGTCGTCGATGGAGAACGCCGTCGCCACGGGCGGCAAGAGTTCGAAACGCTCGTCGTCGATCTCGACGATCTCTCCGGGCGCGTGCACCGGCCCCGAATCCGCGGCGAGCAGCTCGAAGCGCACCATGCGCCCGACGGTCAGCGCGAGCCCTGCGACGCGGGTCAGGTGCCGCTCACCCTCCTGCGAGCCACGCGGCACGACGCACAGAGCGCGCCGGTGGCGCGACGTCGCGTCGAGCGCGACGTAGTAGCCGTGCGCCGCGCCGCCGGCGACGCGCAGCCCCTTACCGCCGAGCGCGAGACCGAACGCGACGGCGCCGCGAGCAACGGCGACGTCCGGATGCGGTTGCGGGAGAATCGCGAGATCTTCGCCGCTCCAGCCGCGGAGGATCGACGTCAGACGCTCCGTGGCGAGCTGCGCGTGAAAGAGCCCGCCGTTGAAGAGCACCGCGCGCGGCGCGACGCCCGGAGCGTGCCGGGTGAGGAACGCAGCGACGTGTCGCGTGATCGCGGGGTCGTGCTCGTACGGCAGCCCGAAGGCGACGAGGCCCGCTCGCCCGCGTCGAGCGGGTTCGGCGTCCCGTGGGCAGTCGGGCAGAAATCCTTTCACGAGCAGATCCTCCACCTCTGCGCGGCCGAGCTCGGCCGAGAGCGTGCCGCCTACGAGCGCGGAACCGACGCCCGCGATCCGGATCGCCTGCGATTCGGGTGGATCGGGGCCGAGCAGCCGTTCCTTCCCCTCGCGACAGGCGAGGCCGAGCTGCGCGAGCCGCCGCGGGTCGAGTCGCTCGCCGTCCGCGACCATGCGGCGTTCCACGAGGTGCGCGAGGGCGAGGTCGAGGTTGTCGCCTCCGAGCAGCAGGTGACGACCCACGGCGACGCGGGCCAGGTCGATGGCACCGCCCTCGCGCACGGAAGCGCGCACGAGCGTGAGGTCCGTCGTGCCGCCGCCCACGTCGCAAACCAGGACCAGCGCGCCTTCGCGTTCGCCGACGAGCGCCGCCAGCCGGTCCGTGCCGTCGCGACGCACGTGGTCGTAGAAGGCGGCGAGCGGCTCTTCGAGCAGCCGCACGGCGAGTCCCGCGGCGGTAGCAGCCTCGACCGTGAGAGCGCGCGCCGCGGGATCGAAGGACGCGGGAATCGTGAGCACGACCTGCTGCTCGCGGAGCCTTCGACCGGGGAAGCGCCGTTCGAACGCCACGCGCACGCGATCGAGGATGCGCGCGCTCGCCTCCACGGGGGAGAGGCGTGGGACCGACTCGTCCTCCACGCCCCACGGCAGAATCGCGGCTCGCCGATCGACACGCGAATGCACGAGCCAGCTCTTCGCCGACGCGACCAGGCGATTCGGCGCCTCGCGACCCCGGTGGCGGGCGTGCGCGCCGACGATCCACGACGGACCGTCGGGAGGCTCGACCGCACCTTCGGCGTCGGGCGGCGCGAACAAGAACGACGGCAGCAGCTCACGCTCCGCGATCTCCCCACGAGCCACGAGCTGCGGGATCCGGAGGACCTCCACGTCGGGGTGCTCCGGGTCCGCGACGGCGACGACGGTGTGGGTCGTACCGAGATCGATACCGACCACGAGCGGCGCAGGCACCGCGCCAGTCTAGCCGAGCGATCGGCGATGCCGAACCAGACGCTGGTGGCCTGCGTTCTACCCGCGCTCCAGGGGGAGACGCTCCCGACGCCCGAGAACGAGCGCCGCGACGGAGAACTCGGGAGCCGTCCATCGAGCACGGGCACCGCGGCGCGGGACGCCTGCCGGCTCAGTCACACCGCTGGATCTCCGAGATCGTCGTCTCCACGCGAAAGCTGGACCCGGAAGTGTGCCGCTCGGCGAAGAAGAAGTGGAGCGGATGCGCGGCGCCGAGCTCGAGCCCGAGCGCCGGCGCCTGGTCGTCGAGGTCGAGGGTCGCGCGCTCGGCCGCGTGCACGCCGCCGAGGTCGAGAGCGAGGCGTCCGTTGACGAAGACGAAGACGTCGTCGTCGCCTTCGAAGGTGAAGCGCTCGCCGCCTTGGTAGCGAAACCGCGTCGCGACCTCGAACGTGAAGTGGAAGTTGTGCGTGCGCCCCTCGTCACCGAAGAGGCGTCCGTCCAGTGGGAAGAAGGAGCGATCCTCGAAGGCGAAGCGCCCGGTCCCGCCGACCCTAGTGAGCCGTATCGTGTGAGGCGTCGCGACGTTGACGCCCGGCACGTCGCGAAACCACTGGTCGAACGCCGCCGCTCCGGAGGTCGTCGGCGTCGACGGCCGACCCGCGTACACCGGCTTCCCGTCGTCGCCCAGCCTGGCTTCCACGATCCCGCGATCGGATCCGATGCGACCCGACTCGAAGTCGGGGTGGCTCGAACGGAAGTCACGGAGCGTGCCTTCCAGCTCCGGCGGCCTGGGGCGAGGCGCCGTGCAATCCCTCCAGTACCCGGCGCGACACGTCTCGGTTCCGCTACCGCACAGGGTGGCACACGGGCGGCTCGCTCCGGCGTCGCCACACGCTTCGAGCTCGGCGTCTGCGACGGGCAGCCCGGTCCGCGCACCGCATCCGAGGAGGCCCGAGGCAAGCATCCCGAGGAGCAGGCCGTGCGAGAGAGAGCGGCGCCGTCTGCTCACGAGCCGAGCCGGGCGTGCCCGAAGGCGACCCCGAACCGCGTGCACCAGACCACGACGCTCTTCGCACGGTCGGGAGTGACGCCTTGCGGCGCGCGCACCGAGAACGTTCCGCGAACGGTCGCCTGGTCGCCACCGACTCCGTCGGGGACGGGCACCTTGACCGCGGTCCTCTCGTCGAAGGCTCCGTCGGGGCTGGCGCTGAGGTAGAAGTGCACCAGAGGACCGCTGGTGGCCTCGTAACCCTCGAAGGCCAGCACCAGGCCTCGGTCGTCCTGGTACAGCGTCACCTTCCCGGACGCCGAGTGGGCGCGGTCCGCCCCCTGGAACGTCCCGCTCGCGACCGCGCGCATTCCCTGCTGCGGGGTGAAGCTCTCGTCGCGGCGGGACGTGGGCTGAGGCGCCAGAAAGGTCCACGCCAGTGCCGCAGCGCCGACGGCGAAAGCACCGCCGAGTGCCAGGAGCAGAGTCCACCGGCGCCGCAGCGCAGTCATGCACCGCTTCATACTCCGGCACCGGCCCGGGGTCGACGCATCGCGGGGCCGATGCGGTACCCTCGCCGCCGATGCGCGCATCGCCCAGGGTCGCCACCGCGTGGGCGCGCGCCGTGAGCGTCGGCGGAGCGATGGCGTGGGGCGCGACCGTGGGATGCGCCACGCTCGCGCCCACGTCGGCGCCCGTTCTGGCCCCCACGGGCGATCCCACACCGCTCGCCAAGTGTCGCGTCTCGGCGAGCGCCTCCAGCCCACTGGTCACGGAGTGGCCGGCCTCCGAGAAGGCCCACCTCGAGAGCCTCGCTCGCGCGCGCGCCGTGGCCGTGCAGTACTCGGGGTGCGAAATGCGCATCGTGGACGAGTGCCGGCTGCCGGGCGCGTACGTGTGGCGCCCGACGACCCTCGCCACCGACACGCTGGAGATCGCGAGCGCGGACGACCTCTATGCGAAGCTGCCGCTCGGCGCCGTGAGCCTCGAGGGAGAGCTCGAGCGCAGCGGGCGACTCGCGGTGAGGACGACCGTCGCCGGACAACTCCACCTCGACGGTGGCGGTGCGGACGAAGCCGCGCAGAGTGGCGCCTGCGCGGAGGCCACCCACGTCATCACCGCCATCAGCGTCGGCGCGTTCCAGCTCCTGTCGGGCGGCGCCGTCGCCGCCGGCGGCGGCGCCGGCATCGTCGGTGGTCGAACCGAGCGCTCCGAGTCGGTCATGCGCGAAGCGGGAACCGCGTCGGCGTGCACCGAACTCGCGGAGCAGGCGCCCCACGCGCAGTGCGCGTCGCCCATCCAGCTCTTCCTCACGGCGCTGCGCCCGCCCACGGCGTCGGGACCGCCCGCTCGGGACGATTCCCCGGCCGCCGAGGAAGACGAAGCCCGACGGAGCGGAGTGCGCCTGATCCTAGCCGCCCCGCCGGAGGGCGAGAGCTGGACGCTCCGCGACTACTCCGGAAAGGAGCTGTGCAGCCTGCCCTGCGAGCGCTGGATCCGGACCAACAGCGGGGCGTACGTCCAGCGTGAGGTGAGCGGCGACGACACGTCCATCGAGGTCGTGAAGCTCCCCGACCGGTTCTCGCAGGGCGCGGGCGGCACCGCGTACGGCACGTACGCCGCCGAGCGCGGCAGTCCGCTGTGGTCCACGATCTCGTTCTATGGGCTGGGCATTCCCGCCGCCATCGGTGGAGTCATCGTGCTCTCCCTCGGGATCTTCGGCGACGACTGCGATCGCAGCGACCCGGACTGTGACCCGACTCCGTTCGCCGGTGCCGCCGGGATCATCGGCGGGACGATGTACCTCTCGGTCGCGGGGGCCACGGCCTACTGGTACCTCTGGAGCCACCCGGCGCGCTTCGAGACGCACCCGACGCGTCGGGCACGCTCGGGATCGCCCCAGGTCGTCCTGGGCCCGACGGGTGTGGGGGGCACGTTCTAGCGTCGCGTGACGACGCGAGGACCGGACGGATGAGATTTGCGCGCACCGCGAGGAGCCTCCCGTGAGGGAGCGCTACGACGTCGTCGTGATCGGCGGCGGCATCGCCGCCGCATCGTTCGCGTACTTCGCTTCCAGGCGTGGCGTCACGAGCGTGCTCGTGCTGGAGCGCGAGGAGTCCCTCGCGTATCACTCGACGGGACGGAGCGCGGCGGTGCTCTTCGAGGTGGATCCGATACCCACGCTCCAGGCGCTCAAGCGACTCGGGGGCGACTGGCTGCGGAGCGCACCGGAGGGCTTCAGCGAGCACCCGATCCTCTCGAGGAACGGCGCCATGCCGGTGTTCGTGGGACAGACGTGGGAGGCGATTCCGTACCTGCGCGAGGTGTGGCTCGAGCAAGGAATGAAGGTGGACCTCCTCTCGCCGGAGGAGGCCCGAGCGAGGGTTTCGGCGCTCGACCCACGGCAGTTCGATGGCGCCGCGTGGATGCCGGAAGCCGGCGCGCTCGACGTGCACGAGTGGCACTCGAGCTACCTGCGCCACGCGAAGCGGAGCGGCGTCGAGGTCGCGTGCGGCGTCGAGGTCGTCGGCATGCTCCGCGAAGCAGAGCGCGTGGCCGGTGTGGAGACGTCGCAGGGATCCGTGCGGGCGGAGTGGGTCGTGAACGCGGCGGGCGCGTGGGCGAGTCGCGTCGCCGCCATGGCCGACGCGTCGCCGATCGAACTTCGCCCGCTCCGCCGCTGCGCGGTGACGTACGCCGCCCCTGCCGATCTGGACGTCGCGGGATGGCCACTCGTCGCCAGCGACCACCACAAGGTGTACTTCGAGCCCGAGACGACGGGGCTTCTCATGAGCCCGATGGACGAGGAGCCCATGGAGCCGTGCGACGCGCGACCCGACGACGTGACCATCGCCGAGGGCGTCGAGCGGCTTCGAGCGCTCGCCCCGGCGATCGTCCCCGCCACGCTCCGCCACAAGTGGGCGGGGCTGCGCACCTTCGCGGCGGACCGCGCTCCCGTCATCGGCCGCGACCCCGTGCGACCGGGGTTCTTCTGGCTCGCCGGCCAAGGAGGCATGGGCATCGAGACCAGCGGTGTTCTCGGGCCCATTGCCGCGGACCTGCTCCTCGACGGTCGAACGGACCGCTTCGACGAGAAGCTGCTCGGGCCCGCGCGCTTCGCTCGAGGATGACCCCGGAACGCGCGAGGGTAGGATGTGGGCACCGTGGCCGACCGTCCTTCGTTCCCAGCGCGCGTCGCGCTGGCCTTCGCGTGGTTCTTCCGCATCCTCTTCTCCGGCGACTGGGCCGCGCGCCTCGTCGGCATGGAGCTGGCGTTGCCGGAACCGCCCAGCGGGTCTGCCGCGGAGCGACCCTCGCCCGCCGCGGCGCCGCAGCCCCCGAAGGCGCCCTCGGAGGCTCCCCGCGCCGCCCCCACCGACGCGGCGTTGCAGGTGCTCGCGCTGTTCCAGCGCGAAGGCAGGCTGGTGGACTTCCTGAAGCAGGACATCGCGTCGTTCGCTGACGCGGACATCGGCGCCGCGGCGAGAGTCGTCCACGAGGGATGCCGCCGCGCGCTCGTCGCGCACGTGGACATCGAGCCCGTCCGGGTCGAGCCCGAGGGCGCCACGGTGGTCGTGGACGCGGGGACCGCTCCGTCGCTGCACAAGCTGACGGGCAACGTCTCGGGAGTTCCGCCGCATCGCGGTACGCTCCGCCATCGCGGATGGCGCGCGACGCGCATCGAGCTGCCGCGGCTGGTGGGCGATCACGACGTCACGGTCCTCGCGGCGGCGGAGGTGGAGCTGTGAGGAGCGTTCGTCGATGACCTCGCCGTGGATCGTCGGCATCGACCTGGGAACCACCCACACCGCGATGGCGCGCGTGGCCGCGGCCTCCGACGCCAGGACGAAGGTGCTCGACGTGCCGCAGCTGATCACGGCCTCGACGCTGGAGCGCAGGGCGCTGCTGCCGTCCTTCGTGTACTTCGCGCACGCGTCGGAGGGCGCGCTCGCCCTGCCCTGGGACGCGACACGCTCCCACGCGGTGGGCGAGCACGCGCGCTCGCGTGCCGCAGAGTCGCCGGGCCGCGTCATCTCCAGCGCCAAGAGCTGGCTCAGCCACGCGGGAGTGGACCGGCGAGCTCCGCTCTTGCCCCAGGGGGCACCGGACGACGTGGAGAAGATCTCCGCCGTCGAGGCCTCGTGGCGGCTGCTGGACCACCTGTCCGAAGCGTGGCGGTACGAGCTCGACCCCGGGGGGACGGAGCTCGCCGCGCAGGACGTCGTCTTGACCGTCCCGGCGTCGTTCGATGCGGGCGCTCGCGATCTCACGGTGGAAGCGGCCTACGCCGCCGGCATGGAGAACGTGACGCTGCTGGAGGAGCCGCAGGCCGCCGTCTACGCGTGGATCGAAGCGTCCGGGGAATCCTTCAGACGGCACCTCTCGGTCGGTGACGTGATCCTGGTCATCGACATCGGCGGAGGAACGACCGACTTCTCCGCCATCGCGGTCGCCGAGAGCGACGGCGACGTGGAGCTCCGCCGGATCGCGGTGGGGGACCACATCCTGCTCGGCGGCGACAACATGGATCTCGCGCTCGCGCATCGGGTCGCGCACCGGCTGGCAGCCGACGGGAAGAAGCTCGATCGGTGGCAGCTGACGGCGCTGGGCCATGCGTGCCGCGGCGCGAAGGAAGCGCTGCTCGGGCGCCCGGAAGCGGCGTCCGTCCCCGTCGTCGTGCCGAGCCGCGGAGCGCAGCTCCTCGGCGCGTCACTCCGGACCGAGCTGACCCGCGACGACGTGCAAGCCGTGATCGTCGACGGCTTCTTCCCGGTCGTGAGCGCCGACGCCCGTCCCGCGACGCGCGCACGCTCGGCGCTGACGCAGATTGGCCTGCCGTACGCCGCGGACGCGGCGGTGACCCGGCACCTCGCGGCCTTCCTGGCGAGGCAGGCCGGCGCGGCAGCGACCGGGTCGCGAATGCTTTCTCCCACGGCGATCCTGTTCAACGGCGGCGTGGTCAAGGCGCCCGCGCTCCGCGAGCGGCTGCTCTCCACGCTCGGGGGCTGGCTTTCGGACATGGGCGCCCCGCCGCCGCGGGTCCTGCCCGGCGAAGACCCCGATCTCGCGGTCGCGCGCGGCGCGGCGTACTACGGGCGCGTGCGTCGCAGCGGCGGCCTGCGCATTCGCGGCGGTACCGCGCGCGCGTACTACGTGGGCATCGAGAGTCCGGCACCGGCGATCCCCGGCGTGGAACCTCCTCTCAGCGCTCTCTGCGTCGCACCTTTCGGGATGGAAGAAGGCACGGCGGCACCGCTCCCACCCCACGAGCTCGGTGTCGTCGTCGGGGAGCCCGTGCGCTTCCGCTTCTTTGGCTCGAGCGTGCGGCGCGCCGACACCGCAGGAGCCGCCTTCGACGATCCGGGCGATGACTTCGACGAGCTGGCGCCCATCGAGATCACCCTTCCCGCGGAGGGACGGAGGGAGGGCGACGTGGTCCCCGTGAGGCTGCGCGCGTCCATCACGCCGGTGGGGACGCTACTGCTGGAAGCGGAGCCGCTCGAGCCGCTCGAGGCGGGCGAACGGTGGAAGGTGGAGCTCGGCGTGCGGGGCCCCTGACCAACGGGCCGAGTGTTGGGCCCCGTCGCGCCCGGGCCTCCGGCCCCCACTCGACGAGACGAGAAGTCGCGAGATCATCCGGCAAATCGGCCGGTTCCCCGTCACCCTGACGCCACGGACCGCGCCGCGGCGGGTCGATCGGGGGACAGGACGCGGCGTGGGTCGTATACCGTCGGAGTTCGCTCGGGCTTCGTTCGTCGGTGGCGAGGCCTCGCTGGGAGGTAGTTCGGTATGGCCGCGGTTCGGATTCGATTCCTTGAAGCTCGCTCGCTGCGCACCTGTGCATCCGTCACCGCGCTCGTGGCGGCCGGCGCGTGTTCGGCAGCGGCGACCGACCCCGATGGTCGGTCCACGACGACCGGTGAGGGCGCGCCGGCGGGGCTCGCCGGCGCCGAGGTCTCCGCGGCGGAGCGCGTCGTCGCCTCGATGCGCGCGCGGTTCACCTCCACCCGTGAGGGCGCTGGCCATCCGGTGATCGGAGCCTCGATGCTCGACCGCGTGGAGCCGCTGGACGCGACACACGTCGTCGCCATCCCGCACGCTTCTGCGGGCGCTGCGCCGGCGGCGCGCGTCGCGCTCCCCCTGGACGCGCGCGGCCCGGTGCTGGTGAGCGAGGGCACAGGGCTCTCGGTCGGTTTCGAGCTCGCGGGGGCGGCCGCATCGTCCCTGGAGGTGGCCGGCGGCTTCGCCGTCTACCGCCACGGCGGACCGTACGGCGCCCACCTGCTGCACCGCGTGGATGCCAACGGAACCGAGGACTTTCTGTCCTTCGAGCGCCGGCCGGCCGTGGAGGCCATCGAGTACGTCGTCGACGTCTCGCGCGTGGCGGGACTGCGCGCGGTGGGCGGCGTGCTCGAGTTCCTCGACGACGGTGGCGCCCCGCGCCTGAGGATGGGCGCGCCCTACCTGGTGGGCGCCACGGGCGGCTTCACGAGGGCGGCGCTCTCGGTCACGGGCTGCCGAGCGGACACGAGCCCCACGGCTCCCTGGGGACGCCCGGTGACGCCGCCGGGCAGCGCCCGCTGCACGGTGCGAGTCGCGTGGGATCTGGGCTCGCTCGGCAAGGCTCAGGCGCCCGTCGAGTACCCGGCGCTGCTCGACCCCGTGTGGACGGCGACGGCCACGACGATGACGATCACCCGCAGAGCGCACACGGCCACGCTGCTGAACGACGGACGCGTGCTCATCGCGGGCGGCGAGCACCCCTCCGGCGCCAGCACGACGTACCTGTCCAGCGCGGAGATCTACGATGCGGGGACGCGGTCGTTCGCCGCTACCGTGCCGATGAACGCAGCGCGGTCGTTCCACGCCGCCTCCCGGCTCGCGAACGGGAGCGTGCTGGTGGCGGGCGGACTCGATGGTGCCGGCAGCGTGATCTCGTCGGCGGAAGTGTTCGACCCGACGACGCCCGGGTGGACCACCACGACGAGCGCCATGACGACCCCACGGCACCGCGCGCAGGCGGTGACCCTGGCGAACGGACGCGTGCTGATCGCGGGGGGTCTGTCCACCACGTTCTCCGTCCTCTCGAGCGCCGAGCTGTACAACCCGGGCGCCTCGAACTTCTCGGCGTCGAGCGACATGCTCTTTCGCCGGTTCGGTCACACGCTGAGCCTCCTGGACTCGGGTCAGGCGCTCGTCGTCGCCGGTATCACGACCACCTCCACGAGCGACCTGGAGCAGTGCGAGCTGTTCGAGGCGCTGACGACGCAGTGGAACGCCGCCACGCCGCTCGGCACCGCTCGCTATCATCACGCCGCCGCGAAGCTCACCGACGGAAACGTGCTCGTCTCCGGGGGATACTCCCGGGGATTCTCGTCGAACATCTCGTCGTCGGAGCGCTTCAACGCCAGCACGGGCACCTGGTCGAGCGCTGACTCCATGAACACCCGCCGGCAGCACCACACGATGACGGCGCTCGCCAACGGCGGCGCACTCGCAGTCGGCGGAGCGATCAGCTCCGATGGAACGAACGTCTCCACCTACCACTCCAGCGCCGAAATCTACGACGCGACGGCGAACCGCTGGAGCAACGCCGGCACGATGTCCGTACCGAGGATCTGGCACACCGCGACGCTGCTGAACGACGGGAAGGTCCTGATCGCGGGGGGCCAGGGGCCGCTCGGCACCCACGCCAGCGCCGAGACGTTCGCCATCGATCCGCTCGGCAGCGCATGCACGACGGGCACCTCCTGCGCGTCCGGCTTCTGCGTGGACGGTGTGTGCTGTGACACCGACTGCTCGGCGGGATGCTTCGCGTGCACGACGGCGCTCACCGGCGGCACGGAGGGAACGTGTCTGCCCGCGTCCGCGGGGACCGACCCGGACTCCGACTGCGACGACAGCGGCGCTCCGACCTGCACCCTGGACGGCACCTGCGACGGCGCGGGTGCGTGCGCCATGTACGCCGCAGTTCCCTGTACGCCGAGGGCGTGCACGAGTGGCTCCGACTGTGCCAGCAACCGCTGCTACGACGGGATCTGCTGCGACACGATCTGCTCCGGCACCTGCGAGGCGTGCACGGCGGCGCTCAAGGGCCACGGCAACGACGGCGTTTGCGAGCCCATCCTCGGCGGAACGGATCCGGAGAACGAGTGCGCTTCGCGCGGGTCCGGCTCGTGCGCGGGCGAAGGCATGTGCGATGGAAGCGGAAACTGCACGGCGGAGACCGCCGGCACGGTCTGCGCCGCGGCGGCGTGCACGGATGCGCTCACCCTCTCGTCCGAAGCGACGTGCGACAGCAACGGCGACTGCATGCCGAGCTTCACCCAGGACTGCGCTCCCTACGTGTGCGACGCCTCCTCGCTGCAGTGCTCCTTTTCGTGCACCACGGCCTCCGACTGTGCGCCGGGGCTCGAGTGCACGAGTGGGCAGTGCCTGCCGCTGCAGGACGGCGAGACCTGCTCGAACGACGGGCAGTGCCAGTCGGGCCAGTGCGTCGACGACGTCTGTTGCAGCAGCTCCTGCACGGGTCAGTGCGAGGCCTGCGACGTCGCCGGCAACGAGGGAACGTGCACCGCGGTCACCGGGGATCCGGTCGGCACGAGATCACCGTGCAGCGGAGACTCCAGCGGCCCGTGCGCGGGAACCTGCGACGGCAACGACCGAAACTCCTGCACCTATCCGGACGGTGACACCGTTTGCGGCTCGGACTCCACGTGCGAGGACGGGCTGGAGACCGCCGCCAGGTGCGATTCCAGCGGCTCCTGTGGCCCGAGCACCGCCGACATTTGCTCGCCGTTCGTCTGCGGTCCGAGCGCGTGCATTCGCACCTGCACCGGCAACTCGGACTGCGTGACGGGCTACCTCTGCGATTCCGAGGGCGCGTGCCAGAGCGAGAACAGCCGGTTCTGCCTGACGGACAGCGTGGTTCACCAGCCCGGCGGCGAGAACGAGTCGTGCGGGGCCTACAAGTGCGTCAGCGGACGGTGCAACACCACCTGCAGCGACGACGACGACTGCGCGACCGGCAACATCTGTCCACCCCAGTTCCGCACCTGCGGCCCCGCGAAGTCCTCGGACGACGGTGGATGCGGCTGCCGGGCCGCGGGGCGCGACACGCCGACTCGCTTCGGCCTGCTCGCCTTGCTCGCCTCGGGTCTCTTCGCGCGGCGCCGCATCCGACGGACCCCGCGATGAACGGGTCGGCGACGAGCGTCCGGCTCGCCGTCCTCGGGGCGCTCGCCGCCCTCGTCACGGCGGCGTTCTCGGGGTGCGGCGGCGACGATGGATCCGGATCGGGCGTCACCCCGCTCTTCGATGCGGGGGCGTGCCTGTCGGACCTGCAGTGCGACGACGGGAACCCGTGCACCATCGACTCCTGCGGCGAGGGCGGCGCGTGCGTCCCGGTGCCGCAGCCGAACGGCGACGCCCTGGAGCAGGAGTCGGGCGACTGCAGCCGAACCGTCTGCGAGAACGGCGTGACGAAGGAGGTGCCCGACAGCGGCGACGTCGCGGACGACGGCAACGCCTGCACGCTCGACAGCTGCGAAGGCGGGCTCCCGAAGCACGCGCCGAAGATCGAGGGCGCGTCGTGCCAGGTGGGCCGGGGGAGCGGAAGCTGCTTCGGGGGCTCGTGCGTGGTGCTGTGTACGTCGGGGAACGCCTCGAGCCAGTGCGACGACGAGAACTCCTGCACCGAGGATGCGTGCGTGCCCTGCAGCGCCGAGCAGTGCTCGGGGCAGGGGATCTGCAGCCACTCGGGACTCTCCGGAATGCTGCTCCCCGACGCGCTCCAGACCGCGGGCGACTGCAAGGAGCTTCGCTGCGTTCAGGGTGAGGAGCAGGAAGTTACCGACGACTTCGACGTACCCGAAGACTTCAACGAGTGCACGAACGACGTGTGCAAGGGTGGCATCCCGCTGAACGAGCCCAGGGGGGTCCGCGCGTCGTGTTCCGGCGGCGTGTGCCGCGCGGACGGCAAGTGCGTCGAATGCATCGAAGTCTCCGACTGCGAAGCGCTTGGCCAGGACGAATGCCGAGGGCCGCGCTGCGGCGCCGACGGATTCTGCACGTTCGTGGACACCCCCGACGGAACCCGGCTGCCCACCGATCGCCAGACGGACGGAGACTGCCGCGACCTGGTGTGCGACGGGTCGGGCAGCATCCGGACCGAGATCGCCGACGACCCGCCCGACGACGGGAACGCCTGCACGACGGATACGTGCGTCTCCGGCTCGCCGTCGCACGTGCGGCTTCCGGCGGGCACACCGTGCGGCGGGACGAACACCTGCACGTCGTTCGGCACCTGCTGCACTCCCACCACGTGCAGCGTCGCTGGGCGGAGCTGCGGGAGCCTGTCCGACGGCTGCGGCGCGACCCTGGACTGCGGAACGTGCCCACCGGGCGACTCGTGCAGCGGGGGCACTTGCCGCTGCTCGAACGGAGTTCGGGACGGTGGCGAAGCCGGGGTCGATTGCGGCGGGACGTGTCCCAGCGCGTGTCCGAACGGCACCGCGTGCTTCTCACCCACCCAGTGCACGAGCGGCGCGTGCGTGGACGGCTTCTGCTGCAACGAAGCGTGCGGAGGTCTTTGCCGCTCTTGCCGGCAGACCCGGACGGGCCAGCCGGACGGTACGTGCGCGAACGTGACGAACGGAACGGACCCGGACGGCGAGTGCTCCGCCGAAAGCACGACGTCGTGCGGACGAACCGGCATGTGCTTCAACGGAGCCTGCGGGCTGCATCCGGCAGGCACGGTGTGCGCGGCGCCCACGTGCTCCGGCTCGACGCAGTCGAACGCGGACACCTGCAACGGTACGGGCACCTGCGTCGACGGCGGATCGGCGAGCTGCGGGGGATCGTACGTGTGCAGCGCAGGCTCTTGTCAGTCGTGCACCGACGGCTCCCGGAACGGCACCGAAACCGGAGTGGACTGCGGCGGAGGATCGCCCTGTGGTCGGTGCGGCAATGGTCAGCCCTGCGGTGCGCCGTCCGATTGCACGTCGAACGCCTGCGTGGACGGCGTCTGCTGCAACAGCGCGTGCACGAGCCTCTGCATGCGCTGCAACGTCGCCGGGAGCGTGGGGTCGTGCTCGTTCATCCCGAGCGGCCAGGATCCCGACAACGAGTGCCCCGGCAACAACAACTGCAACGGCATGGGCGGCTGCTAGCTGCGGCCGAGCTCGCGGTCGCAAACCGGAGCCCGTGCTAGGCTCCCAGGGTGGGCTTCCGGCGGTTCTCTGGCATTCGCCCATGTGCGCGTGGAACCGTCGTCACGGTGGGAACCGCTCTCGTCGCCGCCTGCTCGCTCGTCGGGTCGGACGTGGACCACTTCGTCGGCGCGACCGGCGCGAGCGACGGCGGCGCGGACGTGTCCGGCGAGGCCACCGCGGAGGCGGGAGCGGACTCGGCGGCGGACGTCCGCGCGGAATCCGGCGGCGACGGCGGGTCCGGTTGCGACCCGGGGCTCGTCTGGTGTCAGGGCGCCTGCGTCGATGTGAGCGCTGCGCCGCTGCACTGCGGGGCGTGCGACACGCCCTGCGGCCCCGCGCAGGTCTGCACCGCGGGTCGGTGCGAGACGTCCTGTCCCGTAGGGCAAACCGAGTGCGATCGCTCCTGCGTGGACACGCAGACGGACTCCGACAACTGCGGGGACTGCGCGGTGTCGTGCGGTCCCTCCGCGACCTGCGTCGCGGGAAGCTGCGCCACGAGCTGCGCGACGGGGGAGACGCAATGCGGAACGGCGTGCGTGGACCTCCAGAGCGACGGGCAGCACTGCGGTCGGTGTGGTCAGGCCTGCGCCGTCGGGCGAGAGTGCTCTGCCGGCTCGTGCGTGGTCTCGTGCAACGGAACACAGACGGAGTGCGGCGGCGCTTGCGTCGATACGACGTCCCACGTCCTGCACTGTGGCGCGTGCGATCAACCGTGCGATCCGGGCGAGGTGTGTACGGCGTCGAGGTGCGAGCTCTTCTGCGGGGGTGGCACCGAGAACTGCAGCGGCGCGTGTACCGATCTGCAGAACAACAACCGGAACTGCGGGGCTTGCGGCGTCGTTTGCGATCCCGGGGAGGTGTGTTCCAGCGGCATCTGCGCGTTGAACTGCGCCGTCGGGCAGACCCCGTGCGGAGCGACCTGCGTGGACACGTCCACCACTGCCGCGCACTGCGGCGGCTGCAACCAGCCGTGCGCCGTGGATCACGTCTGCGTGGGTGGGCAGTGCGAGCTCTCGTGCGAAGCGGGACTCAACTCGCCGGTGACCGATCCCTGGGGGTTCGCATGGGACGGGCTGGAGCGCCCTGCGGCGACCTATGCGACCGCCACGGCGACCTGCGGAGCCCTGGGGGGCCGCGTGCCCACTGCGACCGAGCTGTTCCGCGTGAGCGCCACGCAGTCGGGCACGGTGGGGCAGACGTTCAACACGAACTACCTCTGGTCCGCCGTGCCCTACGACGTCACGCGCCAGCACACGCTGCGGCTGTCGGACGGGGCCACGTCGACGCTGGCGATGACCAGCACCGCAACGTACCGCTGCGCATGTCCCAGCAACGATGATCGCAAGGGGTTCGGCGGCAACTTCTGTCACGGGCCGCCGGGGGACGAGTGCGCCGCGCTGACCACGGAGGGAGCGCGCTACGTGATGGACAAGCGGGATCGTGCCTCCCTGAGCAAGGGTGGCGCGGTCTGGGAGTGTGCCTTCCACCAGGCGCACCTGGCCCCGTTCCCGACCTACGTCGAAGCCATCCTCGGCGGCGCGGCCAACGGCTCCAACGTCTGGCTGCACACCGCCGACGAGGCGACGTACCAGTGGGACACACTCGTCCGGTGGACGGGGCAACCGTCGACATCGTGGGTGGTCAACGGGAACATGACGGGGGCGCTCACGAGTGACCGGCGTCCTTTTCGGTGCGCGGGCTCTTCCACGGAAACCGGCACCCACCCGAACACCGTCATGAGCGAGTTCGTGCCGGGTCCGAACGGCTACAAGTCGGAGACCAGCGACACCGTCACCACGGGCGGCGCCACGTGGGCGGCCGCGCACGACACCTGCTGGGATCGCGGCGGCCACCTTCCCCGTTCCGCAGAGCTGGCGGAGCTCGTTCAGCAGGGCCTTCCGAACGGCTCCAACGCCTGGCTGTTCACCTCCGACATGGTCGGCTGGAATGGCACCCAGTTCCTCGCCGCCGTCGTGCGGTGGACGAACGAGGAGCGACGGTACCCCTACTGGTACCAGAGCCACCTGACCTGGGCCTACAAGACGAACCTCAACTACCCCCTTCGGTGCATCTACTACCCGCTCGACGCGAGCTACGGCGGTCCCACCGCGGGCGACTGCTCCGGTGGCTGCGTGGAGTTCACCTTGGCCGGGCAGACGCCCGCCAAGATGTGGTTGGACGCGTTCGACCGTGTGCCTGCCAGCTACGAAGTCGCGTTCGAAACGTGCCGGAGCAAGGGCGGCCATCTCGCCAGCGAGCGGGATCTCACCGAAGCGATCCGACACGGGCTGCCCAACGGTTCCACGAGCTGGAACTTCACGTCGGACGTGGGCTACGGAAGCTCCGGGATGCGCGCCATGATCGTGAGATGGACGGGCGTGGAAATGGCGTTCACCGACCAGTACAGCACGTACTCGACGTGGAGCGATCTGCCGAACACTCGCGCCTATCGGTGCATGTGGAGTAACGAGCTGCGGTGAACGGGATGACCGATCGCGCGGGACCACCCCGCCAGCTCCTCGGACGCTACGTGCTCTTCGACGAGCTCGCGTCCGGCGGCATGGCCACCGTACACCTCGGGCGCCTGCTCGGCCCCGTCGGCTTCGCGAAGACCGTCGCCATCAAGCGGTTGCACCCTCACCTGGCGCGAGACCCCGAGTTCGTGTCCATGTTCATCGACGAGGCTCGCGTAGCGGCGCGCATCCGTCACCCGAACGTCGTCTCGACGCTCGACGTCGTTCCCCTCGACGGCGAACTCTTCCTGGTCCTCGACTACGTAGAAGGCGAGTCGCTGTCGCATTTGATCAAGGCGGCGCGACGCAAGAAGGTGCGCATCGAGCCGCGCATCGCCGCCGCGATCATCGCGAACGCCCTGCACGGTCTTCACGCGGCGCACGAAGCAACCGACGAGCACGGCATGCCGCTGGGAATCGTGCACCGCGACGTCTCGCCACAAAACATTCTGGTCGGCGGGGACGGCGTGGCGAGGGTCCTCGATTTCGGCGTCGCCAAGGCCGCGGGTCGCATGCAGGAGACCCAGGACGGACAGCTCAAGGGGAAGCTGTCCTACATGGCGCCCGAGCAGGTGGAGGGCGGCGACATCGACCGTCGCACCGACGTCTACGCGGCCTCCGTCGTGCTGTGGGAGACGTTCACCGGAACGCGCTTGGTGAGCGCCTCGAACGAGGGGCTGCTCCTGCAGACCGTGCTCCGGGGAAACTTCCCACGTCCGAGTACGCAGGCCCCGTGGCTTCCCCGAGCGCTGGACGCCATGGTCATGCGCGGACTCGAGCGCGACCCTGCCAACCGGTACCCGACGGCGCTGGAAATGGCGATCGAGCTCGAGCGCGCCGCCGGCGCCGTCGCCTCCCAGCACAAGGTCGGAGCGTGGGTCGCCGAGCTGGCCGACGCCGCCCTCGCGGTCCGCGCTGCGCGTGTGAAGGAAATGGAGAGCTCCTCCGCGGTGCGCGTCGTCGACGCCGGTGCCTTCGCGATCGAGGACCTGCCCGCGCAGGACCGAACGGGCTCGGAGATCACGGCGTCGAGCGTCTCGTCGCCGACCGCGGGTCACACGGCGACGTCGGGGGTCGCGGGCCACGCGCGACGGCCGCCACCCGGTACGACCACGCTCGTGATGGTCGCCGCGGCGATGGCCACGGTGCTCTTCCTGGGCGTTCTCGCGCTCGTCGCGCTGTACGTCGTGCGCACCGGCGACGACTCGACGGCATCCGCGACGTCCCCGCCCCTGGAAGCGGCACGCGGCGCGGTACCTGAGGTCGCCGAGGAGGAGCGAAGCGAGCCCGCGCCAGCACCACCTCCGGTGCCGGCGACCGCAACGCCCGAACCGGCACCCGCGCCCCACGACCCACCGGTGGCTCCGAGCGCCGCGGTCCAGGCTCCGCGTCTCGCTGCACCACGAGCGCCCCCGGCCCCCGTGCCGAGACCCCCGGCGCCGAAGCCGGCCGCCAAGGGGAGCTGCGATCCGCCGTTCTACTTCGACGCCGCGGGCGTCAAGCATTTCAAACCGGAGTGTCTGTGAACGCGTACCGATTCGCGCCACTCGTCGCGGTCGCGGTCGCGATGTGGGGCACCCCGGCACGAGCCGTCTCCAAGGCGGAGTGCGTGTCGTCCCACGTCGAGGCGCAGAAGCTCCGCAACGACGGGAAGCTCGTCGCGGCCAGGGAGCAGCTCCTCGTCTGCGCGAGCGAAGAATGCATGAAGGCCGTGAGCAAGGACTGCGCCGGCTGGCTGGAGGAGGTGAACGCCGCGGTACCGTCGGTCGTCATCGTCGCAACCGACGCCGCCGGCGCCGAGACGCTCGACGTCCGCGTGCTCGTGAACGGCGAACTCCTCGTCGAGCGTCTCACCGGCACCGCGCTCAACGTGGATCCGGGCGCCCTCGTGTTTCGGTTCGAGATCGAGGGGCAAGAGCCCATCGAGCGGCAGGTGGTCGTTCGCGAGGGTGAACGGAGCAAGCGCATCGAAGTGTCTTTCGCCACGCCGCAGCCTGCGGCCGTACCGACGACGCCGACCCGCACGGCCGACGTGGACCAGGACGCACGGCCCGAGCCGACCGACGCGCCGGGCGCGCCGATCGTCGCTTATGCGCTGGGCGGTGTGGGCGTTTTGGCCCTGGGCGGTTCGGCGTTCTTCTGGCTGTCTTCGGAGTCCGCCGTCTCCGATCTCGAGAAGAGCGGGTGCGCGCCGGCCTGCGAGCGTTCGGACGTGGACGCCATCGAGCAGAAGCGCCTGGTGGGCGACATCCTCCTCGGCGTCGGAATCGCGTCACTCGGCGTCGCCACGTACCTGTATCTCGACCGCCCGTCGGCGCGGGAGCGTGCTGCGGCGCCGGTCCCCGTCGTGGACCTGGCGCGGGTGCAGGGCGGCGCTCTCGCGACGGTCCAGGGGCGCTTCTAGCCGCCGGAGCGAAGGATCGCGCCCCCTGGGCCGACGAGGGGCGGACCTCGAGGCTGGCGAGGTGCGGGCCTTCGTCGCATCATCGAAGGTGTGAAGGGAACGCTGCTCCTCACCCTGGGCGCCGTGGCCGTGTGGGCCTGTGGCATCGACAGCCAGGGCAGCGCCGCGAACCCGGACCGAGACGCGGCCCTCGACACGGCGTCGCCGGATGCCACCGCGGCGGGCGGCGCGACCATCGACGGCGCGATGGAGGGCGCTGGGGGCTCGGTTCCGATCGGTGGACAGGCGGGCTTTCCGGTCGGCGGCGCGGGCGGCAGCGCGGGACGGGTGGACGGCGGCGGCGGCTCCAGCGGTACGGCGGCGGCAGGTGCGGCGGGCGTCGGCGACGGCTCGGCGGGCGCGGGGGGCACGGCGACGACCGGCGGCGCCGGTGGCGGTCCGTCGGCGGGAGCGTCCGGCGAGGATGCAGGCACACCGCTCGACTCCAGCAACGACGCGCTCGCGTGTGGAGCCTCGCAACCTCCGACGTCCATGGCGTGCCCTGCGCCATGTACGCAGTGCAGGAGTGGCACCTGCGTGATCGAGTGCCTGACGAACGACGCGTGTCGAGCGGCTCCCCTCGTGTGTCCGCCGGGCCTGGCATGCCGCGTGGAGTGCGTCGCGGCGGACCGCGCCTGCGAGACGGCCGTCGTCGACTGCCCGGGCGAGCACGCCTGTACGGTCGTTTGCGACGGGGCGCGGGCCTGCAAGGATCTCGACCTCCGCTGTCAGGGCGGAGTCTGCACCATGACGTGTGGAACCGGGATGGACGTGTGCAAGAACGCCGACGTCTTCTGCAGCGCCAACGACTGCGCCGCGACCTGCGCCAGCGCGAGTCTGCCACGGGTGATGTGTCCCCCCGGGGGGACCTGCGCTTGCGCGCCCTGCACCTAGAGCATCACCGTCAGGGTCCGACGGCCGGTCGCTCGGGACGGGGGGCGGCACTCAGCCCGTTCGACTGCGCCAGGCATCGGCCGAGGACGTCCCCGCAGCCGCAGGTGTTGCGCCCCGAGTCGGTCACGCTCACCGCCAGCGTGAGGGGGACGCCCACCGCGTCCGTCCCGTAATGCTCCTCGACGTCGAGATCGAACGTGGAACACGACAGCCGCGAGTCCGCGAGCGCGAGCTCCGCGCCGAACACGGTGACGCCGGCCCGTGAACTACCGTCGATGGTGAGGAAGGTCGCCTCGGCGCGAGCGACGCGCGGTCCCAGCGCGGTGGAGACGACCAGGCCGTCGCCGTAGAGACCCGACACTTTCGAGGCGCGTGTATCGCGAATCGCGGTTCTCGTGAGCGTGGCGCGCGCACCCACGAGGGCGACGCCGGCTTCGTGACAGTCTGCGACCAGAGAGTCGACGAGGTCGAGCTCGGCCTCGGCCGTGTCGCCTTCCACCGAAACGCCGCGCCCGAAGTCGCCGGAGCCCTCGTACGGCACACCGGCGCGGACTACGGAGCGCTCCACGGTGAAGCGCGCCTCGCCGACGAAGAGCCCCACGCCGACGTTGTCCGCGACGAGGCAGTCGCGCATCGTGCCCTGGGCCGCCTCCTCTTCGTCCCGAAAGACTCCGACGGCGCCGACGGAATGGTCCTGGGTGTCCGCCGCCCGGGTGGCGCGCACCACCGAGCGCTCCAGCGTCAGCCGGCCGCCCCCCACGAGCACGCCGCCGGCCACGGCGCCGTCCACGACCGACCCGCGGACGGTCACGTCGGACGCGCGAGGCACGTCGGGATCCAAGATTGCGGTCACCGCCCCGAACGATCTGCCCTGTGGCCCGGCGACGAAGGCGCGGGCCACGGAGTCCTCGACGGTCAGCGTGGCGCTCATGGCCACCGCCGCGCTCACGTGCCCGGAGACGTTCGCACCGCGAATCACCGCGCTCGGCTCGGGCGACGTCGCGGAGAAGCGCCCGATGAACACGGCCACGCCGTCCTCTTCCCCCAGGGGCCTGCTCTCTCGAAACTCGGTGCGCTCCACGACCACCTGGGCGCCCAGGCCGAGCACGCCCGTGCTGGCGATGTCGTCGACCAGGCTGTCGGCGAGCGTGATGGACGCCTCCGCGACCTCGCCGGCGGCCAGGATGCCCCACGTTGAACCGGTGAGACGGACTCCCGAGACGAGCAGATCCCGGGTCTCGTACGCGAGCACTCCCGCGCCGGGCGCTCGGAGCGTGACGCCACGAATCTCGGTTCCCGGTGCGTCGACGACTCCGAGCGCGTCCTGGTCGTCCTCGGCGAGGTAGACCCCTTCGATGGTCACCAGCTCCGGGCACCGACCCCAGATGCGAACCGGGTTCGTCACGACCAGGTTGCCGCGATACGTCCCCTCCGCCAGCGCGATGATCGCTCCGCGTTCGGCCACGCCGATGGCCTCCGCCAGGGTTTTCAGGGGCCGCGAGATGGAGCCGTCCGTGGTCGCACCGGCGTACGCAGCGTCCACGTAGATCGTGTTCTGCTCGGTGGGCACGTCTCCCCACGGCGCTGCACCGCACGCCGTGATGGGCCGGCAGGACGTGTCGCCCGCGACCGCGAGGGTGGGACCGGTGCAAGGCGCCGCAGGCAGGATGGCCGTGCACCCGCCGTCGCCGTCGTGCTCGAACCCCGCGCCGCACCCGTCCGACGGCACCCCCACGGCAAGGCACCCTCCCCCAGGAATCGGGACCGCTGCACCGCGGCACGCGTCGCGCCGGGGCACGCAGACGCCAGCGGCCAGGTACTCCCCGGTCGGGCAGACTCCGCCGGAGTCGGCGTCGTCGCGGGGCGTGTCCTGGTCGGACGCCCCGCATCCGGAGGCGAGCAGGGAGAACGCGATGGCGACCGTTCGCAGCACGTCGGCGACTCTATCCGTCCGCAACGCCGTTGCAACGGCGCGGACCGGGGCGACCGCGGAACTCGGGTTTCGCGTCGTCACGGGGCGAGCTACCCTTGGTCGCGACCATGAACGACCGACTTCGACGAATCGCCACCGTCTTCCAGGCGCTCGCGTTGCTCGCGTGCTCGGGCAGTGACGGCGACGCCGGCTCAGGGGGCGGCACCGCGGGTGCCGCCGGTGACGCGGGTGCCGACGGCGGCAGTTCCCTGCTCTGGCCGACCGACACGTGGGAGGTTCACGCACCCGGCGACGAGGGGATGGACGCGACGGTTCTCGAGCAGGCCCGCGACTACGCCTTCATGGAGGGCAAGAACACCCAGGGCGTCGTCATCGTGCGGCGGGGTGCGATCGTCGCGGAGTGGTACGCGCAGGGCGCCGACGAGACCTCCTACGCGGCGAGCTGGTCCGTGGGAAAGAGCTTCGCTAGCGCGCTCATCGGAATCGCCATCGACGAAGGGAAGATCCCGGGCGTCGAGGTGAGCATGGCCGACTACTTCCCGGACTGGGCCGGTACGGAGAAGGAGGCCATCACGCTGGAGCATGTGCTGCAGATGGCCTCGGGACGCGCCTGGGTGGAGGACTACTCCCCGGGAGCCATCGAAGCCTCGAACATCATCCGAATGGTGCTCGCCGAACCGGACGAGCTCGCGTACGCGGCATCGATCGGAATGGAGACGAAGCCGGGGACGCGCTTCAACTACTCGAGCGGGGACTCCATGCTCCTCTCCGGCGTCGTCGAGGTCGCGACGGGGATGAGCGCCCTCGAGTACGCCAAGCAGAAGCTGTTTACGCGCGTGGGCATGACGGCCGTGGACTGGTGGCGCGACGCGGCCGGGCACACCCTCACTTACTGCTGCGTGGACACACCCACCCGTGACTTCGCCCGCTTCGGCCTGCTGTACGAGCGCGGCGGCCGGTGGGGGACCGCTCACGTGGTCCCTGAGGCGTGGGTCACGGCTTCGACGACACCTTCACCCACGTTCCAGGGCTACGGCTACAAGTGGTGGCTGACCGGGCAGACGGAGAAGCGGCTCCCTCCGGACACGTACTCGGCGCGAGGACACGACGGCCAGTACATCTACGTCGTCCCGAGCCTCGAGCTGGTCGCCGTCCGGAACGGCGCCTACGCGAAGTTCGACGGCGAGCCCGTGGCGGATCCCAACCTGTTCGGCAAGTACCCGAGCGATGGGCTCGTCCCGGATCAGGGCACGCTCCCCCCGGACGAGTGGAGTGACGTCGCGTTCCTGTCGCCGATCATCGAGTCCGTCGTGGACGACTGACGGCCGTCGGCGACCCGGCGTGGGCGCCTCAGCCGTTGCACGCGGCGCTCGTGGCGATGGCGGCGCCGATGACGCCGAGGTCGATCCCCACGGTCTGACTGCAAAGATCGCGAAGCGTTCCGGACGTCTGACTCGCGAGCTGCGCGTACACGGTTCCCGTCGCGTCTGCGAGCCCACAGAGCGTCGCTGGGACGACGGCGTGGAGGGCGTACCCGCCGAACGTGCCCGCCCCCAGGCCGAGCAGGGAGGACTCGAACGCCGGGGCGGACATCGACGCGTCGCCGTCGCTCGAGACCACGATGTGCTTCTGCGCATCCGCGCGCAGGACGCTCTGGTAGCTCGCGAACGAGGAGATGACGACGTCCAGCGCGTTGGACTCGCCCACGGCGACGTCGAGGTGCGTGAAGAGCGGCGGCGCATCGTTGGCGGGGCAGGTCACTCCCCCGGCCAGGGGGTCGAGGACACACACGCCGAAAGACTGATGAGAACGCGACGAGAGCAGCACCAGCCTCCAGTCCACGCCGGCGAGGACGATGGCGTCGAGCACGCGGTTCACGTGGTCGCCAATCCCGACGAAGTCCGGCGCGGCGCTGGCCGTGTTCTCGACCACCACGAGGATGTCGGCGCGCCCGCACACCGGACCGGCGGCGTCTCGGCCAGAGTCGGCGGCCGCCGAACCGCCGGCTCCCGCCGCAGCGGCAGTGCCAGCGTCCACCGTCGTCCCCGCCGAACCGCCGCTTCCGCCCGCACCCCCGAGCGTGCCACCCGCGCCGTCGCGGAACGCCGCGTCGGCGTCGATTCCCCCACCGGCCGCCCCCGCGGGGCCGGTCCCGCCGGCTCCGGAAACGCCGCCGGCGCCCCCCACGCTCGCGCTGCCCGCCGAGCCGCCATCCGGAGCGAGACCCGCGTCTCCGTTCGGGAGCGGCGCCGTGCCCTCTACGACGGCGAAGTAGGAGAAGTGCGTCGTGTCGACGCCCGCGAACCCCGGTTGAAAGCGGGCGTGAACGTACGCCTCCCAGGGACCCGCTGGCGGGGCGGTCACGAGGCGCCGGACCTCCGCGGGGCGCTCCTCGACCGGGAGTCGCAGCGTCACAGGGCGCGCGAACGTCTGCCCGTGCGGCTCGAGAGTGTAGGTCCGAGACGCCGGGGCAACTCCCGCGGGGAACGCCGGAGCCTCGTCCGGTCGTGCGTGGCCGAGGGTGAGGGACGTAGCCGACGTCAGCGCGCCGGCCGGAACCGTCAGCTGGGCGCCATCGTCGAGGGTGATCGCGCTGCCCTCGGGACCGATGACCTCGGAGCGCCGCTGGACGACGGTGTTGTTGGTCGTGCTGGCGTCGACCTTCGTCTCCTTGCTGCAGCTGCCCGCCGCGCTCAAGAACACCAGCGCGGAGACGATGCGGGCACGCGGCATGAACAGGTCCTCAGTGACAGGGCAGAGCGGACGCCGCGACGATGGCATCACCGATGTCGCGCCCGTACGTGTACAGCTCGCCGTTGCACAGATCCGCGACGCGTCCGCCGGTGGCCGCCGCCAGCGCCACGTACGTGGGCGCCGCCGTGGCCGAACCCGAGACTCCCGTGCAGTCCGTCGTGGCGAACACGCCGTGAAATACGAAACCCCGGCGACCCGGAGCGAGCGGTACGAACTGATCGGTGAACTGCTGCGGGGTCATGATCGACGGCTCGTCACTCACGACGATGATGTGGGTCCGCGCCGTGTCGCGCACCGTACTCGCATAGAGCGCATGGTCGTTCACCAGTCGCTGCAGCGCGTACTGCTCCGACACGGGACCCACGACGTGGCGGAAAGCCGGCAGCTTCTCGTCGTCCGGACACGACCCCGTGCCGAAGGGCGGCGGGACACAAAGGCCGCCCGTGGCGGGGGGCACCGCGGAGAAGACCACGAGCCGAACATCCAGGCTTCGAACCGCGTCGAAGAGGCCTGGGAAGCCGCTGCCAATCGCAGTGGCCTCCTCGTCCATGCTCCCGGAGGTGTCCACGGTGACGATGATGTCGACTTCGCCGCAGCCGCCGGTGCCCGAGTCGCTCGCGCCCGCAGCCCCGGCGCTGCCGCCCGTCCCACCAGCACCAGCTACTCCGGCCCCGGCAGAGCCGGCGGTACCACCGGCCCCGGCGCTCGCGTCCGCGCCCGTCGTGGCGCCCTCGCCCCCCGCGCCGGCCGCGGGCGGCGCCCCGGCCGATGCTTCCGCAGACGCGCCGTCACGCGTCAGGCCGCCCGCGCCGGCAGCGCCGTCTGCGCCTCCGGCACCGCCTGCACCGCCATCGGTGACGGCGTCCCGGGTGACGGCGAAGTACGAGAAGTGGGCGATGCTCACCTGCGCCAGCGCGGCGCCATTGTCCGCGTCGGGCAGGCGGGACCAGGTCCCGCCGAGCGGCGCCATGGAGAGGCCGGCGCCGGACGCCGGCGGCTCCGCGTGAAAGAGCGTGACCACGACGTTCGCCTCGAACGCCTGGCCGTGCGGCTCGAACGAGTAGACCCCCGTCTCGAGCGCGGCTCCCGGGGGGAGCGCCGGATGGCTGCCGCGTGTCACGTCCGCCAGCCGAATTCGAGACTCCTCGCGCAGTGCCCCCGGCGGGATGTCCACCCGCGCGCGCCCCGCGAGCTCCACGCGCGCGCCAGCCGGCCCGACGATGCGGACGACCTCGTCGATCGTGGTGTCGTTGGTCCTGCTCGCGTCGACGTCGGTCTTCTTGCTGCAGGCTGGAACCACCCCGGGCGCAACGAGCAACGCCGCGGCCACGAACAACGATGAACCCCGCACGACCACGCAGCATCCCCGATGGGAGCCGCCGACGTCAACCGTCGTCACGGCGTCGATCCACCGGACGGGCCGACCGGCGCGCCGACCACCCGGGCGCTCTCCACGGGAGCCGCCTCACGGCGCTTGCAGCGCGGAGCAGTCGAGGACGTCACCCACCACCGACACGCGCGCCTTCCATTTCGAACCCGGGGCGAACGACCGCCACTTCGCCTCGTCGAAGGTGCACTTCGACTCGGACTTGGAGCCCGCGGCCTCGGCGAAGAACACTTCGTAGGATTCGCTCCGCTCTCCCTCGCGCTCGCAGCCGAGGCACGTGCCCGTTCGCGCGAGGGAGACCGGCGGCCACGCGATGGTGTCCTTGGGCGACGTGCCCTTGGCGACCTCGACGCGCGCCTTCTTCCACTTCTCCACCTCGAAGCGACACTTGTCCGCGAGGACGGGCTTTTCGTCGTACTTCGGCTGGCACTCGCGGACCTCCTTGAACGTCCCGTTCCCGAGATCCTTCTTGCGCGTCTTGCAGTCCTCGCCAACCTTCACCTTCTCCTTCGAGCGCTCGGCCTTCGACCGCGACAGGACGCGCGCACCCGAGGGAACCTCGTCGCACCAGTCCGACTCTTCCACCTTGGCGAACGCTTGGATCTCGATGCTCCGCTCCCACGCGTGACGCGTGACGACCATCGAGGCGTCCTTCTTCCAGAGCGCCATGACGACGGCCAGCGCGACGACGCCGAAGACGGTCACTCCGAGGCAGCCCAGGATGGCGAAGGCGATCCGCTTCCCACCCGATGACTTCGCGCCCGGCGGCTCCGCGCCCGGCGCGGGGAGCTGCGCGGCTCCGGCGAACGGCGCGCCCGGATGGGCGCCCACGGGATGGACCTCGTCGTCGCGCCGTGCGACCTCGGCCGCGCCCTCGAGGGAGCCGCCGCAACCGCGGCAGCACCGCGACGATCGGCTGTTGTGCTCGCGGCACGTCGGACACGCGACGTCGGCGCCGAAGTACGGGTGATTTCGTACCGGCACCTTCTCGTGATCCGGCGGAAAGTAGCGCCGATCGGCGTTCTGCGCGGCGCCGCAGACGGGGCAGTGGCGGTGGGTGAGGCCCAGGAGCTTCGGCGTGCGACAGTACTCGCAGTCCCACAGCATCTCGTAGACGTCGTCTTCGCTCATGCCCGGAAGGTAGCGGGCGGCGAAGCCAGGGGAAACGGGGAACTGCCGGCGGCGCGTTGGTGCAGTCGGGCGTACGGGGTATGGGTCGAGCATGAGTCGCGCCGGCGCGAACCAGCCCAGGAACCGCCTGGCCACGCAGACGAGTCCCTACCTGCTGCAGCACGCGGGCAATCCGGTCGACTGGTACCCCTGGTCCCCCGAGGCGCTGGAGCGCGCACGGCGAGAGGACAAGCCCATCCTGCTGAGCATCGGCTACGCAGCGTGTCACTGGTGCCACGTGATGGAGCGCGAGTCGTTCGAGGACGAGTCGATCGCGCGCTCGATGAACGAGAGCTTCGTCTGCATCAAGGTGGACCGCGAAGAGCGCCCCGACCTGGACGAGATCTACATGGCCGCGACGGTCGCGATGAGCGGCAGCGGCGGCTGGCCGATGACGGTGTTCCTGACGCCGGACCAGGAGCCGTTCTTCGCCGGGACGTATTTCCCGCCGGACGACAAGTGGGGCCGTCCCGGGTTTCGGTCCGTGCTGGCACGCATCGCCGATCTCTGGCGGACGAACCGCGCGACGCTGACGGAGCAGGCCGCGGAGCTGACCGCGCACGTCCGCGAGCAAGCCGCTCCCACGCCCGCGGCCACCATCGCCGCCGAGGCGTCGGCGGCCGCCGTGCGCACGCTCGCCTCGCAGTACGACGCCCGCTGGGGCGGCTTCGGTCGCGCCCCGAAGTTCCCGCCGTGTTCGGCCATCACGCTCCTGCACGGCTACTTCGCCGCGACCGGCGATGAACGAGCGCTCGCCATGGCCACCGGGACGCTCGACGGAATGCGCCGGGGCGGCCTGTACGACCATCTGGCGGGGGGCTTCGCGCGCTACTCGACCGACGAGCGGTGGCTCGTGCCTCACTTCGAGAAGATGCTCTACGACAACGCGCAGCTCGTGCGCGTGTACCTCGAGTCGTACCAGCTCACGGGCAGCGAAGATCATCGACGCGTGGCTCGAGAGACGCTCGCGTACCTCGTGCGCGAGATGCAGGGCGAGTCGGGTGGCTTCTACTCGGCCACGGACGCGGACTCCGAGGGAGAGGAGGGGAAGTTCTTCGTCTGGCAGCCCTCGGAGGTCGAGGCGGTGCTGGGAGCGGAAGGCGCTCGACGGTTCTCGGCGTACTTCGACGTGACGAAGGGCGGAAACTGGGAGGGCACGAGCGTGCTCAACACGCCTCGCGAGCTGGCCGACGTCGCTCGGGAGCTGGGGATCCCGGCGGCGACGCTGGCCGAAGCCCTGGAACACGATCGCGCCAAGCTGTACGAGGCGCGAAGGCGACGCGTGCCGCCGCTGCTGGACGACAAGGTGCTCACGTCCTGGAACGCGCTCGCCATCGGCGCCATGGCCGAGGGTCATCGCGTCCTCGGCGACGGCGCATGGCTCGACAGCGCGGAGCGTGCCGCCGCTTTCGTGCTCTCCACCATGAAGCGACCCGACGGCGGCCTCTTCCGTACGTGGCGCGCCGGGACGGTTCACCTCGACGCCTACCTGGAGGACTACGCCTTCCTGGCCGACGCCCTGATCGACCTCTACGAAGCGGGCGGGGAGGAGCGCTGGCTCCGTGAAGCGCTCGGCATCGCGGAGCGTCTGATCGAGGACTTCGCGGACCCCGACGGGGGCGCGTTCTTCCAGACGGCCACGGGGCACGAAGCGCTCCTCGTTCGCATGAGAGAGGGCCACGACGGAGCCATCCCGAACGCGAACGCCGTGGCTGCGCGCGCCTTGGCTCGCCTCTCGCACCACTTCGATCGTCCCGACCTCGCCGCGCGCGCCACGGACGCCCTGCGCTCCTACGGTCGCGGCATGGAGCGGATGCCCCGGGCGTTCGCCACCTCGCTCGGCGTGGTCGAGTTCCTGCTCGCGGGTCCCACGGAGCTCGCGTTCGCGGGCACCGAGGGGGATCCGGCCGCGAAGGACCTGAAGGCGGCCGTCGCGGGCACCTTCCTGCCGCATCGCATCGTGGGACATGCACGCGTCGGGGCTTCGGCAGACCTGCCGCTCGTCCGAGGCAAGGGTCCGGTGGGTGGACGCCCCGCCCTCTACGTCTGCCGGAACTTCGCGTGCGAAGCGCCCATCACCGACCCCACCGCCGTGCGTGACGCGCTCACGGCCCATCGCACGCGTGCGTTCGAGGGCAGACGGGCCGTCCTGGGAGGACGCGCGATGGGCGGCTTCGCGACGAGCGACGGAACGGAGCGGCTCCGCCGCGAGAGCCCGCACGCCGAGCACGGCTACGCGCAGCTCGGCCGCACCACCCTCCTGGTGAGTCGCGTCGGCTTCGGCGCGTACCGGGTCGAAGACGGCGATCCAGGTCACGCTCGCGCCCTCGAGCGCGCGCTGCGGAGCGGAGTGAACCTCGTGGACACCTCCACGAACTACGGCGACGGGGGGAGCGAACGGCTCATCGGAAACGTCCTCGCGAAGCTCGCAGCGGCCGGGACCGCTGGTCGCGAGACCACCGTCGTCGTGTCGAAGGTCGGGTACGTGCAGGGGAAAAATCTCGCTCTCGCCGTCGAGCGACGAGCCGTGGGCAGGCCCTTTGCGGAGATGGTGGAGTACGACGACGACTGCTGGCACTGCATCCACCCGGAATGGATCGAGGACCAGCTCACGCGATCCCTCGAGCGCCTGCGCCTCGAAACCCTGGACGTTTGCCTCTTGCACAATCCAGAGTACTTCCTCGCGGACGCCATCAAGCGGGGTGAGGGACCGCTCGAGGCCATCCGCGCGCGGTTCTACGCCAGGCTCACCGGGGCGTTCCGTCACCTGGAGCAGGAGATACGTCGGGGCCGACTTCGTCACTACGGGGTGTCGTCGAACACGTCGACGGCGCCGCACACGGATCCCGACGCGACCGATCTGGCGCGCATGCTGGCGTCAGCGGTGGAAGCCGGAGGCACGAATCACGGTTTCGCCGTGCTCGAGCTGCCGATGAACCTGCGGGAGGTACGCGCCCACTTCGAGCGCAACACCGCCGACGCGACGACTTCTGTCCTCGAGCACGCCCGCGCGAACGGCATCGCGGTGCTCGTCAACCGACCGCTCAACGCCATCGCCACCTCCGGCGGTCTCCTGCGTCTCGCCGATGCTCCGGACATCGCGGGCGCGCCTCCTCTCGAAGCGCAGCTCACCAAGGTCGAGCGCCTGGAGTCGGAGTACCGCCGCGAGATCGCGGTTCACCTCCGCGCTGCACCCGGCAGCCAGGTCGAACCGGCGACGTTCTTCGACTGGGCCGATCGCCTGGGTTCGGCCGTCGGCACGGTGGAGAGCCTGGAACAGTGGGCGGAGATCGAGGGCCGGGCGATCGCGCCGCGTCTCGCACAGACCCTGGCCGCCCTCGACCGGGCGCTGACGGGGCCGGACGGAGACGGATGGCGAGGATGGCGCGCGCGCTACCTCCCGGAGCTCGAGGGGCTCCTCGCGGCCATCCGGCAGCGCACGTCGCGTTTGAGCCGACGGCGGGGGGACGCCATCTCGAGCGTCATCGACGCGCACCTTCCCGAGACCGCGCGGCGCGAATCGCTGTCGCGAAAGGCTCTCTGGACCGTGGCCAGCGCGCCGGGAGTCACGAGCGTGCTCGTGGGCATGCGCGACGAGCGCTACGTGGACGACGCGACGGCGATTCTGGGTTGGCCACCGCTGGACGCCGTCGATGGGGCCCTTCGCGCCGCCGCGAGCGCCACCGTGCCATGAGCTCGTGCCCCGCGTCGGCGCCGCCGGCGATCCGGGACGGTGACGGGGCCGCCCGCCTCCGCTGCGACATCAACGTGCTCACCCTCGCGCTGCTTCCGGAGTGGAGCTCGGGACCGCGGCGCGCGGTGGTCTTCGGGAGGGAGTCCGCCTACCGGATGGTGAAGGAGTCGGGGTTTGGCGGCGTGCAGATTCAGCCGCCGCTCTTCGGCAGCGCACGGCTCTGCCACCGAGTGGGGCTCGCGGTCACGGTGGCGGCGACGTACGCGAAGCTGCCGCTGGACGGAAATCTGGTGGCGGCCGCGCGGGCCTGGAAGCGCCAGGGCGCCGGGTGCGCGACGCTCATCGTGGGGTCCGGCCTGGAAGCCCACGACGACGCCTGCCGGCTCGTCGAGCGCGTGCTCCAGGCGTCGACCGTCGTGGGCTTGCCGCTCTACGTCGAGACGCACCGCGCCAGCATCACCGACGACCCGGTGAGAACGCTGGCGCTGGTGGACCGCTTTCCCGAGCTCCGCTTCAACGGCGACTTCTCGCACTGGTACCTGGGGACGGCGCGAACCCCGGCCGACGCTCACGAGCTGCTCGACATCCTGGGGCCCATCATCGACAGGACGCGGTATCTGCACGGTCGCATCGCGTCGACGGGGCGCATGCAGGTCCCTCCGTCGCTCGGCGCCGCCGCGAGTACGGTGGCCGTGTACGAGGAGCTGTGGTCTCGCGTCTGCGCGGCGTTCATGAGGCAGGCCGGGCCGGGGGAAGTGCTCGGCTTCGCCGTGGAGCTGCTGACACCCTGGCAGGGCTACGCGCCCGTGCGACGCGACGAACGGGGCCGCTGGCGGGAGAGCGGTGACCGGTGGGAGGAGGCCATCGCGCTCGCGAAGATCGCACGACGGTGCTTCGAGACGGCCGAACGGGCGGTCACGACTCCGAAGGACGAGGCGGTCCGTGTCTGACGCTCGACTTCGACCCGAGCTGCACGAGGCGACCCTCCGCGGCCTGTCGCCCAATCACTCGGCCGATACGGTCGCTGCGGCCGTGCGCGACGCGGGCTTCGAACGGCTCGGACGCAACCTCGGCGAGCCACCCCCCGGCCGCCGGGACACGGCCGCGACCGTCGTCATGGACGCCCTCTCGAACCTCCCCATCACGGCGTTCGTCCGCGCGAGGCGTGCGACGGACGTGGGGCAGGCCCTCGACACTGCGCACGCGTCGGGCGCGAAGGACGTCGTCGTGCAGCTCGGCTCGTGCTTCGCGAGCCAGGCCGAGGCGATGCGAACCATGGAGATCTTCGTGCGCCACGCGGAGCGAGCACCGTGTCCAGTTCACGTGGCGCTGCACCGCGCAACCATCACGCGCGACGTCGCGCGGACGTGCGCGCTCCTCGGGGAGTTTCCCGACGTGGGGTTCAGCGCCGCGTTCGCAGAGTGGTACCTGGGGCACGAGATGATCTTCGGAAGCTTCCGCGCACAGCTGGCGGCGATGACTCCCGTGTTCGCGAGGGTGACGCACCTCGTGGCGTGCGTCGGCACGAGCGAACAGTCCCAGATCGACGTCGGCGACGGCAGGGCTTCGCTGCTCGCGACGTCGATCCCCAGCATCGTTCGAAGGCTCGCCGTTCGCCACGCCGTTCGCCTGTGGCGCGAAGCCATGGCGAGGTTCGTCGAGCGAAGTCGGAGCGCGCCGAGCGCGACGCTCGGCTTCTGCGTCCAGCTCCCTCCGATGAACGACGACCTCTGCTCCGCCGGCGACTCGGCGTCCGCGGGGTGCATCGAAGAGGGCGATCGCGTCCGGCAGTCGGTGGTGCTCGCACGCCTCGGCGCGCGCACTTTCGCGAGCCTCTGACCACCCCCGGTCGGCCAAAAGATCGGGCATTTCAATCGCTTCACGACGCGGTGCGCAGGAGGGTCGCTTCCCTACGAAACCAATCGTCTTTCTGGCGGTGCTGGGCTATAGCCTGGCGGCCTCGTGGACCCGGTTCGCCGGCGCCACGGGCCCATCCGGCGCGCCGCGGCGCACCGACGGCGCGGCGCACTCCGCCCAGAAGGATCTCGCAGAATGGACTCACTCGTTTTCGCAGCCCCCGCCGCCGGCGTCCTGGCCCTGGCGTTCGCGTACTGGAAGGCAAGCTGGGTCGCCCGACAGGACGCCGGCGACGACACGATGAAGGAGATTGCCAGCCGGATCCGCGAGGGCGCGATGGCGTTCCTCGGGCGCGAGTACAAGGTGCTCGCGATGTTCGTGGTGGTCGTCGCGGGCCTCCTGGTGGCCGCGAACCTGAAGGAAACGCCCGGCCACAGCCCGCTCATCGCCCTGGCGTTCGTCGCGGGCGCCGCGACATCTGGGCTCGCCGGCCTGTTCGGGATGCGCGTGGCGACGAATGCGAACGTTCGGACCACCGCGGCTGCGCGAAAGGGCCTCTCGCCGGCCCTCGACGTCGCGTTCTCGGGGGGCTCGGTGATGGGCATGAGCGTCGTGGGCCTGGGGCTCCTCGGCCTGGGCGGGCTCTTCCTCCTGTTCACGAGATCGATCTTTCCGGACTCGATCGCCACCAGCATCAACGTGCTGACGGGCTTCTCGATGGGCGCCTCCTCCATCGCGCTGTTCGCGCGCGTGGGCGGCGGCATCTACACGAAGGCCGCGGACGTCGGCGCCGACCTCGTCGGCAAGGTCGAGGCGGGGCTTCCCGAGGACGACCCGCGCAACCCGGCGGTCATCGCCGACAACGTGGGTGACAACGTGGGCGACGTGGCGGGCATGGGCGCCGACCTCTTCGAGAGCTACGTGGGCGCCATCGTGGGGGCGATGGTGCTCGGCCTGAGCGCCACGCTGCCGGGCACCGCCGAGGCGCTGGTCGCGCGCGGCGAGCTCGGGCCCGTGGTGCTACCTCTGGTCATCGCCGCCGGCGGAATCGTGTGCTCGATCATCGGGACGTTCTTCGTGAAGACGAAGGAAGGCGGGAACCCGCAGGTCGCCCTCGACATGGGCGCCTTCGGCGCCGCGGGCGTCATGGCGGGGGCGACGTTCGCCGTCGCCAACGTGCTGTGGCCCAAGGAGGGCGTCACGCTCGCCGGCGCCCAGTCGACCGTCACGTGGATCCACGTCGGCGGCGCCACGGTGATCGGTCTCGCCACCGGCGTCGCCGTGGGCATGATCACGAGCTACTACTGCTCCCTCGGCAAGGCGCCGGTCAACGGCGTCGCCGAACAGAGCAAGACCGGCTACGCCACCAACATCATCGCGGGCGTCGGGCTCGGAATGCAGTCCACGGCCATGCCGATCCTCTGCATCGCCGCTGGCGTCGTCGGCAGCGCGCACGTCGCGGGACTTTACGGGGTCGCCATCGCGGCGCTGGGAATGCTCTCGACCACGGGAATTCAGCTCGCCGTGGACGCGTACGGCCCCATCGCCGACAACGCGGGTGGCATCGCCGAGATGAGCCATCAGGCGCCGGAGGTTCGCGAGCGGACGGACAAGCTGGACGCCGTCGGCAACACGACGGCCGCCATCGGCAAGGGGTTCGCCATCGGCTCGGCCGCCATGACGGCGCTCGCACTCTTCGCGGCCTTCGCGCAGCAGTCGAAGATCTCGGGAATCGACATTTCGAGCCCCTCCGTCATGGCCGGTCTGTTCGTCGGTGGAATGCTCCCGTTCCTCTTCTCGTCCATGGCGATGAAGGCCGTCGGCGAGGCCGCCATGGACATGATCGAGGAGGTTCGCCGCCAGTTCCGCGAGATCCCAGGGCTGCTCGAGGGCACGGCCGCGCCCGACACGGCCCGCTGTGTCGACATCTCCACGTCCGCGGCCATCAAACGCATGGTCATGCCGGGACTGCTCGCGGTCGTCACACCCGTCGTCTTCGGTTTCCTGATGGGGCCGGAGGCGCTCGGCGGGCTGCTGGCCGGCGTCACCGTGTCGGGCGTGACCCTCGCCATCTTCATGAGCAACGCCGGCGGCGCGTGGGACAACGCCAAGAAGTCCTTCGAGGGGGGCGGCTTCAAGATGAAGGACGGAACGACCCATCCGAAGGGCTCGGAGGCGCACAAGGCGGCCGTCGTCGGTGACACCGTGGGAGACCCCTTCAAGGACACGGCGGGCCCCTCGCTCAACATCCTGGTCAAGCTCATGAGCGTCGTGGCGCTGGTCATCGCGCCGCTCATCGCGCTCGGTTGATCGAGGCGCTCCGCTTCCGCTCGACAAGCCGGTGCATGATCGGAGCGGGCGGGGAGGTGGGCCTGACGGCCGTCGGATGGCGGGGGATCGCCTCGGTAGCGGCCGCCTGCGTCCTCTTGGCGAGCTGCAAGCGTGCCGCCGAGGAGCGAACCTCGTCCAGCGCAGAGGCGACGGCGAGCGCGCCCCCGACGACGAGCGCGCCCGCGCGCAGCGAGACTGGCCCGCCCACGCCGCGGGATTCGGCGCCCGACGCGGCGGTCGCCACCGCGGCGCGCCCGGCCCGAGTCTTCGCGACCGAGGACGACCCGCATCGCGACCCCGCGGGCATGCGCGGCTTCTACTCGGAGAGCGGCAAGCTGCCGAAGGTGGCGCCCCCTCCCTACGAGTCGCCTGACGCACCATGCCCGTCGGACATGGTCCACGTGCAGGGCGTTCGATGCGCGGAGCCGACCCAGCGGTGCCTCGAGTGGACGCCCCGCAACGGCAAGAGCGGGATCTCCTGCCGCGAGTTCGCCGCGCCCTCTCGTTGCGGCGGGCAGCGTACCCCGATGAACTACTGCATCGACCGCTTCGAGCTCACCCCGGAGGGTTACGAGTACCCGCTGACGCACGTGAACTGGACGGAGGCCGGGATCCTTTGCAAGAGGATGGACAAGCGACTTTGCCACGAAGAGGAGTGGGAATTCGCCTGCGAGGGGCCGGACGCCGTCCCCTACCCGTACGGATACGTCCGCGACGGAGCGCGGTGCAACCACGACATCCCCGAGATCGAGCTCGTGACGAAGCCCGACCACTTCATCGATCATCGGATGAAGCGGGACGCGCTGCCAAGCTGCGTGAGCCCGTTCGGCGTCTTCAACCTCGTCGGCAACGTCGACGAGTGGACGACTCGGCGGTCCGATCCTCGAGGCCAGCGAGCCATCCTGCGAGGCGGCTGGTGGCTTCAAGGTCGCAATCGCTGCCGTGCCGCCACGTCGAACCACGGCGAGATCTACGCCGGCATGCAGACCGGGTTCCGCTGCTGCAAGGCGGCGCGCAGCACGGACCGGTGACGCGCCACCTTCGCTGGCGCACTCGGCGCTCGCCCGGGCGCGTCCTCGGCGGTCTTCGGCGCTGCGAAGCGGGACGCCGACGCGCTGCGTAGCCGTCCTGCGACTGCAACCCGGCGTTCGCACCCGCTTCACGGAAAGCCCGCGGGATCGCTGGCTGGCCCCGGTGGCACGGAGTTCGCTCACGGGCCGCGCAGGATGTCCGCCGACGCCCCCGTGAACGACCCCGCGCGGCCCGCGAGGGCGGCCGAACCGGGGGCGCCGTGCCCCGGAGCGCGTCTCTCCGCGCCGATCGTCGGCCGAAGCGTCATCGTCGGCGCCGGTGCGACGCTGCTCGACCTCGGCGCGCTGGCCGTGCTCGTGAGTTGCTGGGCGATGGACGTCCGGGTGGCGAGTCCCGTCGCGCTGGCCTTCGGGCTCGTGGCGCAGTTCGTCGGAAACAAGTCGTTCGCGTTCCGGGATCGCTCCGGACGGTGGGTCGCACAGGGCGTCGCGTTCGGCGCGGTCGAAGCCGCCGCGTTCGTGCTCAACCTGCTGGCCTTTCACGCTGCGATCAGCTTCACGTCACTGCCGTACCTCGCGGCACGGTTGCTGACGACGTCCCTGGTCTACTTTTCCGTTTGCCTGCCTGCCTGGTCGCTCATCTTCGTACCGAATCGATCCCTCGAAGGAGAGAACGCCCGATGATTGCCGAAGTGATGGTCGCCGCTTGCAGCTCCTGGATCCTGACGGGCTTGACCGCGACGATCGCGACGACGCGTGGCCGCCGCGCCTGCGGACGCCGAACCGTGCACCTTCCGCCGGTCTCCGTCCTGAAGCCGCTCTGCGGCAGCGATCCCGGGCTCGAGGCCAACCTGCGGTCGTTCTTCGAACAGTCCTACCCCGACTTCGAGGTCGTGTTCGGCGTGGAGGGAGACGCGGACCCGGCGCTGGCCGTGGCTCGGAGGCTCCGCGCGGAGTACCCGCACGTGCCTTGCCGCATCGTGACCCACACGGGAACCTCGGGAACGAATCCGAAGGTCCGAAACCTTCGCGGGATGATGCCCTTCGCCGCGCACGATCTCGTGGTGATCAGCGACAGCAACGTGCGAGCCCCGCGAGAGTACCTCGCCGATCTCGTCCTCACCATGAACCTCGGTGAGCACCCTGCCGGCGTGGTGACGAACCTGTTCGCGGGAACGGGCGAATCGACGCTCGGGTCGGCCCTGGAGAACGTCCAGCTCAACGGGTTCTGCGCGGCGGGCGCTGCATTGCCTACCGCGATGGGCGATGCCCTGGTCGTGGGGAAGTCGATGCTCTTCTCGCGGCGGGTGCTCGAATCGCTCGGCGGTCTCGAGCGCGTCTCGCACGTCCTGGCGGAGGACTACGTGATGGGAAAGATGTTCCAGCATGCGGGCTTCGAGGTGCGAATGGCCCCCATGGTGCTCGAGAACGTGACCCGCGGCATGACGCTCGGCGACTTCCACGCACGTCACCTTCGCTGGGCGATGCTGCGCTGGCGACTACGCCCGCAGGCCTTCGTCCTCGAGCTGCTCACCAGCCCGCTGGTCGTGCTCCCGGCGGCCCTGAGCCTGTGGGGTACGTGGGGCATGCTCTGGTTCGTGCTCGCCCTGATGCTGCGCGACGTCGGAGGCTGGGTCGTGCTGCGCGGGTGGCGACGGGCCTGGGTCCCTGCGGTCCTCTCGCCGCTTCGCGAGCTGGGCGCGCTTGCGGCGTGGCTCCGAGCACCCCTCAAGCGGCACGTCGTCTGGCGCGGTCGGCGCGCTCGCCTCGGCGCGGGGACCCTCCTCTACTCGCGCGAGGCCGCTCCCGCTCGATGATCGCGATGGATCGCCGCGGCGGTCGCGTGTAGCGTACTCGAATGAAGATCGAGACCTCCACGATTCGTCGCCTTCGAGACGCACTGCTGCAGAGCGGAAGGAGGCCCAGCGTCGTGATGTCGTCAGCCTACGAGACGCTCACGCGCGAGGGAATGCTGAGCCCCGAGGAGATGGCCGCACTGAACCGGGTGGATCCCCTCGCGGAGACGATGTTCTTGATGATGGCCGCCGATGGCAAGGTCGAAGAGGCGGAGAGGGACGCCGTCCGCGGCGCCATCCGCGGCCTGACCGACAACATCATCCGATCGGGCACCATCAACGTGATGCTCGAGAACTACGCGAAGCAGCTCGCCGAGAGCAGTCGCGACGCTCGGCTGCAGGAGATCGCCGATGCCCTCGTCGAAGACCGAAACGACGCGGAAGGAGCCTTCGCGCTGGCCGCCGCCGTGGCGCTCGCCGACGACGACGTGGCGGACGCCGAGAACGAGCTCATCAATCAGCTCGCAGAGTGGTTCGAGATCGGCGAGGAGCGCGCCGCGAGCATCCTGGACCAGCTCGAAGAGGACCGCGAGGGCGAGTAGGACCGTTCCGGTCGCGGGCGGCGTGCGGCGATCGCCTGCGAAGCCGTCAGGGCGCACAGGAGCGCGCACACTGGAAGCTCACTGATCACGCGCAGCGCCGTCCAGTAGCTGTCCTGACAAACGGCCAGCATCGCGACGAGCACGGCGCACCTGGCGGCGAAGAACGAGGCACAGGCGGTGGCCTCCTCGTGCGCCCATCGCGGGGCGTGCGCCTGCGATGCCGCGAGCAGCACGACACCGGCGCTCCACTGCTCGGCCACGTGCGCCCCCGCGGTGATCCAGGGCACCGTGTGGGGAGAGCCGAATGCGCCGGCACGGAAGTCGAGGCCGGTGAGGTCGAAGTGTCCGAGAACCGCCGGCCGAGTGAGGACGAGCAACGCAACGAGCCCGACGACGACGCGCAGCGGCGACCCACGCGCGTCCCGCGCCGCGAGATGGAGCAGAGTCCCCGCGAGCAGCAGCGCGGCCAGCCAGACGCCCTCCGTCGAGCGCGCCAGGACCACCACGGACGCAGACGCCGGCCCCAGCGCCACAAGAGCGCGGCCCATCACGAAGAAACCCGTGCCGGCCGCGACAGCCATGACGACGAAGGCGCGGCTCGCTTCCGGCGACACTTCGATCCGCGCGATCAGACCCAGGGCGATCCATGCGCCGGTTGCGGCCATCGTCGCGGTCCGGGCCACACCCGCACTGCGCATCGCCACGAACACGGCCAGCGCGAGGGCGGCACTTCCGGCGAGAGGTGCCCACGTCGTCGGTGCAGAGACGAACCGCAACACCGGCTCGGTGACGAGCACTGCGAGTACGCCGAGCACCGCGATCGTCGCGACCGCCCTCCGTTTCCTGCTCGGGATCGATCTGCGCCCACCCACGAGGCAGACCGCCAGGACTCCCAGCGCCACCGCCGGAGCACTCGCGGGGTAGACGATCCCGAGCAGGGTGAGAGCGGCGAGAGCCGATAGGACGGGGCGGCCGCCTGCGCGCCGGACTCGGTCTCGTTGCAGGATCGCCAGGGCGACGAGGGCCGCGAACGTGGCGAACAGCACCAGGCGCAACGTCGCCGGCCACGATCCCGGGAGGCGCTCGAGACCCCAGGTCAGGACGACGCTGACGGCCGCGGCGAGCGGCACGACGACGAACGCGCTGCGGGCCTCCGCCGGCCGCAGCGCGGCGCGGGCGCCCCACGCAACCAGCCCCAGCAGGGCAAGCAGGGCGACCATGGCGACGCTCGCGCGTGGACCGGGCGAGGACCGCGCTGGGGAGCGCTCCCGAATCTCGACGGCACTCGCGGTGATGCGCTCCCGAGCCGCGGGCGTGAGGAGTTCACCCAGCACGCGTCCCTCCGACCGCATCGGAGGGGCGACGTCGAGGAGGGCCGCCATGGTGTTCGCGACGTCGATCTGCCGCGCGGGCGACGTCAGGCGCGAACCGTCGGAGAAGGTCGGGCCGAGCGTGACGAGCGGGATCCGACGGTGGAGGTCCACGTCGGCCCCGTGGGTGGATGCATCGTCCATGCCGTGATCGCTCGTGATGAGCACGTTCCAGCCCGAGAGTCGCGCGACGAAGTCCCTCAGCCGACCGTCGGCCTCGCGTAGGAACTCAGCGTAGACGTCGGAGCGCACACCGTGCACGTGCGCCTGGTGATCGGCCGCCGCCAGGTGCACGACCAGAGCGTCGGGGCGAAGGGCGAGGAGCGCGACAGCTTCTCGGAGGACTCGCTCGTCCGCTCGTCCATCGAGCACGACTCCCGCTGCCTCGGCGCGAGCGTGGTGCAGGTGGCGGCCGTACAGGCGCTCCCACGTCGCGTCCCCCACGGCCGCCACGACGAGGCCGGCTCGACGAGCCGCAGCGAGCCAGGAATCGCGCGGCGTCGGCCGCGGATGAACGTTGTGGACGACCTGTTCGAGTCCTCCGAGCGTGCCGGTGCCGAGAGCCAGCACGCCGCTGGACGTCATGGACACGGAGCCCGTCCAGAGCTCGCCGCCGCCATGGCGCCGAGCGGCGGTCGCGAGCCACGGCATGCGCGACGCGTCGATGGCGAAGTCGTAGCGAAGGCCATCGATCACGATGAGCGCCACGGGCGCCCGGGGGGCGGCGCGGGCGAGGCGCGGGGCGCCCGGCTCGTTCCCGGTCGGGTCCGGGGAATCCCGCGCGGGGTCCTGTACGAGCCAGAGCGCGAACAGCACCATGGTCACCGCGACCGCGAGCGTCGCGAGCGCCGCACGGGTCACGGCGTCGTGGACTCGACGGCGAGCAGACGCGACGCGAGCGGAATCACAAGCAGTTCGCGGAGGGTGTCGCGCGCGAGTGCGGACAGTGTACGGGCGCGGACGCCGCGCTCTGGGCCGCCGCCGTCACGTGGTAGATGCGGCACTCCACCGTCGGGCCGGACGTCTGCCCGACATCGTAGGCGTCGCCGGACGGGCTGAGGGACGCGCACTGGCCCAGGCAATCCGCCTCGTCGGCGTACGCCTCGGGGTCCGCCGCGCAGACCGCGGCGAAGATCGAGCAGTACCCCTCACACGGCGTTCCGCAGCCACCGTTGCCGGACGGACCCGCTATGGGGCACTTGAGCGCCGGCGCGGTCGCCGCGTCCTCGGCGGCGCGGATGCGACAGCCGAGCGTGTTCCCGGCGTCGTCCTCCAGCGTTCCTCCCGGAAACGCGAGGCACGCGTTGATGCAGTTCGCCTCGCCCTGGTACTGCAGGTCGGTGTCCGTGCAGTTCGAGGCGATGACCGCACAGTAGTAGTCGCAGCTCACCTCGCGCGGGGGCAGCCCTCCCGACCCACCAGCACCGCTCGATCCTCCCGTGGCGCCGCCGGCACCGGCGTTCCCGGAGGCCCCCGCAGCGCCCGCGCCGCCATCGGCGCACAGGCACGGACCGAAGCCGCGTCCTCTGTCACACACCTGACCGCCCACGCAGCCGCCCGGCCCGGTACAGGCGACGCTCTCGCCCGGATTGCACGCGCGCTCGCCCCCGCTCTTCTCGGAGGAGCACGAAGCCGACGCACCGGCGAACAGGAGGAGCACGGAAGCGAAAGTGGCTCGAAGCGCGTTCATCGGCAGGACAGGCTAGTCAAGGGGCCCGACCCGGGCAAGGCGACGCCGGACCGTCACCCCTTGAACACCGACGCGCCGAAGTCGCCGAACGGGTCGTCACGGTCCCGGACGGCGGCCTTGAAGCCCTTCGCCGCCGCGTTCGCCGCGAACGCGTAGCCCTCCGAGGTGTGTCGAGCCACGCCGTCGAACACTGTGCCGAGGATCTGCGTCGCGGCGAGCCCCTGGGCGCCGAGCCCCTGGTTCAGCAACAGCTTGTGCATCACGAGCTGGTTCACCGGAACCCGGGCGATGCGCTCGAGAAGGATCTCGAAGCGCTCATCGAGCTTCTCGGCGGGTGGGGCTTCGATGGCCAGGCCCCACTGCACGGCTTCTTCGCCGCTCAGGCAGTCACCGGTGAAGAGCAGCCGCTTGGCTCGCTGGATCCCGACCCGCGACGCCCACAGGGCCGTCGTCGGAACGCCCCAGACACGCGCCGGCGGGTAGCCGATCTTCGCCGTCGACTCGATGATCAGGAGGTCGGAGCAGAGCGCCATGTCCGTGCCCCCCGCGACGCAGAAGCCATGCACCTTGCACACGACGGGCTTGTTGCAGTGGAACAAGCTCATGAAGCCTCTGACGTTTCGGCTCATCATCGCGTAGTCGACGACGGGATCCCACGGCTTCGACGGATCGTGGTTCGCCGCGATCGTCGCGCGCTCGAGCGGTGACCCGGTCGATCCACTCATCTCGATTCCGGTCGTGCCGCGCTCCGCCGACTCGACGAGGTCGTAGCCTCCACAGAATCCCTTGCCACGACCGGACAGGGCGATCACGGACACCCCCGGATCGAGATCGGCGACCTCGACACACGCGGCGAGCTCCCGCGGCATGCTCAAAGTGATCCCGTTCCCTCGCTCGGGACGATCGAGCGTGATGCGCGCGACGCGCCCGGTCTTCTCGTAGGTCAGGGTCTCGTACTCGGGCATGATTCACTCCTGTGTGGGTTGGGTCACGGAAGGCAGCGTGCTCAGAGGCCGGTAATCCACGCCTCGACGCCGGCGCGACCCGCCGGATCGACGAGCTCGGTGCCGAGCGGAGGCATCTGCGCCTCGTTCCCGCGCTCCCCCATGACGCGCCAGAGCGCACTGTCTTCCGGATCGCCTGGGCTGATGCGGGCAGAAGGAAACGGCGTGAGCGGCAGCGAGGTGTCGAGCATCACGCCGACGGTCGTCCGGTACGTCGTCGTCTCCGCGACCGTCCCCAGTGAACCCACGCCGAGCCAGAGCTGCATCGACACGGTCGCGAAGACGCTCGAGCGGGGGTTGTGGCAGTTGCCGCAGTTGGCGTGCAGGTAGCCGAGCGCCGCCCGCCCGTTCGGCGAACCCGGCACGTCGATGGGGAGCGCCGGGGGTACGGAGAGCCGGCCTTCGGCGACGAGCCCACGGAGCTCCACCCCCGCCGAAGCGTGGTCGAGCTGCAGCGCGCTCACGCCGAGGAGCTGGTCGCCATGTGCGTGGCAGCGAGAACAGTCGGACGCAGACGGCACGTCGTGGCCCGTCCCCGCCGCGTCCACGACACCGGCGGGGGCCGCGACCGCATCGGACTGCGCCGGGTTCCACACGTAGGCGACATGGAGCCAGCCGGCCTTGCCCTCGGCGCGCTTCCAGAGCAGGCGCGTCTCGACGCGGACGCCAGCTCGAGTGAACTCCTTCCACGCCTTGGTGCCGACGGGGAACACCCAGGAGTCCGGATCGGTGGTGTCGATGACGGAACCGGCTGGGAGGAACAAGAAGCGGCGCTTCTCGGCACCGTCGCTCCACAGCTCGAACTCCGGCGAAAACTCGCGGACGTCCGGAGCGAGCCGGCCGCCCGCGACGTCGGCGTAGAGGCCCGTCTCGGACAGCAGCAAGGGCTCGAACCCCGCATCCGGCATCGCGTCGGGCACGCCTGGCGTACCGCCGAGCCCCCCGGTCCCCGCGGCGCCGTCGATGGGCGCGCCGGCGCTTCCGCCCGCTGCATCGCCGGCGTCCGACACCGCCGTACCGCCGTCCGCTCGAGTTCGGGCGCCGTCCTCGGCGCACGCACCCGCGACGGCGCCGCCGGTGATGAGCACCGCTCGAACGACGATCCCACCCGGCGTCCGCGTCGAAACGGTGCCCACGGCACGCCGAGCATACACGCGCCGGCGCCGGCCGACACGAGGGACGGAGACGTTCTCGAAATCGGCCGCGCGACGCGCTAGACGCATCTGCCGTGCGCGCTGGACGATCCGCCTTTCCGTGGAAGCACGCTCTGCCGGCCATGCGGTGTCGTGCCGTCGTCGCGACCGCAATGCTCGCCGGCTGCGCCGCGCCGACGAAGCATGAGACCGCCGCCCACCGCATGGCGCCAGCACCCGCACTCACGACGGACGCCGCGCACCCGGTTCCGGCGCGGCCCGAAGCGGAGCCGCCCGCGAGCGACGCAGTGGTCCCCCCCGCAAGGACGTATTCGGACGATGAAGCGCCCCAGGACGTCGGCGACACACCGCGCTCCGACGTGGAGGGCGGGAACGCCGTGGTCCATCCGCTCGCCGACTGGACCGAGGACCGCCTGGAGAAGGCACTGCTCGACGACCCGAGCTCCCTCGGCCCGATGTCCATCGGAACACCGAACTTCGGCGCGCTCTTCAACGCCGCCCAGATGCCGAGCGGCGAGCGATGGGAGCTGGTCGATCCCGGCAACGCGTGGGGCACGCGCGAGACCATCGACGGCATCGAGCGGGCCATCGACGCCGTTCACGCGGCGTTTCCCGGCTCGCCGAAGGCGTACATCGGTCACATCAGCGCGCGTCGTGGCGGACCGTTGTCACCTCACGTGAGCCACCAGGCGGGCCGCGACGTGGACCTGAGCTACTACCTCCTCGACGGGCATCGCTGGTACGCGCGCGCCAACGCGGAGAACCTCGATCGCGACCGGACGTGGGCGCTGGTTCGTGCCTTCATCACCGAGACGGACCTCGACCTGATGCTCATCGATGCCTCGATTCAGGCGCTCTTGCGTGAGCACGCGCTCTCCATCGGAGAGGACCCCGAGTGGCTCGACGAAGTCTTCCGTGGAGTCCCGGGCAAGCGCCGCGCGCTCATCCTCCACGCGCGCGGGCACGCGACGCACCTGCACGTCAGGTTCACGAGTCCGCTGGCGCGTGAGACTGCGCGACGCGCATACGGGTTGCTCGATCGTCACGGGCTGATCGAGCCCCTGATGCGAGTCGTGACCCACCGCGCGCGGCGCGGCGACACCCTCGGAAAGCTCGCCAGGCGTCACGGCACGACCGTTGCTGCGATCCAGCGTGCCAACGGCCTTCGAAGCACGCGGATCCGTGCGGGCCAGACGTATCGCCTGCCGGCGCGCACGAAGTACTCGCCTCCTTCCGCGCCCATCGTCGTGCCGCCTCGCCGCTTGCCCCGGGTCGGGCCGGGCGAGGCGCCGTCGGATGGCGGCACGTCTCCTTGATGCGATCACGCGAGAGGCGTGCGAGACTCGGGGCGTGGCCCGTCGTCCCGTCGAGCTGGTCCTGACGGCCGTCGCGCTGGGAACCGCCCTCGCCTGCGCGCAGACCGACGACCTGGACCCGTCTGGCGGCGAGCGTGACGCGAGCCCCGGCGTGGACGGGGCCGGCGCGAGCGCCACCGATGCGGCAGGCGGCAGCGGCGGATCGGGGAGCGGCGCGGGAGGCACCGCCGGCGCGGGAGGCACATCGCTGGCGGGCGCGTCCTCGGGTGGGGCGGGAGGCGGACCGCTGTGCGTGCCGGGTTCGCAAGTGGGCTGCGCGTGCGTCGGAGGAACACAGGGGGCGCAGTCGTGCAACGAGACGGGGACCGGATACGGCGCGTGCCAGTGTCCCGACGCGAGTGGCGCGGGCGGTACGGGCGGCGCCGGAGGCTTGCCCGCGGGTGGCAGCGCCGGGGCGGGAGGGAGCGCCGGCGCCGGCGGCAGCGGAGGATCGGCGGCCGGAGGTGTTGGCGGAGCGAGCGGTTCCGGCGGGGCGGGCGGAGCGAGCGGTTCCGGCGGAGCGGGCGGTTCCGGCGGAACGACCGGTTCGGGCGGGACCGGAGGCGTACTCGGCGCGGACGCGTGCCCCGGCGAGCTCGTGGACGTGCTGCCGGGCAGCTCCACGCTGAACGGATCGCTGGTCGGCATGGCGAACGACCACACGAGCGGCGGCGCATGCTTCGCCGACGCGGGCAGGGACGTCGTCTACGCGCTCCGACCCCTGAGCTCCGGAAGCCTGACCGCAACGGTCACGCCGAGCGGATTCAGCGCGTACGTCTACTACTCCATCGGCACCTGCACGCCGTCCAGTCCGGTCACCTGCAAGAGCGGCATCAACGTCGGCACGCCCGTTTCGCTCACCTTCGCGGTGACCGCCGGCCAGACGTACTTCCTGGTCATCGACTCGTTCACCCCGTCGGTGAGCGGGCCCTTCACCCTCGGGCTGACGCTCCTCTGACCCAAGCGAGGCCGTCGGTAGTCCGTCGTAGGGCCGTGCCCCGAGGGACATGGCAGGCCTGGCTGCTCCCCCTCGCCGTCGCGTGCGCCGGCGGAAGGGAGGGCACGCCCACGGTCCGGGTCGTATCCGCCGAGTCGACCGCGCCAGGCGCAGGTCGCCACGTCGAGGGACCTCCGCCGACCGCTCGGGGCACAGAGACCGAACCCTCACCTGAAGCCGCGGACGCAGCACCGTCACACCACGCCGCGCTCCATCCGGCACCGCAGCCGGGGTTCGCCGACGTGGATCCGTCGAACGACGGTGATGTCGCGCCGCCCGATGCGGTGGAGGACTGCGAGGATCGACTGCGAGCGGCGGGCGTGACCATCGCTCCGGCAAAGCTGCCGCTCCACCAGAAGCGCGGTGGGCGCTACACGTGCGGCAGCGCGCAGGCCGTCGTGTACCAAAAGGGGCCCACGGGCCTACGCTTCACGCCAGCGCCGATCGTCACGTGCACGCTGGCCCTCGCCCTCGCTCGCTTCGAGCGCCTGCTGCAGGAAGAAGCCCAGCGTCACGTCGGCTCGGAAGTGAAGTCGGTGCGACAGATGGGCACCTACGTGTGCCGCCGGATGGCGCAGTATCCGGACTGGGTGAGCGAGCACAGCTACGGCAACGCGATCGACCTGGAGAGCTTCACGCTCGCGAACGGCCGGAGCGTATCGGTGTTGCGCCACTACGAACCGGAGCGCGACGAGCCGGAACGGCCCGAGGGTCGGTTCCTGCGGGCCGTGGCGCGGCGCGCGTGGGACGAGCGCGTCTTCTCGGTCGTTCTCACCCCGCGCTTCGACCGACTCCATCGCAACCACTTCCACTTCGACATGGCGCGCTACCGGGCAGACGGGCGATGACCACCACCATCAATCGGTCGCGTTCCGCACGCATCGGAAGCCGAGCCCCGGAACCCGATACGTCCACTTGGAGCCCGCGCGCGACGCCGCCCTGAGCGCCGCCGAGCTCCGGTTCCACCCGCCCCCACGCAGGGAGTACACGTAGCAGCTTCCGGCGAGCGCAGGATGCTCGGTGGGCGCGGGATCCGTGACCGGCCCGCTCGGGTACGGCAGGTAGCAGTCGCGCGTCCACTCCCAGACGTTCCCTGCCATGTCGTGAATCGCGCCCGTGGGCCAGCGGACGGCGCCCTCGGGGTGCGATCCGACCGGACTGCTTCCCCCACCGTGGCACCCGACGTCGCCGGCGGGGTCGGACTTGGGCGAACCGCCGGGAGTGAAGTCGGCGTGCCCGCTCTCGCAGCTGGGCTCGGGCCCGTTGCCCCACGGGTACTTCCTGCCGTCGCCGCGCGTGGCCGCCCACTCCCACTGCGCCTCGGTCGGGAGCGAGCCACCCACGCTCTCGCAGTACGCGTTCGCTTGCTTCCAGTTCACCATGTTCAGCGGGTGATCGTCGCGCTCCAGTTCAGGACGGTAGTTGCTGTTGCGATCGCGAAGCTGCGGTTCGGTACACGCTCCGGCCTGGACGCACTTTCGGTACGCCGCCACGGTGACCTCGGTCGCGTCCACGCAGAATGGGCGCGTGAGCACGACCGGGTGAGCCTGGTCGGCGCTCCCACGGGGCCCGGCGCCCATGGTGAAGCCTCGCGGGCCGGTTTCGGGAACGAAGACCGCACCCGCCGGGCACGCGGGCTCGCAGCGCCCTGCGCGGCAGACCTCGATCGACGAGCACTCGCGACCGCACGAGGTTCGTCCATCGGCCGACGCGACCGGCTTGCCGCCCGTCTCGGCGGTGCCGCTACCGCCGGGCACCGCGCTCGCTACCGCCTCGTCCCGGGCACCCTCGCGAGACGCCCCATCGCAAGCGCAAGCGTAGAGGCTGACGAGCCAGGTCCAACCCATCATGCTCCGCACGACGCGGAGTGTCGCGCGGGCCGCGCGGCATTCCAACTTTCGGCGCGCAAGCCTCCACGCGTCCGGCAGGGCTCGACCCACCACGAGCGTCACTCTGCAGCGGGACGACGGAGGCGAGCGCGCGCCTCGAGGTTCGCCTTGCTCGACGGCGTCGCGAAGCGGCCCTCCGGGGGCGTCACGGCGAAGCAACCGTCGGGTCCCGGGTCGGCGACGACGCTCCGGCCCGCCGCCACGCTGATCCGCTGCAGGTGCTTCTTCGTCATCGCCTCCACCGCCTGCCTCCCCTTGCCCTTCGTGGACAGGGGCATCGGCACGTGGCCGAGGATGTGGAACGGACACGCGGACACCCGCATCCCGCCGTCGCGCGCGACATCGAGCTTCGCGAGCAGGCCGATCCCGGTCCACGGATGATCCCGGTGCATGGCGAAGACGAAGTTCCCGAGGCTGTAGAAGATCGGGCGGTCACCGACCCAGCCGATGCCCTGCGGCACGTGGGGATGGTGACCGAGGATGGCGTCGACACCGGTCTTCATCACGGCCCGCACGAACTCGCGCGTCCACTCCATCGGAACGTCAAGGTACTCGCTTCCGCCGTGGTAGCTCACGAACACGAGATCGTGCTCCTCGCGCGCCTTCCGCAGATGGCGCGAGAGTCGATCGAACCGAGCCCACGCGACGTACTGGCTGGCGCGGTGCTCCTCGAACGACCCGTGGTTCCAGATGTGCGTCACCGCGAAGAAGGCGATCGACCAGCCCTTCACGCGCACGATGGTGGGCTCGTAGGCACCCATGCCCGGTTTGCGTGAGGCGCCGGTGAACGGGACACCCGCCTCGTCCAGGTGCCTCAGCGTCTCGAGGTAAGCTTTCCCACCGTAGTCCCACATGTGATTGTTCGCGAGGGAGACCACGCCGATGCCCGCTCGTCGCAGAGTGCGGGCGCCGCCCGGCGGACCCGTGAACACCAGGCGATTGTTCGGCGACTGTGTCTCACCGTTCTGATCGCTCAGCTGGCACTCGAGGTTGACGAAGCGAAGGTCCGCGTCCTTCCACAGCGGCGCGATCTCGCGGAACGGATCGTACGAGGGGTCGGCGAGGATCTTCTGCCCTGCGCCCCGTCCGAGGTTGACGTCACCTCCGAACACGATCTGCAACGACTCGGAACGCGCGTCGGCGCCAGGCGGCGACACGACCGCGCTCGCCAAGGGGGCGGCGGGGGCGCTCGGAGCGGGAGATCCCGTCGCGACGACGCTCGCCGCCGCGCCGGATCCGGCGCTGGACTCCGCTCCGCCGCGATCGCACGCCACGAGCACACCGAGCGAGAGAGCGAAGAGCGCGCAGCCACGGTCCATCGACGACCGCACCATGGCACCTCGCTTGCGGAGACTCCCGCTCTTTGGCCAGATCGCCGCGATCCCGACGTCTTGGCGACCGCCGGCCGTCGCGGGGTCGGAGCCGGAGGCGCCGTGGGGGCGAACCGCAGCCAATTCAGCCGGAGCGATCTTGGCCGTAGGGCGCCCACTCGCGGGAAAATGGGGGCGGTGCCGCGCCTGAACCTCACCCGCCCGCCTTTGGTCACGAGCGCCTCCGCGGCGTGCGTCGCCCTGGCCTGCGGGGCGCAGCCGCCACCTCGAACGGAGTCGGTCGCGCCGGCCACCGCGCAGTCGCCCGCGCCGCGGCCGGGCCAGATCGACACGCCGGGGACCCGGCGAGAGCCCGGCGACGTTCGCTCGGCACGATCTTCCGGCCCCAGCTCGCGCTTCGGCTCGGGCTACCCGCGTGAACGCGTGCCGGCACCCCTCGGCCGCATCACGAGCCTGACCTGGGGAACCTGGGTCCAGGCCAAGCCGGACGCGCGCTCGCTCCCCCTGGGAAGCATTCGGCCGGGGTCGGGTCTGCCGCTGAGTTCGGAGGAGCGCGTGCCGGGCGTCGGAGGTTGCCGAGAGTTCGTGGCCGTCGCGGGAGGTTTCGTGTGCGCAGGCGCGCGCGCAACCCTCGACGCCGACTCGGCGTGGGCAAACGCCGGCCGCTGGACGGAGCCCGAGCCGGGGCCGTTCCCGTACGAGTATGCGCTGAGCGTGGGCGCACCGATGCTCACACGCGTCCCCACGAAGGGCGACCGCATGGGGACGACGGGCAAGCGTGACCTCTCTCGGATGACGGGGTGGGCGGCCGGCCACGACGAGCTGGCGGAGAGCGCGCCGATCGTCGCGAACGGTGATGCTCCGGACTTCCTGCGCGACGGCGGGTCGGCGCCCACACCGTGGAACGCCCGGCCCGGCCTCCTCTTCAAGCGGATCCCGCTCGGCTCGATGCTCGCCTACACGCGCGCGTTCGAGGCGGACGGCCAGACCTGGGTCCTGTCCACCAACATGACCGTCGTTCCTGCTAGCGGCCTCAAGGGGTTCCGAAAGTCGTCCTTCCGAGGCGTCGAGCTGAGCGGCGAGCTGCGGCTCCCGATCGCCTGGGCCCGTCGCCCGCTGCCGAAGTGGAGGCGCACGACCGACACCTTCGAGGCCCTGGACGGGGAGTGGAAGACGCGGGAACCGGTCGCGCTGACCGGTCGCTCGGAGCGCTTCGAGGGGCGGACGCTGCTCGAGACTCGCGACGCCGGAACGTGGATCGAACGCCGCGGCGTCAACGTCGCCGAGGGCCGCGAGAAGGGCGTCCCCTGGGAGGTGCAGCGCGGCATGAGCCCCAACGGCAAGTGGATCCACATCCGAGTCTCCACGCGCACGCTCACGCTGTACGAGAACGCGCGGCCCGTGTTCACGACCCTCGTGTCGCCGGGGAAGCAGTGGGGGACGCCCTTCGGGCGTTTCTTCGTCGAGTCGAAGCATCACGTCACCACGATGACGACCGAACAGGGCGAACCGAAGAAGTTCTGGGTCGCCGACGTGCCGTGGACGCTCTACTTCGAGCGGCCCTTCGCGATACACGGCGCGTACTGGCACGAGGACTTCGGGGAGGAAAAGTCGGGCGGCTGCGTGAACCTGTCTCCCATCGACGCCGAGCGCGTCTTCGGATGGGCGGAGCCACCCTTGCCGGATGGCTGGGAGAGCGCCCAGGCGTACCCCCTCGGCGGCGGAACGTTCGTGCTCATCGAAAAGTGAGCGCGGATCACGGCTGTCGGTCTCCGTGTCGTACTTCGAAGAAGGCCGTCACGCGCTCCCGCCCCTCGTAGTCGAAGCCGCAGATCGTCTTCCGGACGGCCATGCCTCGCCGTCGGATCGCCGCCTCGAACGCGTCGTGCATGGGGAACCACGGATCGGCGACGAGCGCGACCCCGGACGCGGCGAGCAGCCCATGGATGGCGCGAGCGAGGAGGACCGCCAGACCCTCGTCGTACAGGAGCTCCGCGCCGACGACCCAGTCGAACGGGACGTGCCCCTCCGGGTCGCTCCAGTCGAGCGTCGCCGTCCGGAGCTGGAGGCCGCTCCGGGTCGCACTCGCCGCAGCGAGCTTCAGGGCGTCGGGGTCGCGGTCCGTCACGAGGACGTCGGCTCCCGCAGCGGCCGCGGCGAGTCCCGGAACGGCCAGCCCCGCGCCCAGCTCGACGAGGCGCTGGCCCCGCAGATCCTCTCGGGACAGGCGCCGTGCGAGCTCCAGCGACGACGGCCAGACCCTGGTCCAGTACGGGAGCGATACGTGTCCCGCGGCGTCCGGCGCGCCCTCGTCGAGCGCCCTTTTCAGCAGGTCGGTGGGCGAAGCGGGGACGACGACGACCACGTCCCGACCAGCGAAGCAGAAGGCACGCTCGGCGAGCTGGTGCGCCCCGATCACTCCGCCGGACACTCGAAAATCGCCTGCCGCAACTCGGCGGCGGCGTTCTCCGGACTGGTGACGTAGAGGGCGATCATTGCGCCGGAGCCCAGAGCGGTCACGCGAGCTTCGTAGACACGTTCAGCCGGTTCACTCACCAGGAACGGCTTGCCGACGGCGCCGAGCTTCTCGTCCACGCGCACCACGTGCAACTCGGAGGCCCGGCGATCACCCACCTGCACGCCGAGCCACCGCTCGCGACCCACGCGCGCCATCGAGGGCTCCGACATCGAGGGAAACCCGAGATCCAGCGCCGGTCGGCTGAGAAGGCGAGGGAGAACGGCCTTACCTCCGACGAAGCGCGCGAGGGAGAGCGCCCAGCGGTCGTCTCCCGCCCTGAAAGCTCCGACCATCAGGTGATCCATGCCGTCCGGCTCGAAGACGGGAACGCTGGGGTATCCGTCCGCGTACGTCCTGAGCGATCGCTTGCGCTTCGTCGTATCCAGCAGCGCCACGACCAGGGCTCCGCGAAAGCGCGTGGCCACGACGTAGCCACCGTCGGCGAGCCGCTCGACCACGGGAGCCTCGAACGTGTGGAGCTTCTTCGGCGACGCGCCGAGCGAGACGGAGTGGATCTCGTGCTCCACGTCGCCGAGGTCTGCGACCAGCTTCATGGACCACTGCACGGCCTCGCCCTCTTGCTCGCCGACGAGCAAGGACGTGATGGCCCACGCGTCCGCCCCGTGGACGACCGAGCGGCAGTCGCGCACTTCCCGGAGTGGCTCTTCGGTCCCGGCAGGCGCCTCCACCTGACCGGCGTCGGGCGAAGCGGAAACCGGCGCCGGCGGCCGCGCAGGCCGTCCGAGGGGAGCGAGCTTGAACGGGATGGGACCCTTCGGGGGCGTCTTGAGCACCTTGAGGCGCCCCGGGCGGGGCGCCGGTGCGACGGCGGCCTTCGCGGGAGGTGTCCGTCGCTCGAGCAGCGGCGTTCCCTCGAAGCGCGCGAGCACTCGTCCGCTGTCGGCGTCTCCGCAGAAGACCTCGCGCTCCGCACCGCCGCGAACGACCCGAAAATCCGCGAAGGAGCCGACGTTCGAGCCCGAGACGCGAGGCGTCACGCGCTGCAGATCGCGGTCGTCATTCTTCGCCGCAGCCCGAGCCAGCTCGGATCCCGATTTCGGCCTGCCCCTGTGCACGGTCGCCACACCGGCTGCGTCGAGCGTGGCGACGTGCGGCACATCCCCCACGGCGTATCCGACGGCGACGCCGCCGTCCTTGGTGGCCGTGAGCGTGAGCCCGGTGCGTCGATTCGCGCCGCTCGCCAGCGTCGCCCGTGACCGGACACGACAGGCGCCCGCGGGAGCCTCGGCGGACGCCACGGCCAGCGGGGCGCCGCTGCCGCTCGGGGTCGGGGCCGGCGCGTCGCCCTTCTTGCAGCCGACGACCGCGGCGAGCGCGAGCAAGGCCAACAGCCGACGATAGCGCCGCCTCGTCACGGCCACGTCATACCGCAGAATCGGAGGCAGCGTCTCGCGGGAACGTCTGTCGCGGTGAATCGCTACGCCGAGGACGAGACCCGGTCTACGATGGCGGTGGAGTCGGCGAGATGACGAGCGGCCCGACGAAGAAGAGGTCAAGCAGCAGGGTTCGAGGCGCAGCGTCACCCGGCCCGCCCGGCACCACGGTTCGTGACGTGGCGGCTCTCGAGGAGGCTGTCGACGACGACCGGCTCGACGTCGCACCTACGGTTCGTTGCGACGTTCCCTCGGGCTTTCTGGGCACCGCACCCGAGGTCCCTGCCCCCCCGAGCGCCGACGCGCGCTTCGAGCTCGTACGAGTGCTGGCACGCGGCGGCATGGGGACGATTCGCCAGGCATTCGACCATCACCTGCTGCGGACGGTGGCTCTCAAGGTCCTCGAGCCCACTCGGGACGCGCCTGCGGACGAAGTGGTGCGCTTCGTGGAGGAGGCTCAGATCACCGCTCAGCTCGACCATCCGAACATCGTGCCCGTCCACGACCTGGGGCGTCGCGCAGACGAGCACGGGCGGCCATTCTTCGCGATGAAGCTCGTCACGGGGCAGACGCTCGGGGACGTCTTCCGACGAATGCGAGCGAATCGCCTGGACAGCGTCCAGCTCGAGCAAGCGCTCGAGATCTTCATGAAGGTTTGTGACGCCGTCTCCTTCGCTCACAGTCGGGGTGTCGTGCACCGCGATCTGAAACCGGACAACGTGATGGTCGGATCACACGGGCAGGTGTATCTCATGGACTGGGGCGTCGCGCTCCTGAAGGGAACGTCGCGCCCTTCCGACGCCACGGCGCGAGTCGTGCTCGAGCGTGACCCGAAGCTCGGCAACGTCGAGGAGACCGGAACGATCGTCGGCACCGCGGCGTACATGGCGCCCGAGCAAGCCCAGGGCGAAACGGCATCGACGGACGAGCGGACGGACGTCTTCGGACTCGGGGCGATCCTGTACGAGCTGCTGACGGGGCTTCCACCGAACCCCGGCCGCTCGTACGACGAGACGCTCGAGAGCGCGCAGCGCGGTGAACGGGCGCCTCCGGAAGAGCGTGCGGCGTGGCCGGACGTGCCGCCTGGCCTCTGCGAGATCACCCGCCGCGCTCTGTCCACGCGGCCCGAGGATCGGCACCCCACGGTGGATGCGCTCAAGTCCGACGTGAAGGATTTCGTCCGAGGCGGTGGGTGGTTCTCGACGCGACACTTCCAGCCGGGCAGCGTGATCGTGAAGGAGGGCGAGCCGTCGGACGCGGCCTACGTGATCGTTTCGGGCACCTGCGAGGCGTACCGCGGGAGAGGTCGCGATCGGGTCAGCCTGCGCCGCATGGGGCCCGGAGACGTCTTCGGAGAGACCGGAGTGTTCTCCGCGCGACCGCGCACCGCCAGCGTCGTCGCCATCGACCTGGTCGTGGCGAAGGTCGTCACGAAGGAGTCGCTGCAGCAGGAGCTGGAGCGAAACGCCTGGATGGCGGCCTTCGTGCGGACGCTCGCGGAGCGGTTTCTCGAAGCCGAGGAGGCCCTGCGCACCGAGCGCAAGCGTCGCGAACCCTGAGCCTCTCGACACGGTGGGACGCGGCGACTAGACCACTGGCCGCATGAAGGTAGCCATCGTGGGAACGGGGTACGTGGGCCTGGTGGCCGGAGCGTGCTTTGCGGACTCGGGCATCGACGTGGTCTGCGTCGACGTCGACGCGAAGAAGCTCGAACTCCTGGAGAAGGGCGTCGTGCCCTTCTTCGAGCCGGGCCTGGCGGAGATGGTCAAGCGCAACTGGCCGGCGCGCCTTTCGTTCAGCTCGGACCTCCCCGCGTCGATCCTCGATCGGAACGCAGTCTTCATTGCGGTGGGCACGCCGCCGACCGAGGACGGTTCGGCAGACCTGTCTCACGTCGAGAGGGTCGCAGCGGACGTTGCACGGGCGGCGAAGCACCCCATCGTGCTGGTCCTCAAGAGCACGGTACCCGTGGGCACCAACGATCGCGTTCGTGCCATCACGACGGAGCACGCGGAGCACCCCATCGCGGTCGTCAGCAACCCGGAGTTTCTCAAGGAAGGTGACGCAATCAACGACTTCCTCAAGCCGGATCGAATCGTCGTGGGCACCGACGACGACGAGGCCTTCGAGGTGCTTCGCAGGCTCTACGTCCCGTTCAACCGCCAGCGCAATCGCCTCCAACGCACGAGCCCGAGAAGCGCCGAGATCGTGAAGTACGCGGCGAACGCGCTCCTTGCCACGAAGATCTCCTTCATCAACGACATTGCGCGGCTGTGCGACGCTGCCGGAGGTGACGTCGAGCAGGTTCGCCTGGCGCTCGGCTCCGACCGGCGCATCGGTTTCGAGTTCCTGTATCCCGGCCTCGGCTTCGGCGGGAGCTGCTTTCCGAAGGATCTGCGAGCGCTGGTGCGGACCGGAAACGAGCTCGGCACGCCCCTCGGCGTCGTGGAGGCGGCCATTCGTTCCAACGAGTTCCCGCCCAGGGACCTCCTCTCGAAGCTCTCCCGTGACCTCGGTGGGCTGGACGGAAAGACGATCGCCGTATGGGGTCTGTCGTTCAAGCCCCGTACGGACGACGTGCGCGAGGCTCCGGCACTGCGCATCGTCGCCGACCTCGTGCGCAGTGGGGCACGCGTGCGGGCAACGGATCCCGAGGCGATGACCACGGCGCGGCGGGCGCTCGCGGACGAGGGCGTCGCCGACGGCGTCGAGTTTCTCGCGGATCCGTACGACGCGGCCACCGGGGCTCACGCGCTCGTGCTCTGTACGGAGTGGAGCGAGTTCCGTTCACCCGACGCGCAGCGGCTGCGGAAGGTGATGCAGGGGCGCTTCGTCTTCGACGGACGCAACGCCATGGTCCAGTCGGAGCTGGTGGACGCGGGATTCGTCTACACCGGCGTGGGCCGCCCGCGCGCGAGCGCCCCGGGCTGACCACGGCACCACGACCCCGTGGGTCGTGGCAGGCGTGAGTCAGCGGCGTGACCGAGATCGCGCCGCCCGCGCCGGACGTCCCACCCTCGCGGGCCGCACGCTGCGCAGGTCATCGGAGCGATCCGCGGGAACGCGATATCGCTGCAGGATGGCCGGGCCTCGTTCCGTCGCGAGCTGACGATCGAGCACGACCGTGCGCCCGTCGTCGAACAGGAGCTCCACGAACTTCCCGCGCGCCCCGTCGAGCCGCCGGACCACATCGAGGAGATCACGTACCGCCTTGCCATCGACCTTCGCGACGACGGCGTTCTGAAGCTCGTGGTAGCCCTGGTTCGACTTGTCCGCGAGCACCTTGCTGACCAGCACGACCTCGGTCCGAGCCTTGGTTCGGAGGCCTCCCTCGTAGAGGGCGACGAGCGCATGCGGCGCGGAGTGCCACCAATCCTCCCCCCACGCCTTCAGGTAGTCCCGGGTCAGCGGCACGAAGACCACGCCGCCGTAGACGTAGTAGGTGGGCCGCACGTCGTAGCGATCCTCGGGCACCAGTCGTTGCGGGCGATCCAGGCGCAGCGCGATGTCACGGCGCTTGCGACCGCGCCAGACCTCCACGGACAGCGCCTCGCCGACCTGACGCTGCGTCACGACGTAGCTGAAGTCCACGAGCTCTCCGCGACGCAGAGGCACGGTGCCGTCGCTCCCGACGGGAACTCCGCCGACGCGGAGCAGGACGTCCCCGGGGCGCAGCTTTCCGGCGCACGAGCCGCCGTGCTCCACGGCCGTCACGAGGACGCCGTGCACCTTGTCGGGGAGGGACAGCGCGGCGCGGTGGAAGGGTGCCTCCAGGGCCTGCCATCTGATCCCCAGATCGGGAAAGCCGTGGAACGTTCCGTCGTCCACGTCCCTGAGGAAGTGCTCGACGATGGGGCCCGCGATGGCGTAGGAGATGTTCTCGCCCTCGTCCAGCGACTGGAAAGCGACGCCAATCAACCGGTCCCCGGCGAAGACGGGCCCTCCGCTGTTGCCCGAGTTGATCGCGGCGTCGAGCTGGATCGCGAGGAGCGGGCGCTGCGTCTGCGCGTACGGCGAGACTTCGATGCGCGAGACGACACCTTCCGTGATGGACAGCCGATCGCCACCGATGGGATAGCCCATCACCTTCACGCGATCGCCGAGGGAAGGGAGCGAACCGTACGCGAGCGGCTCGGCACCCTCGAAGAACGTCGGATCGTCCACGGAGAGCAGCGCGAGGTCGCACTCGTGCCCGACACCCTCGACGTGAGCCACGTACTTGCCGGCACCGCCGTACCTGCGCACCTCGACGAAGACCTGGTTCTCCACGACATGAGCGTTCGTCAATACACGCAGACCCTTCGCCGTCCTCACCACGGCGCCGGACCCCGACGAGCTCGACGGACCCCGCGTCTGCCACGGTTGCTCGTAGTCTGGCTCGTCCGACGTGGTGTGCACCTTCACGACGGAAGGCAGCACGCCTCCGTCACGAGACGCGCGCACGCGGGATGCTCGCTTCGAACCGGCCACGGGGTGTTCAGAAGAGGGGCGCCGCGTCGCCGGACTGCACCCAGCCGGTGATCGTCGCCTCGATCCCCGCGTAGTCGTCGGCGGAGATCCCGAGCGCCGTCGCATACCGCTCGATGCACTGCCGCTCTTCGCTCGAGAACGCCCCGTCGGCCCAGGCCAGGAGGATGGAGCACTGGATGACCACGCGCCGTACCTCCGGATCGCTGATGGTGGCGGCGAGCTTCTCCGGCGTCATCGGGGGTAGCTCCGTGGCGGCCCGCTCGCCGAGATCCGCGTCGAGCGCCTCGGTGAACTCACGAATCATCTCGATCTCGTCGGCGTGCTTGCCGTCGCTCTGGGCCACGTCGTGAAGCGCCGCGACGATCGCCGTCGCATCGTCGGCGCTCAGCGTGATGTCGGAGAACAGCGGACTCAGCACGGCACGGCTCGTCATGGTCTCGGCATGGTACCGGTTCGGGGGCCGCAGGAAAGGGCCAACGAGCACGACGGGACGTGGGCCTCTGGGCGTCGGTTCAGGCCTGTGCCGAAATGGCTTCTCCCAGACGCGCACAAGCCCGGGTCAGCTCGGACCGTGCGACCTGATCGATGTGCCAGAAGTTCTTCTGGCGATCCTGCTCGTAGAAGTGGGTGAACGCGATGGCGAAGAGGTCCGGACACGTCGCCGGGTCCTTCCAGGGTTCTCGCGCGGCAGACGCGGGCCGCACCCAGTCGAGAGCGCGCTGGAACTCCACCATGAGCAAGGTGAACTGCAACAGCAGGCGTCGCAGCACGCTCGAGCGGATGGTGCCGGCAGAAGCGCCTGGCTCGGGGCGAATCCCTTCATCGAAGGCCACTTCGAACTCGCGCCACATGCGCCGCGCCGCCAGCTCGACAGCGTCCGAGAGGCCCCGTTCCGGCAGACCGGTCGCGACGAGCGCCCGCACGAGCCGCGCGCGATCGTCGGGATCGACGGCCAGCGCGCGGTACGGCCTCGTGTAGCGCTGAACCTGGACGCGAGTATCGGCCACGGTGAGGTCGATCTTCAGCGACGTGGAGGGGATGAGGGACGAGGTCGGGAGCTCCATGTCGGGCTTGGCGCGGGAGAACTTCGACTCCATGAAGTCTGCGAGGACCTCGGAGAGCGGGATGCTCGTGGCGACCTGAATGCGCCCCCTCAGGTCACCCTCGACGAACTCGCGGAGTCGAACCTCGTCCAGGCGTACGCTGCCGTCGACGACGATGAACGCGGAGGCCAGGGTAGGAGTGCCGTCGCCACCGAGCTCGGGTCCGTCTCCCGGCGCGAGCGGGTGGTCCAGCTTCGGCACGCGCTGGTACTCCCATTCGAACTCGTTGAGCGCTTCTTGCCACGTATGACCCCAAAGATCGTGGATCAGGTACTGAGCGCGGAGACTGGACGGGATGACGGAGAACATCGTCGCGAGCGTCTCCTTCACGACGTCGGCGCGGGCGCCCACCGCGTCGGCGAGGCCGGAGACCAGCATCGAACTGAAGGATGCGGGTTCGTAGAGCCCGAACGCCGGAAACCTCGAGGTCTGCGCCGTGTTCGCGACGTCCACGCGCTTGAAGAAGTCGCGAACGGCGGCCTGCTCCTCCGCGGAGCGGGCATCCCACGTGGGGGCGTCCAGCGCCGCTCCCTTGCGTGGAACGAAGAAGAAGAGGGCCGTGGAGGTGATCATGACGTCTACCTCACCCGGAACGAACGGCAGGTCGCCGTAGAACCCGCGCATCAACTCGACGCACCGTTCGGGGCCGGTGCCTTCGCCGGCGTGAAAGCGATCGGCGAGCGCCGCGGTCAGCTGTCGCTTGAGCTCGAGATTCGACACGGAGTGACGAATGCCGGCGTCTATGGACCCGAGCTCCTCTTCGCTCCAGCCGAACGCGCGCAACGCGGAGCGCACCCGACTCACGGCATCTTCATCCAGGGGCAAGTCGAGGGGGAAATCCACGTTGCTGCCCCCACCGATGGTATCGACGAGAGGCGCAGATCCCGTGCGCGCGAACAGCGTCCACAGGAGCACGGCTTCCGTGAACCACCTGCGAAAGCTCTGGCTGTCGTGGCGGTGCTCCGGGGGCGTCGACTCGACGCCGTTCGCCAGGCCGTCGAGGAGCCTCCTGTACGCGCGCTCCGCCTCGTCCCGCCGGTCCGCCTTGGTCAGCGCGGGACCGGCCTTCAGCTCCTCGATGCTCGCGAGGGTTTCGAGCACCCAGCCCCATCGATCGGACAGCTCCGGATCGAAGAGGTGCTCGGCGGTGAGCGGCCCGCTGCCAGACGGCGTCGTCATGCGTAGCCCACGATTCTCAGCAGCTCCTCACGCTCCCTGGCGAGGCCGTCAGGATCGTCGCGCAAGCGGCTGCGCCACGACTCCGGCAGGTACTCGAGGTGGTTCGTGTACAACACGGCCTCGATCGTCTGAAGTCGCAACTTGGCGTTCGAACCCTCGGGCACGAAGTTCGCCGCTTCGCGAGCGAGCTCCGAGACGAGCACGTCGACGGTCGCGCCGTCGCCCGTGGGGCGGGCGCGTCGCGCGACCCGACGGGCGCGGTTGACGATGAGCTCCAGCGCGGCGGGCGTGACGAAGCCGAGCCCCTCGAAGATTCGCGCGAGCACCTCATCGGCCGGCGCACTCTCCCCCTCGTCGGCCACGATGCGAATGCCGCGCGCCTTCGAGACGGCAGCCAGGATCGACTTCTTGTCGCCGAAGCTCTCGGGAGCCAGTATCGGAACGTGCTCTTCGACCCGACCCGGGCGGCCGGTGTCCGGCGCCAGGTTGAACGGTCGCGCCGTCAGGAGCAGCCAGAAGATCTTCCCACGCTGGTCCGGATCGCCCATGAACGCCGTGAAGGCACCGAAGACCCGGTCGTCCACCTTGTTGCCCTCGCTCGACTTCTCGTTCCCCAGGGTCTTGTCGGCCTCGTCCATGATCACGACGTTCGGCGTCATCGCCTTGAGGATCCCGAAGATGGTGTCGAGGTTGCTCTCGGTCTGACCGACGTACATGCCACGAAAGTTCTTGAGGGCAACGCAGTTGATCCCGGAGTCCCGGGCGAATGCCTTCGCGATGAACGTCTTGCCCACGCCGTTCGGACCGGGGCAGATCACCCCTGCCGGCACGTCCTTGAGACCCAGACGAAGATCCTCCGCGGTGCGAACGAAGAACGCCTTGATGTCCTCGCTGCCGCCCACGGCGTCCATTCCGTGCTTGGGGACCACCACCTCCAGCATCCCGCGACTGTCGCGCTCGATGAGCTCGCGCTTGCGCTTCATGACGAAGCTCGACGTCAGTTCTCGCCGCTCGGTCTGTGCCGCCTTCAGAAAGAGGTGACGCACGCCGGTCAGCGTGAGCCCGGCGGTTTGCTCCACGAGCTGCTCCTCGGTGACCTCGAAGACGATCTTGGAGCGGCCCTCGACGACCAGCTTCGCCTGCTGCCACTCGATGAATCGCCGACGAGCCTCGGCGTCCGGGCGCGGAATCTCGACGGCAGCGACGACCTCCGATCGCACCAGATCCGGGTTCAGGTCGTGGAGGTTCGGCGTGAACATGACGCAGACCGCGTCGCGCGCCTGACGAAGCTGCAGGCGCTCGTAGAACAGGCGCGCGAACCGCTGAAGCGTGACGCCGTTGATCCTGTCGATCTCGGACAGAGCCTGGGGCGGGGCGTTCGGGGCCAGGTGCTCCGCGTAGTCGAGCACCACGGCGATGGGGCGCCTCGAGGTCTCCACACCGACGATGAACGCCTCGATGAACGCCAGGGCCTTCAAGCTGTCGCGCGGAAAGTCGTAGACGCTGCGCACCAGCTTCTCCCCGTCTCGACGGTTCTCGTTGGCGAGCGCGACGAACCGCTCCGCCTCGACCGCATCGTGGAACTGCATTCCACGGGACACGTCGTAGTGAATCACGATGTAGTCCCCGCGAGACAGCATGCCCTGCAGGTAGGCGCGACTGGTGACGTACCCGCCGGCGAGGGGAAAGACGTCGTCGATGTTCCCGTGCAGCACGAACGCAGCGGATTCTCGACGATCGTAGACGTCGCGAATCTGCTGCGCCCAGGGGAGGTACGGCTCGGAGTCTCCCGGCGAACTGGTCGTCATGGCTTCATCATTCCTGTGGAGTGGGGAGGTCACGCGCGCTCCCGGCGCGCTCGTCGTTCGTCGCCGCCGGCGCGACCCACCAGCTGATCGCACGCTTCACCGGCGGCGACGAGCCTCGACTGAAGCTCGGAAACGTTCGGCGCCGAGCCGTCACCGTCGAGCGCGTCGGCCTTTCGCAGCGCCATGGCGAGCTTGAACTCCTCCAGGTTCTTCTCGATCACGGTCAGCACGGCGCGAACCTGGTTCTGCTTGTCCACGGCGGCTTGCCACTGCTGGAACGTACGCTTGGCCGAGGCCAGGGCCTCGGCTTGAGCCTGCCTTGCCGCGCCTTCTGGCACGCGGGCGAGCTGCGCCTCGAGCCGATTCGCTTCCTCCCAGAGCCGGCGCCCGTCGGACTGGACGATGATCTCCCCGAGCCGGCGGTGCAGCTCGACCATCGTGATGGCCCGGTCGCGGAGCGCGAGAAGGTCCCGCCGGGAACCCTCCAGGATGCGCTCGACCGGATCGTCGAGACCGTCGGCGAACACCGCCTCGATGGATCCGTGGGTCGTGACGATGCGCTCGACCAGCGGTCGAACGTCCGGCGGCGCGTTCCACACGGCGGCCTGGACCTGCTGCGCGTCGGAAACGGCGTCGCGAGCGGCGCGCTCCTGTGTCAGGCGCGCGACGAGCTTCCTGTCGAACCCAGACGTGACGAAGTAGCCCGCCAGGGTCGTGCCCATCGCGGCGACCAGCGCGCCGAGCGCGAAGCCCGTGTTGGCGTTCAAGGCGGTGCTGGCCGCAACCGCCGTGGCGGCGCCGAGCGCCGCGGGAACGCCGAAGACGTGCATGAGGCGGTGCCGAAACTGAAAGCACGCCTTGAGACGATCCTTCCACGTCGGAATCGACGGCATGCCGCGCCTAGGTCGAGTCGAGGCGGGTTGAGGCGCGCCGGATCACTTCGTACGCGCGTCGCAGTTGAACAGAGTGAACTCCGTTCGGCGACTCGCCTCCTTGTCCTCCACGCCGTCCTTGAGCACGGGTCGCTCGGAGCCGAAGCCGCGCACGTCGAAGCGGCCCGCAGGAAACGACTCGCCGTCGAGCGCCTGTAGATGGGCCACGATGGCCTTGGCGCGACGGTCGCTCAAGGGCTTGTTGGCCGTCGCGTTGCCGGTGGAGTTCGTGTGTCCGTAGACGCGAACGCACAGTGCAGGGAAGCTTCGGAGCTTCTCGCCGATGTTCTCCACGACGCTCTTCGCGTTCTGATCGAGGTCGGACTTTCCCTCGGAGAAGTAGACGCTCGGCAGGTTCAGCGTGCCCACGTTCGCGGTCGCCGCCTCCTTCGTCGCGTCGGCGGCGTACACGTAGCTCTTCTCCTTCGCGGCCAGCTTCGGGCCCTCGACGGTGGTCTTGTCGCCCGCGACCTCGGCGGCGAGCTTCACCTGTTCCTCGACCTGGGACTTCATCTCGCGCAGGAAGCTGTCGTTCAGGATGGCCTCGGCCTGGGGGAGATCCGCCGCCTTCACCTTGCCCTTCGCGGCGAGCAGGCGCGCGGTCTTCTTGATCCGATCGGTCATCTTCACGGCGCTGCCACAGAGTCCCCACCAGAGGCAGGCGTTCTCCTCGTAGGTGAGGAAATCGATGCCCTCGAGGACGGCTTTGCCGAGCGTCGCGTCCGCGCCGCAGTCGGGCCCGCAGTCCTCGGTGATGAACGCGCCGTGAGCCGAGACGTCCTTCACGTAGTGATCGATGGTTCGAAAGTAGGCTGCCGCGAGCTTCGACAACGTGACCTTGTTCTTGACGACGAACTCGCGGTTGCCGACCACCACGTCCACGATGACGTCGTCCGCCTGACCACCCGTCGCGAAGACTTTCGGGTAGCCGGCCTTCTCCGCGATGGCGGTGAACGGCTGCCAGAGCACCGCGACCTGCACCTTGCCGGCCTTCAGCTTGTCCCAGCAGTCCTTGGCTACGACGCCGTTGTCCTGAGCCAGGTTGTCTCCGAGGCGCGTGAACGAGAGGCTCGCGAAGTCCCAGAGGTGCTCACTCGGCGTGCCGGACGCGAAGCAGACCTTGTCGCTGGACCGAACGTCGTCGAAGCTCTTTCGATCCTTCGACAGGAAGATGGCATCGCCGCCGTTCGACTCGTCGATGTTCCAGAGAATCACCCCCGGATACAGGCCGTTGCCGTCACGGTGCTTCGCGCCGTGCTGGAGGAACGCGTCCACCGTCGTGAGAGCCAGGTCGAGCTTCCCGTCGGAGAGCGCCTTCATTCGGGCGTCCTGATCGTAGAGCTTCTCGTCGTCCAGGTACTCCACCCCGATGTCGTCCTTCGCCAGGGCGGAGGCGAGCCGCGGCTCGTTGCGAAACGTGCTGTAGCCTGACCACGGATCACCCGCGACGCGGATCATCGTCCCGTACTTCTTGACGCTCGTGGACTTGTCGAGCAGCTCGGCACGTTCGTCCTGCTTCTTCTCGTCGAGCGCGGGCTTGATGAGCTGAGTCCAGGCGAAGAATCCGCCGGCACCGAGAATGATGAGCGGAACTCCCACCGTCAGTGCGGGTCCCGGCTTGCCTCCTCCGCTGGTCGCCATGGTGTTGCCTCCGACCTCGTCCAACGATCGGCGTCAGCCGATGCCGCCCTTGCCCTCGATGGCTTTCGCCCCACCTCCGCCCCCACTGGCGGCGCCCCCGCCGGCGCGCGCCTCGAGCATCGCCTGGAACTTGGTCTTCGAGGTGCGCGTCTGCGCGGCCTCGCGCAGCTTCCGGCGCTTCTCCTCGCGCGTGGCCCCGGACATCTCCTCGCCGATGTCGGCCTGGGCGGCGAGACCCTCGATGTGGCGGTCCATGTCCGCGACCGCGGCCTCCTCCGCGGTGGTGCTCATGCCGCTGACCATGTCGGCGAACGCCTTGCGCGCCTGCGCCGACTGGAGCTTGGCGACCATCGCGTCCTTCTTCGATTCCATGCCCTTCGTCTGCGACTCGATCTGACGAAGCTTCCCCAGGTAGTCGGAGACGAGCGCCTCCGACTTGGTCAGCTCCTGCTTGAGCGCGGCGAGTTCGCTCTCGAGTTGCTCCTTCTCGAGGACGAGATCCTCGCCGATCTCCAGCGCCTCGGCGTTCCCGCCCTGCGCCTCGGCCAGGGCTCCGTCGAGGTCGGAGGTGACGGACGCCAGCTCCGCCTGCTTCTTCTCTATCTTGGAGCGGAGACGGTTTCGCTCGGCGGCGAGCCTGCCGACCGCCGCCTGCATCTTCTGGTACTGCCCCTTCATCTTCAGGATGGCCATCTCGTAGACGGCTTCGGGGTTCGCCTTCTCGAGGTTGCGCTGGCCCTGCCAGAACAGTCCCTTCACGAAGTTCCAGAAACGAAATGCGACCATCGTCGTTACTCCTCGAGTCCGTGCGGCGCGCGCGGGCGGTGGTCGCGCGCGCGTGCAGTCACCGTTCGCTCGTCTTGCTCACGCTGCCGAAGAACACCCTCGCAGCCTGCAGCCGCGACTCCTCGATCAGGCAAGCGTGGCGCACGCCCTCGAGCTGGCGCGTCAACTCCTCCATCCGGTGCTTGTGCTCCTCCACCTTCGCCTGGAGGGCGACGATCTCGTCCTGCTCCTCCTGGAGGGCCTCCGCCGTCTGCTCGTCCTTGCCCGCGCGAATCCCGCGAACACGGTCGATCTTGCGCTCCGCGTCGGTCAGGACGTCCTGAACGCTCTTGCCGACGGCGCCGAGGAACGCCTTGGCCGCGGCGAGCTTCGATGCGTGGGGAAGCTGCGGATCCAGGCCGTTCAGGAACCGCTCGAGCTGCTCCACTTCGTCGGTGTCGGGGATGCCGGCAAGGTCGTACTGCGCCTGGAAATCGATCTGCAGGGCGCCGTCCCCGGCGCCGGGCTCGACGGTGACGGTGGCCGGATCGACGGCGGCGACCGCGTGGTCGGGGACCGCGTGCTCGCTCTGGCCCAGGAGGGCGGCGAAATCCTCGTCGGACAGCTCCTGCTCGCCGTCGGGGGCGCCCTCACCGGACGTCCAGAACAGATTCTTGACCTTCCTCCAGCCGCTCATCGACCCCTCCCGGGGACGGCAGAGGGTGCCCGACCACCGTGCGCGGCGCAACCGGCCAGACCGTGCCGGTCGAACATTTCAACCGCGGCGCAAGTCGCTGGAACGACGGAAGAATCGCGAGCGCTGGCGCCGACGGACCCGCTAGCCTTCAGGCTCGCGGGCCGACCCGCGGCCAACGAGGATCGCCATGCTGAGTTCCGTACATCGACCGCTGCGCGCGGAAGCCGAGTTCCCCGTCGTGGAGCGCGAGGGGCGCTTCGCCTTCTGGGTTCGCGGAGTCAACCTCTCGACGACCGGAGTTCTCGTCCATCGCGGAGACGTGCCGCTGCGCTGCGATCCCGGCCTGGTGCACCTCGAGCTGTTCCTGCCGGGACGAGACGATCCGCTGCGCGTGATGGCGAGTTCGGTATGGACCAAGGGTTCCCTCGAAGGGCTGAAGTTTCTGGGCCTCACGGACGCCGACAGGCTGACGCTGGCGGAGAGCATCGACTCGCTGAGCCGCGACGGTCATACGATTCACTGACCGCGCGTCGCGTGGCGGAGCACGCGCGCCGTCAGCCTCTCGCTACGGCGGGCGCGTCGCGCTGAAAGTCGATGCCCAGGCGCGACACACTGGCGAGCCTCTTGCCCGTGCGCACGAGTTCGACGTTCTCGACGAACTCGACGTCGATGTGCATGTCGGCACCGAGATAGCGACGGAAGGTCGCGATGATTTCGTCGAGCACATCGTCGGAGTAGCGACCGCCTTTCACGACACGAAACGTCATCGCGCCACGCCGCTCCTGCACGACTTGAAAGCGCTGGATGGCGTGGTCGAACTCTTTCAGGTAGTGCGCGAAGAACGTGCCCGGGACGTACTGGCCGTCCGTGCCCTGGATGATCGACTGAACACGTCCTTCGATGTTGCCGATGAGCGGTAAGCCCCGCCCGCAAGGGCAGGCCTGCGTCGGATCGCGAGCCACGGCGAGATCACCGATGCGGTAACGAATGAACGGCAGGCAATAGTTGTTGAGGTCGGTGATGACCACCTCGCCGGCTTCACCGGGCGCAGCGGGGCGTCCGTCGCGCAGGATTTCGACGATGTACCCCTCGCCGACCACGTGGTGGCCGGAGTGCGCCTCGCATTCGTAGGCAATGCCCGAGAATTCGCGCGCGCCGTACTTGTCGAAGACGCGACACCCGAACGCCTCCTCGATGAGCCTGCGGCTGGGTTCGGGCAGCGTCTGCGCGCTGCTCATGATGGCCTTCGGCCTCACGTCGATGCGCCCGCGACTGCGCAGGAAGTGCGCCAGGAAGTCGAGGGCCTCGGCATAACCGTCGAGCATCACCGGCTGCCAGGCCGCGATCTCCCTCACCATGTCGTCCAGGCGATCCTCGTTCATCTCGAAGACCGGAATGAACAGCCGCCTCGAGAGCCATGCGTCGAGTCGCTCCCGGACGACCTGCCCCCCGGTCATGCCGAGCGTCTGATGCCACAGTCGCACGCAGGGATCGCCGAACTCGTAGCCGGTCCACTCTTGCGACCGGATGGTCGCGGCCCACCGAAACTCGAGCTGCGCCCTGTCCGCGTAGCAAACGAAGGGCTCACCCGTGGATCCGCTCGTCGTGATCTTCAGGACGTCGTTCTTGTCGTGATTCTCGCTCAGAATGTCGAAGTAGAGGTGGGCGCGGACGTCGTCCTTCGCCAGGAGCGGCAGCTTGTGCAAGTCGGTTTGCCCGCGAACGTCCTCTGGGCGCACGCCCGCCCTCTTCATCTGGTCGCGGTAGTAGGGGACGTTCCGATACGCGTGGCGCACGAGACGTCGCAGCTTCTCGTCCTGCAGGTCGCGTAGCTGTTGCGGCGAGAGCCACTGCGTCTTCCGCAACAGCTCGTAGTACCGCTCCACGTCCCGGGTGATCATCCAGTGCGTCCGGTTGAAGGCCGCCATGTACGTACTCCACCGCGCCTTCGACGCCGTGGAGCGGGGCGGCGAGCGATCCGTCACGGCGTGACGACGGAGGAACTGCGCCGCGATGTCCGGCGCTCTGCGCTTGATGCGGTACTCCCACGCGGCACGCCCCACGTCCACGAGCGACCGCGCAGCCGCGCGATAGGCAATGTCGTCGAGGAAGCTCTTCCCGGCCCGACGATTCTCGAAGAGCGTCTCGATCTCCTTGTACGAGTACCCCTTGGCATGGGCCGCGACCATGATGAACGACTGCCAGTACGCGTAGGTGCCCTCGTACGTCAGCAGGTCTTCCATCACCTCCTTCGCGCACATGACGAAGCCGCTCTTGTTGTCCGCGAGCGACATCGCGAACGTCGTGTTCAAGAGGAAGTTGAGGCCCCGGCTGAGGTGGTAGCGTGCACCGCGCTCTCGGCCGACGGCGCTGCGCCAGCCCTGTACGACGTCCACGCTGGTCTCGAGCAGCTCTCGGTACAGCCGCAGGAGATCCTCGGGCTGGTACTGAAGGTCCGAGTCGATGATCGCGACCACCGGCGCGCGGGCGGCGGCGACGCCGGTTTTCCAGGCCGCAGCGATGCCGCGATTGTCCTCGTGGTGGCGACCGACGACGACGCCCGGGTGCCGGGCCTGAGCGGCGTCGATCGCCGCCCGGGTCCCGTCCGCGCTCCCGTCGTCGACGAGGACCAGCTCACCGTCGAGGCCGCCTCGCTCGAACACACCGATGACCCGACGCACCAGCTCGGGCACGTTGAACTGCTCGTCGTAGCAGGGGGCGATGACCGAGAGTGCAGGTGTCTTCACGGTGACGGCTCCGAAGGTCAGGTTCCCCTGAAGACGGCCTTGCGCCTCTGGAGAAACGCTTCGATGGCCTCGCGATGGTCGTCGGTCTCCGTGGCGAGCATGAACTGATCGGTGTCCATGTGCATGACCGCATGGTCGAGCGCCGTGGCGGCCGCATTGACTCCGCGCTTGATCATCTGGGCGGCCATCGGAGGCTTCGAGGCGAGCTCCGCGGCGAGTTCCTTCGCCCGACCGAGCAGGAGGTCGCCCGGGACGACCTCGTCGAAGAATCCCCACGCCCCGAGCGTCTGGGCGCTTTCACGGTGGCCCAAGAGGAGCATGCGCTTGGCACGCGCGGGACCGACGAGATGAACGAGCGGTGGCACGCCCATCCAGCTCAGGTTCATTCCGAGATTGATCTCGGGATACCCGACGGTCGCGTCCTCGGCACCCAGACGAAAGTCGCAGACGGAAATCAGGCATGCAGCGCCGCCGAGCGCTGCACCGTTGACCGCAGCGATCGTGATCTGTTGCAGCTCGAGGAAGCTGCGGACGAGGCGAGGTCCTGCGCGCAAGTAGCGCCACCGCATGAGGCGGGAGTCGCGGTCTCGCTCGGCGCGCTCGGGATCCTTCAGGTCGACGCCGGCGCTGAAGTGCTTTCCGGCTCCGGTCACCACGACGACTCGCGTCTCCTCGTCGTCGTGAAGCTCCGTGGCCACCCGCTCGAGCTCGGCCACCAGTCGGCCGTTGAGCGCATTGAGGGACTCTGGCCGCGAAAGGGTGATCGTGGCGACGTGCCCGTCCCGCTCGAGCGTCAGGTGTTGGTGGGTCATGGTGGCGGACAGGCCAGCCGACTCGAGGCCGTTTCCGGCGTCGGGACGGCGGTCCAGCATCGCACAACGCCCCGAGCGGTGCGATAAGCTCCGCTTCGGAACGTGCGGTCTGCCCGGTTCATCGCCCTCGTCGTCGCCACTGCCGTGGTGCAGTGCGGTCGAGGCCTGCCCTCCGCGGTTCCGCTCGGCGGCGCGGACCCCGGCGAGCCGGACTCCGGCCTCGGCGTCGCCGCGCCGCGCGATGGGGCCGCATCGCCCGACACCGACGCCGGACCCGCCGACGGCGGCGCGGAGGGCGACGGGAACGAGGCGCCGACCGGCGCATCACCCGACGCGGCGCCGGACTCGGCGATGGACGCCGCCACGCCCGAATCGACCGGGTCGAACGTGAGCTCGAAGTGCGACGATGGCGTGGGCAACCCCAAGGACTGCTCGCTCGTCCGCGACCGCGGGTGTCCCGCCGCGGAACGAGCGCGGGCGACTTGCCGCGCGCTCGCCGCGGCGTTCAAGCCTGGCGTCGCGGTGGAGCTCGTGGACTGCTTGATCGACAAGAGCAACGGTCCGGAGATCTGCGAGATGGACGCTCCCAAGGCCTGCAGCCTCGCCGCCTCGAAGCGCGCGTGCGCCGAGCCGAGCGCACGAACCACTTGCGAAGCCTTCCTCCGAAGATGCCCGCCGGAGACCGACTTTGCCGAGCTTCAGGCCCCTGAGACGTGTGCGGCCGTCCTGTCGGCGTTTCGCCGGCCCGTGGGCCTCGAGATCGAGCGGTGCGTGCAGTCCGAGTGCTCCTTCTCCAAGTGCCTGGAGAGGGTGGTCGCGACGGCGGCGGACTGACCTTCGAACCTTCTCAGGTCTTCTTCTTGCGCCGGCCCGACTCGAGGTCGCGACGACGCGACGACGTGGGCGACCCGTTGGCGACCGCGACCCACTCCACGGCCTGCGCGACGGCCTCGCAGAGCGCGCCCACGCCTTCCTCGCGCCGAAGGAACGTCCCGATGGTGTTCGCGCGACGGTGGATCTCGGCGTCCGTCGAGTCGTCGAAGAAGATCGCCGTTTCGAGGCGCCCCTCTGCCATCAACCAGCCCGCGAGCGACACGCCGTCGTCGGGGCCGACCTTCGTCGCGAAGACGCCGCACTCGAACGGACCGGGTTCGTCGCAGGCCTCGTCGAGGCTCGTCGCGACCGTGACCCGGTAGCCTCGCCGCTGGAGGACGCGCGCCACGGCCGTCGCGACGGGTCGCAAATGGTCCACAACGATGATCCGAGCCGCCATGGGCACCCGCGAAGCGTGGCCGCGGTACCGCTCGGCGTCCATGGAAAACTCCCACGAGCCCGCCAGCCTTCGTGCGAAAGCGCCGGCAAGCCGGCGTGGCGCAGGGCCGCTCCAGTCCCGGTGCCGGGGCGGGTTACGCTCGCGGCGATGGAGGGCGGCTCCGACCCACTGAACGTCCTGGTGCTCGACGACGACCAGGACACGAGGAACCTCCTCCTCGACGTCGTCTCTCGCCACGGGCAAGAGGTCGTGCTGGCGGCGTCGGCCGAAGAGGCGCTCGAACTCCTGCCGTTCTGGACGTTCCAGGTCGCCCTCCTGGATCACAACCTGCCAGGCATCGAGGGCCTGGTGGTCGGCGAGTTCTTCCGCCGGAACAACCCCGACATGATGATCGCTCTGGTGACGGGCGAGGTCGATACGCGCCTCGAGAAGAGAACGCGCGACCTGGGGATTCGCTTCATCAGAAAGCCGTTCGCGATCGCGGAGGTCGTGTCGCTGCTCGATGACTATCGTGCTCTGGCCGACGAGCGCCAGGCCGAGCGCCTACGTCGGACCGATCCTGCCTTCGCCCCCGTCTTTCGAGGGCAGATCGCCGACCTCGGCGAGTGTTACGGCATCACGGGCGTGTCGGAGCGCGTCGCGACGAAGCTCGCCGCCACGATCCGCAGGTGCCTGCACGATCTCCGAGCCGTGAGCCGGTACACCGAGCGTGATCGCGTGCTGGCGCTGTCGGGCCTGCTGGCGGCGCGTGTCCTCGGCGTCGAGCTGCCCAGAACGCCCGGCGGCGCGACGCTCTTCGAAGAGTACGACGCCATCATGCGCGCCCGCGGGCGCCGCACGGAGTTCTCCGACGAGTGAAAGGGGGAGCGCCGGTCAGTGCCAGGCCGATGCGGCCTGCACGGGGCGCCCCGTTCGATCGTGCTCCTGGATCAGCTTCGTCGAGGTCGGAACGCATCCCGTACACGACGGGAAGCGACCCCCATGGTCGCAGGTGAGCACTCGTGCCGTGGGGCTCGCTCCGGCAAACTCCTCCGGATCGAGGTGACGTCCGCACGTGATGCAGTGAAGGTGCTGCGGTGCGCTCGCGTTGCCGCCGCCCCGCGTGGCCTTGCGTTCCTTCTTCGTCAGGCGCTTCGCCTTCTTCTTCGGCATGGGTGGGCCCGAGCATAGAGCGGGGACCTGGCCGGAACCAACAGGTCCGGCGGGGAATCAGGTTTCCTCGCGCTCCCCCAGCAGCCGGTAGGCGCGCCGCATGAACAGGGGCGACAGCGTGACCTGCACGAGCGTGATCGCGACGGCCCAGGACAGCGTGGCCGCCGCCACCGACGCTGCCTGCTCCGCGGCGGAGCCCTGGGCATACCGCGCGAACAGCCCCAGCGCGAAGACGTCGCGCGTACCGACCCCCTGCGGCGTGATGGGGAGCGCGACGACGACCATGAGGGGCGGAACGAGGGCGAGGGCGTCCGCGAGGGGGACGTTCACGTCGAAGAACCAGAACGGAAGCCAGGCCCCGACGAACTGCACCCCGATGTGCGGGAGCCGCACCAGCACGGCGCCGAGGTGGCCGCGAACACCGGCCTCGAAGAGCGGCGCCGCCGCTTGCCACCTGGCCAGCCGTCGAGGAGCGAGGCCTATCACCGTGAGGTAGCCCACACCCGCGACGACGAGAGCGCCGACGGTCGGTGCCAGCCAGGGCATCTGGACGTGATTGAACGGAAGCGCCAGCAGTCCCACCACGACCAGCGACGCGAGGATACTCGCGTAGACGAGGAGCGTCGCACCCGCCACGCGCCACAGCGGCGCGCCGTAAACGCGGGCGAGGAAGTACGTGAGCCACGCCTGGCCGACGTGGTGGTTCAACATGGACGGCAAGTACGAGGCCGCGCGAAGAATGAAGAGCTCACGAAATCCGATGGGACACACCGTGGTCCGGTACACGTGCGCCGTCGCGAACGAGTCTGCCGCCAGGAGAGCCGCATTGAAGGCCAGGGCAAAGGCGAAGAACCCCGCCAGGTTCGTCGACGCGATGGCGCTCGCGAAGACACGGAGGTCGAGCCGGGTGATCACCCAGGCGACGAGCAGGGTGCCGAGGACGAGGGGCAACGCCCTTCGCCACGCGGGCGGACGGTCGACGGGCACGTTCACCGCGTCGTCCGGCTTCACGTCGCGCCCGAAGCCTCCTCGGCCGTCCACCAGGTGAGCCAGCGCGCGACGCCCTCTTCCAGGGAGACGCGCGGCGCGTAGCCGAAGGCCGCGCGTGCCTTCGACACGTCGGCGGCGGTGATGGCCGACTCGCCCGGCTCGAGGTCGCCCAGCTCCACGTCGGGGGTGACGCCCATCGCCCGGGCGAGCGTCTCGATGACGTGTCGGACCCTGACGGGCTCGCTTCGCCCCAGGTTGAACGTGTCGAAGCCGCGGGTCCTTCGTACCCACCCGATGGCTCCCACGACACCGTCCACGATGTCGCCGACGAACGTGAAGTCCCGCTCCGTCGCCTCACCGTGCAGGCGAAGCGGCCTGCCGGCGCGAAGCGCCTCGGTGAACCTCCAGAAGGCCATGTCCGGACGTCCGCGGGGTCCGTACACGGTGAAGAAGCGAGCGACGGCCACGGGGACTCCGTGGAGATGATGGTAGGCATGAGCCATCATCTCGGACCCGCGCTTGCTCGCGGCGTACGGCGAGAGCGGACGATCGGCCGGCGCGTCTTCCCGGAACGGTGCTGGCGTCGATGCGCCGTAGACCGACGACGTGGACGCGAAGACGATGGGAACGTTGCCCCGCCGACGAGCCTGCTCGAGCACGTTCAGGCCCCCGACCTCGTTGACTCCGACGTAGATCCACGGATCGGCGACGCTCGCTCTGACGCCCGCGCGTGCCGCGAGGTGGACGACCACGTCCGGGGTCGCCTCGTCGAAGACGCGCGCGAGCGCATCTCCGTCGCACACGTCCGCCTCGACGAGCCGGTACGAAGCGGAACCCTGGGCTGCTGCGACGTTCCGACGCTTCTTGGCGGGATCGTAGTAGGGGTCGAAGTTGTCGAGCGACGTCACCTCCCAGCCCTCGGCAAGTAGCCGGTCGGCGACGTGCGACGCGATGAAGCCAGCGCCACCCGTCACGAGCGCGCGCGCTCCGCCACCCTTCGAGGTCACGAGCGCGCCATCCTGTCCGGCCACACCGGGCATCCGTACCGGATTCCCCGAACCTGCGCCACTCGGCGCGCACGCACGACCCACCGCCGGTCCCGATGCCAGCGGGCCAGCCACGGCGGGCTCCGCTCAGTGGGCGTGCGGCGCCACCGCTCACTTCTTTCCGTAGAAATCGGCGACCGCCTGGGGCCCCGCACGCTCCAGGCCTCGACGAAACGCTTCACCATCCGAGACTCGCCAGGCCAGCCGCTCCGTATGCAGCGACCGCAGCGGCTCCGACCGACGTCGCTCCGCAGCGCGGAGCGCACCCCGGAGCGCGTCCCGCACGTCGGCGGCGTCGGTCCAGTCCGCCTTGTAGTGGATGACGCCGCCCCGGCCGACGATCCACGTCATGTTCGGCAGCGAGCCCCACGCGCGGTGCGCCGTCCCCTCGAGGTCGTCGAGGAGGATGCGGCGACGCACGCGCGCGTGCTCGCGGAACGCCCTCGCGTTCGTCCGCTTGTCGTCCATCGACGTGTGATGGCGATGGTGCTCACCGGGGTGCGCCTCGCGGGTGTACACGAAGACACTCGATACGCCCTCGCCGGCAAAACCGTCCGCCAGCTCGTCCATCGCCGTACAGGCGATCGTGCAGTACGGTCAGGTGAAGGAGCCGAACTCGACGACGGACAGGCCGTCACGCCAGGCTTCGGACAGCGCGACGCGCGAACCCGTCTCGAGGTCCTCCAGGACGAAGTCCGGTGCGCGTTCACCGACGTGGAGGTGATTGCGGAACGCCCCGAAGGCCGGCTCCTCGTCGGCGAGGACGAACGTGGAATAGTTGTAGACCATGATCGGCTCCGACCGGCCGCGCGACCGGCTCTCGCGAGCGTCTCAGGTTTGCGCGGCCGTGTCGAAGCACCACCGCTCCTCGGCGCCACTTGCCGGCCGTCACGCCCCTCCAAACCCGGTAGGAACTTCGGCTGCGCAGCACTAGGCTTGCCCGCCCGTCATGCGCCGAACCTCGTCCGTCGCAAGCGCCGTCGCCACCCTCGTCTGCGCCACGGGGCTCGCCCACGCCGCGCCGCACACCTCGAGAATCCGCGCTCCGGTGGGCGGACCGCTGGACGTGGCGACGGCCCGCGCGGCCCTCGTGGCCGCGGCACCGGCGCTCCAGAGCGCCGAGTTGACCCACGCGCGCACCTTCGATCTCGCCGGGCGTGGCCGTGCGTTTCGCTTCGGGCAGTCGCACGCGGGCCTCCCGGTCCTGAGCCGTGGCGCGACCTTCGTCGCGAGCGGGCGCACGGCCGCGGCGCGCTTCGCCTCCGTTCACACGGAACCGGCGACACGCTTCACCGTCCGGCCGGTGCCCACGCTCTCGGCCGGGGCCTCGGCAATCGTCGCGTCCCGTGTCGCGGGCAGGACGTTCGGGGCGAGCGACGCGGTGCTCGCGTGGTGGCCGAGCGCGTTCGGCGTGCGTCTGACCTGGGCGTTCTACGCGGGAGTCGCCCCGGGGTCGGTGTACGCACCCACGGTGCTCGTCGACGCCCACACGGGCGAGCGACTGCTCCGGTTCGATGCGACGCGCCGTGATCGCGCGGCGAAGGTCTTCCCGGAGAATCCGATCAAGACGCCCACCGCCGAGGACGTGACCCTGGAGGGGCTCGAGGTCGGCGCAACCACGCTCACGAGCGACCGGGTCTCGGTCTTCAACTGCATCGACAACAAGCAGGTCGTGCGGGCGTTCGGACTGTCGCTCCACGTGTGCGACCTCGAACAGACCGCGATCGCCGACGCGAATGGCGATTTCCCCTACGAGTTCGAGAGGGACTTCGACGTGGAGGATGCCCACGCCGAGGTGGCAATGTTCCACCACGCGAGCACCATCTACTCGAGGATGGTGTCCCTCGGCATGCCCGAGCTGCAGGACCGGCCCTTGATCGGCGTGGTGAACTTCCGGATGGCCGAGGGGCTCTGGGGCGGAACCGGGAACCCGGCCGTGCTGGCCGACCCGGACCGCGCGCTCGAGCCCCTCGACAACGCGTTCTTCTCCCCGGCTTCGCCGTTCTTCGAGAGATTCTGGGGCGTGGAGAGCGGCGCACTGTGGTTCGGCCAGGGCACCCAGCGCGATTTCGCCGTCGATGGTGACGTCGTCTTCCACGAGTTCGGCCACGCCGCGGTGGATGCGACGGCGAACCTGGCACCCTACTGGCTGCTGGACGACCAGGGTGCCCACCCAGAATCCGGCTCCATGAACGAGGCCCTCGCCGACTACTTCTCGTCGGCGATCACCGGAGACGCGCGGGTGGGCGAGTACGTCGGACAGGCGTTCGGGATGAGCTCGATTCGGGACCTCGAGAACGATCACACGTGCCCCGAGAGCACGGCAGGTGAAGTTCACGTCGACTCGACGCTGTTCTCCGGCGCCCTGTGGTCGGCGCGCAAGGCGCTGTCCGAGGACGACGCACTCTTGCTCGACGGCGCGATCGTCACGGCCCTGGTGGCGGCACCGAGCGGCGAGCTCGCGTACCACGAGATGGCGGAGCTCGTGATCGTGGCCGTCGAAGCCTCACCACTCGGCTCGTCCGTGGCCACGACGCTACGCGACACGTTCGAGGTGCGGGGCGTGCTGCCCCGCTGCGAACGGATCCGCAGGTACGACGGAGCGCCACTCCTCGGTCCGTCCGCGACCCTGGGACACGCCTTCTACGTACCTGGCAAGGCCATCGTCGGCGTTCCCGAATCGGTGGACTTCGCGCCCGGACACTTTCAGCTCCGCGTCCCCGTCGAGGAGGGAGCGGCGCAGATGCAAGTCCGGTGGCAGTCGCTCCCCGCTCCCTCGTCGGGACTCGGCGGCAGCTTCGGCGGAGAAGGAACGCCCTTCGATCCCGTCGTCCTGGTGAAGTTCGGCGAGGACCCCATCCGCTTCGAGTACGGCCCCGGAGTGAGGCACGATGCGCAAGACCCGGTCGTGCCGATGGGCGGCAGCGTGACGGAGGCCGCGACGATCGACCTCCCCGCCGGCGCGACGGACGCCCACGTGATGATCGTCAATCGCGGGGACCAGGACGGACTCCTGACCGAGCTCTTCGTGCGGTTCCTGGATCCGAAGCCACCCGTCGGAACCGGGGGAACCGCCGGTACGGCAGGCACCGGGTTCGGAGGCGTCGGCGGAACGTCGGGTGAAGCGGGGGCACCGCTGGCGGCGGACGACTCGCGCCCCGAGGTGCGCCTCGCCGGCGGCGGTTGTGGCTGTCGCGTCGCTGGCACGGCGGAAGGTCGCGCCCCTGCGACGGCGCTGCTGCTCGCGTCCCTGGTCGTCGCGAGCCGTCGCCGAGCTCGACGCCGGGAGCCCGCCTAGCGCGGCTGCACGTCGAGATCGAACACGTCGCCCATGCGATCGACCCGGGCGACGAGCCGCTCGTCCGAACGTGCGCGGCGGAGCGCGACGATCGCAGACTCGATGGTCCCGCAGGATTCGCCGTTGAGCGACAGGACGACGTCTCCGTCTCGGACACCGAGGCGATCGAGCAGGGCGCTCCGCTCGACGCCTTCGATCTGTAGACCGGCTTCGTCGTCTCTGATGGCAGGCTCGAAGGTCGCGCCGGCGAGCAGGCGCGTGCTCTCCGCGAAGACCGCGTCGAGCGCCTCGCGGGTCAGGGTCACCTGCGTGGGCGACACGCGGTGAATCGCCGCGAGGATGCCTTCGAGAGAGGGCCGTTCGGGCGCTTCTTGGGCGTCTTCGAGCGGCGCGAAGGCGTCGGCGCGCTCGATCATCGCGTCGGGCTCTTCGGCCACCGCGCGGTGGGTCGGCGCCTCCTCGTGCACGGCGAGCTCGCACCTCGATCCGCCTCGATCGAGCAGGACGCGGTCCCATTCGATCCCGGCGACCTTCCAGCGACCCACCACGTCGCCGACACGGTAGACCTCGCCGGCAGCGCCAGGCGCCTCGGCGATGGTGGCGAACGACCACGACGAATCGTCGGACGCCGTGATGAGGCTGACGGACAGGCCGCCGCACGACGTCTTGCGTTCGCGCCTGGCTCGCTCGGGGTTCACGCCGAAGGCACCCGGTGAGACGGGAAGATCCCGCGCGAGCCAGGAGGAGGCGCCGCCGAGGTCCGCTGACGACGACCGGGCTCCGCCCACGTCGCTCGGCGCGGGATGTCGTCCCTTCGGAACCGGTGCCCTGCCGAGATCCGGCAGCGAGGCGCCCGCGGGATCGGACCTCGCCGCAGGCCGAGCCCGGTCGTGCGCGCCCTCCGGCGCGGGCTCGTCCGCGCTCGACGAGGCACTCGGGGAGCTGCTCGCCACGGGGATGGGCGGCGCAGACGTCGAGGACTGCTGTCCCGCCACGGCGACACCCACCGCGGCGGTCGGGAGCAGCGCGAGGCAGGCGCCGCGCAGGATGCGATCGAGGTCCACTTCGAGAAGCGCAGAGCGAACACCGTGCCAGGGTCGTGTCCGATTGCGCGCGGCTGGATTTCGGCCGCCGGCTGCGGCCACGTCAGGGACCGTCCTGACAATCTGGCAGGATCGAGGCAGGATGAGTGGGGTCGCTGCCAGGTCGTCAGAGAGCTCACCGTGCCCGTGTCCCCGATCGAGTTCCCCGAGAACGCGTCCGACCTCGTCCAGCACGAACCGATCAACGTCGCCCTCTTCCTCGTCACCGCGAAGGCCGAGCGACCGGTGCTCGCGGGGCGAACCACCACGACGCACCTACGTCCCAACGGCGCGATCCTCCAGGTTCGTCCCCAGTTTCAGCGACCCTGGCCCGTGAAGATGGCCGACCCCGTCAAGGTGCGCTTCATGAAGGGTGCGACGGGCGAGCCCCTCTACGCCACCGGCCACGTCGAGTGGGTGCGAGAACGCGCGTTCTTGCCCAGCGGTCTCGGCGTGACGCTGGTCGGCGTCACCTTCGAGTGGGACGTCGACGAGATGGCCCTGGAGGTCGCGGCCTTCCTCGGCGGGTGAAGCGACGGCGGCGAAGGCTCACGGGGCCACGCGCACGTCAGCGCAGCAGCGGAATCCCGTGGAGTAGTCGTGGTAGTCGAACGGATGCGCGACGGTGCGGTAGCCGCAGCCTTCACCGTTCTGGAACGTGTCCATGAAGAACCCTCCGAAGAACGTTCCGTCCGGGTCCGCCACCCACTCGTGCAGGTTGCCGACCATGTCGTAGACGCCGAGGTCGTTCGTGCATCCGCTCCTCGCGCCCGTTGGATCGACCGTATGCGGCATCGCGTGGATGCGCTCGTCATCCATCCACGTGGGATGCCACATGAGCTTCGGATCGGTCCCGGGCGGCGCGTGCTTCCTGAAGAGAATCGGAATGGGATGGTGGTCCAGCACGCGAAACCGATCGTTGCAGACGTCCTTCTTGCGCTCGTTGCCGTAGGGATACGTCGCGAGTTCGGCGCCTCGACATGCTGTGACCCATTCGTCGATTTCACACAGCCGCTTGCCTGCGTTTCGACAGACCACCTCCGCCTGGGCTCCGCTGACGTATCCCTGGGGCTTGCGCCCCGGGGCGCTCACCGCGCGAAACCGCTCCTCTTGACCGTCGATGGCGCGATGGCCGGGCCACGCGGTGACCGAACCCTCGGGACCCACCCGCTCGAGCGTCGCCTCCCACCGGTCGATGCAGTAGCGCCCCTTCGCCCGACGAGCGACGGCCATGCCCTCCGGGCAGCTCGGGACGGGGTCCGCGGGCCGAACCACCACGTTCGGCACCGCGGCCGCGGGGACCGCGCCGTGCGCGGGCGGCTCTTCGACGCGGTCCGCCAGCGCCGGGCGCGCCGGGGCGTCGCGCCGCGCACCCGGCGACGCCGGCGGGGCTCCCCCCTCGCGAACACACGCCGCCGTGAACACCGACGCCGCCGCGGCGAGCGCGATCAGCCGAGTGGCT